>JAGTRJ010000007.1 GCA_018261755.1 Burkholderiaceae bacterium
GTTTTTCAGCGCCTGCATCAGTTGGCCGGTTTCGTCTTTCGACCTCACCTCAATGCGAGCCGTCAAATCGCCCGAAGCTACCGTTTCTGCCACTTTGACCGCCTCTCCCAGCGGGCGGGTGATCGAGCGGGTGGTAAAAAGTGCCACCAGGATACCGATGACAACGGCAACAACCGCCATCGCTATCATCAACATGCGCGCCAAGGCGTAATTGTCGTCCGCCTCTTTGTTGCCCTTGTTCATTGCTTCAACCAAATAATTCTGGAACGCTTCCAATTGCTCGAAATAAGCGTACTGAGCTTTGCGAAAGTCCCCCTGCATAAAGTTTAAGGCTTCGTCATATTTGGCATCGTCAAACTGCTTGATGAACTTATCGACGGCAGCCACGTAAGCAGTTCGTTTTTCAACAGTGGCCTTTACCAGCTCACGCCCCTTCGGGGTTACCATCGATTTGTCCAGCTTTTCAAAGGTTTCTGCAATAACCTTGCGCGCCGCGTAAACACGAGCAATTTTTGCGAACTGAACGTGACATGACATTAAGCTGATCTTGAATTTGCTGCACTTGCATCAGCTTTGGAATACGGTTCTCCGCCATGTCTGTTGACGCATTGTTAACCACCGCCAAGCGGTTGATGCCAAAAATGGCCATACCGACCATAATCAACAAAACCACCGCAAAGCCCAGCCCAAGACGTGTTCCAATCTTTATGTTCTTCATTATCAACCTCTCAATATTGTTTCTTGCTTCGGATTCACCGTCTTGCGACTAGTACACCAATGAATCGGTCAACCCCATGTCGGCGCTGCCCATCAATTTTTCGATATCAACCAGAATCAGCATCCGGTCATTAACTGTTCCCAGACCAATCAGGTAATCGGTCTTCAATGCACTGCCCATTTCAGGTGCCGGCCGAATCTGCTCCGGCGTCAGTGTCGTCACGTCCGACACGCTGTCGACCACGATGCCCATAATCCGATTGCTGATATTGAGTACGATGACCACGGTAAATTCGTCGTAAGTCGGTTTGCCCAGATTGAATTTGATGCGCATGTCGATGATCGGCACGATGGTACCGCGCAGGTTCACCACGCCCTTGAGGTAATCTGGCGCATTGGCAATTTTCGTGACGTTGTCGAAGCCGCGAATTTCCTGCACTTTCAATATTTCTACACCGTATTCTTCCTTGCCCAAGGTAAAGGCCAGAAATTCATTCTCAGCGTTGCTGCCAGACCGTGCCGACGACGACGCTCTTGCGGTATGACTACTCACTTCCTGCATAATTAATCCTTGTTCACAATAATTGATGTCTTTGGTTATCGGCTGGCTTGACGTCCTTGTCGGACGATCATTACCCTTGCCTCAATTCAAGGGAACAGATTAATTAATTGCCGCGCGGAAAAATATCGGGCGAAACGGAATCACGTGTAGGGTTATCCCTACATTTCCATTAGAGGTTAATCTATCGCAGGGAAGGCGATTGTCAAGACGCTGCCGAGGGAAGAGAGCCTGCCGGAAAATTCAATCCGAAGGCGTGCCCAGCTGATGCTCCAGCGAATAACGCACAAGGTCGGCATTGTTCTGGATATCCAGCTTTTCCATGAGGCGCTTCTTGTGCGTGGTCACCGTCTTGGGGCTGATGAACAGTTCAGAGGCAATACCCTTGATGGATTTGCCCGCAACAATCATCTGCAATATCTGTTTTTCACGCTCAGACAGTTGCTCATGGGGCTGGGGTTCATTGGCGCCCGCAAAAATGATGCTGTTCGCAATCACCGGATCGATGTATCGCCCGCCCTCGGCAATTCTGGCAATAATCGACGGAAAACGTTCCGGGTCGGTATTCTTGGTGATGTAGCCATTGGCTCCGGCCTTCAAGGCTCCGGCGGCGATCAAGCCCGTGTCGTGCATGCTCATCACCAGAATCGGCAGTGCCGGTTTCACCAGCCGGATTTTCTGAATCAGTTCGATGCCTGTCATGCCGGGCATCGACATGTCCATCAGCAGTAAATCACAATCGTGCTGGCTCGCTTGTTCCAGCGCTTCGATTGCATCCGCCGCTTCCGCCATCACGGTCATGTTGCCGGAATCGTCGATAATCCGGCGCAATCCTTCCCGCATCATCGCGTGGTCATCGGCAATCACTACCTTGAGCATCTTTCAATCTTACGGTTGTCCCATGTCCCGGCGTGCTCACAAACTCGATTGCTCCGCCCAGCATGGTGGTTCGCTCGCGCATGCCTGCCAGGCCGGTGGATCTTGACTTGCGTTGCTGCGCCGGTTCGAAGCCGATGCCATTATCCATGATTTCCATAACCAAATTGCCTCTTTGCCGCGACAGTGTCACTTCGACACAACTGGCTTGGGCATAGCGCGCCACATTGGTCAACGCCTCCTGCAAAATACGAAACACACCGGTCGAGCACTCATCTGGCAAATTGAATCCCTCCTGCAAGCGATTATCGAGCCTGCATTCAATGCCGGTATTGGCGCGAAAATTCTCAATTTGCCACTGAACCGCCATGATGAACCCCATGTCCAGCGTGGCCGGGCGCAAGTTGGTCGAAATGTTTCTGACCACCGAGAGGATGTGTTCGACAGACTCCTTCATGCGCTCAACTGCATCGGCCATCTGCTCCGGCTGCCTGCTGACCAGTTTCGGCAACATGGCCAGATTCATGCGCAGCCATGACAGCCTCTGACCCAAATCATCGTGGATTTCACGCGCAATCCGCCTCGCTTCCTCTTCTTTGGCCGCTATCAGGCCAGTCGTCAGTGCACGAATCGTTTCCTCGTCTTCCTTTTGCTTGCTGATATCGCGAGAAATCGACACATACCGCGTCATGATGCCATTGTCATCGTAGATCGCATGCAAACTCAACCACGTAATCGAATGCCCCCCGTTCTTGCGTACGCGGGTAAACTCGCCCTGCCAGCGTCCGGTGCTGAAAAATTCTTTCTGCATCGCCTCATAAAACTCCGGACGGTACTGTTCCGGGCGCAGTATGTCAGGCCCCTGGCCGATCACTTCATCACGCGCATAACCCGTCACCACGGTGAACGCCGGGTTCACATCCGCAATCTTGGACTGATGATTTTTCGGATCGATATCAAACACCATCATCGCATCGCTGCTGTTCTGGTACACCAGCGCAGCCAGCCGCAGCTTCTCTTCGTTTGCTTTCTGCTCGGTGATGTCGCGAAAGATGGATACGTATTTGCACACACGACCTTTTTCATCGAAGATGGCCGAGATAATCAGCCATCCCAAACGGGTCGCCCCATTTTTGCACAGCGCATGGTATTCCCCCTGCCAGCCACCGGCATCTTTGACGGAGTTCTCTATCGCCTCAAAAAATGCCGGCTCATGCTTGTCTGAACGCAGCAGCTTGGCATTCTTGCCGATGATTTCGCCGGAGGCGTAACCAATCAGTGAGGTGAATGCCGGGTTGATATCAGCAACAAATGACTCGCGACTTTCTGTGTCGACATCGGCTATCAGCATCGCTTCGCTGCTGTTTTGAAACATCAATGCGGACTGGGTCAGTTTTTCTTCCGCCTGCTTGCGCGCGGTAATGTCAATGGCTGCTCCGATCAGTCCCAGGAATTTCCCTTCGTCGTTGAAACGGGGAAGTGCCGTGCTCATCAGCCAGCGGTACTGGCCGTCATGGCGGCGCACGCGGTATTCCGATCCAAACGCTTGCTGTTTCTCATGCGCAGTTCGGCGTATCGACTCATATTGCACAGCATCATCCGGATGAATGCAGGTTTTCCATCGGCGGTTGAAATCGTCCAGATTTAACGCTCCCGTGAAATCGAGCCAGCCACGATTCACCCACAGACGCTTGCGGTTGGCGTTAGACATCCAGATCATCGCTGGCGCCGCATCTGCCATGAAGCGGAAGCGTATTTCGCTTTCTTTCAGATTTGCCGTTAACCGTTCAGCCTGCGCCTGCGCGCGAGCCCTTCCCGTTCCCAGCAGCCATGTCAGAAAAGCCAGCAGCAGACTCAGCATCAAACCCACGCCTAGAATCAGATGCGACTTGCTGGTATCCAGCCGCACTTCGAATCCGGGTATCGAATGCATTACCAGCGTCCAGGTTCGGCCGCCAAATTCGGCTTTGCGAATGCTCCTGAAATTCAGCTGACCGTCTGCATGCGCTCCTCCAGGAAAATCGTTTGAATCGAACAAACGGTTTTTTTCCGAAATTTCATCATCGTAGATCTTGACCGCTATGTTGGCCGTGATTTCGTCCTCCATGCCGGCCATTGCTTCGTTCATATACAGCGGTGCAAAAGCCCAGCCGATGAGGTGTTTTCTCCGTTCTTCCACGGTTTCATGCGGCTTGTTTTTCTGGTAGACCGGCAAAAACATCAGTACGCGAACATCATTTGCCAATTCGGTTTGGCCCAGCGGCTCGAGTTTGCCGGTCAGCGTGATCGCATTGCTGTCGCGCGACTTGCCCATTGCGGCACGCAACACAGGATCGCTGTACTGGTCGTAGCCAAGAATGTGCATTCTTGGTTCTTTTGGCAGTTCGTGCTGAACCACGACGGCGTAAACGGAACGTTCGCCTTCTGGCCTGACGACATAATTCCGCACCCCTAGGCGTTGCATTTCAGCCATATGCTGCGCCAGTCCTTGCCTTGCAATCAGCATTGTCACACCAACATCATGCACGCCGGAATAGAGTTGACGGGTGTTCATCGCAGCAAGGAAAGATGTCAGTTCCTTGCGGTCAACGCTTATGCTCGATGCGTAAAAACCCTGAACGCCGTGCAGCACCCGGCTGTAGTGTCTGATCCGTTCCTTGATCTGGTTTTCGATCCGCACTACGCGATAATCAAATTCGGCTTTCAGTTCTTCGATCGCCGTTTGACGCGCATTCGACCAGAGCCAGAAGGTGAGAAGCGCCCCCAAGGAAAATACGAGCAGCGCCAGGATCCAGGCAGGCGCCATCAGTTGTGCCAGTCTATGGAGTATTTCGTTGCCTGAGGGCTTGTTTGATGTGCTCATGAATCACTTACCAGTACGATCTAAATGGCTAGCACGGCAAAGTGAGTACCGCCCATCTTCCTGTAACCAAAGAATTCCAGACGACATGAAATGCATGCATGCCCTTGGCATGATGCTCGCTTGCATATTTAACATTATGCCTGCATCCCTCAAGACTGCACGCATTTGTTCATACAGCACCCCATTCGTTTGCGTAGCACCCTGCGTTGGCGATTATGCCAATGAGCTTATATACCCAAACCGGCTATTTTGCTTGCATTTGCTTGCGCAAAATCATAACGAACACCCTATTTCTGACTCATGATTGCTTCCAGTTAATCCCCAGTCCATGCGGATGACGGTGATTCTGCTTTTTTGCGCCCCGTTCACATCTGCTGGTGAAATTGCGCAAGCCCTGTTTGTCTGTCACACGAGGTGAGAATGGGTATGCTCGACACGCTGACATCGCCGTTTCACCGCCCGCCCGCCATACACGGGCCCGCCACCGCTGGCGACGCGATCGGAATTCCTCTCGGTATTGCCGGCCTGCCGCCGGATGCCGGCCTTTGCCCTGCCGGCTCGCTATCCGTGCTTGTGTTGCGCGAGCAGGCGTCGGCCCGTCAGATTTCACTGGCCACGGCGCGGCTGTTCCTGCAGACGATGCCGACCGCCATCGTGGCCGCCAGCCAGGATTTCATGGATCATGCGGCCGCCTTTGCCGACAGCAAGAACACCGTCTTCCTGCAACTCGCCAATGCCTGCCAGCAGGCGATTGCCCGACACGGCATGCAACGGATCTTGCATGAGCTGGATGCGTGTGGCGCAACAGAACACCATGCGCTGCTGCTGCGCGACGGACAGATGCTGTTCGACTGGCGCAATCAGGAAACGCTGTTCGACCAGTGGCGCACGTGGAAGCACTGGGCTGAAATGCAGCATGCGCCGGTACTGATCATCGTCGAAGACCTCAACGGCGCACATGGCCTGCTGCCACTGCTGCGCGGTCTGGGCAATTTGCTGCCGAACATGGCGCTGCTGGATGTCTCCGGCGATACCGGATTGCTGACGCTCGAACGATGGAACGAACAGGACAACAGCGGGCAACGGCAATTCGGCCTGAAGCGCCTGCCGGGTGAAGAAACCCTGGTGGCAGATGGCTCGGAAATCAGCCGCGACCGGCAACTGATTCTCGACGCGCCCGATCAGAAACGGGTGATCGCAACCGCTGCGGCACTAGACGGTGCCTCTTCCGCGCCAGAAGGCTGGACTGTGGTGAACAGCCTGGCCGAAATGGAGGCGGCCTGCACCGACCTGGTGGCAGCCACACTGCTGCTGCATACCGATGGCGATGGGGATTTCGACGATGTTTCGCGCTTCATTTACACGATGCGCAAGGCGCATCCACATACGCTGAAAATTATCGTGCGCGAAACGCGCAACAAACTCCGTTACAGCAATGAACTGGCTTTCCTGCGCATGGGCGCAAACCGCGTGGTGTACCGCGAAGTGTCGTTCTCGCGCCTGTTGCAGCTGCTCGACGAACTCGCCGATCAGGCCTTCAACCGACCATTGATCGACGATTATGCACTGGCGGTAAAAGCGGTCGCACCAAACCGGGTCGGCGGCTACCTGCAGCCAACGGCATTCTGCGATGAAGTCGAAACCATGCTGGCGCGTTCGGAACACATTCATCTGATGCATTGCCTGGTGCGGCTGCCACTGCTGTCGCGCGTGCCGCATCTGGTCGCGCTGCAAGCCTGCCGCGTACAGCGCCCCGGCGATGTGTTCACTGCCGACCACGGCAATCTTTACCTGTTCCTGTATGCCTGCCGCGAACAGGATCTGGAGCAGATTCTCGGCCGCCTGTTCTCGCTGCCGATGACCGAACTTTTCTCGGCGCATATCATCAAGCCGAGCAACAACCTCATCCTCAGCGTGCTGCAGCGGCTGCGGCGCATCAACGACGCTGAAACTCTGCCGGATTATTCTAGCCTGATGCCGAACCAGTCAGCACTGCGCGACCAGCCCACTACGCCTCATGCCGCGCAAGAACCGCAGAAAACCGCGGCCGACATCCTGCCACTGGCGAATGACACCGATGAAACCGGACAACCGGCCGCCGTCAGCCGCAGAACGACATGGCCCGCTCCATTGCCGCACCGCACAGTCGGCAATGCTTCTTCTGAAAGGAGTGCCTGACATGGTGATCCGTCTGATGCTGGCCATACTGATTGGCGTGCTGCTGGCTTGGCCGCTCTATCGCCTGTTGACTTGCCGCTGCTGGCGCAGGCTGTTTTACCGCAGGAACCTGCAATGCCTGACGCCGTACCAGCCACGTCAGTCATCAACCACTCATGATGGAGGCTGAGCATGTTCACGGTTGCCATCATTTCAGCGGCTGGCGGAACGGGGAGAAGCACGCTTGTCGCCAACCTCGCCACGCTGCTGGCCAAACGCGGAACGGCGGCATTTGCGCTGGAATTCGACCCGCAAAACCTGCTGGCAACCCTGCTGGGCAACGACGTCCCGGCAAGTGATGGCCTGTTGACCGATTTCATAGCAAACAAACCGTTTGGCGCCAGCGCGCTGCGTAATTCGGATGGCGTTACCTTGCTGCCATTTGGCTATGCCAGCAAGCAAGCAGCGGCCGGATTCGAGCAGCACCTGCGCGCAACGCCCGCATGGCTGCACGACCATCTGGCGCAAATTGATTTCTCTGATGAGGCGATGCTGCTGATCGATACGCCGCGCCTCCCGTCGCTGTATGCCTGCCAGGCGGTGATGGCGGCCGATCTGGTGTTGTCGGTATTGATGCCGGACGTGCGCGCGATGGCGCTGCTGCCTGCGGCGCAAGACGTTGCGCTGACCGATTGCGGCTGCCAGAAACCAATGTTACATGTGATCAATGGTCTCGACAGCACGCGCGAATACCAGCGCCAGCTGGCAGCCGAACTGCGCGAACGGTTGCAGCAAGATCTGGTGCCGGACATCGTGCATCGCGACACGGCCATCGCGCAGGCACTGGCCAATTCGGTCAGCGTGGTCGATGCCAGCCCGGATTCGCTGGTCGTGCATGACATGAATGGCGTGCTCAACGCGTTGCTGGCGCGGCGTGAAGCCGCCGGCGGAAAGGCTTGCCAATGTCAAGCATAAAACAATGGCTGGCCCGTCAATGGGGCGTTGAAGACCCGGACAACCCGCAGCTTTGGCTGAAAAGGATGTTCTGGCTGCAGCGCGAAACGAAACCGGTCGAGGCCAAACCCGTTTGGCGCCAGTTGCTGATATGGCCAGTCACCCTCATCGGCGCCACGCTGGCAGCAGCATTCTGGCTGTTGCAGGCATCATGGCGCTCTCTGCTCAGGCTGCTGCCGGACATCGATCATGCGGCTCTGGGCCGCCGCATGCTTGGCTGGGTCGATTCGCCACTGTTCCGTTTCGCGCCGATCCGCTGGGTGCTGCTGCTGCTGGCCATCATTGTTTTCGCCATTGCCGCCACCACACCGTTCGACTGGCCCGGCCAGGCGCTGTTCGCGCTGCTGCTGTGGTGCCTGGCGATGTTCTCGCGGCAGGTAGTCGGCAACATGACCAACCTGATCCTGATGGTGCTGTCAATTCTGGCCACCACCCGCTATGCGTGGTGGCGCGTCACGCAGACGGTTCCAGCCGACGGCTGGGAATTCGCCCTCGGCGTCGTGCTGCTGGCAGCCGAAGCCTATTGCTGGATCATTCTCGTTTTCGGCTATCTGCAAACGGCCTGGCCGCTAAAGCGCGCGCCGGCGGCGCTGCCGGCGGATTCGGCCACCTGGCCGACGGTCGATATCTTCATCCCAACCTACAACGAACCGCTGGAAGTGCTCAAGCCGACCGTGCTGGCCGCGCTGGCGATGGACTGGCCGCGCGACAAGCTCAACGTCTATGTGCTCGACGACGGCCGGAAAGAAGCATGCCGGCAATTCGCCGAAGCAGCCGGCGCACACTACATCACGCGCCCGGACAACACCCATGCGAAAGCAGGCAACCTGAACCACGCGCTGGCGTTGACGCAAGGGGAATTCATCACGGTATTCGACTGCGACCACCTGCCGACCCGTTCGTTCCTGAAAACGACGATGGGCTGGTTCCTGAAGGATCCGCGCTGCGCGCTGCTGCAAACACCGCATCATTTCTTTTCGCCCGATCCGTTTGAACGCAATCTGAACACCTTCCGCCGCGTGCCGAACGAAGGCAACCTGTTCTATGGCCTAATCCAGGATGGCAACGACTTCTGGAACGCCACCTTCTTCTGCGGCTCGTGCGCGGTGCTGCGGCGCAAGGCACTGGACGAAATCGGTGGCGTGGCGGTCGAAACCGTAACCGAGGATGCGCACACCGCGCTGAAGATGCACCGCCTCGGCTACACCTCGGCCTACATCAACATTACGCAGGCGGCTGGCTTGGCAACGGAAAGCCTGTCCGGCCACGTCGGGCAACGCATCCGCTGGGCGCGCGGCATGGCGCAGATTTTCCGCATCGACAACCCATTCCTCGGCAAGGGGCTCGATTTATTCCAGCGCATCTGCTACGGCAATGCAATGATGCACTTCTTCTATGGCATCCCGCGCCTGATTTTCCTGCTCGCGCCGATGGCATTCCTGTATTTCGAAATTCATATTTTCCATGCCGCTGCCAGCATGGTTGCACTGTACGCGCTGCCGCACATTCTGCTGGCAAACCTGACTAATGCGCATATCCAGGGGCGGCACCGCCACTCGTTCTGGTCCGAAATCTACGAAACCGTGCTCGCGTGGTACATCATGTTCCCGACCACGATGGCCTTCATCAACCCGAAAGCCGGCAAGTTCAATGTCACCACCAAAGGCGGCATTGTCGAACAACCCTATTTCGACTGGACCATCTCGAAACCGTACATCGCGCTGGTCGGCATCAACCTGCTCGGACTGGCGCTCGGCATCGTGCGACTGTTTTTCTGGAACCCGCATGAAACCGGCACGGTGGTGCTGAACCTCGCATGGACCAGCCTTAACCTGGTGATCCTCGGCGCCGCCATCGGCGTTGCCACCGAAAGCAGGCAGGTGCGAATCGCACACCGCGTTTCGACCAGACTGAAAGCCGCATTGCAGTTTGCCGATGGCAGCAGCGCCATCTGCCACACCGAAGATTATTCGATGAGCGGACTGGGGCTGCAGCTCGAACGCGCGCGCCGCCTGCCTGGTGGCGAAAAGGTTTGGGTATCGCTGTGGGATGGGCTGCGCGAACATGTTTTTCCGGCGCGCGTAATCGTCAGCCACGGCAAACGGCTGGGCGTGCAGTTCGAGCCGTTGTCGCTGGCGCAGGAATCGGAACTGATTCAGTGTACGTTTGCCCGCGCCGATGCCTGGGCCAACTGGAAAAGCCGCCAGGATGGCGACCATCCGCTGCATGGCCTGCGGGAAATCGCCGAAGCCGGCGTCAACGGTTATGCGGCGCTCGGGCGCCACATGGCGGCCGCGTTCCGGAAGCGGTCCGCTGGCAGCGCACCGAAACGAGAAGCAGTCTGAACTGAAACCATGGTCAACTGGGGGAACGATGATGTCACGCCTGATTAAACCTCTCATGCTGCTGGCAGCCCTGTGGCTTGCTCCGAGCCTGCATTCGCTGGCCGCGCCTGACAATGCGAATGCCGTCCGCCGTTCGACAATCCAGTTCAAGGAAATGGGCGCGTTCAAGCCAATCGAATTGCGCGGCGTCGAGGGCAATGCCAATTTCCCGTTCGGCGTCAGACTGGATGAGGTCGTCACCCGCGCCAAACTGGCGATCGAATACACGCTGTCGCCGGCGCTGCTGCCAGACGTGTCGCACGTCAAGGTCTACCTGAATGACGACGTGCTGGCGACAATCCCGGTCACGAAAGAAAATACCCGCACGCCGAGAAAGCTGGAACTGATGCTCGATGGCCGCCACTTCACCGACTTCAACAAGCTGCGCCTGCAATTGATTGGCCACTACACCAACGATTGCGAATTCCCGTATCACACCAGCCTGTGGGCCAACGTCAGCCAGGCCAGCACGCTGGAACTGGAACTCAAGCCGGTCGCGCTGAAAAGCGATCTGGCGCTGCTGCCGGCACCGTTCTTCGATCATCGCGACAACCGCCTGCTGAAACTGCCATTCGTGTTTGCCGCCAAACCGTCATTTGACACGCTGCGCGCTGCCGGCGGGCTGGCATCGTGGTTCGGCGCGCTGGCCTCGTATCGCGGCGCGCGTTTCCCGACGCATCTGAATGCACTGCCGGAACGCCACGGCGTCGTCTTTGCCACCAACAATGAGCGGCCTGATTTCCTGGCAAAGATCGACCCGGTCGACGCGCCGACGATTTCGCTGATCACGCATCCGACGAACCCGACCGGCAAGCTGCTGCTGATTCTCGGGCGCGATGCGGCCGACCTGAAGATTGCCGCCGATGCGCTGGCGCTCGGCAAGGCCAGCTTGTCCGGCACCTCGGTCACCGTCAAGTCACTCGAATATCCGGCCAGGCGCGCCGCCTACGATGCGCCGAACTGGCTGCAACCTGGCCGGCCAGTGCCGCTGGGCGAACTGGTTGGCAGCCCGGCCGATCTGCAGCGCAAGGGCTACACGCTCGATCCGATCCGCGTCAATCTCCGCCTGCCGGCCGACCTGTTCACCTGGGGCCACAAGGGCTTGCCGCTGGATTTGAAATATCGTTATTCTCAGCCGGCAGATGAAGCCAATGCCAGCCTGAACATCGAGCTGAACAATGAATTCGTCGAATCGCTGAACCTGACCTCGGCCAGCGGCAACAAGGGCAAGAACCGGCTGACGCTGCCGGTGATGGAGGATGGCTTCGTGCGCGACATCAGCGGCGTGATGCTGCCGGCATTCCTGCTCGGCAGCAGCAACCAGCTGCAGTTCTCGTTCTATCTGCCGACCAGCGATACCGGCCACTGCCGTACCGTGCTGCCGCCGGACATGCGCGGCTCGATCGACCCCGATTCGACGCTCGACATGAGCGGCATGCACCACTACGCCGCGATGCCGAACCTGGCGTTCTTCGCCAGCAGCGGCTATCCGTTCACCAAATACGCCGATCTGGCGGAAACCACGGTCGTGCTGCCGGAACAGGCCGGCAATGCCGACATCGAAACGATGCTGACCATGCTCGGCCACATGGGCCGCTCGACCGGCTTCCCCGGCCTGCACTTCAAGCTGATCTCCGGCAGCGCGGCCAAGCAGGTCAAAGATGCCGATCTGCTGGTGATCGACAGCGGCGCGGGTGAAGACCTGTCCGACATCTGGGGCAAATCGCTGCCGGCGATGCTCGACGCGGCCAAGCGCACTTTCGTCAGCATGAGCAAGCCGCTCGACATGGCGTACGAATGGTTCGGCCTCGCGCCGAAAAAGGCCGCTGCGCCCGCCGCCAGCAGCGTGCTGCTCGGTTCCGGGCCGCTGGCTGCGTTCATGGGATTCGAATCGCCGACCAGCCCGTCGCGCAGCGTGGTGGTGGTGTCGGCCAATGCGCCCGAAGCGCTGACGCTGGCGATGGACGGCTTGCTCGACAACGCCAAGGTAACTGCGATCCGCGGCGACCTGACATTGCTGCGCGGCGATCAGGTCGACAGCTTCCGCGTGAATGACGTGTATTACGTCGGCAAGCTACCGTGGTGGAGCTGGGCATGGTTCCATCTGCAAAACCATCCGCTGCTGCTGACCATCGCCGGCATCGTGGTCGGCCTGTTCATCGCGCTGGCACTGTTTGCAATACTGCGCGCAAGGGCAGCCCGCCGCCTGACGGAACGGAAATAACGGGATAGCGAAATGATGCTTCGAGCCAGTTCGCCTGCATGTCCTGTCAGCCTGTGGCAATGGGGCTGGCGGGCGCTGGCGCTGCTGTGCTGCTGCCTGGGCACCGCGCACGCGGCGCGCACCGGCTGCCATGCGCCGCCCTGGCCGCAATGGGAAACATTCAAAGCCAGTTTCATCAGCCGGGATGGCCGCGTCATCGACCGCAGCACGTCGCGGCAGCAAACCGTGTCCGAAGGGCAGGCGTATGCGCTGTTCTTCGCGCTGGTGGCCAACGACCGGCCGGCCTTCGCGCGCATCCTGCAATGGACCGAAGACAACCTGGCCGGCGGCGATCTGACCGACCGGCTGCCAGCGTGGCACTGGGGCCGCAAGGATGACGGCAGCTGGGGCGTGCTCGATGCGAATCCTGCGGCGGATGCCGACCTGTGGCTGGTGTATGCGCTCGGCGAGGCTGGCCGGCTGTGGCAGGAGCGCCGTTACGTCGCACTGTCATCGCTGCTGGCAAACCGCATCCTGGCCGAAGAAACGGCGAACATCCCCGGACTGGGGCTGACATTGCTGCCGGCGCCGCACGGCTTTCGCGTCAGCCCATCGGTCTGGCGGCTGAACCCGAGCTACCTGCCGATACAACTGTTCGACTGGCTGGGCAGCAGGAGCAGCGATCCGCGATGGCGTGCGCTGGCCGCTTCATCGTTGCGCGTCATGCTCGAATCCGCGCCGCGCGGCTACTCGCCGGACTGGATCCTGTACGAAGCCGGCAAGGGATTCCGCATCGACAGTGAAGGCGAGGGCAATGGCAAGGGCGGCTACAACGCCATCCGCGTTTACCTGTGGGCCGGCATGCTGTCGCCGGATACCTCGACTCACGCCAGACTGCAGGCCGCCTTCGCGCCGATGGCCGAATACGTCGCGCGCCGCGGCCACCCGCCGGAACAGATCGACATCCTCGACGGCCGCGCCAACGGCCCCGGCCCGACCGGATTCTCGGCCGCGATGCTGCCGTTTCTGTCTGCGCCAAACAACAGTGTCGCCTTGAAAACCCAAATCGACCGGATAATGACCCAACCGCCGCGTGCCGAAGCCTATTACGAACAGGCGCTGATGCTGTTCGCTCTGGGCTGGCGCAACGGGCACTATCGCTTCGCAAAAGACGGAAGCCTGCAGCCATCCTGGAAAACGACATGCAACCAAGCCTGAACCGGATTACTGCCGCACTGATCCTCGCCGGAATCATGTGCATTCCCGCCCACGCCGATCCCGAAAGCGGCGCGCCGCGCGACCTGATGCGCAGCGCGCGCCTGTGGGATGCGAAGGAACGGCCCGATCTGGCGAAATCGATCCTCGAAAAACTGCAAAAGCTCGAAAGCAGCCCGGACGTGCTGCTGATGCTGGGCGACCTCGAAGCGCGGCTCGGAAACGCGCAGCGCGCCGGCGAATACCTGCAGCAGCTCGAACGGCAATATCCGAAGCATCCGCACATCCGCGCGTTGCGCAACCTGATCGCGGCCAACACCAGCGGCAAGGAAACGCTGACGCAGGCCCGGCTGGCGGCGCGTGCCGGCAACAACGACACCGCGGCGCAACTGCTGCGACGGCTGTATCCCGACGGCGCGCCGCCGGGCGAAGCCGGGGTCGAATACCACCTCGTCACCGGCAGCACCGCCAAAGGCTTTGCCGCCGCCTCGTCCGCGCTGGCCAGCCTGTACCGCAGTACCGGCGAATCGCGCTACCGCCTTGCATGGCTGAAGCTGCAGGGCGACCGCAGCGTCACGCCAGAAGTGCTGCAAGGTTTCGAAGCACTGACCAGGGCATCCGACGTTCACCGACCAAAGCTGCAGGATTACTGGTGGCAGGCGATCGTCCGGCAGGCAGCCGGGCCGGCCAAACAGAAATGGGTCGGGCGCTACCTGAAACAGTTTCCGGACGACAGGAATGCGGCCAACTATCTGGCCGAACTGCAAAAGCTGGATGAAGAAGCGCAGCGCATGGCCAGCGATCCTGCCGTGCGCGCGCGCCGCGCCGGGCTGGCATGGCTGGAAAAGGGGCAGCTTGCGCGGGCGGAACGCGAGTTGCGCCTGTCGCTGGCAAAACGGCCGCAGGATGCCGACGTGATCGGCGGCATCGGCCTGGTCCGTTACCGGCAGGAACGGTTCGACGAAGCCCAGGACTGGTTCCGCCGGGCAGCGAAGGCCGACCCGGACAACAAGCGCTGGCCGGGGCTGATCCGCAGTTCGCGTTTCGGCAAGGAAATGAAGCGAGTCGAGCAAATGATCGCCGACGGCAGGATGGCCGAAGCGCGCAAAGCGGCGAAGGATGCGCTCAAGATCGATCCGAGCGCCGACAGCATCGCGCAGATTGCCGGTGCGCTGGCGAAAAGCGGCGATGCCGCCGAAGCGGAAATCTACTACCGCAATGCGCTCAAGATCGAACCGGGCAACCGCGCTGCGCTGCGCGGCCTGCTCGGGCTGATGATCCAGAGCAACCGACGCGATGAAGCGCAGGCACTGATTGCGCAATTCCAGCAGCGGAATCCGAAAGAAGCCCAAAGCCTGAATGAGGATCGCGCCCGCCTGATGCGCTACGAAGCGAAGGATTATCTGGCGGCGAAGCACCACAGCCAGGCGATGCTGACGCTCGAATCGGCGCTGCTGCTGGCGCCGAAGGATGCGTGGATCCGCTACGACCTCGCCAGCCTGTACGATGAACTCGGCCTGCGCCCGCTGAGCCAGAAAGTGATGGCCGACGGGCTGGCGCAGGCGCCGAACGACGACGACATGAACTACGCCGCCGCGCTGCTGCTGACCTCGCACGATCGCGAACAGGATGCGATCGATCGACTGGCGCGCGTACCGCAGTCGGCACGCACGGCCGGCATGAAGGAACTTGAAACCCGCGCGCGCATCAAGCTGCTCGTGCGGCAGGCGAAGGCGCAGCAGACCGGCGGCAACGCGGCCGAGGCGCAGCGGCTGATGGAACAGGCCGAACAGCATGCGGACAGCCAGCCGAAAGCGATCGAGCAGGCGGCCGAAGGCTGGTTCGGCATCGACCAGCGCGAGCGCGGGCTGGCATTGATGCGCCGCTATCTCGATGGCGACGCGAATGCGCCGCTGACAACGCGGCTGTATTACGCCTCGCTGTTGAACCGCGCGCGCGACGATCGCACGCTGGCCGGATTGCTGCCGGCCTTGCAGCAGCGCGCCGACTGGACCGATGCGCAGCGCGATACGCTGCTGGAAATCGAAACCGATCTGGCGGTGCGCAAAATTGAGGATTTGCAAACGCGCGGCAAGTTTTCGCGCGCCCGCGCGCTGGCTGACCAACCGGCGGCGTTCGGCAAACCCGATACCGCGCCGACGCTGAAGTCGCGCGCGCGGCTGAAGCTCGAAGCAGGGCAGCCGAAGGACGCGCTGCCGCTGTTGCAGCAGGCGCTGAAAAAAACGCCGGACGACACCGAAGCGAAGCTGTTGCTGGCGCGTGCATACGAACAGGCGGGCGATGCGCGAGCCGCGACCAGAACCATCGATGAACTGCTACCGAAGCTGCCGCCGAACGACATCGAATCTCGGCTGTCGATCACGCGCATCGAAGTGCGGCTGCGCCAGTTCGACCGCGCGCGGGCGCAAATTGCCGAGCTGAAGCAGCGCTTCCCGAACGATCCGGACATCCTGATCCAGGCTGGCCGGATCGAGCGCAGCGCGGCGCAATACCCGGCGGCGCTGAATTATTTCCGTCAGGCGCAGGCGCTGGAGCAGCGCAGCGCGCCAGCGGCGCAAGTGCCGGTGCTGGAAGCGAACGGCAAATCGGTGCTGCCGGCCGGGCTGGTGCTGAAACCGGCACTGAATATCCCGCCGGCCGATGCGACCGGCGCGACACCAACGCCAGCATCGGCGCCGTTCAAGGCTGCGCTGCGCGAACCGACCACGGCCGAGCGAGAAATCGCCAGCATCGAACGGCGGCGCGATCCGCGCATCGAAACCGGCTTCGATTACCTCAGCAAGAGCGCAACCGATGGCATGTCGTCGTACCGCGGGCATGAAATCCCGGTGGTGGCATTCTGGCCTATCGGTTACAGCGGCCACGCATTCGTGCAGACCGACCGCGTCAGCATCGACGCCAAGAACCTGTCGCCGGACAAGGACACGTCCTACCTGTTCGGCCAGCTTGCCGCACGCCAGTACCGGCTGACGGCGCCGCTATCGCAAACCGCCAACGGCCAGTCGGTCGCGGTCGGCTATCAGGGCGACGACCTGCGCTGGGACATCGGCCTGATCGGGCTGGGCTTTCCGGTGCAGAATGTGGTCGGCGGCGTGCGCAAGAGCTGGGAAGTGAACAAGGTCGACTATGCGGTCGAACTGGCGCGCCGGCCTGTCACCAGCAGCCTGCTGGCCTATGCCGGCACGCGCGATCCGGCCACTGGCAAGACTTGGGGCGGCGTGACCAACACCAACATCAGTGCGCGCGCCGGCACCGATTTCGGCCCGTTCTACGGCTACGCCAGCGCGGAATTCGGCCTGTTGCGCGGCGAAAACGTGCTCAACAACCAGCGGCTGATGCTGCGCACCGGCATCAGCCGCGATTTCATCCGCCGGCCCGACATGCGGCTGAACCTCGGGCTGGCACTGAGCCACTGGCGCTACAAGGAAAACGAGGATTTCTTCACCTATGGCCACGGCGGCTATTACAGCCCGCAGCAGTACACCGCGCTCGCGCTGCCGTTCGACTGGTATGGCCGCCGCGACAAGCTGACCTATCTGGTGCGCGGTTCGGTGTCGTATTCGAAATCCCGCCACAAGCAGATGCCGTTCTACCCGACCGATGCCAGCCTGCAGGCGATGGCGGCCGGCAATTTTGCCGTCGGGCCGCAGAATTATCCGGCCGGTTACCCGACGCCATTCTATCCGGCTGACAACAATGGCGGCGGCTTCGGCCGCGCGCTGCGGCTTGCGGCTGAATACCAGTTGACGCCGCATCTGGCGATAGGCGGCGTGATCGACATCGAGCGCTCCTCCTATTACGCGCCGAATTCATTCATGCTTTACCTGCGCTACCAGTTCGAACCGGTGTACCGTCCGACGCACCTGCGGCCGGTGCCGGTCGTGCCGTACTCGCGCTTCTGATGCGGCTGACGCCGCTGATGCTGCGACACAACTGACACTTCGTGCGCCGCCGTCACGCTGGAGCCCGAAGTACGCTTTTTCAGCCTGTCCGTCGCTGCGGCTGCCGGCTGGCAGCCAAAATAACTGACCGAGCGGCGGCTTTCGTTCAATTAGACCGAAAAATATACTCCGGTCAGTATTCAAAAATAGCCAGCAAAATCGTGGCCCGGAAGCACGCTTTGGCTATATACCCCCCATGAAATCCGACTTGGCTGCTGGTTACGGCTTGAACGCGGTCCAGTTGCCGGCCGGCGAGCGCATCAGGTAGCCATCGCCGCGCCGCATCACGACGATGTTCGCGTTTTCGCTCACAAACGGCGTTTCCGGCAGCGCCTGCAGCCGTTGCGCCAGCGGCTGGCCGCCATCGCCGGCGAACGGATTGTCGGCGACGAAGCCAGCCAGCAAGGTGCCGAGCGCGAAGTGGCTCAGCGGCTTGTCCACCACCAGCGGCTGAGCCGTGGCCGCCTGTTTGGCGCCGATCAGCTTCACGGCCGCCGGCACCAGCGTCACCGCCGGACTTGGGATTTCGCGCATGCCGGCGATCTGCATCCGGTCGCCACGCAAGCCGGCGCCGTGCTCGGGCACGAACAGCACCACCACCGGCCGGCCGCGCTGTTCCAGCTGGCTGATAAAACGGTCGAGATCGGCCAGCAGCCGGGTCAGGCGCGGCTTGAACGTGGCCAGGGTGGAAGACGAACCCGCGCCGGGCACGCGGTTGCCGTCATGCAGCGTGATGGTGTTGTAGTACAGCGCCAGCGGCCGCGCCGACTTGCCGTGCTGCTGCAGCCAGCCGGCCAGCAACGGCCCGTCGGCATACACCGGCGAATTGTCGAACGCGCGCATCGCTTCCGGCGCATGACGGTTGTCGTCCAGACCCTGTCTGAGGCCGCCATAGCCGCGCAGCGTGCGGGCGAAGTTATCGAACTCGCCATTGTGGTTCAGCAAGCCATGCACTTCGAATCCGGCGACATCGAAATTGTGGATCAGGCTGCATTCGTTGGCCACGCCCTGATACATCTCGTCGTGCCGCGCCTGACCGCATGTGCTGCGCAGCACGCGCAGGATCGACGGCCCGCTGTAGGTCGAGGCGGCATTGAATTGGCGGAAGACCGCATCAAAGCGGTTCAACAGCGGCTGGCCGGATTCGCCGAGATAGGCGAGGTCATCCCACGACAGAGAACAGACGTGCAGCAGCACCACGTCGAACGGCGCACGGCTGCCGCGGATTGATGGCAGCGCAACCCGCCGTTGCCGCTCGGCGGCGTAAAACGCTTCCAGCTGCGCCGACGGTTCCAGCAGCGCCGGCGCGCTAGCGCTGGCACTGGCCGAGGCGCTGACAGATGCGCTGGCCGAGGCGGCGGCTGGCCGGTTTGCGTCCGGCGCGCCGCCGATTTGCCAACTGCCAATCAACGCCGCCAGCGGCACGCTGAGAATGCCGGCGAAGGCGAACGTCGCCAGCCGCACCCGCTGGCGCAGCAGCAGATGCGCGACCGTGAGGAAAATCATGCCGGCCAGCACATACGGATTGACGAAGCGGCCCAGCAGTTCGAGCAGGTAGCCGCGATCGAATTCGAGCAGCGCGCCCGCCTGCGACGCGACCCGGCCAAACGACGGCAGCCACGAATCGTAATACAGCAGCACGATGGCCAGCGGAATCGCCAGCACCGTGCGTGCGCGACGCACCAGCGGCACTTCCAGCGGAAAGGCCAGCACGATGGCGAACACCAGGTTCGGCAGCCAGTGAAAGCCGATGAAGCCACCGTAATACAGGCACAGTTTCGCGAAAAAATACAGGCTCCAGTCGCCCATAGGTCCCCCATTCGCTGCGGGCTGGCAATAGTGCCAGCATGGCCTGCCGGGTAAATTTTGCGTTGACACCGGTCAATGCGCGCGCAATCAGTAGTCATCCGGGGGCATCCGAGCGATTGGCGGCCAATCATTGGCCCGTTGCCGGCCGACCGAACCGTTTGCATTGGCGCGGCCGACAAGGCAAACTGTGGATCCCGTAATTCTGGAAACCGGCGATGAACGATTCTTCCAGCAAACTCGTGATCGGCATCGCGTCGCGCGCGCTGTTCGATCTGGCTGACAGCCATCAGGTGTTCGAGCAGCAGGGCGTCGATGCCTACTGCCGCTACCAGATCGAACACGAAGACGCGCCGTTGGCGCCCGGCGTTGCCTTCAGTCTGGCGCGCAAACTGCTGGCGTTAAACGATGCCGATCCGGCCAACCCGCGGGTTGAGGTGATCCTGCTGTCAAGGAACAGTTCCGACACCGGCTTGCGCATCTTCAATTCGATCCGGCATCACGAACTCGATATCAAGCGCGCGGTGTTCACCAGCGGCCAAAGCCCGTTCCGCTACGTGCCGGCATTCGGCGCGCACCTGTTCCTGTCGGCCGACCCGGATGACGTGCGCCAGGCGCTCGAAGCCGGTTATGCCGCCGCCACCATCCTGCCATCGAACGTCGGCAGCAATGAAACCGACCAGCTCCGGATCGCGTTCGACGGCGACGCGGTGCTGTTCTCGGACGAAGCCGAGCGGGTGTACAAGGAAAACGGCTTGCAGGCGTTCGCCGACAGCGAAGTGGAAGCGGCGCACAAGCCGCTGCGCGGCGGCCCGTTCAAGACTTTTCTGGCGATGCTGCACCGCATCCAGTCCGATTACCCGGCCGAAGCCTCCCCCATCCGCACCGCGCTGGTGACCGCGCGCGGCGCGCCGGCGCACGAGCGCGTGATCCGCACGCTGCGCGACTGGCGCATCCGCATCGACGAATCGCTGTTTCTGGCCGGCATGGACAAGGGGCCGTTCCTGCAGGCTTTCGGCGCCGACATCTTCTTCGACGACCAGCGCAAGCACTGCGATTCGGCCAGCCAGCATGTCGCCACCGGCCACGTGCCGCACGGGGTGGCGAATGAAGTTTGAGGTTCACGGCCAACCTCCGGCCATCGGGTGACTGGTCGCTTGCCCGCAACGGCCAAAAATAACTGAACGAAACGGGGTTTTCGGTCAATTAGGCCAAAAAATATACTGGGTGCAGTATTTAAAAACAGCCAGCAAAACTGTGGCCCGGCAGCATGTTTTGACTATATACCCCCACCAATCCCTCACCGGACAGCAGGCAACCGGTCAGTTCACGGCCGAGCAGGGCGCGATAAGCCGCATCGAGAAAGGCCGCATCCGTTTCCAGCCGCAGCATCGGCTCCGGCGCGACGTGCGCCACCTTGCGCGCAACGGCCTCGAACATCCATTCATCGACCAGCTTCAGCCGCACAATCTCGAACCCGGCCGCGCGCAAATCATCGCGCAGCGTCAGCTCGGTAAAGCCGTTGAAATGAAAATCTCCGCCCTGCCCCTGCGTGCCGTACAGACACTGGATCAGCGTCTTGTGATGGCTGACATCCTGCCATTCCTTGCGCGTGAACAATTGCAGCAGGTGGATCAGGCTCGGCACGCGCAGCACCAGCCGCCCCCCCCCCCCCCCCGCGATTGCAGCACGCGGTTCCATTCCCGCAGCGCGGTCAGCCCACGGCAGCGCTGGATGTGTTCCAGCACGTCTGCGCCACGATTTCAACACACGATTCATCGCCGAAATCGCGCAGCCAGGTCACATCCGCCACCAGATCGACCCGGTGAGTCGCATTGAAGTCGATGTTCACGTAGCCGTCGCGGTAATCGAGGCCGCAACCAAGATTCAGCTTTGTGCCGCGCAACTCAACTTCGTCGTACTCCGTTTCTGCTGCTTCGGCCCCCACCAACCGCCGGAAATAGGAAAGCATCGGTACCTCGTTTGCGTTGTAGTTTGCGTTGTATTATCGGTATTCCTGTGCCACCTTTTGCTGCTTGCCGCGCATCGCTTATCGTCCGTAACCTTCCATCACTGCTCGCGCAACGCCCGCCGGTACTGGATCGCTTCGGCGATGTGCGCCTGCCCGACCGTATCCGCGCCCGCCAGATCGGCCACCGTGCGCGCCACCTTCAGCACGCGGTGGTAAGCGCGCGCCGACCAGTTCAGCCGCGCCATCGCGCCGCGCAGCAATTGTTCGCCCACCGCATCGGGTCGGCAAACCTGATCGATTTCCTTCGTCGTCAGCAGGTTGTTGGCCTTGCCCTGCCGCCGTTGCTGCAACGCGAATGCGCGCTCGACCCGGGCCGCAATCGCGCTTGACGGTTCGCCGTCGGATTGCTGCATCAATTCATCCTGCGCCACCGCGCCGACCTGGATTTGCAAATCGATCCGATCCAGTAGCGGGCCGGAAATGCGGCCCTGATAGCGCGCCACCCCATCCGGCGTGCAGCGGCATTTGCCGGAGGCATGGCCGAGGTAGCCGCACGGACAGGGATTCATCGCCGCGATCAACTGGAAGCGCGCCGGAAAATCGGCCTGGCGCGCGGCGCGGGAGATGGTGATCTGGCCCGATTCGAGCGGCTCGCGCAGCACTTCCAGCACCTTGCGCTCGAACTCCGGCAATTCATCTAAAAAAAGTACGCCAAAATGAGCCAAGGAAATTTCGCCCGGCCTCGGGGATCCGCCACCGCCTGTAATTTCCAACAATAAATGTAAGATAAAGAAAACTTCTAGCGCAAAACGCAAATGAAACTTCTCCCACAAGCTCCAGTCCGTGATATCGGCATCGCAACACGAGGTGTCACCGGTACGGTACCGTCGTTCGGCAAATATGAATCATCGCTGGAACGCGACTTTATGGAGTTACTGCGTTTCGATAATAGCGTTGAGCAATTTACGCCTCAGCCCCTCACCATCGAGTTTGTTGACCAATCAGGTAAATCGCGAACTTATACGCCTGATGGCCTTATCCAATTCAAGCCCACCATCGACGAACAGCCCTTGCCTGTGCTTTTCGAGATTAAGTATCGTGCAGATTTCCGTAAAGATTGGAAAGCATTGCTACCGAAATTTCGGGCAGCCAAGGATTTCTGTTTTGGCAGAGGGTGGCGCTTTGAAGTATTCACCGAACGCGAAATTCGCACACCATATCTCGATAACGTGAAATTTCTGTGGCCATACAAGAACCGTTTTGTTTCGCCAGAAATTCAAACGCAAGTTTTAGAGACTTTGTGGGACCTCGATGAAGCAGACCCGGATTTTTTGCTCTGCGCTCTCTGCAAGACCCCATCCAATCGAGCCATGCTGATTCCTGCCATTTGGCACATGATTGCCACTGGCTCAATTGGATGTGACCTGAATGCTCCCCTAACTATGCGCTCCCCCATCTGGGCAGAACAGGATTGTTAACCATGAAAACGATTCGTCCCGGTCAACTCGTCTACTGGCGCAATCAGCCAAACATCGTTTTGGAACTCAAGGGGTTTTCTGAAGCAATCCTACGTTCCATAGATGCAGCAAATACTGACATCGCCAGCGTGACAGATTTAACATTGGCCCCAACGTCAAATGAAACAGCAGCAGCTCCACATTTGCTTGCGAAAGACAAAGAGTGGGATAAGGCCGTTGAACGTTATGAGTTGATAAGGCCGCTGCTGAATATGCCTGGTCGGTCAATGCAGGATGTAACCAATGTGGCTGATGCCGCCGGCAAGACTGCAACCACGATTTATCGTTGGTTAAAACGATTTGAGGAAACGGGACTCGTATCCTCTCTGTTGCGCGCACCTCGCTCTGATAAAGGTGAACAACGGCTTTGCGATGAGGTTGAGGAAATCGTCAGTCTGCAAATCCAGAACTACTATCTCAAAAATGAGCGCCCATCCGTTCTGAAATTATTTCGACGAATCAAACATGAATGCATGGCCGCCGATTTAGACGTTCCGCACAAGAACACTATTTATGCTCGTGCACGAGAGATTGAAAAACGGGAATTTTTGCGCAAACGTTACAGTGCCAAGCATGCACGTGAAAAACTGGAACCGCTTCGTGGAACCTTTCCTGGCGCTGATTATCCGAATGCCGTTGTGCAAATCGACCACACCATGGTCGATGTCATTGTCGTTGATGAAGAACATCGTCTTCCAATAGGTCGCCCCTATTTAACCATTGCCATTGATGTAGCAAGCAAAATGATATGCGGATTCCGCATGACCCTAGACCCTCCTGGAGCGTCATCCGCTGGACTATGCGTAGCGCATGCTGTATCGCGAAAAGAGCATTGGCTGGCCAAACGAGACATCCTGGCGGAATGGCCAATTTACGGCAAGATGCAGAAAATCCATGTCGATAATGCCAAGGAATTCCGTGGCAACATGTTGACCCGTGCTTGCCAGCAGCACGGCATCATTCTAGAACACCGTCCTAAAGGGCAGCCCAACTACGGCCCTCACGTTGAACGTGCATTCCGGACGTTTATGGGGGAATGCCAAAGCCTTCCTGGCACCACGTTTTCCAATGTAGAAGCCAAAATGGATTACGACTCGGAGGGCAGGGCCTGTATGACCCTGGCTGAACTGGAGCTCTGGTTCACAGTGTTTGTTGTGTTCTGCTATCACCATCGCGAGCACAAAGGCATTAATGATGTTCCTCCAATCAAGCTCTACCATCAGTTTGTGCACGGCTCTGCCACACAACCTGGTATCGGCCTGCCTGCCCCCATAGAGGACGAAGAAAATTTCCGACTGGACTTTACCCCCTACGAAGAGCGCACAATACAACGCGACGGAACAGTCATTGATCACATCCAATACTACGCACCCGTTCTACGTCGATGGGTTGGCCAAACAGATGAAGCCACCGGCAAGGGCAAAAAATTCATCTTCGCTAGAGATCCACGAGACATTAGCGTCGTTTATTTTCTCGAACCTGACACCGGTACATACTGCCCGATTCCATATTTGAATAACACACGGCCGGCTATCAGCCTTTGGGAATTACGTGAAATTCTAAGGCGGATAAAGGATGACCCGAACAATCATGTCGATGAAGAAATGATTTTCAAGGGCATCCAAAAGATGCGTGAAATTGAAGATCAGGCCATCGAAAAAACTCGCCTTGCCAAGCAACAACGCGCTACAGAAAAACGAAAACGGAGAATGAATGAGCGCCGAAAAGGATGGGCGAACATTCATCCAGCCAAGGCTCCCCAAAAGGCCGCTCCGGAATCGCTTGTGAGCCAGGAGGACGATGATGATATCCAACCGTTTAACGATATCCATTTGGGGTAACTGACATGAATAATTTCCGTCACCTTCACCCTGATACCGAAGCACAAGCGAATTTGAGCGCCAAAGAGCGCGTCCAATGGCTCCAGAAGCCTCGGTGGATCGGCTATCCTCGCGCTCAGGACATACTGGGGAAACTTGATGATCTGGTGCATCACCCTCGCGTTGTTCGTATGCCCAATATGCTGCTCATCGGTAGCAGCAATAACGGTAAATCGGAACTGGTTCAGCGATTCGCCCAACGCTATCCAGCTGAAGAAAATCCGAGGGGCGAGCACATTGTCGCACCCGTACTTTATACCCAAGCACCACCTACACCGAGCGAGGCTGGTTTTTATTCGGAAATCTTGGGCTCTTTGTATGAGAGGGTGCCCGCTGCATCGGTTGACGCAAAACGAGCGCGAGCTATACATGTCTTGAGAGGTGTTCAACTCAAAGTGCTGATCATTGATGAATTACACAATATCCTGGCTGGGGCGTCCGTGAAACAGCAGCAGTTTCTGAACATGATCAAGTTCATGAGTAACGAACTGCAAATATCCATTGTTGGCTGCGGAACCAGCGACCTATTACGTGCTGTCAGCATTGACCCTCAAATCCAAAACCGATTCATCCCCGAATTGCTCCCGAAGTGGCAAATGACTAAGGAGTTTCGTCAGCTTCTGATGTCATTTGAAAGAACTTTACCGCTGCGCAAACCATCAAATCTACATGAGAAGACCCTCGCCAGCAAAATTTTAGCGATGTGTGAAGGAACGATTGGTGAGCTATCGATACTTCTAAACACAGCTGCCATACATGCCATTAAGCAAGGAAACGAATTCATATCAGCAGATATCCTGAATGCCTGCGGTTATTTGTCCCCAAGTGACCGTACTCGCAATGCATCGAGGCTTTGACGAGTATGTTGCCATTGCACCCGCAACCATTAAGTGACGAAGTATTGTCCTCCTGGATGGTGCGGCTTGCTTTTGCAAACGGCTACCCATTACATACCTTTTATGCCGCACTACTGCGTCACAAGGAACCCATTTGGAATCGCGATATTGACCGCCATCCGTCCCCCTCTTTGATAAACCTGCTTAGTCAGCAAACGAGACAGCAACCAGATGCGTTACAAGCCATGACTTTGAGCGCTTACAACGGCGTTGTGTTTGGGAACATGCCAATGATTGGTAATGCGCCGTGGATATTGCCGGTAGGCGTGTTTCATCGAACCAGACGCCGTGCAGGCATGCAATTCTGTCCAATTTGTCTTCAGCTTGATGTTATTCCCTATTTTCGTCGCCGTTGGCGTCTGGCGTTCTATGCGATGTGCGAACACCATTTTTGCGTGATGCATGACGGTTGTCCCCGATGCCATTCATCTATCGCATTCCATCGGCATGGTGTGGGTCTGAAAAAAAGTATCCCTGAGAACGCATTACGGCTCTGCCATCACTGCATGTTTGACCTTCGATGGTCAAAACCAAAATATCTAAATTGGCCAGATCCACATTCATGGATCCAACTTCGGTCAATGTTAAATTTTTTCGATGATGGGGTATGGGCGGTAGGGTCATGCACATTACCTGTTGGTGTTCCTTTTTTCCAAGGATTGCGTGCATTGGCTCGAATGATTTATGGGCGTCACGGCCACCACCTACGACATCAGCTCTCCAAAGAATTAGGCATTCCTGTCGCTGAGCGTTTCTCTGCAAAAAATATTGAATTCGAATTTCTCTGCCCAGAAGACCGACTGGTACTTATGCTAACCACCTTTTGGCTGTTGGAAAATTGGCCTGCTCGCTTCGTTTCCACGTGCAAAGCCGTGCGTTTTACTCGCTCAAGGATTGCTGAAGTTCCCACTCTACTACCGTATTGGCTGGCCAGAATCGCCGACGAGCATCTGAATTACCGTCCGTACTGGCCCAACGAAGACGAGGTTGACTCCGCAGTTACATACCTTCTATCACGCGGTCAGCCAATTACCCATCATTCCTTGGGAAACGCGCTGGGTCTATCGAGAGAAAGTGCCATCACAGCCTGGAATCTGTGGCGAGCGCAATAGTCAAATATCTGCAACCACCAAACGCTTGGAAAATGCTGGGATGCTCAAGCCATGCTTAAATCCATGTACGATAAAATAATTTATATGGTATATTTTATTATATGATACATTTGTTTGTGCGAAACAAAGGATCAAGATGGCTAGGATGGATTTATCTCAGCAGCGCTTCGCAACGCTTGAATTGCTTCTGCTATGGGAAGGAGTGCTAAACAGGAGCAGGCTTTCGAGCCTGCTTGGCGTTGGCGACATCAGAGCGAGTCAATTGATTCAGGAGTTCCGCGACCAAAATCCTCAGCGGCTAAGATGGAATACAAAATCCCGCAGCTATCACGCCACCAACGCAGCGTATACGGCTGCAAGCTTCAGCAAATTGCCGAACGATCGCGCCGCGTCGTTGGCACGATACCTGGCTTTGGTCGGGCTCCCATATGTGACCGGCGAGATGGAAACCATCGGCCCAATCTGCGCGGCGTTTCCTGAACTCAGCGCGCCGTCACCGCAAGTCTTTGCCTCCTTGTCACAGGCTATCCGGACCCGGCAATCCGTGGAAATCACTTATCGCTCCATGGGTAACCCAATTCCACATAAACGCACACTATCTCCCCATCATTTGGTGCGCGCCGGCAGACGCTGGCATGTGCGAGCCTTTTGCGCAACGCACAAGGAGTTCAGGGATTACGCACTTGGACGGATAGTTGATGCGGTACTGATTGGCTTGAGCAGCGAACGAACCGAGATCGATGATTTATCCTGGAACACACAGGTACCTGTTCAACTCATCGCGCATCCGAACCTTAGTCGTGAACAAGAAGATGTCATCCGGTTCGAGTATTTCAGCAACACGGCTTCCTGCACGGTCACCTCCCGCGGCGCACTGGTAGGTTACTTCGTTCAGGATGTCCGCGCGGCCATCGACCCCTCCAGGCAGACTCCGCCCGACTATCAGCTGGCGGTTTCGAATTTGGCCGAAGTCAAGCCGTGGCTATTCCATCCCTATCGCTGACATGGACTACATCCCATTACTCTCGGCAACGGCCCGCCTGCTAGACCTCCACGACTCAGAACGAGGCTACGGCGAGTCGCCGGCATTTACGCGGGAGTCGAGACCGGGGAGAGCAGATGGGATCTACGTCGATATCGCCGCGATGGTAATTCAAAGCCTCAAGGTGCAGGACGAAATGGCGCATCAGGAATACATGTCTTTCGCGGCGATCCTGCGCGACGTTCTGCTGACCAGACCGGATGTCGAAGCCAATGATGTCGCCTATGTGCTTAACGTCCTTCGCCGGCCGACCGAGCTTTACTACTTGGCGCGACCACCAGGTTCTCCCGGAGCAGAGCGGCATTCTGAAAAACGCAGGACCGCTCTCGTCGACAAAACCGACTATGCCGACGAGTATCGTCTGTCCCAGACGGGGAGAATGCTTCCAGTACTAGTGCACGCCGCCAAGGATGCGACATATCTGCGCGGCGATGCTTATAACCTCCTTCACGCAGTCGAGTTCCGTGATTTTCAGAAGGTTGGTCTCTTCGCCGAAGAAATCGTCGTGCAACTTCGCAACGAAATTCTCGACATCTTGGCGGCGATTGAAAAGATTGGGAAGACGGAAACGGCCGATAAGTACGTTGCCCGCTTTGAACAGTACAGCCGCGTCATCAATGAAACGATTGATATCGCCCGCAAAGCCGAAGAAGAACTCGACAAGAAGACGACAGCTGAAGATTTCGCCGACTGGCTTGAGCGCAGCGAGGCGGATATCACGTTCGATAGCGTAAGGGGGCATGTTCTCCGGGTGCGGCAGGTCCTTGTGATCTTCAACAGGCGCGTGGCCGAGCTCGTGCATGCCGCGACACAGGACAAGCGGATTGCGGTGCCACCACCATCGTTCCTTGAGGTGGCAACAAACCTTCTGCGCGCCCCATTTAACGATAGACAGGAGAACCATTTCCTGCGCCAGTGGGGTGCAGTAACGTTGGAAGCGCCTTTCCATTCCGTTCTGGACGGGTTGAATGCGGTGCAGGTCAAAGCGGAAGAACCCGAGGCGACTGCACTAGAGTTTTCCGATGAAGCGGTAGAGTCGGTTGCTCAGCTGGGCAAGGTTCTCTTCGTAACACGGTATGGCCCGGAGATTGTGTCCAGACTGAAGCAAGCGCCGCTTCGCCTGTCAGAAGCAATTGGACGCGGCTGGTTCATGCTGGACGGCAAGCCGTCGATAGGTGATTTGGTCGGCGTTTTTGTGGCTCCCGATACGCTTCCCATTGAGGATGAGCTAGAGATTCGAGTGGCCCCTGATTTGGTGGCCAGGCAGATTGACAACGGCGAATTGCTATTCAACGACCTGGAATTGGCGATAAGGAGCACGACATGAATAACTCAGATCTGGGGCGGGTGCAGGCGTTTTTGCTCAAACATCGTCTTGCGGAAACAAAGTCTGTTCGCCGCAATTTGTCGCGCGAGGAGCGAGAGGTGGCGACAATCCTGCGTGATGCAGACCAGCAGATGCGCAATCTGCTCGATGAGATTCTTGATGGTCAAGGATTGGTGCTGCAGTCGTTCCGGGAGTTCGATGTCGCTGGAATAGCAGCCGGCGCCACTGCGTTCGTTCTAGCGCGGAAACCGGATGCCAATCCTCCATTCTTCGGCACGGAGCGCCTTATCTCCCGCATGAAGCAAATCGGCACGTACCGCGCGTCTGACACAGCGGTGAAGATATGGTTCACGCAACTCTGGTTCATCCTCCTTGATCTTCTCTATACGAAGAAAAACCGAAGTCCAGGCGAATTGCAGGACTGGGTGGATACAGCGCTCAATCGCACTGTGTTCACCGACGCAGTCAAAAACTATATCAACGACTCAGTATTGAAAGTTGATCCTGCCACGCTTAAGACAACCGCGGTCTACGACGTGCTTACCGCTGCCAAGGAGGGCACTATTACTCAGCTTTGCGCTGCCTTCCTCGAAATCATGGAGGATGCCGGCCTGCTTGAAAAACTGCAGGAGGACGTTTATCGCCAATCACTCTTGTTTGCGTTCGAGATGAAGATGAACTACGACCGGCAGCTTGTTCCATTACTGCCTGACCAATCGCCTTTCGAATCGGCGTCTGCCATCCTGATCGAGAAAATTGAGGAGGAGCAAAATGGCAACAATCACTAGGATCGAAGTGGCCAATTTCCTGAGCGATGGCTATGTAGCGGGGGATGAATGGGTGCCACTTTATCGCGGAGAAACCTTTCGATTGTTCGGCCGCTCCGCAGCCCTCCAGATCGATAACGGCGGCGGCAAGACCAGTCTCACCGAATCCGCGCTGTATCTGCTGAGTCAGGATAGGCGACTTAAGCCGAAGATTGCCGAGCGAATCGCGCCGCCCGAACAGGGATGGACCCACATTCGAATGGAGTTTGTCGAAAAACCTCACGACGAAGACATCCTCCAGCGCGATTTGATCACAATGGCGCCAGAAGACATTCCGGGGGTGACCTATGTGATCGGACTCGCATGGAGCCGCAGCAAGGAGCCGAACTTTTACTACTACCAAGGCCTGCTGTCGGATGCCCCCTGTTTCCACAAGGAGCCAGACAAACTTCTGCTGGTCGATAATGAAGCGTTCAAGCGGTCGGTTGAGCGCATGCCGGGAGCACGGTGGAATAAGTGGAGAAATCAGAAGGAGTGGCACGACGAGATTCGCCAGTTCACCAACATGGAGGTAATCAAGAAGAACGTCACGTTCCAGTTAGAAGGCGCTGGAGACTACTCCGCCATGATTAACAAAGTGGAGACCGGGAACGACGAATCCTACGACGCCGCCTTCTTCCGCCAGTTTGTGGCACCAGAACTCCTCAGACAGTCCATGGGCACCGAAGGAGAGGACGATGAGGAACACTTCGAAGATACACTTTATAAGACCCTGAAACCCACCGCCGATGCGCTGGTCAACATTAACATCAGGGAGCAGGAGTTGAAGGATGCGGAAGAAGCGCTCACAAAATTCAAACCTGTCGAAGACAAAGCACGCGTTGTCATCGAAACCAATGCTGCCTACGAAGAAGAACTAGCGTATGTTGTTCAGGACGCTGCCGTTGTACACAGCCTAACCGTTCGCCATCCGATTCCTGGCATGCCCGTCGTGTCGCAAGATGCATCATGGATAAAGGATGGCAAACTGGCTGCAGTGGTTTCCAGTCTAGTCATCGATAAGAAGGCAGGGGTTCTGATTACGGATCAGGGGCTGGCAACGCTCCTAGGAGGGGATATTGGCAGGCTTAACCGAGATGCGCAACGGAAGGAACTTGACGCAACCGTCGTAGGGTCGCAAGCGATTGATATTTCTTGGAATCTTAAAGAATTGGGTAGCGCGGGACCGAGTCTGGCAGAGGATGGAGGTGATGCGCAAGTCATTGATTCTAATTGGAATCTTAAAGAATCGAAGCGCGGGCAGCACCGAAAATACGCAGTCAGTGGCTATACCCTTGCCGACGCCAAGGCGATGCTTCCGCCAAGCGATGTGCAAAATCTTGCCGATTTGCTGACCCGCGCCTTCGGGATCGTGATGGATACAATCGACACCAATCCTTACCGCAAGGAGCAGAGGCGTCTAACGATAGCGCTGGGCCAAGCGACTGCATTACACAAGACCGCCGAGGGCGATGCCAATCGTTGGGCTCAGACATATGAAAAACTCATCGCCGAATCGCGCGAAGCGGCTGAAAATCAGGTCGCCTATGAAACATTCGTAACCCGTGCCAGCCTGTTTCTTCCCGAACACCGTAACGCACCCCGCGCTGCCAAGGAATGGGGACAAGATCAGATCGATAAAGACCGGAAAAATCTTTCCGACCACAGTAATAAGGCAAAAGAGCTCGCCGGCAAGTTTGAAACATGGAAGACAGCAAGCGCCAAATACGCTGGCCAGGCTTTGTCTGACGCACTGGCGCTCCTCGTTGAGCGCCACGATGATGCTGTTGCTGCGGGAGAAGCCGCACAAGAAGCCATGACGCGCGCATGCAATCGCAGAGACGAGCTTCGACCAAAGCACAAAATGGAGAGCGAGGCGCTCAGGAAGGCAGAAATAACCAACAAGCGCCTGTCAGGACTCGCAAAAGCGATGCCCTCCTTCCGCAATCTGTTCGGCGATGTCGATCCCCTGCAGCAAAACCCGCAGGAAGCGTTAGCAATAGCGAACCAGGAATATCAGGAGGCGAATCACCTGTTGAATGCGGCAATGGCTTGCCGTGACAAGCTGGACGGCTTGATGCCGCAGGTTCAGGTATTTGGCGAAGTATTCGGTGATGCCGACCCGGCCACACTGTCACCAGTTCAAGACTTGATCAACCAACAGGCCTTGATTGCCACAGAGGAAGGAATCCTGTCGGACCACCAGCCTTACGTCGAAGCCTTGTCTCAGTTTCATGAAGCTTATGGTGGAGAGTCGCCCGAACACAGGCTAGAAGCCATAGAGCAGCAACGTAGTGCGCTATTGGGCGAACTCAATCACATTAAAACCAGCATCAGCGATATCGACAACGAATTGAATGACCTGGACACATATGCTGTCGCGGATGGACGCATCTATGCCGCTGCGCTCAACGTACTGACGAAAGCGGGGATACCTTTCTTGCGCCTGCATGCCGTCGCTATGGCCGAGTCAGGCGATCGGCGGGAGGCGATTCTTTCGCTCTTCTCCGCAGCGCTCTCTGCGCCGGTCGTGGACCGCATTGAGGACGCAGACAAGGCGACCGAGATACTGGAAAAAGCCAATCTGACGGTGCCGGTGTTCCTCGCTGGGCCACTGCGACAATTTATGCAGAGGGGCGGCTACGAAGTGACAGGCAGCGTGACTCACACCATCTTCGCAGGCCGCGCTACCAGACAGGTCAAAATTCTCTTGAATCCACATCTGATTGCTGAGGAGAAGGCGCGACTGGCCGCTGAGACAGAAGCCCTATCTGGAAGGGGCACCGAGATCGCACAACTCCTGTCCAAGATTGCCCCGTCCTCCGTCTTGGTGGCCATGGTACTCAAGGCGCGTGATGCCACCAGAAGGAATTCAGAAAAGAAATACGCCGAAGCCGAAGGCAGACTCAATGAATTGTCGCGACCATTACCAAATCTAAAACGCCGTGCCGAAGCCAGCAATAGCATTGAATCAATGAAGGCGTTTGCCAAACTCGGGGGCGAAGGCGCATGGCGGGAATTGGTGGCCAAAACGATTCCCCACAAAAAAGATGAAATCGCCCGGATAGAGCAGCGCATCGGACGCCTTAACCGTCTGAACAAAGAAGATGCATTGCGAGCCTTGCTCGATGCCAAGGATTTTCAGCAAGAGGGGGGCGATCACGCATTGGAGCAAGCTGAAACCGAGGTTGCACGCCTGACATCACTGGTGACTGACCTCGCCAACGAGCTGGACGCATTGCTAGACATGATCGAAGGCCCGCTAACCAGCGACCAACGGTCGGCTGCCGCAGCACTAGAGGCGCTGAATAAGACCTTTGCGCTGGATAAGCGGGATCTCGATATCGCCATGCAGTTCGAAACCGATGGATCGGTTGGGTTCATGCAGACAGCTGACGCCAAAGAATCCGACCTGCAAGCGAAGGTATCCGCCTCCATTAATCGGCTTCAGAATATCGATTTCGAGCGCGCTCAACGGTACATTGATGCTGCCCAGGCAGACGGTCTGGCGCTTTCCGACCGGATAGCCGAGGCGAAAGCTCAGCGCGAGGCGGCGGTCGAGCGGCAGCGGGCGGCAACGTCGACAATGAACGATCTCCGCGGTCAGATTGCCGTACTTCAACCGTTTATCGACGATCTCCACGATGCTGTAGTTGAAATTAGGCAGCAGTACGCCAAAGTTGCCTCCTTCTCAGAAGACATTCGCGGCCGCATTGCAGGGGGACAGGTGCATCCAGAAATACGAGGTTACGCGGAAATCCTGCATCTTGGTTCCCTGGGTGAGCGACCGTCGACTTCCGGCGAGACGAAGGCGGCCATTGCAAATTTGCGCGAGTCAATCAGGGAATTGAACATCGACACAAAAATGCTAGTCCAGCACAAAAAAAACAGAATAGATGCACAGAAGGCCCTCACGGAAGAGCGCGATCGGTTCTGCGGGCAGGCTCGAAGCGGCCAGATCAAAGGATTGCAGCTTCCTGAGATTGATAGGATTGCAGAGGCATCCACACTCGAACAACTGCGGTCGATTCATCAGATCCGGGACAAGATTAGGTCCACTATTGATGAATACGCAGGGAAACTGACGAAGCTGCGCGAGACGATGGAAACCAATAAGGCTGCCACCGTCGACAACCTTGTACGATTTGCGCGGCAGGCTGCAACCAACCTGAAAATTCTTGACGACGTGATGGCGCGTACCCCTGAGGCCCGGTTTTACGTTGAAGCAGAAGTGGCGGATGAAGATGCGATTAAGCGAATCATTGAGTCGCTGATCATCGAAATACAGGATCGCGAGCAAGCGGCTCGTGAACGCAATCCGATTGCGCATCTCAACAAGGATATCGAACGCCGCAACCAATCATACAAAGCTGAAATTCACAAGCAGATATATGCGAACATCTTCGCAAAGGAGCGGGTGTATTTCACTCACGCCGCAATCTGGAGTGGCGCAAAATCACCTCTTTCCGGAGAAGGCGGCGGACTGTCCACTGGGCAGCGCACGGCGTTGATGATGATGTGGCTAATCAAGCAAGCGGAGTATTCGCTGACTCGCGCAGCGTTGATGTACGGTAGCCGCAAGCAGCAAAAAGCGGCCTTGAAAAACGCGCAGCGCATTATGTTTTTCGATGGTTTGTTCTCGAACCTCAGCAACGAGGACTATATCAACCACGCCTTCCAGGGACTCAAGGATGTGGATGAAAACTTTCAGTTAATTGGGTTGATTCACAACCCGTACTATGTCAACAACAAGAACATCTTCCCGGTGCATCTGGTTGGCAAGAAAAAAGTCGGGATCAAAGAAGGGGCACGGCGCCGTTTCGTAACCGTTGAGCCATGGCAAGAAGGTAACGGGATGATTACCTACACCAGCGCCTTTAAGGAAACCAACGGGCGTGACGATCATGCGTGAACTTCACGAACGCGTCTACGCTTGGCTTTGCAAGAAGTCGAAGGCTAACGTCGCTGGCAAACTCCGTTGTGACAAGATACTCAACAAACTTCGTGACGAGGTAATTAACGATCCAGTCTCGCTACGCAAGGTGCTGATTCACCTTCGTGCAGAGCAACTTATTGAGTACGTAGCGGGCCAGCATGGAGAGCCCATTAGCGGCTTCATGACAGTCATTCGACCTGAGCAGGAAGTACCTGCCCACGTTGATGCATGGGTAGCAGTCTTGTCGGGCTCCAACCTTTCAAATGAAGACCAGCTGGCGCTACAGACCGTCGGCAGTGCAATGGACGGGTTGTCCGCAGGAAACATGGCTACACTGCTAAATGGGCTGATTCGCTTGCGCGACAACCAGATGCGACACTTTGGCGAGCAAGTCTTCACCGTAAGCGCGGCATATCTCATGGGTTCTTCAAAACTCTTGTCCAGCCTCGATGGAAAAGCATTACGCAGTTTTGGTATTGAGATCGACCGCTTCTTGTCCCGCCCTGCCTATGTGGTCGTGGGCGGCAATGTGGTATCCCCCATTGCGGTTGTCCTGATTGAAAATCCGGTGTCTTTCGAGATGGCCGTAGATTCAGCGGCGGCTCGTGATTGTCTGTTCGTCTGTACGTTCGGATTTGGCCTGAGTACCTTGACGAACGACTACGGGAATCAACTTGCAGGGGTCGTAGAGTCTGAGCAAGCCCATGTGCTTAACCGTTCTGCTGGGGTGGCACCGACTTTTCGCGACATCCTGCAGCATCAGCCAATCCAGTTCTGGGGCGACCTGGATACAGCCGGCATACAGATCTATTGCCGCCTGGCCTCAAAGGTGCCCTCTATCGCGCTGTCAGCGCTCTATCTGCCGATGATCGAAGCGATCCAACACGATGACACCAGGCATCCTTACGTTTCGGCCGTGGGCAAGGACGGCCAAGGGCGAATGGTCGTTCAGACGGATCGAAAAGACGTTCAGGATTTGTTGCGCCTTTGCGAACACTTTGCCGTGGATCAGGAGTTTGTTAGCACCGACGATATTGCACGGTTAGCAGGGAAACAGCTCGGTAGCAGCAGCTGACTCACAAACCCGGCCTCCTTGCGCTTACCATCACTTTCTTTTTCTCTTAATAACCCAGCCGATAAGCCATACCTTGCTCAAACCGGTTTTGCCAGTGTTCTAAATATGAGGCCGCTACAGTTCGATTGTGCCAAATCACGATAACATTTTCGCTGTTTTTCTTGGCGGCTGCCTGGCTGTAGTTGAAGCTTCCTGTCTGAGTATGCAGTTCATCTGCAACGATGAATTTATCGTGATGGATGGCATACGTTGAGATCGTTCTGACCGGTATGCCTGCACCCACTAAGAGGTTCAATGCTGCTAGGCTGGCTTTTGAGCGGTTCCCCTTTTCATCAACTACAACACGAACGTCAGCGCCGCGTTTCTTGGCATTCAGCAAGGCGCGAACTACCGATGGCGAGGTAAACGAGTATGCGGCCAACCGAAGGCTACGTTGTGAGGCGTTGATGATTTTTAGCACTAGGCGCTCACTTCCGCCATCTGGCGAAAACCCGGTTTCTATCTGAGCAGTTGCAGGAGCCTTGTCGGTAACCGAATGCGCATAATCAGCTACGCGCTCGGCAAAGTCGATGTTGTTTTTCCTGGCATGAACGGTAGCAGCAGATAGTGCTAGTAATGCGATGAGGAATATACGTTTCATTGTTTATCGTCACTGCTTGCCAACCATAGGGTGGAGACGCTCACGAAGAGCAGCCTCCAAAAACTCCATGCTGAAGTACGCATCAGGGGCGATATTGAATGTTATTCCGCTCACTCGGAGCTTGCAGCCTTTCAGTAGTTCCGCGCGAGAAAGCAGCTTCAGTCCGTAAGTGCCTGACTCGGCCGCACCAGTTAGATGTTGTATCACGCGGCTTCTGACATTCTTGTGCTTCCCAACGTAGAAAGGAACAAACTCGCCTGCCTCGACTTTCTTTACATGGGATGTTGCGCGCTTCGGATAGGCTCTCGAAGTGCTCTTCTGTGGGTTAGCCGTGCCTTTGGATCCCCACATATCAATGAAATTGAGAAAATCCTTACTAGTTCTGAAAGGAAACTGAATGTCGAAGAAATAGATGCCTGGCCCACTGCCAATGTTTGGAAAGTCATTGCCGGCGACTAGCGGAAATTCACAAAGAGACGACCGAAGGAATTCCTCGACTTCTTCAACGTGTTTTGGTGTCACTATCTGCTTAGCAGCCGTTGCCGTGTTGGCGATTGCCTGAAGAAGAGATTCCATATGCTCAATAGATCAAACGGTGATTATACGGACGCTAGGACCGTATATTTATTGATAATGATGGCGTTAAATATTATCTGAAGATCATGCAGTGGCATCTCTCCGAATACGTCTGCGATCGATTCTGTTGGGATGAGTAAGGCTAAAGCAACCGGAATTGCGCACAGCAAGGCTTTTATTTGGCACCAGCCAGACTTACCGACCTCACTAATATTTTTCATTACCGGCATTCGTATTTGAGGAAGTTTCAACGAAAAATAGTCTGATTTATTAATGTAAGTCACACGCGCTTGCAGATCGAGCAGCGCAAGCCAGACAACGAGTAAATCTGTTTCAACCTCCCGTGGTTGCTGGCCGCGCTGACGGAAAGGATAACGGTGCTTAGTTGGACTCAGTTTCCAGTCACCTTGCCAGGGCCGAGGTACTCAAGATCGAATTTCTCAACATTCGCAGTCGCTGTCGCAACAATCAGGCCTTTGGTACTGGGCGTCCAGCGGAGCATTCCAACTTCTTGGAAATCACTTGTGAGTACGCTGCGCTCCCGACCAGGCCCACCGCCAATACGCAGGGGGGTGCCAGGGGGCATTGGAATGTCGTGCCACGTAACATTGCTCGTGTATTCGGTCGCATCCCAGGTCTGAGGGGGCTGAGCGCTATCGGATTCGTTGAACTCTACCCATAGCGTATGTGACTCCGGTGTCGGCCAATCCAGTGCTGCAGACAGAGCTGCCACCTCGTCCGACGCAAGCCACGCCATCAGATCGCGCATTGAATCAAAACTCGCACCGGTGGACGTGACTGCCTGAATTGCACCAAAACGCGAGCCAAATCCAGCTTTTATCAGCATAGCAGCGGCGACTGATAGGGTACCTGTCTCCACTGCCGCAACTGCGTGCGCCTGAGGGTACTCCGACAATTTCACTTCATCAGAGAATGGATCTTCATGAGCTTCGGCCCGAACCCGAACGGCTTCCATCGCCCAAGGTAGGTTGTAGACGAACGCCTGTTCGATGAACTGGATGGTCTCGTCGTTATTCCTAGACGAGGCATCAGCCACGGTCTGTCCAAGAAGCCAGCGCCTCAGCAAGGCCTTCCAGCTAACGAGCAAATTTTCCGGCTTGAAAGGTGCTATGTTGAATACGATTTCGGCGAAGGCCGTGATCGCCGTGATTGCCTCTTCGTCGTCGTTGAGATCGACGTTCACGTTGGCCGCGAGAAGCAGATGCTCCAATTCCGATGCGTGCTCATCAAGAGCTTGGCCTGCGGTGAACCCGACACCGGCGAGGAAGTAACCCCGCCGTTGCGCAGTAGTAGTATTGTTCCAGATGTACTTGGCCCGAGAATGAAACCCCGCAGGCAACAGCTTGCGAACGCCTTCTTTGTAGCGAACAAGGCGCCGTTGGAACAGTGAGGCAATTAGCATCTCATCGAGCTTGGCCCCGACCTCCATATAGGACACAACGGATTCGCCGAGCAAGCTAAAGATTGCGGTATCCAAGCTCGCCAAATACCTATCCCATCGTTTTCGTTCTTCAGTCGCCTCTTCAACCGTTTCAGAGGCAATTTCTGGGAACTCCCACGCGGCCTGTCCGGCGACGTATTCGAGAAGTTGGCCCATATCGCTCGTGTCTAGCTTCTTCGCCATTCGGGAAAGCAAAGCCACTATCAGCCTGAGTAAACCGCTTTCCATTTCTCGACCGCCCTGATTCGAGATCAAATCCTGCCAATCGGCTCGCCGCTGCCTGTGGTTATCGAACATCGGGTATAGCACGAGTCCTTCGACGTCAATATAGGCTCGGCCAGCTCTGCCGATCACGTTACGGAACTCTGAAATGTCGAGGAGATCCCGGCCTCGCCTCACACCGCGGAAGACAAGTGAAGTCGCTGCAAGGTTGAGCCCTTGGGCCAACGTCGGTGACGATACTGTCACCCGCAGCACACCCTCACGCAGCAGCCGCTCGATCTCTTTACGGTACGGTGTGGGTAGTGCACCATGATGCACCGCGACGCCAAGCCTCAGGCATGCAAGAAGGTCATGATCGTGGCCAAACCACTCCGCACCGACCGCCAGTGCCGTAGCTAGCGCTGACACAGGTTGCTCAAGCACCGAATCAATGTGGCCACGTTTGTGCATCTTGATGATGGTCGCGGCCAACGGCAGCACTGATCGACGCATCGGACAGAACACAAGGACAGTCTGGCCTTCTTCCACTAGACGCCATGCTGTCGCGATGCACAACTCCGCCTGGTCGGATGGGAAAAGCTTTCTGGCACGACCGCAGCTTGGCTTCTTCGCGACCACGAACTTTGGGATGAAGGGCTTCTCGTCGCCCACGCTCACGCTTAGCTGAGCATGCAGGCCTTTCCAGTCAACCTCACCGAAACGCAATCGCGTCGGACGCCAGTCGTCCTTAATTAGTCCGTCGGATTGGTCGCATGTCAACCATGCCGCGAAATCTTCCAACTGGCTCCCATCGGGAAGTATCGCCGAGAGGCACACGATGCGCCGCTCGGCCGCGTCGGAACGCCGCAGCAAGCGCTGAATCTGAGCCTCGTAACGCACTTCCCGCTCACCCAAGCCGATCATGTGACCTTCGTCGAGCACCACGAGGCCAACGCTGTCCAGCAACGATGAGTCGCTTCGCAGTGCGAAGTCGAGTTTCTCTGGTGTGGCGACAACAATGTCCGTTGAACGCAAAGCATCGACGTCAGCTCCACTTACGCCGATACTGCCGTACAAACTCGAAATTGTCTTTCCCAGCGGTGCGAACGTTCGCCGTAGCCCGGCTTCGGTCTGTGCCGATAGTGCCCTTAGTGGAGTAACGAAGACGATCCTTTCGCCACGCGCGAGGCTGGCCAGTATGCATAGTTCCGCAATACGAGTTTTACCTGCACTGGTTGGCAGCGATAGCACTAAGTTCATGCCCGTATCGAGCACGCGTCGCGCTGCCTGAAGTTGCGATGGCCAGAGTTCTATCTCTGCTTTGCTTCTACGGTAGAGAGAGGCGATGAAGAGCTTGCGCAATCGTGGCCAATCGTCAAGCCCGGCGCCGGGCAGACCGCTCTGCGGTAGTACCTTGTGTAAGCTGGTATCCCAGAGATCGCCCAACAAATGGATAGTCAGGCGATGAATCCACCATGCAGGTATGAACTCAAGATCGGCGGCAACCTCGATGCCATTCTGTAGTCGCCCACGAGCTCTCAACAGCAACGCTTCATCACCGCGCTCCAGCGCTAGCGTCGCAGTCGCCAGTGCAGCCATGAAATTGTCTTCGAGGGCGATGAACACAACGTCGATTTGCCCGTCATGTTTCTCTTCTCCTGCATCCACGCTGTTGTCCTGCGCGTTGGACAGATCCAGCGCGGCGACGAGTGCCTCCTCACTTCCTCGTCCAGAGGTGAACCACGCCCCAATATCCTCGGCCAAGCTATCAAGGTCGCGGAGCATGAGCTTAGCCAGCGCCTTCTCCATCGTTGAAAGATTTGTCTCTGCGAGTCCTTTGAAGAGTAGCGAGTAGGACCGAGCCGAGAATCGGCCGAGGTGGTAGGCGGCTGCGGCAACAAGACGGTGAAAGTCGCTCTCGGCATTGTTTCCTCCTCGTTCGACCACAGCTTCGAGAGCTTCGGCAGACACTTCGAAGGCATTGCGCGCTATCGCTGCGTCACCTCCTAGGTCGATGTAACGCATGCCATGCAGCAGCAGTGAGTAGCCATAGGACAATAAGTCATCCGACAGCTCTATGCCGAAATTTGGAGCGTCCTCCGGCAGGATGCCGTCGCGCCAAATCATTCCGCGTGCCTGTCCCCGTGCGAGCAAGCGAGCACGGAAGCCCGGCACTATGGCTGCTTCAATACTGGCCCTGAGTTCTTCAAGTGTCGCATCCATTATTTACCCACTGCCGCAAAGATTTCCTTAATGAAGTCTTGGTGTCCTTGAACCTGAAGACCCACATAGTGCTGCGGCACCGAACCTTTATAGGCTTGGAGATTCTTCTTCAGAAGCTTTACTGGATTGTTGCCCGAAAACGTGAAGAGCATATGGGCAACTTGCGATGAGCGGATGCCGTCTTTTAGCTGAGCCTTATCCAGGATGTCACCGAGAATCGTGTCGCCGATCTGGTGCAAACGGTCGGCGACAAAGGCTAGCGCGTGCGGTGATGGAAGTTCATTGTTTGCGGAAAGGGCGGCTCTGGCTTCGGCTATGACGGCTGTGCCCATTCCCGCGCGGCTTTTCACTTCGGCTTTGAGGATTTTCAGGTCGTTGTTCTTTGGCCCGAGGTCAAAGGCAAGCACGTCCTCACCTCGCATCGACATGTTGCGATGGTCTTTCCAGCGCAGGCGCTTGATTCCTCGACTGAAAGGCGTGGCTTCGTTAACGTAAGCGTTGCAAAGGATTTCTCCGAGATCTCCGGAGCGGATGGCAGGCTGCGTTGGGAGCTTCTGCTCGATATGTGCAGCAGCAGCCGGCTTACCAAGCTTCTTCAGCAATGACGCAACGCGCTGTGGGTCTGTGTAGTAGTCGGGAACAACCTTCGCAATTGCTTTGACCGCTTGTGCCTGCGTTGCGGCATTAATGGTCATTTGGCGCAACTTGTGTTTTGCAAGTATCTCCTCAGACTCCACGCACCACACAGCAAAATTGATCATCACCCACCCATTTCATTATTGCGAAGAGCCTACGCTGTTCTCATGCGTGATTACCCCGCAATTTCGCACCTTTTGCAGACATTTACGTTGACACTTTTAAACAGTGGTGCTGGAAGCACGCTCCATCTTCGTTCATGCACGGCGAAGCACTAGTTCGCTGAAATCACTCGATCACATTCTTGCACAACATACTCTGGAACATTATCAAATTTATGAGGATTGAGCTGCATTACATACTCATTCTCAATGTGAAATGATTCATTCACAAACTTGTGAAGAATATCATCATCATCGGCAGGCTGATGAACCTCTTTGTAGATTCGGAATAGCTGTAACTTGTCGTAGCCGGCAGTTGCCTCCTGGAATCCGCGTTTCATCTCCGACTTGTCATTGATAATTGCCAATACCGCGCCATAATCAAAATCGGGAATGAACTTTTTTATTCCCGCAACAGCCACACTGATCTCCATCGCCGTCATCGCAACATCCCCAACATCTGTCTTGCGAATCGGAACTGCCCTTGCATGCAAAAGATTAGCAAGGTAGTTGTACTCATCGCCGAGATCATTAAGTATCTCGAAGTTGCGACGTAGATAAACGCACCTAATTACTTCATTAGACAGACTGCCGACATTCTCTGTGCATATCTGCGCAAACGTCTGAATATCAGATTCCTTGATTTTCGTTTCCGTAACCATACCCGCTTTTGAGGCCAAGAAATAAGCTGTTGGCTTGGGATGCTGGAATAGACGCTTCACACTGCGAATGACATCAATTGCAGGCTCAATGTCATGTGTAAGCATAAGAACAGTGATGTCGCGTAAACTAGCCTTTCCGCGAAAAAGCTCGTTCAGAATTGCGAATTTCTTTGTTTTGTCAAAGCTTGATACTGGATCATCTAATATCACAAGTCCAGGCTTCTCACTTAACACTTGATGCATGAACAAGACAAGAGCGAAAGCATTCTTCTCGCCGTAGCTCAGATGCTGCGCAGCTGATTCAATATGTTCGTTGAAATCTCGATGGACAAGCTTCATCTTGTAGGAATCGGCCTCTGCCTTGATAACTACGCTGTATTTGTAGCCTGCGGAGTTTAGAAAGCCGTTTATGCTTTTCTGATTTTCAACAATGGATTTCTCTATCTGATTTTTGTGTTTGTTGATTTTTCCCTTTAGCTCGCCCACTCTGCCTATGAGCTCTTGAAGCTTCTCATTTATCGGATCAACTACCGCCTTGGTATCAGCGGAATTGAGTTTTGCAAGCAGCCCAATATCAACCTTTAACTTTGCAATTTCGTCTTCAATTTTATCCGCATCACGAAGTGCAAAGAAAGATATAGACCTCAATGCCTCTAGCTTTGTTATGAGGGTCTCAACCTCCCCTCGAAGAGCACTCAAAAAATGGGCTTCTTCAAGTGAAAGTTCGATCTTGGATTTTGTTATCTTCTCCAAACTTTCTCGGCACGTCTGCTCAAAATACTTTCCGAGCCTCTTAATAATCGCCTGAAGAACATTTAGATGCTCAACAGCCTTAGAATCGTATTCCTTGGCAACCCGCTTAACCGTTTCTTTCTTCTCTGGCTCTTGCAAGTCTGACGCGCAAAATGGGCAGTTATCGGATAATTCCAAGAATGAATTGCCTTTTGCTTGCCACGAAATCCAATTGGCTGGCTGATCGCTCTTGATGAAAGCTTCAAAGGGCATTAGTTGCGGTGGAATATTCTCAATCTTATTGCCCGAGCCAAATGCCTTGTAGCCCTTACTAGATTTGGAAAGGGCTCCTGATTTAGTGACCCCAAAGGCGTCTCTAACCTCTTTCAAATCCGTGATCGCATTCGCCAATGTCTCATTTCCATCAAATGCAGACTTAATACCTGCAAGTAGCCCTTCAATATCAAGCATCGCCGCCTTAAATGTTTCGGTCTTAATGAAGATATCAAAACTATTTTTTAAAACTTCATCACGCTGAAAGGCGAACTGGGAAACGTAAGAATCATCAAAAACCAAAACTGACCCAATATCCTCGGCCCCACTCACCACCGGCTCATGCTGACCAGCGATACTTCGATATTTGAAAGGCTTCAAGTTTTGGAGCGAACCATCATTTGCAATCGATGCGACAATTGCACGCGCAATTGTGCTCTTCCCCAACCCATTCGGGCCATACTTTATATTCAGAGCCCCTTTAGAAATCGTGATTTCAGCTTTCTCAATGCTGTTGCAGTTTTCGATTGCAATTGAATAATTGTCACTCATAACTACCCCTTCCTCACATTATCGAATCTGACTCACGTTGTAGCCAAGCCAGCAACACCATCTCCCGGTTCATTGTCGACATCGCACGCCTCCGGCCTCACCGCCAGCCTGACTACCTCAAGGTCATTCTTGATCGCATCAAAGTTCATATCTTCGGCTGCTCGTGTTATCAAAGTCTGCGCCGCGCCGATCACAAAGCGGTCGCCCGCCGAGATTCGAAGGCCAGCAGCTTCCAGCCTTGATGCAAGCGCATCAACGATCTGTCGGACATCCTGTAGTACAGGCGGCTGAGGCAAAGCAAATGCTTTCTTACGGCAGACAAGGATCGCATCAAGACTAATCGGGTCTTTTGCCGCAGTCTTGGGACTTGCCGCACGCAACTCGGCATGGACTGGATGCGCAGCAACCACGGCTAGGCCCGCCTTGTTGATCGCTTCATAGATAGCTGCCCACCCCTCGGCGCGCGAGTGATGGAAGCTAAACACCAATACCCCATCGTCCTTTAGCACGCGGCACGCCTCGGTGAACACCGAAGCAAGCTGACGGGCAAACACGCGCGCGTCTTTGTGCTGCACCTCCCCTTGGTCAGACGAGTCCTCGCGAGCCATCCACGGATAGCGCTGACGCAACACGGGTGAAAGCCAAGCAAAGAAGAAGTCGCTCAACTCCGAGTAATGAACAAAGTCGAAGTAAGGTGGATCAGTCACCACGGCATCCACCGATCCCTCGGGCAACGGCAGCTTCGAGCTGTCACCGTTGAGAATTAGGAGGCCGTGATCCGCGACCTCCAATTCCTGCCAGGTTTCGACACGACGTGCACGGATCGGATGGCTGGCCACTGTCTTACGCGAACCAGATCGGTTGCCATCTTGGTCATACCCCAAGGCGATCTCGAACGGCTCATCAAGGTAACGCTTCGCGCGCAGCAAGCGAGACTCGAACAGCGTGCTGAACGTGCCACTGCTCTTGCCAGTGCCCCAAACGGAGTTTTCCAGTGGAGTGCGCTCTGGCTTGAGAATGTGGTTCGAGAACATATGCCGCACAGCCCCAGTTCCCTCGCCTTTGAAGCTGCAAAATAGGTTGTTGAACTCCAATGTGCTCGAGAACAAGCACAGCATCTGCTCTTGGACGGCAAGGTCGTCGATGGTCAGAATTTCTCGAAGCAGCAAGCCAAGGCACAGCTGTTGACGCGCATTGAAGAAGTCGCGCCATTGAGTGTAGTTGTAGCCCCGCGCTTGGTCAGTATTGTGGCCGGGTCGAACAAAGGTTTCCGGCAGCGGCAGCGCCTCAGTAGCGAGTCGATCCTGTGCCTCCTTATAGAGAGCCAAATCCTCATCGCGTACTGGCAGATAGACCTTTGATCCGTCAGCCCGCAAGGCCATCATCGCGTACATGCGATGGGAGGGTGGCGTACCATCCTTGGGCAGCAGCTCCTTGATGCGGTAGCGATGGCCGCTCTTGTCGATGACGTACTGACCTGCTGCAGGTCCTTCCTGCGGGTTAAAGTGGAGACCGCAGTGCTGGCAGTACAGGTCGGTTGCGTCATAGCGGTCCTCCAGCACACTCCAACATCCGGGACACACGATCTGCGCTCGCGGCTTCTTCTTCGGGTAGGCATCCTGCGAAAACACGTACCGCGATAGCAAGGGGATGACCTCGCCTTCGGGCGTCGTCACCGTTTTAACCCAGAAGTAATACAACACCTGAATCAGCTCACCCGTCTGAGAATCTCGTGTTTGGTAGTAGCGCCGGATCTCCTGTGCCACGTCACGTTCCAGCCGTTCGAAAGCGGCACGAAGTTCAACCTCAGACACCGGCGTGAACGCCTGGCGAACAAGAAAAGTACTAACCGGATTGATGTCGCAGCCAATGACCTTGGCCCCCAGTTTGGCGGCCTCGCCAAGCGTAGTGCCACTGCCCATGAAGGGATCGAGCACCACCTTGTCTGCCAAATTGTGCGTCTGATAGAACTGCGCCCAGGTATTGGTGCCAGGCTGGCTCAACGCACCCAGGACGATGCCACGAAACACCGACCCGAGCCGGGTCGCCCACCATTTATGGATGTGGTAGATCGGCCGATTGATCTCCTTTCGCCAGCTTTCCTGCTCGGCAATCTGGCTAATCTCAACCAGCGGGAAGTCACACTCTAGCGCGGTCGCTGCAGCTGACTGAGCGAACCCGATTTCGTCGGTGGTGGAGTTTATTCGCATCCGTCTTCCGGCAGATAGTTCTCGTCAGGCTGAACCAGAGCACCAGTCATCGAAACGGGCTTACTAGATTGGCCCTTGAGTCGGTACGCCACAAACCGATGCTGGGTGCCGGCATTAGGGTTTGGCACGCTGTCTGCACAAAGCTCGTTCGTACGGAGGTCAAAGTTGTAGCCAACCACTAGCGTCTTAGCTTCGATGCGAGTGAGATTGCCGACCACTTGGTAGCGATCATCGCTTCCAAAATTCTCCGGCAGGATCAGGGTCATCAAGCCAGTCGAGCCCTCGGTCAGCGCAAACGGTGTCGGCGCAACGTACATCTTCCGGTCACGAATCATGATGTCGCCGTAGGTGCCGAAGCCCTTCACGCTCTTGTTCTTGTGAACATAGTTATGGTCAGCGTTCAGGAAGTCCCCGTGGCAGACCACAAGATCGACAACTGGATACTCCATGCCATCAGGATCCTTTGGATAGCGACCAAAGACGTAAAAAATCTGACGGCCATTGTGATAGCCGGTAGGCACTTGGCTATTCGAGTCGTAGTCACGCTCCCGTCCAGGCCAAGCCAAGCCCTTGATTTCGTATCCTTCGGTGTACTCAACCAGAGAAAAATCAGGGTACGTATTTCGCCCAGCCCCCTCAAAGTGGGCGGCAAGAACTTCTAAGCGCTTCTCAAACCAGTTCTGAAAATGAAACTCTTTGTCCTTCTTGTGCTCCAGCTTGATGTTCTCGCCGGCTTCTTTTGCCTGAACGCACTTTGCAAACACGTCAAACACGGTTGTCTTTTTGGTCATGATGGCCTTTGTTGAGTTCCTTGTAATATTGTCTGATGCAATGGCAATTGTCTTCTCATGTGGCAGGGGCAAAGGCCAATGAAAGTCTCCAAATATCGTGCCCCATGGGTCGGATGGATGACGCCCCCAAGTTCGACATGCGCCCATGCATATTTCACAATTGCAGAGTACTGCTTCGGTCATACCCTGATTGTTCCTATGGCTGTGCCTGGTCGGGAGTTTGCGCTAGATTGTATCCGTGACGGCAATACAACCCCGGCATATTTATAAAACAATGGTTTTCAAACTCCATAACGACAGGCTACCGAAGCGACTGGAATATTTGGATCACTCAAAAGTACCTTGAGCTCGCGCGCACCTGCTATGTTAGCAAAGCGAGTGCGCACTGTTACGCCCCATAGCAGCAGTAATGCCTACTCGTAATGACCTAAAAACTGCACAGGTTAAGCGGCCAAATCAAAAACTTTGGCCTGAATCGCCAGTTTTAGCGCATCACATCAAAGGACAGGTTTTATATCTCGAGAAGAATCTCGCCCTTTATTCCTTCAATGATCTTTTCGCTCCAAATTTTAGGATCTGGCTCCTCTCTTTGCATTGCATTCTTGCCATCGTCTTTCTTGCGCGCACCTGGCGGATGATTAATTCTTGCCATCTTGATTTTGGCAAAAAATTTTTTCGCCCGAGCTGCATCGGAATCATTTTTCCATTCGTTTTCTGAGCTTGCCCACCTGTTCTGCATTGCGGTCAAATACAAAAGTTCTTTTATGGTGTCATTTTCGACTGACGCTTGTTCCCCCGAGTACAGCAAGATGGTGCATTGCCCTGATTCATTGGGTCTAAGCTCCATCTCTAGCAGATAAAAATATTGGTCTTTTGTTTTTGACTGCACTTCAACGCAAACAACTTGGCGCGACCGTTTGATCCCGTCTTCCCCAAGGACTAAATGCCACGTTCTTCGTTTGCCGATCTTCAATGGAAAGAACGTAACCCATTCACCATTCTCAACCACACCTTCATCTAGTTCCCTAGTCGTTACATTCCATTCTCCGCTCAGCGCTGAGCGCAGATGCTTAAGCATGGCTATGAAATTACTCAGTTTTCGCTCAATTTTTCCTGGGCCGACCTGATGTTCGTTTATTCCTAAATTTCCTTGCGCATCTTCTGAGTTCGAGCCGCCATTCATTGTCAGCTTATTGACGTCAACGTCTACCACCCTTTGAAAGTGACGTCCATTACCTGACCCTTTGGCATGGTATGTAGTCTTTACTTGGTTGAAGCTTGGAAAAGGATTTGATATCTGGTTGACAATCAAGCGAGGCATCCGTTTGTTTGCCGGCACATCAGCTAATTCGGACTCGGTTTCATCATCAACCACACCCCTGTGCTTGGGAGGAATATCACTGCCTCCGCCGGTTCTGCCACCTTGTCCACGGAAATTTAATTCTTCGAATTCGTACGTAACCTCGGAAAATCCGAATGGGCGCGAGCAGGACATAATTTCCATAGCAAGCACAGCCCATTCAGTTTTGGCGTCAGTAAGTGGCATGCGTTTGCCAAGCACATACACTGTCGTAATTCCCTTAAAAGGAAAACTAACTTTAATGGATAACGGTTTCTGCTCGGAGTCCTTATTAGCCTTGTTGTTTGCGTGAGTAACTTCAATATGTTGACGTATTTTTTTGAGCTCCACCCTGGCATCCTGTGATGCAACTAATCTGCTCAATACGGCAGCTTCTTTCCTGAATATTGGCCTCTTAAGGTGAATTATTGGAACGCCTTCCTCCATCCGGCTTTTCTTGGGATCATATAATTTATCAAGTGCCTTCCGAAGGGTTGCGGTCAGCATTCGTGTCGAAGTTCCATAGTAAAACCGGAGCATTTCGGCCGCAGGTATAACGAGCCACTTCGTCCTTGAATTCCGCAATACCGGCACAATGACATAGTATGTTTTTGCCAAATGATCACGGTTCTCGCCGAGAGAAAAATATTTTTCCGGCACTACGGTCGACACCGCATGCCCATTAAGAATTATTTCTTCATCCAACGTTACCAGCTTGGCTCGACTCGCATCGATTTCATATCTATCGCTTAGCAAAATTGAGCGCAAAATACGCTCACCATCACGCCATATAGATCCAACCCTGAAATGATGTAGTGAAGCTGTATGAACGGGGAAGTGTAGGTGTTCCCCATTAGAGGCAAGCGAGTGGTACGGATCTAAGTGAGGCCCAACGCCGTTAAGGCCGGAGAAATGAATTACTGTTCGAGACCCCGGATGTTCGGAGTCTCTAAGATAGCCAACACCATCGACTCTCCAAATGCCGGCATGTTTTGCTAGTTTTTTGTATTTTCGCGTCGCCATCCGCAAAGCGCATTAAGCAAAATATGCTAGAAATTTACATTTACCGATGGAACATTGCAAATAAATTTAGATATTACACCGCCAACCAGCGCGACCGCGGAAGCAGTGTGATGAGGTGATCGATATGGCCTGACCTTCCAACGCGCGGGGTTGAAACTGCCGGCCAGCGATTGCACCGCCGCCGATTCCAGCGCTTCGCCATCGGTCATCGGCGGCAGGATGCCGGCAAAGCGCGAGGCCAGCATCGTCTTGCCGCTACCGGGCGGGCCGACCATCAACACGCTGTGGCCGCCAGCCGCGGCCACTTCCAACGCGCGCTTTGCCTGCTGCTGGCCCCTGACCTCGGCCAAATCGGGGTACGATGGCCGGACCGCATCCTGCACCAGCTTCATCTGCGCCAGCCTCGAATCTTCTTCCGTAGCGGCGAAGTGGGCGCAAACTTCGAGCAGCGAACTGGCGGGCAGCACGGCGGCGCCCGTTACCAGTGCCGCTTCGTCGGCGCTGCCGCGCGGCAGGATGAACGCGCGCGTCTTGCCCTGGCGGGCGGCGCTTTGCTGCATCGCGTACGTCATCGCCAATGCACCGCGAATCGGCAGCAGCTTGCCGGAGAGCGACAGTTCGCCCGCGAACTCATATTCATCCAGCCGTTCAATCGGAATCTGGCCAGAAGCGGCCAGAATGCCGAGCGCGATCGGCAAATCAAAGCGGCCCGATTCCTTCGGCAATTCGGCCGGCGCGAGGTTAACCGTAATCCGCCGCGCCGGGAATTCGAAGCGCGAATTCTGCAACGCGGCCCGCACCCGATCGCGCGCTTCCTTCACTTCGGCTTCCGGCAGGCCGACGATGGTCAGCCCGGGCAAGCCATTGGCCAGATGCACTTCGACCGTGACTTCGGGAGCATGCATGCCGGCCAGCGCGCGGCTTTTGAGGATGGCAAGGGTCATCGGTATGCGGTCAATCCTTGCTCGCAAAGACGGTGCGGACAAATAGCCGGTCGCTGGTGTATTGCGGGCAGGCCCGGGCCGATTCCGGCCCCAGGCGCGGCAGGATGTCGCCACCACGCCGCAGGTAGGACACATAGGTGCCGAGCGTCTTGCCATCGCTTTCGCGCACGATGGTGTAGGTCGTCTTGTCTATCGTCGGCGAGCTGGTTTTGATTTTTTCATTTTTGGCGAGAAACAGGTAATCGCCGCTTTCTTCATTCCAGGATTTGAAAAATTTCGGGTCGCCGTGCGGGCTCAGTTGCTCTCTCGGCAGCAGCACCTTTTCATGCACCTTGATTCCGCCATCCTGCCGGCACAGCGCGGCCACCTGTTCGTCAACATTCATCTGCTCGCAGCCGACGAGCATCAGTGCGGCGAGAGATAGCCCAAGACCTGACAGCATTTTTCGGCAGACCACTTCAATCTCCTCTGGAAAACGGTACGCTTGCCACCACCACCATCGCCTCGACAAAATCCCCTGCAAGGTCACCATTGATGCACAGTATGCAATATACAAGAAGTACGCCGCCACGCGCCAATCTTGCCGCAACTATCGAGAAAGAAAAGCAGGCGTGCCCATTTGCCTGTAAACTTATTGCCCTGAATTAACGCACCAACTTCATTCCAGCCGCATTCACTAATCTTATCCATTCCGCTCATGCGCTCAGAACGTCAGCAACTGATTCGCGCACTATTTGACGAATACATCGAAATGTATGCGTCGCGCGACGACCGTCTGACAACACGCTTCAGCCATAATTTCAGCGGCTATGCCGGCAGCAGCAATATCCTGGTCAAGGATCGGGACGAATGGATCAAGGTCACGCGGCAGGACTTTGCGCAAGTTCCCGGCAGGATTCGTATCGAAATGCTGGATCTGTCGATGCAGGATCTTAGCGACGATGTGGTCATCACCACCGCCTTCTTCCATATCCACCTGCCGATTCCCGACATCTTCCTGTCACGGGACACGGCGCGACTGGTGCTGGTTTTCCGGCTTGAGGACAATGAGTGGAAAATCGTCCACAGCGGCATCTCGGTTCCCTACCGGCAGGCAACGCCAGGCGAGGTATACCCGCTTCAGAGCCTGCATGAACGGAACCGTGAGCTGGAAGAACTGGTCGAGCAGCGCACCCAGGCGCTGAAAAACGCCAACCAGCAACTGGAGCGACTCAGCAATACCGATGGGCTGACCAACATCGCCAACCGGCGCTTCTTTGATCACCAGTTGCAGCAAGAGTGGAACCGTGCCAGACGCGCCGGGTTGCCGCTGTCACTGCTAATGCTCGACGTTGACCATTTCAAACACTATAACGACCTGTACGGCCACTTGGCCGGCGATGCCTGCCTGCAAACGCTGGCAACGACACTGACCGCCACCATGCGGCGCGGTGGAGAACTGGTGGCGCGATACGGCGGCGAAGAATTCGTTGCGCTGTTACCGGGAGTGAATGAAGGTGAAGCGGAGGAAACGGCCAGGCGCATTCAACAGGCGGTATGGTCGCTGGCACTGCCGCACACGCAAACTTCCCCCGGCATCATTACCGTCAGCATCGGCGTGGCCAGCATCGTGCCGTCACTCGACCACACACCGGAAGACTTGTTGCGGCAAGCAGACTGGGGGCTGTATCGGGCCAAAAAATCGGGGCGCAACACGCTGCAGTCGTCGTCTGAATAATGGCCGCTTTGCGCCATCTGGAACCGATATCGCCACTACCCGCGCAATCATGCTGGCAGTGCCGCGCACCTCAAGCGATCAAACCAGCGGCACCAACCGCGCACAGCATGCCCCATTTTGGAATCTGCCCCAACCCTTTCAATGCCGCACTTGGGCCTGTCGCAGTTGCGTCTCCAGTTCCTCGATGCGCTTTTCCAGCCGGTCGAGCCGCGCACGGATGTTGGCCAGCTGCAATGCCTGCGCATCGAATTCCTCGCGCGTAACCAGATCGAGTTTGGCGAATCCCTGCGTCAGCAGCGCCTTGACGTTTTTCTCGATGTCCTTCGCCGGCGAGTCTTCCAGCACTTTGCCGAGCTTGGCCTGCAAGTCGTCGAAAAACTGTTTCGTTTCCATGCGCCTCCTGTCCGCACCATCTTGATGCATTGCAATGCAGGCATTCAATTTGGTGCATATTTTTTCAATTGTGCCGTCTCCATCATAGCCGCCGCCATGCCGGCTGGCAAAATTTTCTTCATTCTGGGGCGCATGCTCGTTTTCGAGGCTGGCACAAGTCATGCTTTATTGAGTCTGAAACCAGCGCGGTTCCAAATATTCATCATTCAAACAAGCAAACGAGAGGAAATAACGATATGAAGAAACTGATTCTTGCCACCGCTGTTACCGCTGCCCTCGCTTCAGGCTTTGCGCAAGCGCAAGTAGCGCCGGCTGCACCGGCGGCCGAGGCGAAGAAGCCCGACCATGAAGTGAGCTACAACCTCGGCGTGGCGAGCGAATACCGTTACCGTGGCATTTCGCAATCGCGCATGGATCCGGCGCTGCAGGGTGGCGTCGATTACACCCACAATCCGACCGGCCTGTATGCCGGCACTTGGTTCTCTACCATCAAGTGGCTGAAAGATGCCGGCACCATCGGCGGCTACAACGGCAAGGGCGATGTCGAGGTCGATCTGTATGCGGGCAAGAAGGGCGACATCGGTGGCGGCTTCACCTATGACGTCGGCGGCCTGTATTACTGGTACCCGAACAACAACTACAGCACGCTGGCGAAGAACGCCAACACGTTCGAGCTGTACGGCAAAGTCGGCTACGGCCCGGCCTACCTGAAGTATTCGCATTCGCTGACCAACCTGTTCGGTTACGTTGACAGCAAGAACAGCGGCTATCTGGACGCGGGCGCCGATATCGATCTGGGCAGCGGCTATACGCTGAACCTGCATGCCGGCCATCAGTGGATCAAGAACAATTCCGCCTACAACTACACCGATTACAAGATCGGCGTATCGAAGGAATTCTTCGGTGTTGGCTTCAGCCTGGCAGCGATTGGCACCGATGCGGACAAGGCGCTGTACGTGACGCCGGATGGCAAGTTCACCGGCAAGAAAGCGCTGGTACTGACCGCCACCAAAACATTCTGATGGAGAACGTGACATGAAAATGATTACTGCAATCATCAAGCCGTTCAAGCTCGACGAGGTGCGCGAAGCGCTCGCCAGCGTCGGCGTGAACGGCGTGACCGTGACCGAGGTCAAGGGCTTCGGCCGGCAGAAAGGGCACACCGAGCTGTATCGCGGCGCGGAATACGTGGTTGATTTCCTGCCGAAAACCAAAATCGAAGCCGCGGTTGACGATGCCATCGTCGAGCGCACGATCGAAGCCATCGTTTCGGCGGCGCGTACCGGCAAGATCGGCGACGGCAAGATTTTCGTTTCGGAACTGCAGGAAGTGGTGCGTATCCGTACTGGTGAAACGGGCTCGGAAGCCCTCTAGGAGATTGACATGAAAAAGATTATCGCAAGCATGGCCGCAATCTTTGCGCTCGTGGCCGCTCTGGGATTCTCGCTGCCGGCACTGGCAGCCGATGCACCGACTACGCCTTCGGCATCGGCGACAGTATCCACGGCTTCCGCTTCCACCCCGGCTGCCGTCACGGCCGCGGCACCAGCTGCTGCTGCCGAAGCGCCTGCACCAACACCGAACAAAGCTGACACCGCGTGGATCATGGTCTGCACCGTGCTGGTGATCCTGATGAGCCTGCCCGGCATCGCGCTGTTCTACGGTGGCCTGGTGCGCTCGAAGAACATGCTGTCGGTGCTGATGCAGTCGTTCTCGATCTTCGCCCTCATCATCGTGCTATGGTGCATCTACGGCTATTCGCTCGCGTTCACCGAGGGCAACAGCTTCATCGGCGGTTTTGATCGCCTGTTCCTGAACGGCATCTTCGATTCGGCCAAGGCATCGTTCTCGACCGCCGCCACTTTCAGCAAGGGAGTGGTACTGCCAGAATACGTATATGTCGTGTTCCAGGGCGCATTCGCTGCCATTACCTGCTGCCTGATCATCGGCTCGTTCGCCGAACGCATCAAGTTTTCCGCACTGATGGTGTTCATCATCCTGTGGTTCACGTTCTCGTACCTGCCGATGGCGCACATGGTCTGGTTCTGGACCGGTCCGGATGCGATCAAGGATGCGGCCACGCTGGCGACCGAAACCGAAAAAGCCGGCCTGCTGTTCCAGAAGGGCGCGCTTGACTTCGCTGGCGGCACCGTGGTTCACATCAACGCCGCCATCGCTGGCCTGATTGGTTCCTACTTCGTCGGCAAGCGCATCGGCCTGGGCAAGGATTCGATGGCGCCGCACTCGCTGACGATGACGATGATTGGCGCTGCGCTGCTGTGGGTGGGCTGGTTCGGTTTCAATGCCGGTTCCGCGCTGGAAGCAAACGACACCGCTGCGCTGGCTTTCGTCAACACGCTGTTGGCTACCGCCGCCGCCACCTGCTCGTGGGTCATCGGTGAGTGGTTCATCAAGAAACATCCGTCGATGCTCGGCGGCGCATCTGGCGCGGTGGCCGGCCTGGTAGCCGTCACCCCGGCCTGCGGCTTCATCGGCCCGATGGGCGCGCTGGTCATCGGCCTGCTGGCTGGCCTGGTCTGCCTGTGGGGCGTCACCGGCCTGAAGAAACTGCTGGGCGCAGACGATTCGCTCGACGTATTCGGCGTGCATGGCGTCGGCGGCATCATGGGCGCACTCTTGACCGGCGTGTTTGCGGCACCGTCGCTCGGCGGCCAAGGCATCTTCGACTACGTGATCAACAAAGCTTCGACCGATCCGTACTCGATTGCCAGCCAAGTGTGGGTACAGTTCCAAGCCGTGATCATCTGCGCCATCTGGTCGGCCGTGGTATCGATCATCGCCTACAAGCTGATCGACATGGTCATCGGCCTGCGGGTGTCGGAAGACGAGGAACGCGAAGGTCTGGACATCACCACCCACGGTGAATCCGCCTACAAGCTGTAAGGGTTCTCATGTTGTAATCCCCCATGCCTGCGCGAACAGGCCTTCTCAGCGCCCCCTCGGGGGCGCTTTTTTTGCTGGCGGGGAAGGGTTCGGTGGGTGAAGGATTAATGCGACCAGAAACCAAACATGGCGCTGATCGGATGGGCTTCGTCATACGCATGGTACGAGAGCTGCACCCGCTTCAGCGCTTCCGGGTCGGCGGCGCAGATAGCCAGCATCGCCTCGGCCTCGCTGTAGGTCAGCATCCTTCCCTGCTGCTTCACCTTGTTGCAATACGCGACCACAGCCGGAATGCCGGAACAGATCAGCGCATCCGGGGTTTCCGGCCCGCAGGTGTCAACCCGCCGCGCCCGCTTCATCAGGCGCACGAAACTGAACAGGCAAAACAGCACGATGCCAGCCGGCACCAGCCAGATGGCCGGTTCCAGTCGATCATGCATCAGCCCGAAAAACAAAAACGAACCGATGCAGACAGCAAAAGAGGCAAACAGCCTGGCGCTGTTATTCCTGCGCCAGGATTCCAGTTGCGCCTGCGTGGCCGGCGCGGCATAGATGTTGATGTTGTGCATCATCAAAATGGCGGGCTGATTTGCTTGTCACTTTAACACGTTGCTCTTGATTAATACCGCGTTCGACCGCATCATTGAAAAATCACACTCACAATAACAAGGATCATATGGTTCCCCATCTCGTTACGGCGCTCAACGGCCCGCTGCTCGACCTGGAAAAGAAAATCCTCGACGCGACGCCTGCCATCGAGCGCTGGTTCCGGCTCGAATGGCAGGATCACACGCCGCCGTTCTACTGTTCGGTCGATCTGCGCAATGCCGGCTTCAAGCTGGCGCCGGTCGATACCAATCTGTTCCCCGGCGGTTTCAACAACCTCGCGCATGAAATGCTGCCGCTGACGGTGCAGGCGGCGATGGCGGCGATCGAAAAATACTGCCCGGATGCAAAAAACCTGCTGCTGATTCCGGAGAGCCACACGCGCAACACGTTCTACCTGCAAAACATTGCGCGCCTGATCAAGATTTTCCGCCAGACCGGCCTGAACGTGCGCCTCGGCTCGCTCTCGCCCGACATCAAGCAGCCGACCGCAGTCACGCTGCCGGACGGCTCGACCATCCTGCTGGAACCGCTGGTGCGCTCGAAAAATGGCCGCCGCCTCGGGCTGAAGGATTTCGACCCCTGCACCATCCTGCTGAACAACGACCTGAGCGCCGGCATTCCGGCGATTCTGGAAAACCTGCACGAACAGACGCTGCTGCCGCCGCTGCATGCCGGCTGGGCCGTGCGCCGCAAAAGCAACCATTTCGCAGCCTACGATGAAGTCGCGCGCCGCTTTGGCCGGCTGATCGGGGTTGATCAATGGATGCTGAATCCGTTCTTCGCCCGCTGCGGCGAGATCAATTTCGCCGAGCGCAGCGGCGAGGAATGCCTGGCAGCCCAGGTGAACGCGGTGCTGACCAAAATTCGCCGCAAGTACAAGGAATACAAGATCAACGAAACGCCGTTCGTGATCGTGAAAGCCGATGCCGGCACCTACGGCATGGGCATCATGTCGGTCAAGGATGCGAGCGAAGTCAAGGATCTGAACCGCAAGCAGCGCAACAAGATGGCAGTGGTGAAAGATGGCTTGCAGGTGAATGACGTCATCATTCAGGAAGGCGTGCATTCGTTCGAGCGCATCAACGATGCCGTGGCCGAGCCGGTGGTGTACATGATGGATCGCTACGTCGTCGGCGGCTTCTACCGCGTGCATGCCGATCGCGACATCGACGAGAACCTGAACGCGCCAGGCGCGCATTTCGTGCCGCTGGCATTCGCGCAGCAGCACGCAATTCCGGATTTCCGCGCCGCACCGGGCACGAATGCACCGAACCGCTTCTACATGTACGGCGTGGTGGCGCGCCTGGCCTTGCTGGCAGCGGCGATCGAACTCGAAAAAACCGATCCGAACCCGGAAACGTGATGAAACTCGCGTTCCTCGCCGATCCGCTGTCCAGCTTCAAGGTCTGGAAAGATTCGACCTTCGCCATGATGGCCGAGGCCGCCAGACGCGGCCATGAAATCCACGCGTTCGAACAACAGCACATGGCGATGGAGAACGGCGCCATCGTCGCCAATGTGTCGAAAATCGCGCTCACCGGCAGCGAGCATCCGGACGAAGGCTGGTACGTTGCCGACGCGCCGGTAGCACAGCCGCTAACTGCGTTCGACGCCATCATCAAGCGCAAGGATCCGCCGTTCGACATGGAATACGTGTATTCGACCTACCTGCTCGAATTGGCCGAGCTGCAGGGCGCACGCGTATTCAACCGGCCAGCGGCGATCCGCAACCACAATGAAAAGCTGGCGATTGCGCAATTCCCGCAGTTCACCGCGCCGACAATGGTCGCGTCAGACGAAGCACGGCTGCGCGCCTTTCATGCCGAACAGCGCGACGTGATCCTCAAGCCGCTCGACGGCATGGGCGGCAGCGGCGTGTTCCGCGTGCGCGAAGATGGCATCAATCTGGGCGCGCTCATCGAAACGCTGACCGCCAACGGCACCCGCACCATCATGGCGCAACGCTACATCCCCGAGATCGCGCTCGGGGACAAACGCATCCTGCTGATCGGCGGCGAAGTGGTGCCGTACGCGCTGGCGCGCATCCCGCAAGCGGGCGAAGTACGCGGCAATCTGGCAGCCGGCGGCACCGGCGTGGCGCAACCGCTGTCGGCGCGCGACCGCGAAATCGCCGAAACGCTGGCGCCGATCCTGTTCCAGCGCGGACTGCTGCTGGTCGGACTGGACGTGATCGGCGACCACCTGACCGAAATCAACGTCACCAGCCCGACCTGTTTCCGCGAAATCACGCAGCAGACCGGATTCGACGTCGCCGCGATGTTCATCGATGCGCTCGAACGCGCCGTTTGAACGCCAAGCCATTACAATAGAAACCATGATTGGCATACTCTTAATCATGCATGCGCCGCTCGGGCAGGCTTTCATGGCCACCGCCACGCACATGTTTTCCGGCAAACTCGAACGGGTCGAGGTGATCGACGTGATCGCCGATCAGGAACCGTACGAAGTGCACAAACAGGCACGGCAGGCAATCGAGCGGCTTGATGACGGCTCCGGCGTGCTGGTATTGACCGACGTGCTCGGCGGCACGCCTTCGAACTGCTGCCACACGCTGTTCACCGACAGCCATGTCGAGGTCATCGCCGGCGGCAGCCTGCCGATGCTGTTGCGCGCGCTGACCTACCGCGACAGCGATCTGGAAACCGTGGTCGAAAAGGCGCTGACCGGCGGCAAGAGCGGCGCGGTCCGGGTCGATCATTGCTGACCAACCACTGACATACGAATCACGCACACACTGACAAGCATGGCAAAAATCGACATCGAAATCATCAACAAGCTCGGTCTGCATGCGCGCGCATCAGCCAAGCTGACGCAGCTGGCGGCAAGATTCAAGAGCGAAGTCTGGATGAGCCGCAACAAGCAGCGCATCAACGCCAAATCGATCATGGGCGTGATGATGCTGGCCGCCGGCAAGGGCGCCATCGTCACTATCGAGGCGACGGGCGAGGATGAAAACGAATGCATCGCCGCACTGCAAGGTTTGATCAATGACAAATTTGGGGAAGATGAGTAATTCAGCTGCTGCCAAAACGGGTAAGATAGCCAGTTAAGGTTCTTCGCTTCAGACGCTACAACACCAATTCAGCCCCCTTCGATCCAGACATGGCTTATTCATTCACACTGCACGGCATCCCGGTATCACGCGGCATTGCCATCGGCCGCGCGCACATGATCGCGCCGGCGGCGATGGATGTGCAGCACTACCTGATCGAACAGGAACAGGTGGAAGCCGAGGTGCAGCGGCTGGAGAATGCAATCACCACCGCACACAAGGAACTGGAAAACCTGTGGGCCGACTTGCCGAAGGATTCGCCGGTCGAGCTTGGCGCCTTCATCGACGTGCATGCGATGATCCTGTCCGATCCGCTGATTTCGGAAGCGCCACTCGACATCATCCGCAAGCGGCGCTACAACGCCGAATGGGCGCTGGTGACGCAACTGGAAGAGCTGACCGAACATTTCGACGGTATCGACGACGCCTACCTGCGCGAGCGCAAGGCCGACATCCAGCAGATTGGCGAACGCGTGCTGAAAGTGCTGACCGGCACCGCCAGGACGCTGCTGCCGACAAGCGCCGAGCATGACCGCGCGCACATGATCGTAGTCGCGCACGACATTTCGCCGGCCGACATGATCCAGTTCCGCGAACACACGTTCAGCGGCTTCCTGACCGACCTCGGCGGGCAGAACTCGCATGCGGCGATTGTCGCCCGCAGTCTCGACATTCCGGCGGTGGTCGGCATGTCGCACGCTTCCGATCTGATCGAGCAGGACGACTGGGTGGTGATCGATGGCGATGCCGGCGTGGTGATCGTCGATCCGTCGCCGCTGGTGCTCGATTATTACCGCAACCGCCAGAACACGCTGCTGAAAGCGCGCAAGAAACTCAGCAAACTGAAAAAAGCGGCGGCTATCACGAAGGATGGCACGCCGATCACGCTTCTGGCCAACATCGAGTTTCCGGAAGACTGTCCGGCTGCGCTTGATGTCGGCGCGCAAGGCGTCGGGCTGTTCCGTTCCGAATTCCTGTTCATGAGCCGCCCGCCCGGCACGCCCAAGCTGCCGGGCGAGGAAGAACAGTTTGAAGCGTACCGGAAGGCAGTGGTAGCGATGCGCGGCCGGCCGGTGACGATTCGCACGCTCGACATCGGCGGCGACAAGCAGATCGAAGCCATTGACCAAAACACGCTGAACCCGGCGCTTGGCCTGCGCGCGATCCGCTACTGCCTGACCGAGCCCAAACTGTTCCTGGCGCAATTGCGCGCGATACTGCGCGCCTCGGCCTTCGGCAAGGTGAAACTGCTGGTGCCGATGATCGCGCACGCATTCGAAATCGATCAGACGCTGGCGATGATCGAACAGGCGAAAACCCAACTGCGCAACACCGGCCACAAATTCGATGCCGACATCGAAGTCGGCGCGATGATTGAAATTCCGGCAGCGGTGCTGGCCCTGCCGATGTTCATCAGCCGGCTCGATTTCCTGTCGATCGGCACCAACGACCTGATCCAGTACGCGCTGGCGATCGACCGCGGTGACCACGAAGTCGCGCACCTGTACAACCCGCTGCATCCGGCCATCCTGCAAATGCTATCGATGACCATCCGCGCCGGTGCGAAATCCGGCATCCCTGTTTCGATGTGCGGCGAAGTAGCCGGCGACGCCAAACTGACGCGACTGCTGCTCGGCATGGGCTTGCGCGAATTCTCGATGCACCCGTCGCAACTGCTGGCGGTGAAGCAGGAAATCCTGAATTGCGACCTGCAGCAAATCGCTTCCCGCTCGAAGCGCATCATCAACCTGTATGAACCCTCGGCCATCGAGCACGAGATGGAACAGTTGCGGGCGATGTGATTTCGGGCATGAAGCATGCGTAAGCACTACTGCGCGCGAGCACCAAAATACCAAAAACCTTGCGCCAGCTGACAACGGAGTGAGAAAAAATACGGGCCATTCGGGTCACTGTTGTTTCAGCTTCCAGATGGTTGTGTCCCTATCACTCCCGGTCGCCAGATAACGGCTATCCCTCGACACCGCCAAACTGCTGATCGCTCCCGGAATGTGCTGCAATTGCTTGTTGTGCGTACCATCCCATATCCGGGCGCCCAAAGCAGTGCCGCGATCGTTCATGTCGCTTTCGATCAGGTATTTGCCGTCAGGCGTATAGCGCACATACAGCAAGCTCACCCGCCCCCAGATGTAGGCTGCCAGCAACCGGCCTGAGTGCGCATCGAATGTCATGATATTTTCCGGTCCGCCGGTATAAGCCAAGCCATCCCATCCGCGTCGGCCAATGGCTGTCAGGCGCGCCCCATCAGGGCTCCAGGCAAGATGGCCAAATGCAAAATCAACCGTATTGGGAATCGTTCTGGTTGCCATGCGCTTTTCCATGTCAACGATGATGCTCTGATGTTTTATTCCACCGCCGTATGCGTATCCACCGATTGCAGCCCATTTGCCATCTGGACTGATGGCTAAAGCGTACGGACGGAAAGGTGACAACTGTAATGTCCAGATGGTTTCCCATGTCGTCGTATCGTACACATGCAAAATATCAGTGGAATATTTGGGATTGTGGTGCGCAATTCGCACCAGATGCTTTCCGTCCGGAGTGAAGTTGATCGCATTGCATCCTGAGCCAGGCATCGGATCTGTGATTTCGTGCAATACCTCCCAGGTATCCGTGCGCCATATGCGTATCACAACACGATTCGTAGCTAAGTCATGGCAAGTGGCAAGCATATGCCCATCCGGACTGAACTTGAGCAACTCTCTGACAAGGCCAATATTGCTACCTTGCAATCTGCCCAAGGTACGCACAACCCGAGCATTCTGCCAGTCCCATACTTTTACGCCGTCTTTGTGCGTCACGGTTGCGAGGTATTTGCCATCCGGACTGAAATCAAGACCCTTTACCCAATTCCTCCTTTCACCCGGAAGGGAGATGATTTTTGTGGCGACATCTTCCATGTTCCGTCCCTCCGAGCCGAAAAGATTGCCGAGCTGGTTGTATTCGTCGTTGCACCATCCGATGGCCGGTATGCATGCCGTAAACAGCAACAGCATTGAGAGGAATACAGGCAGGCAAATTTCGGGAACCTGCCAGCGCCTGCAACGGAAATTTGTCGCTTTAACCGGTTGGAAGGTTTTCATGGATTTAGACTCCAAAGTGGCCGTGTTTGCATCTCGGGCGAAGGAACAACAGCAAGTGGTTCCATCGTAAAGATGGGATAAGGTTTCCTGCCCGACAGTGTAACGAAGATGTTGCCTCCCAAACAACCTGTTGGCGTATGATAATCGCCATGAGTGCTGGCAAAAGAAATGATGGCTTTCGCACGGACCAGCCACTGGACCGATTTGACGACCCTGCCCGAGTTGGTTATGCTAGGCACTCGCGCCGATTTGAACTGAACAGCTTGCGGGCGCGTGGGGAGCAAGAACGCTTCCCTGACAAATGCGGCTAAAGCGAGCTTTACAGCCCGACATGCCCGCCGCATTCGGGCTTTTTGCTTTTTTGAACTGAACATCATGGCTTCCATCGGTATTGTTTCCGCCCAGGCGATGCACTTCGCCGACCCGCTGCCGCTGCAAGGCGGCGCGAGCATTGCCGCCATGCGCTGAATGCATCACACCACGTAGCCGGCGTGTATGCCGACGAGCCGAATAACGTCGGCTGGTGGGACAACATGGTCGGCCCCGGCAAATCGCTCGATACCGACCGTTTCTTCGTCATCGGCATCAACAACCTCGGCTCCTGCTTCGGTTCGACCGGGCCAATGCACACCAACCCGGCCACCGGCAAGCCTTACGGCGCCGATTTCCCGGTGGTCACGGTCGAGGACTGGGTCAACGCGCAGGCGCGGCTGATCGAGGCGCTCGGCATCACGCAACTGGCGGCGGTGATGGGCGGTTCGCTTGGCGGCATGCAGGCGCTGGCATGGAGCACGCTGTACCCGGATTGGCTGCGGCACTGCATCGTCATTGCTTCGACCGACAAGCTCTCGACCCAGAACATCGCGTTCAACGATGTCGCGCGGCAGGCGATCCTGACCGACCCGGATTTCCACGGCGGCGATTTTTATGCGCACGGCGTGGTGCCGAAGCGCGGCCTGCGGGTAGCGCGGATGATCGGCCACATCACTTACCTGTCGAACGACGCCGAATATTTCGATGCCAACACTTACCTGCTGATCACGAAGGCGCTTGATTATTTCGATCCGGCGGCCGCGCATGATGGCGACCTGACCCGCGCGCTGGCCGGCACGAAGGCCAAATTCCTGCTGGCATCGTTCACCACCGACTGGCGCTTTTCGCCCGAGTGCAGCCGCAACATCGTGCAGGCGCTGATCAAAAACCGGCGCGACGTCAGCTATGCCGAAATCGACGCGCCGCACGGGCACGATGCATTCCTGCTGGAAGACGAGCGCTACCACCGCCTGATAGCCGCCTATTACGACCGCATCTGGCAAGACCTCGGGAGGAAAGCATGACACCCTTGATGTCGGCTGCGGCGACGGCGCGATGCTGGCCCATCTGCAGGCGGCCAAGCACTGCACCGGCTACGGCATTGAAATCGAGGACGACCGGGTGCTGGCCAGCACGAAAAACGGCATCAACGTAATCCAGCACGACATGAACAGCGGCCTCGGCCTGTTCCCGGATGGCGCGTTCGATACCGTGCTGTGCCTGTCGGCGTTGCAGATGATGGAAAACGTCGAGGGGGTGCTGAAAGACATCGCCCGCGTCGGCGGCGAAGCGATCGTGTCGTTCCCGAATTTCGCTTTCTGGACGCACCGGCTGTCGCTGCTGTGCGGCCGGATGCCGGTTTCGAAATCGCTGCCATACGAGTGGTACGACACGCCGAACCTGCGCTGCGCCACTATCGGCGATTTTTCCGAACTGGCGAACCATGTCGGCCTGCGCGTGCTCGACTGCGTCGCGCTCAAGGATGGCAAGCCGGTCCATTTCCTGCCCAACCTGCGCGGCTCGCTGGCGGTGTTCCGCCTCGGAAAATAACGTGACTGCTACCGATAATTCCACGCCGGATGATGCCAAACCGCGCTGGCAAAGCGCGCTCAACCGGCGCACGCTGATTTGCGTTTTCCTCGGATTCACCTCCGGCCTGCCGCTGTTCATCCTGCTGAATCTGCTGCAAGCCTGGCTGGCCAAACTCGGCCTGAACGTGAAAACCTTGGGCCTGTTCGCGCTGGTGATGTTCCCGTACACGTGGAAATTCCTGTGGTCGCCGCTGATGGATCGCTACAGCTTCGGGCCACTGGGCCGGCGGCGTGGCTGGATGGCGGCAACGCAGATTGCATTGTTCGTGGCCATTGGCGCGATGGGGATGCTCGACCCGCTGCAGCAACTGCCGGCGATCGCGTTCATGGCGTCGCTGATCGCCTTCCTGTCTGCCAGCCAGGATATCGTGATCGACGCCTACCGGCGCGAACTGCTGCCAGACAACGAGCAGGGATTGGGCAGCGCGGTGCACGTCAATGCGTACAAAGTGGCCGGCATGGTGCCGGGCGCGCTGTCGCTGATTCTGGCCGACATGCTGCCGTGGTCGCTGGTGTTCTGGATCACCGCCGCCTTCATGCTGCCGGGTCTGGCCTGCACGTTTTTGATCAAGGAACCGGAAATCTACGGCAAGCCGCCAGCGAACCTGCGCGAAGCAGTGGTGCTGCCGTTTTCCGAATTCATCGCGCGCGACGGCTGGAAGGGCGCGCTGCTGGTGCTGGCCTTCATCCTGTTTTACAAGCTCGGCGACAGCCTGGCGACCGCGCTGGCGACCAAGTTCTACCTCGACACCGGCTTTTCGATGACCCAGATCGGCGTGATCGCGAAAGCCACTGGCTTCTGGGCCAGCATCATCGGCGGCCTGGTTGGCGGCATATGGATGCTCCAGCTCGGCATCAACCGCGCGCTGTGGGTTTTCGGCGTGGTGCAGGCGATCGCCATCCTCGGCTTTTCCTGGCTGGCGCAGGCGGGTGCGAACCCGATCCTGCTGGCGGGCGTGATCGGCTTCGAAGCCTTCGGCGTCGGGCTGGGCACGGCCGCGTTCGTGGCCTACATCGCACGCACCACCGACCCGCGCTTTTCCGCCACGCAGTTCGCGCTGTTCACCAGCCTGTCGGCGGTGCCACGCACCTTCATCAATGCATCAGCCGGCTTCATCGTCGAACAGACCGGCTGGTTCATGTTCTTCAACCTGTGCTTCGTGCTGGCGCTGCCGGGGATGCTGATGCTGCCGAAGATCGCGCCGTGGCGCGAGCGGGATTGAAAACCGGCAGGGTGACGGGGGTATAAGCTGTTTTGCCGCGCCGGGCCTCGATTTTACTGGCCCTTCAAATATACTCCCACCAGTATTTTTTGGCATACAATTCACCCATTTTTCGCGTCAGCGCAATCCGTTCAAGCCTTTCAAGGAGAAACACATGTCACACCAGTTTTTGGAAATGCCGGACAAGGACGGCTATTTCGGCGAATACGGCGGCCAGATCATTCCGCCCGAGCTGAAAGCCATCATGGATCAGATCAGTGTCGCGTATGAAGAAGTGCGGCAGACCCAGGCATTCCAGGACGAACTGGCGGACTTGTACACCCATTACGTTGGCCGTCCCAGCCCGCTGTTTTTTGCCAAGCGCCTGACAGAACGGCAGGGCGGGGCGCGCATTTTCCTCAAGCGCGAAGATCTGAACCATACCGGCGCGCACAAGATCAACCACTGCCTCGGCCAGGCGCTGCTGGCGAAGTACATGGGCAAGACCAAGGTGCTGGCAGAAACCGGCGCCGGCCAGCATGGCGTGGCGCTGGCGACCGCGTGCGCGCTGGTCGGCATCCCATGCGAAATCCACATGGGCGAGATCGATATCGCCAAGGAACATCCGAACGTCACCAAGATGAAGATCCTCGGCTGCAACGTGATTTCGGTCACGCGCGGCACCAAGACGCTGAAGGATGCGGTCGATAGCGCATTCGACGAATACATCAAGGACCCGGTGAATTTCCTGTACGCGATCGGCTCGGTGGTCGGTCCGCATCCGTTCCCGAAAATGGTGCGAGATTTCCAGAGCATCATCGGCCAGGAAGCGCGGGCGCAGTTCCTCGAGCGCGAAGGCAAGCTGCCGGATGTGGTCACCGCCTGCGTCGGCGGCGGCTCGAACGCAATCGGCATGTTCACCGAATTCCTGCCGGACGAAGGGGTGAAACTGGTCGGGGTCGAACCGGCCGGCCACGGTCTGGATACGCCGGACCATGCGGCCACGATGAGCAAGGGCACCAAGGGCGCGCTCCACGGCTTCAAGTGCTACACGCTGCAGGATGACAAGGGCGAGCCGCTGCCGGTGTATTCGATCGCGTCCGGCCTCGATTATCCGGGCGTCGGCCCGCAGCACTGCTACCTGAAGGATATCGGCCGCGTGCAGTACGAAGCGATCACCGACGACGAATGCCTGGATGCGTTCATGACGCTGTCGCGCATTGAAGGCATCCTGCCGGCGCTGGAAAGCTCGCATGCGGTCGCGTATGCGATGAAGATCGCGAAAACGATGCCGGCCGACAAGACGATTCTGGTCAACCTGTCCGGACGCGGCGACAAGGACGCCGATTTCGTCGCCACCAAGCTGGGGCTGTAAAAAAAGAAATGGCAGGCGCAGTTTGCGCCTGCCATATGCCGCTCGCGCCGTCGGATTATTTCGACAACGCCTTCTGGATGGCGGCTGACAATTCCTCGGCCGCGAATTTGGCCACGTAGGCATCCGCGCCGACGCTTTGCACATGCGCTTCGTTGGCGGTGCCGGTCAGCGACGAATGGATCACGACCGGGATTTTCGCCAGATGCTGGTTCTGCTTGATCATTCTGGTCAGCGTGAAACCATCCATTTCCGGCATTTCCAGATCGGTCAGCACCAGCGCGACCTTGTCACCCACGGGCTTGCCTTCCTCGTCGGCTTCCTTCGCGAACTGGTTCAGCCGTTCCCACGCTTCCTTGCCGGACTTGGTCATCACGAACGGCAGGTTCATGCTTTGCAGCCCCTGCTCGATCAGCGTGCGCGCAATCGCCGAATCGTCCGCCGCCAGAATCAGGCTGCCCGGCTTGAGCAGTGGACGCGCATTCACTTCGTCCACTTCAAGGTTGGAGCCGCCATCGGGCGAAATGCGCCGCAGGATGGTTTCGACATCGAGCACCTGCACCAGACGCGGACTGTCGAGTTCGCTATCGAGCCGCGCGATGCTGGTCACCATGCCGTTGGCCACGCCACCCTCGGCCGGCAATACCTGGTTCCAGTCCAGCCGCACGATGTCTTCGACCGCCTCGACCGCGAACGCCTGCACGCTGCGCGCAAATTCGGTCACCAGCATGATGTTCAGGCCGGTCTTAGGCATGCATCCGACGACGGATGGCAAATCGATCACCGGGATCACCTGACCGCGAATGTTGACCACGCCCATCATGTGCTGCTGTGCGCCGGCAATCGCGGTCACCTGCGGCATCGCGACGATTTCGCGTATCTTGAACACGTTGATGCCGAACAATTCGTTGCGTTCGCCCCGTTGATCGCCGCCGAGGCGGAACAGCAGCAACTCGAACTTGTTGGTGCTGGTCAGGTTGGTGCGCTCATCGATTTCCTGCTGGACGTTATACGTACTTGCCATCGTCTTTCCCCCTTGCGATTCGGAGATGTTGAAACAGCGCGTCACGGTTGACTGGCGCCATGTCATATTGCCCGATCAGATGAAGATCGTGCGTATTACCGCCAGATTTGCCACATTCTGTTTCAGATTCACAACATTGCTAGGCGATGGCTACCTTGCGTATGGCGTCTGCCAGTTCTTCCGCCACGAATTTGGCCACATAGGCATCCGCGCCAACGCTTTTCGCATGTTCTTCGTTCGCCATGCCGGTCAGCGATGAATGCACGACCACCGGAATGCCGGCAAAACGGTCATCGCGCTTGATCTGCTTGGTCAGCATGAAGCCATCCATTTCCGGCATTTCCAGATCGGTCAGCACGATGGCGATCTTGTCGCGCGCCTTCTTGCCTTCGGCCTGAGCATCAGCCGCTATCTGCTGCAGCCGCTCCCACGCTTCCTTGCCGCTCTTGGTGGTGATGTAAGGCGCGTCGATGGCTTCCAGCGATTGCTCGATCAGAGAGCGCGCCACGGCCGAATCGTCGGCGAACAGAATCGCGCTGCCCGGTTTCAGCGACACTTTCGCCCCCATGTTTTCCGGCTTCACTTCCTCGCTGCCCGGCGGCGCGAAATGCCGCATGATCGCCTCGACATCGAGCACCTGCACCAGCCGCGAGCTTTCGACATCGGCATCAAGCCGCGCGATGCTGGTCACCATGCCATCGCCAACGCCGCTTTCGGCCGGCAAGACCTGCCCCCAGTCGAGATGGACGATTTCCTCGACCGCTTCGACCGCGAAGGCCTGCGCCGAACGCGCAAACTCGGTCACCAGCATGATGTTCAGCCCGGTCTTCGGACGGCAGCCGATCATTGCCGGCAAGTCGATCACGGGAATAATCTGGCCGCGGATATTGACCACGCCCATCATGTGCGGCAGCGCGCCGGCGATCTTGGTCACGTTCGGCATCGGCACGATTTCGCGCACCTTGAACACGCTGATGCCGTACTGTTCGGAACGCTCGTCGCCATCCTTCGCACCGAGCCGGAACAGCAGCATTTCAAAGCGGTTGATTCCGGTCATGCCCGCCGGCTCAACGGCGGCGGAATGCGAAGCCTTCAAGTCACTGCCGGTGGTTGTCATTGAGTGTCCTCCTGAGCGTGTGCAAATTATAGGGTTATGGCCGGCGATTGATTTGACAAAATACAAACGTTGCCGGATGAAAAGGTAGCCACGGTGACGGGCGCATATCGCTGTAAGAAATACCTTTGCGCGGTGCAATTTACCATCACAGCCAGTGTGATTTATACCCACCAGGTTGGCGCAAGAATAAAAAATTCTTGAATATCAACACGTTACAACATGGCACGGTTCTCGCAAAGCAATGGAGGTCATTTTATCTGAACTTTATCAGGAGATAGCAAAATGTTTTGTGTCCAATGCGAACATACCATCCGGACCCCGCAAGGCGTAGGTTGCAGCTTTGCGCAGGGAATGTGCGGCAAAACGGCCGAAGTATCCGACCTGCAGGACATGCTGGTCCACCTGCTGCAGGCGGTATCACTGTATGCGCAGGCCGCGCGCAAGGTCGGCATCGTCGATGCCGAAATCGATGAATACGTGCCGCAGGCATTTTTCTCGACCCTGACCAACGTGAACTTCGATCCGGCGCGCATCATCGCGTTTTCGGAGCGTGCCGGTGCATTGCGCAACCGCCTCAAATCCCAATACGAAGCCGCCTGCAAGGCGCAGAACATGGTGCCGGAAAAACTGCCGGCTGCCGCCGATTACCAGTTGCCGAGCGCGAAAACCGTGATGTTAAGCGATGCGCTGCAATTCGCGCTCAACCGGCAGAAGAAGGAAGTGGGCGAAGACGTGATCGGCCTGCGCCTGCTGTGCCTGTACGGCTTGAAAGGCGCGGCCGCGTACATCGAACATGCGCGCGTGCTTGGCCAGACCGATGTCGAAGTCGCCGGCAAGTTCCATGACGTGATGGCCTATCTGGCGACCGACCCGACCGACATGGGGCAACTGTTCCAGACCGCGATGGATATTGGCACGCTGAACTACCGCATCATGGAAATGCTCGACAAGGGCGAAACTGACACCTTCGGCCACCCGGAGCCGACGCGGGTAAACATGCGCCCGGTCAAGGGCAAGGCGATCCTGGCTTCCGGCCACGACCTGCACGATCTGGAACTGATTCTGCAGCAATCGGCCGGCAAGGGCATCAACGTTTACACCCATGGCGAAATGCTGCCGGCGCATGCGTATCCGGCATTCAAGAAGTACCCGCATCTGGTCGGCAACTACGGCACCGCGTGGCAAAACCAGCAAAAGGAATTCAAGGCATTCCCGGGGTCGATCGTGATGACCTCGAACTGCATCATCAACCCGGACGTCGGCCAGTACAAGAGCCGCATTTTCACCCGCAGCATCGTCGGCTGGCCGGGCGCGACCCACATCGAAGGCAGCGATTTCTCCGCCGCCATCGACGCCGCGCTGGCGATGCCGGGCTTTGACAAGGACGAGCCGCCGCATTACACCACCACCGGCTTCGCGCACAAGGCGCTGATGGCCGCTGCACCGGCGGTGATCGATCAGGTGAAGGCGGGCAACATCAAGCACTTCTTCCTGATCGGCGGCTGCGACGGCGACAAGAGCAGCCGCAGCTACTACACCGATCTGGCGAAGGCCGTGCCGGACGACAGCCTGATCCTGACGCTGGCCTGCGGCAAGTTCCGCTTCAACGAGCTCGAATTCGGCGACATCAACGGCATCCCGCGCTTCCTCGACGTGGGCCAGTGCAACGATTCGTATTCGGCCATCCAGCTCGCGCTGGCGCTGGCGGAGGCGTTCGACTGCGGCGTGAACGAGCTGCCGCTGTCGCTGGTATTGTCGTGGTTCGAGCAAAAGGCGATCGTCGTCTTGCTGACGCTGTTGTCGCTGGGCATCAAGGATATCCGCGTCGGCCCGACCGCGCCGGGCTTCCTGACGCCGAATCTGGTCAAGGTGCTGAACGAACAGTTCGGCCTGAAGCTGATTTCGACCGTCGAACAGGACTTGAAAGACATCCTGCAGGCAGCGTAGGCAACTCCCGCGTCGCGCGCCAGCGGTAGCGAACGCGCGACGCGACAACCAACAGAACAGACATGAATGCGATGATGAATTCCGAATCTTATCCGGCATGGCAGGGCGGCACGCTCGACTGCCTCGAACGGCGCGATGAAACAGCCGACAGCGCCAGCTTCGTGCTGGCGGCCGGCACGCCGGTACGGTTTGACTTCAAGCCGGGCCAGTTCGTGACTATCGGCGTCGATACCGCCAGCGGCAGGCAATATCGCGCCTATTCGATTTCATCCTCCCCCAGCCGGCCGGAATCACTGACGATCACGGTCAAGCGGGTCGATGGCGGTCTGGTATCGAATCACCTGCTGGATCATTTCCACGCCGGCAGCCAGCTTGAAACGAGCGCGCCCGCCGGCAGTTTTTGCCTTGATCCGGCCGACGTGCCGGAAAAAATCGTGCTGCTGTCGGCTGGCAGCGGCATCACGCCGATGATGTCGATCGTCCGCTGGCTGCGTGATTGCCGCAGCGACGTGCGCATCCACTTCATTCACAGCGCCAGATGCGAGGCAGACTTTATCTTTCGCGATGAACTGCTGGCGCTGGCGCAGCAAGCCAACTTCCGGCTCGACCTGTTCCTGACGCAGCCGGAGCAAACCATCGCCTGCCACACCGGCCGGCTGACGCCTGAACGGCTCGACGCGCTGCTGGCCGAAGCCGGCGGCAATGCGGACAAGAGCCGGTTTTTCCTGTGCGGCAGCGATGCGTACATGGCGATGATCGAGCACTGGTTCGCGGCCAGTGGCTTGCCGGCCGATGCGTTGTCCAAGGAAAGCTTCACCCCGGCCGAACTGCCGCCAGCGGAAACCAGCGGCGCCGTGTTCCAGCTGACCGTGCCATCGTTCGGCAAGACGGCGGCGATTGCCGACGGCCAGACCTTGCTTGAAATCATGGAAGCAGAGGAACTGCCAATCATCGGCGCCTGCCGTTCCGGCGTCTGCGGTTCATGCAAGTGCAAGGTCATTGAAGGCGAGGTCGAGCGCATCAGCACCGAAACGCTGACGCCGGACGATATTGCCGCTGGCTATGCGCTCGCCTGCAGCACGCGCGCGCATAGCGACGTCATGGTCGAACTGGCTGTTTGAACCAATACCGAAAATGATTTGTCTGAACGGGTGCGCCGCTATAATGCCGGCCTGCGTTCACAACGAGGAAATGCGATGAAACACTATTTCGAGAAATTTCGCGGCGAACCCGGGCAGCAACCGTTGCCGCGCCGCCCGGTTTCGGAAATCGCCTGGTCGTGGCTCGGCTCGTTCATCGGCATCTATGCGGTGTATGTGGTTAATGGCTGGCTCGGCATCGCGGAACATGAGAACCTGTATTTCGTCGGCTCGTTCGGCGCGTCGGCGGTGCTGGTCTATGGCGCGCCATCCGGCGATCTGTCGCAACCGAGAAATTTCATCGGCGGCCATCTGATCTCGGCCGCAGTTGGCGTGCTGATGCACCAGCTTGTTCCGGGCAATGTCGCGCTCGCCGGCGCGCTGGCGGTATCGCTGGCGATCGCCGGCATGCATTTCACCCGCACGCTGCATCCGCCGGGCGGCGCGTCGGCGCTGATCGCGGTCATTGGCGGGCCAAGCATTCACGGCCTCGGTTTTTACTACGTGCTTTCGCCAGTGCTGATCGGCGCGCTGATCATGCTGGTGGTGGCGCTGGTGGTGAACAACCTGTCGTCCGCCAAGACGCGCAACTATCCGCGCTTCTGGTTCTGACCCGGCTTGGGTCTGAGCCAACTCTGGACGGTCGACCGCAAAAAAATTCAACCTTTTTTAAAATTTTTTCGCCGGCTTTTTGCCGGCGATTTTTTTGCCGCGCCTAGCTGATCGAAACGTCAAATCACGCTCGAATTTGCTGTTATTTGCAGGGGTATATTGCAAAAACATGATGCCAAGCCACATTTTTCCTGCTTGTATAAAAATACACCATCCAGTATATTTTTTGCCCCCGACGCCTCCCAAACACCCAATTGAGAACCGTTTTCATCTGCCTAGGGCTTGCCAAAGCGATTGATCCGGCCATTTTGCGGTCTGCATGAATTTTTGAACTGTGTTTTAATGAATTTCATCAATGTTCGATTCGACGTTTGATTGCAGAATTTAACGCGTTTTCCAAGGTACCTGCTGCACCCGCGATGACCTGCGCACCTCCCCACAAAGGAGGTAGCGCCCGCCTCGCATAACGACAACTCAAGGAGAAAAACAATGGCATCCCTTATTAATACCGAAGTCAAACCGTTCAAGGCAATGGCGTTCCATAATGGCCAGTTCATTAAAGTCACCGACGCCGACCTGAAGGGCAAGTGGTCGATCGTGTTCTTCTATCCGGCGGACTTCACCTTCGTCTGCCCGACTGAACTGGGCGATCTGGCTGACAACTACCCGGAATTCCAGAAGATGGGGGTTGAAGTGTATTCGGTTTCGACCGACACGCATTTCACCCACAAGGCATGGCACGATACGTCGGACACGATCAAGAAGATCAAATTCCCGATGGTGGGCGACCCGACCGGCACGATTTCGCGCAACTTCGAAGTGATGATCGAGGCCGCCGGCCTGGCCGAGCGCGGCACCTTCGTCATCGACCCGGCGGGCAAGATTCAACTGGTCGAGATCAATGCCGGCGGCATCGGCCGCGACGCGACCGAACTGCTGCGCAAGGTCAAGGCGGCGCAATATGTGGCCAGCCATCCGGGCGAAGTCTGCCCGGCGAAGTGGAAGGAAGGCGACGCCACGCTCGCGCCGTCACTGGAACTGGTCGGCAAGATCTGAGACCGCAGTGCCCGGTGCAGCCGGGCCATCATCAACAACAATAACGGACATGCCATGCTCGACGCCAACATCAAAACGCAACTCGCCGCCTATTTCGACAAACTGACGCAACCGGTTCACATCGTTGCCTCAATCGACGATGGCGGCAAGTCGAACGAGATGCTGGCGTTGCTGCGCGACATCGCCGCGCTGTCCGACAGAATCACGCTGACCGAACGGCGCGACGATGCCGAACGCAAGCCGTCGTTCTCGCTCAATCGCGGCGACGGCAGCGTTGGCATCCGTTTTGCCGGCATCCCGATGGGGCATGAGTTCACGTCGCTGGTGCTGGCGCTGCTGCAAACCGGCGGCCATCCGCCGAAGACCGAACCGGCGGTGCTGGATCAGATTCGCGCGCTCAAGGGGCCGTTCCATTTCGAAACCTACATCTCGCTCTCGTGCCACAACTGCCCGGACGTGGTGCAGGCGCTGAACATGATGGCCACGGTTAACCCGGCCATCAGCAGCGTGATGGTCGATGGCGCGTTGTTCCAGGATGAAATCGACCGCCGCAAGATCATGGCGGTGCCGACGGTTTTCATGAACGGCGAACCGTTCGGCCAGGGGCGGATGACGGTCGATGAAATCCTGGCCAAGCTCGATACCGGCTCGGCCGCGCGCGAAGCGGAAAAAATCGCCGCCAAGGAACCGTTCGACGTGCTGGTGGTCGGCGGCGGGCCGGCTGGCGCGTCGGCCGCGATTTACGCCGCCAGGAAAGGCATCCGCACCGGCATCGTGGCCGAGCGTTTCGGCGGCCAGGTGCAGGATACGCTGGCGATCGAGAACCTGATCGCGGTCAAGGAAACTCAGGGGCCGACGCTGGCGGCGACGCTGGAACAGAACGTGAAAGCGGTCAACGTCGATGTAATGAACCTGCAGCAAGTCCAGGCGCTGGTGCCGGGCGATTTGATCGAGCTGAAGCTGGCTGGCGGCGCCTCACTGAAAAGCAAAACCGTGATCCTTGCCACCGGCGCGCGCTGGCGCGAGCTGGAAGTGCCGGGCGAGCGCGAATACCGCGCGCGCGGCGTCGCCTATTGCCCGCACTGCGATGGCCCGCTGTTCAAGGGCAAGCGGGTGGCGGTCATCGGCGGCGGCAATTCTGCCATCGAGGCGGCGATCGATCTGGCCGCCATCGTCACCCATGTGACGGTGCTGATCCGCAGCACGCAACTGCGTGCGGACAAGGTGCTGCAACAGAAAATGCTGGCGCTGCCGAACGTGACGCTGGTATCCGAAGCCGTGATCCAGCAAATCACTGGCGATGGCAGCAAGGTCAGCGGCCTGACCTATCTCGACCGTTCGACCAATAGCCCGCGCCAGCTCGAACTTGAAGGCGTGTTCGTGCAAATCGGCCTGTCGCCAAACACCGCCTGGCTCAAGGGCAGCGCGGTGGCATTGAACGAACACGAGGAAATCGTGGTCGATGGCCACGGCCGCACGTCGGTGCCGGGCGTGTTCGCCGCCGGCGACGCCAGCAACAGCCCGTTCAAGCAAATCATCATCGCGATGGGCGACGGCGCCAAGGCCTCGCTGAGCGCATTCGAATACCTGCTGCGGCACTGACCGCTGGGCGGCTGCCAGCAACACGATTGTGTTAAATCAACAACCGCGCAACGCAAACCGCTAAGCTGACATCTGCTTGGCCGGGTTTTGTTCATCCCGGCAAAAAATCCGGTTATCATCATCGCCCGCGCCGGCTTGTCCGGCATGCGGTTTGCTTCCTTCATCGCATGTCTGAATAGCGTCCGCTGCCTGATGGCAAATGAACCAGAACGGGAATCCGTGCCGGATTCCTGTCATTTTTGTATGTCATGATACCGACATGAACGTAGCGTCCATCCGATTCTTCCGCTTCCGCCCGACGATCGCCCGGGCATGGCTGGGCGCTATTCTGTTCGCGTGGTCGATGCTGGCGCACGCGGCGCCGCAGGATCAGCCGAAAACGATCACGGTCGCGCTTGACGACAATTTTCCACCTTACATTTTCCGCAACCAAAGCGGTCAGCTGCAGGGCATCCAGAAGGATATCTGGGATCTGTGGTCGGCCAAGACCGGCATTGCGGTGCGCTTCATCGCCACCGACTGGGCGCGGGCGCAGCAGGTGATGCAGGCGAACCATGCAGACGTGCTCGACACACTGTACAAAACCGACGATCGCACGCAAAAGCTCGTTTTTTCCGAGCCGTATGCAAAACTCGACACCGCGATCTTCTTCCACAAGACGATCAGCGGCATTCAGAGCGTGAATGACTTGCGCGGTTTCGCGGTCGGGGTCAAGGAAGGCGGCGCAACCTCTGCCTGGCTGGCCGCGAAAGGCGCTGGCGAACTGCGCAGATATCCGAGCTACGAAGCGTTGATACGGGCGGCGGCAAACGATGAAATCCGCGTGTTTTTCATGGAAAAGCCGCCGGCGCTGCATTACCTGTTCAAGCACGGGCTGGAAAACGATTTTCGTTATTCTGATACGCAATACACCGGCCAGTTCCACTGGGCCACGCGCAAAGGAGATGTCGCGACGCACCAGCGGGTAGAGCGCGGATTTTCACTGATTTCAGCCAGCGAGCGGGCGCGCATCGAAAACCGCTGGCTCGGCAGCAGCATGAGAAACATCGATAACGAACGCTATATCCGCTACACCGTCATTGCGCTGGTCGTCGGCGCGCTGGTATCCGGCGCGCTACTGCTGCTGAGCTGGACTTTGCGGCGCAAGGTATCCGCTCGCACGGCCGAACTCTCGTCGGCGATGGAAGCGCTGCGCGCGAGTGAGCGTGATGGCCGGATGCTGTTCGAAACCTCGATGCTGGGCCTGATGCTGTGCCGGATGGATGGCACCATCGTCGATGCCAACCAGGCGTGCGCCGATATCGTCGGCCGCACCATCCCGGAAATGCTGAAACTGACCTACTGGCAAATCACGCCGGCCGAATATGCGAAGCGCGAGCAGCAGCAGCTCGACAGCCTGAAAACCACCGGCCACTACGGCCCGTATGAAAAGGAATACATCCACAAGTCCGGCAAGCGGGTGCCGGTGCGGATGTCCGGCAGGCTGATCGAACGCCGCGGCGAACAATTCATCTGGTCGTCGATCGAAGACATCACGCAAAGCCGCGCGACCGAGGAACGGATCAATTTCCTGGCGTTCCACGATGCGCTGACCGGCCTGCCG
>JAGTRJ010000024.1 GCA_018261755.1 Burkholderiaceae bacterium
CACGGCCGCGAGCCATGAACAAAGTGACGGTATCGAGCAGGTGAACCAGGCAGTCAGCCAGATGGATCAGGTGACGCAGCAGAACGCGGCGCTGGTGGAAGAAGCGGCGGCAGCGGCGGAATCGCTGCAGGATCAGGCGGCGAATCTGGTGCAGGTGGTAAGCGTGTTCAGGACAGGTGCGGCAGCATCGACACCTGCAGCCAGAAAACCTGCCATCGCGACCAGGCCCGCCGCCAAACCGGCGATCCGGGCGGCGAGCAAGCCAGCAGTACCGGCGAAAGCGCCGCAGATTGCTGCGGCGAGAGCGGATGCAGGCAAAGGTGACGACTGGGAAGAATTCTGACCGCGTTTTCCGAAAAGAAATCCGTATTGCAGATGAACTTCGAATGCCCCGGCGAACAAGCCGGGGCTTTTTTATGTCAGGTTTGGGTGAGCGAATGCGTGCTGCCGAATGTCGTGGTTTGCTGTTCGATGGCACCCGAAATCATCCTTGGTCAGGCATTTTTGCACAACTGATACAGCCATTGATAAATCCGGAAAATCCGTGCGGCTTTCATGGTAATCTAGGCCATTAAAAAATGGCGCGCCGGTCTTGTCAGGCGCAAGCCCCACAGCCTTTCAAAGCAACCAGAAAAACAGGAGAAGCAATGCAAACCAAGTCTGTACTGACCCTTGACGACGTTCAAAAGATCGCCGCAGCAGCCGAGGCAGAGGCTACCAAAAATGGCTGGGCGGTCGCCATTGCCGTGGTGGACGACGGTGGTCATCCATTGTGGCTGCACCGGATGGATGGTGTCGCGCCGGTCGCGTCGTACATTGCGCCAGCCAAGGCAAAAACAGCAGCACTTGGCCGCCGCGAGTCGAAGATTTACGAAGACATGATCAACAGCGGCCGGATGTCATTCCTCAGTGCGCCGGTTATTGACGGTATGCTCGAAGGCGGCGTGCCGATCATAGTCAATGGCCAGTGCGTTGGTGCGGTTGGTGTGTCAGGCGTGAAATCAATTGAGGATGCGCAAATCGCGAAGGCGGGCATTGCCGGGCTTGGGATGTAAGGGCGCGAAAGCATAGAAAAAGCCACCCGCGCGGGTGGCTTTTTTGCAGGAATTACCGGTTCCCTGTGGTGCCCGGAACCGGGGTCGAACCGGTACACCATTGCTGGCGAGAGATTTTAAGTCTCTTGTGTCTACCAATTTCACCATCCGGGCAGGAGCGGAATTGTAGCATTCACCGGCACAAATATGTCAGGGTAATATGTTCGCCGGAAACATGCTGGAGATAAAAATGAAAAATGCAATTCGCACGATACTCCTGTCGCTATCTTTTCTGGCCACTTCACCAGTTTTGGCCGCTGTGCCGGAAAATGCAGCTGAAATCAAAGCACATCTGGAATTCATGGGTTACGAAGTGTCGTATTTCAAGGAACACATGCTGGCAAAGCATCCGATGCATCCGAATTTCGTGCTCGGCCAGCATGCCAGCGGGATGATTGTGACCAAGCCGTTCAAGAGCAATGCCGCCGGTAAGCAGAATCGGGCCAAATTGCTCGACATCGCGAACCATCTGAATGCCGGCGCGCTGGCTGTCAGGTATTACATCGACAATGAGAACGACATGGTGGTCGAGGCATTCTATCCAGGCAGCTACAACAAGCAATCGTTCAGCCTGTTCATCGATGCATTCAACATGATGCAAAAACAGCTTGAAGTTAATCTAAAGCAACTCAGCGGGTATCTTGAATGATGAGCCATGCAAAAACGAAACTTCCGTTCGGCCAGCCTGACTATCCTGTTATCGTTAGCGACGTCCCCTATCGTCTGGCAGACGACCGCATCCTACTGCGCGCGCTGATTTATCAACCCGAGGGGGAGGGGCCGTTTCCGGCGGTGGTGTGCGTGCATGGCGGTGCGTGGATGTTCGGTGATCGTACGGCGACGCAAGGGTTCGCCGACATGGTCGCCGCCTGCGGTGTGGTCGTGATGGCGATCGATTTCCGTATGGCGCCGCGCGATCCGTACCCATCCTCGCTGGTCGATATCAACTACGCGGTGCGCTGGCTCAAGCAGAATGCGGCGATGTTTTCGGTCGAACCAACGGCGGTTGGCGGGCTTGGCATTTCCAGCGGTGGCCATTTGATCCTGCTGTCCGCGCTGCGCCCGTTCGATTCGCGCTATGCGGCTGAAAAGTTGTCGCAAGCGGAGGATATCGATGCGCGCCTCGCATTTGTCATCACCTGTTCCGGCGTGCTCGACCCACTCGATCGCTACCGTATGGCGCAGCAACTCGGCGATCAGGAAATCATCGCTTGTCACGATACCTACTTCCGCGATAAGGAAGTGATGCGCGAAGCCAGTCCGCCACTGATTCTGGAACGCGGCGAAAAGGTGGAACTGCCACCGGCGCTGTTCTTTCAGGGCAGCGAAGATACGCGCGTGCCGGCCGGCACCGCGCAGCGGATGGCGGAACTGTGCGTGGCGGCAGGCGGGCAGGCCGAAGCGGTGGTCTATCCCGGCATGGGACATGCAATCGGTTCGTGGGGCAGAGTGGAATTGTTCGACATGCTTCGTCACACCATGCGCTTCATCGGCAACAGCGTATCTGGCGCATGACCCAGAACAGTCGGCAATCAGACAACCTCTATATTTTTATATTAGTCTGCCGCCCAGCGCGGCGTAGTCTTCCGGCGAGTCCACATCCTGCAGCACGCCGGGGTCATCTACCGGCACTAGCCGCACGGCATCGGGATGCGCGCCGATGATGTCGCGCAGTGTTTTGCCGTGACCGAGTTCTGCCAGCAGCACGCGCGGAAACAACGTCGGATGGCCTCGCAGGTGCTGGCAAATGGGGATCAGGATGTCATCGCGATGGCTGGCATGCAGGCGGATGAGCGTGGCGACGGTCGCCGGCAGCACACGCGGATAATCACCGGGCTGGATCAGTACGCCGTCGGCATTGGCGGCGAGGGTTGTCAGTGCGCGCAGGCCGGACAGCACCGAACTGGCCATGTCGCCATCGGCTTGAGGGTTGCGCACCAGATGCGCCTGATGGGCGGCGGCGATGGGCACCAGCGCGTCGTGCAAGTCGGCCGTGACCAGCACCATCGGGCCTGCGCCGCCTGCCGACAGTGTGTTCAGGCTATGCGCAATCAGCGGCAGGCCGTCCAGCGGTAGCAATGGCTTCGGTCGCCCCATCCGCGTTGACTTACCCGCCGCCAGCACGATCGCCGGAATGGCTGGGGTTTTGCTGGTCACGGTTCCTCCTGTGCTCGATGATTTGCGCGATGACGCTGACCGCGATTTCCTCCGGCGTGACCGCGCCAATGGCCAGTCCGGCCGGCGATATGATGCGTGCGGCAATTTCTCGCCCGAAACCGGCTGCGGTCAGCCTTTGTGTCAGCACCGCTTTTTTGCGCTTGCTGCCTATCATGCCGATGAAGCCGGCCGGAGTACGCAGCGCGGCTGCGGCCACGGTGAAATCATGTTCGTGGCTGCGAGTAGCGATCAGCATGCAGGTTCTGGCGTTGATGGCTACCTGTGTCAGGCAGTTGGCGAAATCGGCCAAGATGCATTGATCAGCTGCGGCGACATTGGCCGGATTCGCAAAGGTTTCGCGGTCGTCGATAACCGTGATGCGCCAACCGTGCAGCCGCGCCGCATTCGCCAGCGCACGGCCGACATGGCCGGCGCCGACAATCACCAGATGCAGCGGCGGGTTCAGCGGTTCGATGAATACCTGCATCCGGCCGCCGCACACATGCCCGCCGTGCTGTTCGTTCAGCACGAGCGAAACCGTGCGCGGTGTTTCTGTGCCGATGGTTTCCAGCGCGGTTTGCACCAGTTGCGCTTCCACCGAACCGCCGCCGAGCGTGCCGATGAACGAGCCGTCGTCGCGTACCAGTAGCTTCGCGCCATCCTTTTGCGGGCAGGAACCGGACGATTGCACGATGGTTGCCAGCGCGGCGGACTGTCCGTTACTCATCAGGCGCACGATTTCTTGATAGATGTCCATGGCGTTATTTAGCGTGTTGCGGCGGCAGATTCATGGTTGGGATGGCAGACATTTTTCCGTTAGGTCGAGCATGGTATTATCAGGCAGGAATCTAATCCTGCCAAACGAATGAAAATCGGGTCGAGCAACGATTGAACAGCAGAATGACGCGCCTCCCTCAAACGGCATCCCTTCACATCCTGTCCAGCATCCAGCATCTGTCCGCAGTGCGCGATTTTCTCGAACATGCGGCGCGCAGCTTCGGCTTTGGCGAAGGAGACTGTTTGCGCATCGGGCTGGCGGGTGAGGAGATATTCAGTTACGTCTGTTCATTGGATGCAGCAGGCGGCACTGTTGAACTGGGTGTGCAATCGCACGGTTACCAGTTGCGTGTGACTTTCCTGTTCGATGCGGCATCGTTCGATCCGTGGGCATTCAATCTTGGCGCGAGAGTGTCGCTGGAGGATGAAGCGTCGCTCGAAGGGCTGGGGTTGTTGCTGGCATCGAGGATGACCGATGGTTTCGCCATCAACCTGCGCCAGAGCGGACGCATTGAACTGCTGCTGCTCAAGGATAAAAGCTACCCGGATGAACCCGTCAGCGGCCTATGGCCGCCGCCTCAGGCAGAAACCGTACTGGTGCGAGAAGCCACGCCGGACGACATCCGGCAATTTGCCGCCCGCCTGCGTCAGGCCGCTCCGGACGGTAGTCATCCGCCCTTTTTGCTATCAGCGCCCAGACTGGCCGACATGGTTGCCAGCGGCGATTACAGGATGATGGCTGTAGTGGCTGATAACGGCACGGTGCTGGGGGGCGTGGCTTGGCATGAACGCAACGAACGCAGCATTGAAATATATGGTCCTTATCTGGTAACAGCACCTGCGGCCGACTGCGCTGGCCTGCTGCTAGAAGCATTGCTGGGGCAGGTGGCGAAGCAGCGCGCCCTTTGCCTGCTAAGCCGCTGGACACCGCCGGAACTGCTGGCTGGGGAATTCGAGCTGCTGGGCCAGATTTCGTTGCGAGATGATCACGGCGGCGAGCTGGTGCAGCAGATGATGTACCGGCAGTTGAAGGAAGACGTCGGCAGCCGCGTCTGGGGCGTGCCTGAAATCGAAACCTTCCTGCAAGGTGAATACGACCGGCTGTTTTTCGCGCGCGAAATGGTGGTGGCCAGCCGCGATAGCAGTCCGCGACCGGCGCATTCGGTGTTTGCCGCAGTGTTGGAACGGGCGCGACGCGCAGTAACGTTGACGGCGGTGCTTGATGGCGAGGATGCAGAGTCAAACCTCAAACGCCAGCTGGCTGTGCTGGCGCAAGAAAATCTGCCGAACGTGTTCTTCGAAATCGACCTCGGCTTTGCGTGGCAGGCGGCACTGATACCGGTGCTGTTGCGCAACGGTTTTGTTCCCAAACTGGTTATGCCGTATGCAGGTCGGGCGGATGTCGTGCTGTTCCAGAAGGTGTTTGCAGCATGAGAACGGCAATCAACCTCGATGCGCTGGTGCCGCTGCATGTGCGGCTGTTCGAGCCATACATCCCGAGCAGGCCGGATGCAGAACTGAAGCGGCTCTATCGCTGCGACCATCTGTATCGGCTGAACAACAATGAAAACCCGCTTGGCCCGCCGGCCGCGGCACAGGCCGTGATTGCCGCCTTTGATCCGCAGCGTGCGAGCGAATATCCGAGCGGCGATGCGTATTATTTGCGGCAGGCGCTGGCGCAGCGTTTCAAACTGGATGCCGAACAATTCATCGTCGGCAATGGCGCAAATGAAGTGATCGCCTTCGTAATGAAAGCGTTTTGCGAGCAGGGCGACAACATCATCACAGCTGACCGCACCTTTGCCGTATATGAATGGGTGGCCAGATTTTCTGGCATCGAAGCGCGGCTGGTGCCATTGCGCGATTTCGCGTTCGACGACGAAGCGATGCTGCAGCAGATCAGCGAGCGCACGAAAGTGATTTTCGTGTGCAACCCGAACAATCCGACCGGCACTTACTGGAACGAACAGCGCCTGCGGCGTTTCCTCGACCGGGTCGGGCCGCAGCGGATTGTGGTGCTGGACGAAGCCTATGCTGAATTCGTCGAACAGCCGGATTTTCCGGATGGCATGAAATTGCTGCGCGAATACGACAACCTGATCGTGTTTCGCACCTTTTCGAAAATGTATGGGCTGGCGGGGCTGCGCATCGGCTATCTGGCCACCAGCCTGGCGCTGACCGACATCATCCGCCGCACCGGCGTGGTGTATTCGGTGAATGCGGCGGCACAGCAGGCGGCGCTGGCGGCGCTGAATGACGATGCGCATGTCGCGGCCACGCGGCAACTGGTGCGGCAGGAAAAGCATTTCCTGCTCGATGTGGCTAGAGAACTGGAGTTGCCGGCGCAAAGCGGCGAAGGCTGCTTCGTGATGATGCGCCTGCCGGTCAGCGATATGCTCGCTTACCGCAAAATGATGCAGCAAGGTGTGATGATCCGCAGCATGACCGGATTCCGTTACCCAAACTGGATTCGGATCAGCATCGGTGTGCATGAATCGATGCAAGCCTGCGCTGAAGCGCTGAGAAAGGTTGTTCATGGCAAGTGAAAACAGCAGGTCGCTCCGGCTGGGCGAACGCACGGCAAGGGCTGATGCGGCTGCCAAGGTAGCCGGACGCGAACGCTATGCGATCGACCTGTATCCGGACGGCATGGTCTGGGCTGGCGCGAAGCGTGCCGGCGTGCCGCATGGGCGGATACGGTCGATGGATACGGCGGCGGCAGAGAAGATTCCCGGCGTGCTGCGGGTGCTGACGGCGAAAGACGTTCCCGGCAACAACCTGCACGGCATCATCCACCACGACATGCCAGTGTTGGCGAGCGGCAAAGTGCGCCATGCAGGCGATGCGGTTGCGCTGGTGATTGCCGAAACACGCGCTGCGCTGAAGCAGGCGCTGGCGGTGATTGCGCTCGAGATCGAACCGCTGCCGCTGGTGGCCGATGTGATGGCGGCGATGATGCCGGATGCGCCGCTGGTGCATGAAGGGCGCGAAGAGGGCAACGTGCTGGTGCATGCGCTGATTGAAAAAGGCAAGGTCGCAGACGCATGGGCCGAATGCGTAGCCATTGCCGAAGGCAGTTTCACCACGCCGGTGCAAGAACATGCGTTTCTGGAAGTGGAAAATGGCCTAGCGCGTGCCGATGCCGATGGCGCGCTGGAATTGATCGTTTCGACCCAGGCGCCATTCCGTGATCGGTTCGAGATTTCGCATGCGCTTGGCGTGCCGTTCGACCGCGTCAAGGTGACCGCGCCTTATCTCGGCGGCGGCTTCGGTGGCAAGGATGGCGCGACGGTGCAATGCCTGCTGGCGCTGGCGGCGCTGGCCGTGCCGGAACGCTGGATCAAGATGGTATGGGAACGAGAGGAAAGTTTCCTCGCCGGTTACAAGCGGCATGCAACGCGGCTCGAATATCGCGCTGGCGCACTGGCTGACGGCACGCTGCATGCGGTCGAATGCAAGCTGTATTTCGATACCGGCGCATATGCGCACCTCGGCGGCGAAGTGCTGGCGTTGGCGATGGAACATGCGACCGGGCCGTACCGCGTGGCCAATGCCCATATCGAAGGCTGGTGCGTGTATACCAACAATCCGGTCGCCGGCGCGATGCGCGCGTTTGGCGTTTGCCAGGTCAGCTTCGCCGTCGAGCAGTTGATGGACATGCTGGCCGCAAAATTGGATTTGGACCCGCTGACGATGCGGCTGAAAAATGCGCTGGTCAAGGGCGATGTCAATGCCGCGTCGGTCACTCTAACCACATCGACCGGCATCCTCGATTGTTTGCAGCGGATTGAGGCGAGCGACCTCTGGCGCGAACGCCAAGCGTGGATGGCGGCCGCGCCGCGTTTCAAGCGGCGCGGCATCGGCCTCGCATCGGTGTTCAATGCGATGGGCTATGGCAGGAACGTGCGCGATTCGGCCATCGCCAAAGTGGAACTGGCCAGTGATGGCAAGCTGGTCGTGACCAGCGGCGTAACCGACATGGGGCAGGGCAATGCCAGCACTTTCGCGCACATTGCCGGCGATGTGCTGGCGCAGGACGCGGCGCGCATCCTGCTGGAACAGCCGGATACGGTGAATGCGCTGCCATCCGGTTCTTCATCGGCCGGGCGCACCACGTTCACGTATGGCAATGCGCTGGTCAAGGCATGCGAACAGTTGAAGGAACGTCTGATCAACCGCGCCGGGCTGATGCTGTTCGTCGATGACGATAGCGAATTGCAACTGGTGCCGGGCGGCGTGGCGCATCCGCGCAGCCAGCGTTTCATGCCGCTGGAACGGCTGGCGGCGTTCATGAAACCGGAAGAACGCATCAGCGTGCATCATTTCGTCGCACCGGTGCCGCCCGAAGTGGCGAGCGGCAAGGAATTGCGTTTTGGTTTTCCGCATCTGATTTTTGCCTATGGCGCGCATCTGGTCGCAATTGAAATCGATACGCTGACCGGCGCGATTGCGATTGAACGCTATCTGGCCGTGACCGATGGCGGCAGGGTGCTGAATCCGGCGCTGTTCGAGCAGCAGATCGAAGGCGGCGTGGCGCAGGGCGTCGGCTATGCGCTGATGGAAGATTTCATCGTCAGCGACGGCCGCATCCGCAGCGGCGATTTTTCCACCTACCTGATCCCGACCTCGCTCGACTTGCCGGCGATTGAATGTGCCAGCGTCGAAACCGAGGAAACGCACGGCCCGCTGGGGATGAAGGGCGTGGGCGAAGTGGCTATGAACGGGCCGCTGCCGGCCATTGCTAATGCACTGGCAAACGCATTGGCCAACGCCTTGACTGATGCATCGGGCGTGCGCGTGTGCGATGCGCCGCTGACGCTGGAACGGGTGCTGGCAGCGGTGCAGGCGGTACCGAATGCAGGAGAACGGACATGAACCTCCAATTTGATTTGAACGGCAAGGCGATGCGACTGGATGTGGCAGCTGATCGGCGCTTGATTGATCTGCTGCGCGAAGACCTGGGGCTGATCGGCAGCAAGGAAGCCTGCGGCACCGGCGAATGCGGCACTTGCACGATTCTGGTTGATGGCGAAACGAAGCTGGCCTGCCTGCTGCTGGCGGCGCAGATAGACGGCAAAAAGATTGTCACCATCGAAGGCATGGCAGCCGAAGGCGAACTGCATCCGCTGCAGCAGGCGTTCGTCGAATCCGGCGCGGTGCAGTGCGGTTTTTGCACCCCCGGCATGGTGATCGCTGGTGCCTCGCTGCTGGAAGATAACCCGCAACCGACCGACGATGACATCCGCACTGCCTTGAGTGGCAACTTGTGCCGCTGCACTGGCTACCAGAAAATCGTTGATGGCGTGCGTGCCTGCTGTTCAGAGCGCCTGTATCTGCCGGAGGAGCCGCAATGAGCGCCGTGTTGTTGCCGGACTCATTTGAGGCGCTGTGGGAGGCGTTCGAGGCTTATCCGCAGGCGAGGCTGTTTGCCGGCGGCACCGACTTGCTGGTGCATCGGCACACTGGCCGCGCGCCGGAAGGCGATTTGATCGGGTTGGAGCGGATGGGCGAACTGAAAGGTGTCAGGCAGGAAGGTGACTTCGTGCTGATTGGCGCCGCCACGCCAGTGACCCGGCTGATGCGCGAGCCGCTGCTGGCAGATGCTTTTCCTGTGCTGACATCTGCGCTGGCGACCATCGGCGGGCCGGCGTTGCGCAACATGGCCACGCTCGGCGGCAATGTCTGCACCGCATCGCCAGCCGGAGATTCGTTGCCGGCGCTATATGTGCTTGAGGCCGAAGTGGTGCTGCAATCACGCCGGCAGCAGCGCCAGTTGCCGATACGGGAATTCATCACCGGACCGGGGCGCATCGCGCTGCAGCCGGGAGAAATCGTCAGCGCCATCCGGCTGCGACGCGACCACGGCTATACCGTGCAGCACTTTGAGAAAGTCGGCCAGCGGCAAGCGCATGCGATTTCGATTGTCAGCTTGGCCGTGTGCGCCACGCTGGCCAGTGACCGGACCGTGACCGCGATCCGCTGCGCCTGGGGCAGCGTCGGGCCGACGATTATCGAATCGGATGCGGTACAGGCGGCATTGTTTGGGCGCAGGCTGGACGAAGCAACGCTGGCGGACGCGGCCAAAGTGGCGATGCAGGCCGTGTCGCCGATCGACGACATCCGCGCCTCGGCCGTTTACCGCCGTCAATTGGCGGGCAATCTGCTGTATCGGCTGCTCGGATGACGGCACAGGACAACAGCAAGCAGTCCAGCGTCTGGAGCAGGGAATTCCTGCTGATCAACACGATCCTGTTCATTGCCGCCGCCGGGCTGGCGGTGTTTTTCGACTTGCAGCGCCATCTCGAATCGCTGGCGATACCGAAATACTGGATTGGAGCACTGATCAGCGCCGACGGACTGGCAGGACTGGCGGTGCAAATCGTGATCACGCCGTTCCTGCATCAGCGCAATGCAAGGCCAGCCATGTTCGCTGGCGTGCTGATTCTGTGCGCCGCATTTGTCGGCTATCGCTGGGCAGCCGATCCGGGCACGATGCTGGCGGTGCGCATGCTGCACGGCTGCGGCTTCGTGGTGCTGGTGTCATCGCTGATGGTGGCGCTGGTGCATGTGATTCCGGAAGGCAGAAGCGGTTACGCCTTCGGCATTGTTTCCACCACGCGGCTGATTCCGTATGCGCTGGTGCCGCCTTTGCTTGGGCTTTTTCCTGGCGGCGCAGCCAATTTCGGCCAGATCGTGCTGGTGGCGGCTGCCGGCATTTTTGCTTTGTTGCCGCTGGTGGCGCTGCTGCGCCCGCGCCCGCCCGCGAATGCACGCGCAGCGCAACTGGCGTTCGAGCGGCCACCACTAAGACAGCAGTTGCAAAACCTGGGCGAGGCGCGCATCGCCAACCTGATGGTGCAGACGCTGCTGCTGAGCGCCGGTTACGCCATCATCTTTTTTTACATCCGCCAGTACGCGGTTGCGCTCGGCATTACCAACGCCGGGCTGTTTTTCGCGCTGGCTACGGTGACCATGATCGCGGCGCGGCTGGCAAGCGCGCCGCTGATGGATAGGTATGACAAGCGCCGGATCGCGATGGGCGGGCTGGCGCTGCTGGCCTGTGCGTTCGCGCTGCTGTGGCTTGGCGCGGGCTACACGGCGTTTCTGGCCAGCGGGCTGGTGGCTGGTTTGGGATGGGGGATTGCGATGCCGGCAGTCAGCGCGCTGGTGTTCGATACGTCAGCGCCGGCATTTCGCGGCTTTAACATCAATGCATCAATGGTGATGGTGCAGGCCAGCTTTTTCGTCGGGCCGATGGCGGGCGGCATCGCGCTGGCGGCGTCCGGCTATGCGGCACTGTTTGCCGGCTGCGCGCTGGTATCGCTGGTAAGCGCCGTGCTGCTGTCGATAATGCCATCTGTCAGACAAACCGAACTTGGGCAAAAGGAATCCGGATGAGAATCACGCAGGAAAGAAAAATCGCGGCAGGGCAGGAATTCGAAATCGATGCCTTCCGGCCTGAGGATGCGCCGGGCATCGCCAATCTGTTGCTGTCGGTGTATGGGCCAAGCTATCCGTTCGATCTCTACTACGATCCGGAAAAGATTGTCGAGGTATGCCGGAAAAGGGAACTGTTCATGGTGGTTGCGCGCACGCCTGCAGGCGACATTATTGCCAGCGGCGGGTTGTACCAGAGTGCGCCGCCGAACCGCAAGCTGTTTGAAGTCGGGCTGTACATGGTGCTGCCAGATTACCGCGAAACCGATGCCGCGTTCCGTATCACGAAATATCTGTCCAATGAAATGCTGGCGACCAGCGGGCTGGATGGATTTTTCGGCGAGGCGGTCACCAACCACATGGCGTCGCAAAAGGTGAGCTGGCTGGCTGGCACGAAGGAAACGGCGATTGAAATGTTGCTGACGCCGGCTTCGATGTACCAGAAGGAGCAGAGCGCCAGCGGCCGGGTCAGTTGCGTGATGTCGTTCCGGATTGAACATGACCAGCCGCAGACGCTGCATTTGCCATTGGTGTATGCCGACATCCTGCGGCCATTCATCAGCAAATGCGGGCTGGAGCGCACTTTGCGGCCGGCGGACGCTGAATCGACGCTGCCTGCTGCCAGTCAGATCGACGGCACATGGATTGCCGATGCAGGGGTGCTGCGATTGCATGTGGCCAACATCGGGGCGGATTTCACGCAGCGGCTGGCGCAGGCAGAGATTGAGACCGTGGCCGATGCACCGTCAGTGGCTGTGCGGCAATGTTTTGTGCGTCTGACCGATTCGGCGATTGAACTGGCGGTAGCGCAATTGCGCGCACAAGGCTATTTTCTCGGTGGCTACCTGCCGCGCTGGTTTGGAGATGATGCGCTGATGATGCAGCAACTGTCAGATGAGCCGGATTTCGATGCCATCCAGATTTATTACGACGACACGATAGCGTTGCTGGAAACCATCAGGGCGGATCGCCAGCAGGTTTTGCAGCAGAAAAAATAAATGAAAGACATTGCGTGCCGGCACAGGGCAGGCACGCATTCGCCATCATTTGCTCAGGAAAGCTGCCAGGTCGTTGATGGTCTTCAACTGCGACGACTGGGCGCTCGACAGCTTGACGCCGTATTTTGCCTCGACTGCGGCGGCGACGATCGGAATATCGAGTGAATCCATCCCCTGCGACAGCAGCGGCACGTCATTTTTCAGGCTGGCGACGACCGAAGCCTTGATACCGGCTTCCTTCATCAGTTCAAGCACATCGTTTGCGGTAACTGCCATGATTCTCTCCTTGTGGTTAGTGGTAGTGCTCATCAAACTTGATTAGTTCTACAACCTGAAACGCTGAATCTTGCCCGTGCTGGTTTTCGGCAATTCATGCACGAACACGAAGCGCACTGGCACCATATGGCGCGGCAACTGCCGGCTGACATGATCGCGCATCTCGCCCAGCAATTCGCCGCTTTGTTTGATGCCGTCGGCAGGCACAATAAAGGCCCATGGCCGCAGCATGTCGGCCACAGGTCGGCCAGCGACCACGCATTCGCGCACCGCCGGATGCGTGCGCAATGCATTTTCGACCAGCGCCGGCGCAACCCATTGCGCATCGACCTTGAACAGATCGTTCGCGCGCCCCTGATGGTAGTAATGTCCGTCACGCTCGATGAAGATGTCGCCGGTATCCAGCCAGCCACCGTCGAGCATGGTTTCGGCGGTCTTGTCCGGACGGTTCCAGTAGAACGGCGCAATGCTGCCGCTACGCAACAGCAACCGGCCCGATTCGCCTGACGGCACAGATTGCCCTTGGTCATTAACAATCCGCGCCTCATGACCAGGAACCAGCGTGCCGCTGCTGCCAGGCATTTGCGCGCCATCCGGATTCGCAATCGCGAGATACAGTGTTTCGCTCATGCCATAGCCATTGATGATTTCCAGCCCTGTCAGCGACAGCCATTCGGCAAAGACACTCGCCGGCAGTCCTTCTCCAGCCGAGATGCACATGCGCAACGACGCAAATGGCGATGCATCTTCCATCACCTTCAGTAGCAGGTTGTATTGCGTCGGCACGGCGAAAAACACGCTGGGCCGATGGCGTTCTAGGATGCGCAGGATATCTTCCGGCCCCGGACGACCGGGAAACAGCACCACGGATGCGCCGGTCGCCAGCGGCATTGTCAGACTGTTGCCGAAACCGTAGGCGAAAAACAGCTTGCTGGTCGAAAAGACGACATCATGCTCTGTCATTTGCAGCAATTGCCGGCCGGAGGTCTCCACCGTGAATGCCACATGCTGGTGCAGGTGCGGCACGCCTTTGGGTTTGCCGGTGCTGCCGGAGGTGTACAGCATGAATGCGATGTCGGATTCATGCGGCACATGTGGCGCGACGCTGGCGGCATGTGCGGCCAGCATCGCCTCGAACGATGCATCATCGCCAATTGGCAACAGGCGCGAGGCATCAACGCTGGTTGCAGTTTCATTCTCCGGTCGTGTGACTAGCAGCACGGCCTGCGAATCGTTCAGAATAAATTCGCCATCGCCCCGGCTTACGCCCGGATTGACCAGCACCGGAACCACGCCTGCCAGCAGGCAGCCGAAAAAAACGTAATAACAGGCAAAACTGTCTGGCAGCAGGATGGCGACCCGTGCGCCCGGCTCAATGCCTTTCGTTTGCAGCAGGGAAGCGAAACGCTGCGAATAATCCCACAGTTGCCGGTAGGAGCGCGTTTCATCTCCCAGAATCAGCGCCGCTTTCTCCGGCCGGGCCTCGATATGTGGTTGCAGCAGTTGCTGTGCAATATTGATGGTGATGGCGGGCATGACATGTCGGGAGTGAGGCATGCAGCTGAATGAAGTGAATGGCGCGAATGTAGCAGATGCCTTCGGGTTCGTAAACCTGCGCCCGCTTCAAATGGCTTACGGCAGCTTTAGTCGCTGTACCTTGCCGGTGCTGGTTTTCGGCAACGCATCCATGAACACGAAGCGCACCGGCACCATGAAGCGCTGCAGTTGGGCGCCAACGTGCTCGCGCAATTCCGCGATCAGTTCGCCGCCTGGCGCGAAACCCGGTGCCAGCACGACGAATGCCCACGGTCGCATCATGTCCGCCACCAGCCTGCCGACAACCGCGCTTTCGTGCACTGCAGGGTGGGTGCGCAACGCGTTTTCGATTAGCGTTGGCGATACCCATTGTGCATCGACCTTGAACAGATCGTTTGTCCGGCCCTGATGCACGTAGCCGCCGTCGCGTTCGATATAAATATCGCCAGTGCGCAGCCAACCGCCGGCCAGCATCGTTTCTGCTGTTATTTCCGGTCGGTTCCAGTAATACGGCGCGATGCTGCCGCCGCGCAACTGCAGTTCGCCCGCTTCGCCGCGGACCACCGGCTGGCCGTTGGCATTGGCCAGCCTTGCCTCGAATGGAGGCACGACTGAGCCGAAACTGGTAGAACCATCTGGACTAATGCGGTTGACAATATAGGCATTCAGCGTTTCGGTCGAACCGATGCAATCCATCAGCGCGACCCCATTCGTGTCGTGCCATTCGGCGGCAATGCTGGCCGGCAGTGCTTCGCCGGCGGATACGCACAGCCGCAGACCATGAAGCTGCTTGGAGTTCGTCATTGCCTTTAGCATCAGGTTGTACAGTGAAGGAACGCTCATCAAAACGGTCGGTCGATGGCGGAGAATCAGCTGCAGCAGAATTTCCGGTGTCGGTTGGTCCGGCATCAGCATTGCGCTTGCGCCGACATTCACCGGCAGCACTATGTTGCACACCACACCGAACACGAACGACAGCTTACTGGTGACGAAAACCGTGTCATTTTCAGTGATCTGGAACAGTCGCTTGCCAAGCGTTTCGATCGAGAACAGCAACGCGCTGTGCCGGTGCGGCACACCCTTCGCTTCACCGGTGCTGCCGGAGGTGTACAGCATGAAGGCGATGTCATCCTGCTCCGGTTCAAACACCGAGGCGCTGGCCGGGTGTGCGGCCAACAGTTGCTCGAATGTTTGGTCGCTTTCGACAGGTAGCAGGCGCACGGCGCGCGGTGCGCCTTGGGCGGCTTTGGCCGCGACCGACTCCGGCGGTGCCAGCAGCAGTGTCGACTCGACATCCTGCAGCAGGAACCCGATATCGTCAGCAGAAGCCGCGCTGTTGCCCAGCACAGGCACTACGCCAGCCAGGATACCGCCAAAAAACGATTGAATCAGCGCAAAACTGTCCGGCAGCACGATGGCTACGCGTGCACCTGCCGGAACGCCTTCCGCCTGCAACCAGTGCGCAAAACGGTACGCGCCTTCGCATAGCTGGCGGTAAGTCAGCTTGCGCTCGCCCTGAATGAAAGCGGTTTTGTCCGGGCGCGCAGCCAGATGCGGTGCCAGCAGCAATTGAGCAATGTTCTGGATGGTAGTCATGATGTTTTATGTGGGGTATATGGCCAAATAGTACCACTGGGCCACATTTTTGCTTGCTGCTTTTTAATACTGGTGGGAGTATATTTTTAATCCTTATTGAAGGAAAATCTCGCTTAGGTCAGTTATTTTGAGTATGCACCGAAGCGGGCGCAGGGGGCGTGTAGTGGCGTGGACGCCGAATTTCTACGCCTCGCCCTAATCCACATCTCGCACGAAAAGGTGAGTGTCAGCTCGAAGTCGTTGTTCAAAGCGGCGGAATCATTCGCCGGAATTCATTTCTCTGCCTGATTGTTTCGGGCGCCGAAAAACATCTGCATGACCTTGTCACGTCCGATGGCGCGGATCAACTCCCTCTGAGCGCTGAAAACGAGCAAGAGCACGACCAGCCAGATCTGAATTAGCCAGAAATGGGGCCAGATGGTTTCTGCCAGAAAGCTTTGGTTTGCCGCCGCGAAACTGCCCAGCTTCCGCAGCAACGGGATGATGCGCTCCAGGTATTGCACCAGCAGCGCGGCCAGCAAATAAATCAGGCTTTTCCAGAAGGCGATGTAGATCAATTTTCGGTCGGAAAATTTGTGCGTAAACGGGAGTTTGTCGACAACTACCACCACCTTTGCGACCATGAACGCGCCGACGACCGCCGAGCCGAAGCCGGCCCAGGAGATGCCATACTGGCTCAGAACCAAACGTTTTGTGACCAGGATCAGGCTGAAGGCGATCAGGAAAAAAATCGCCGGTGGAAGAAGTTCAAGGTAATTGCGTTTGATGGTTTGTAACAGCTTCATACGTGGTTTGCCAAAGAGGGGAGAGTTACTGGAACGGCTCCTTCCGTTATGCGGTGGGGAGCCGTTCGTGGATGACGCGCGATATGCGTCGCTGATAACACTTCCGTCAGAACTTGAGGTTCTTGAGTGCGGCAACCATCGCAGGACTCAACTGCTTGAACAGCCGGGCATTGTACGAAGCATTGTACGGAATGCCTTTGGAGCTTAGATCCACAAACTGGATTGACGGGTCGAGGTAGGCATCGCCAGAGTGCGGCAGGGCAGGATCACCGCCTTGTGGCCGGGTTGGGTCCATCGGGCCAAAATCCACACCAAACATCGTCTTGAAGTTAGGCGCATTCCCCTTGAGCTGATTCTGGAGTATCTGCTGCGTTGCAATCGCATACTTCCTTGACGTTGCGGCAGGCGTACCCTCTTTCACCGCAATATCAACGTTAACCGCCTCAATGGATATGGTGTAGTCGCTGTTCAGATAGATTTCAAAGGTTCGGAACTGCTGTGGGAAATCACGCAAGGATGAGCTTTCGACCTGCCAGAACCCTTTTTCCGGCGCATTGGCCGGATCGGGCGATACGAACGCCTTGATGGTGTTGACATGACGGTGCCCGGCGATCCACATCAGCAGGTTTTCGCTGTTCTGAAGGACATCAACCAGTTCCTTCAGCGTGCAGGCATTCCTGGCGGTGGTGGATTTGTCACCCAGCCACCACTCCATCTCCGTGCCAATCGAAGAAACCGCGATCGGAATGTGGGCGGCAATGATCATCAGCTGGTTGGCCGCCTTGCCATCCGCGAGTTCTGCCTTGAGCCAGGCCAGGCGGGTGGCGTCAAGAAAGCCGTGGCCATGAATGTCAACTGAGCCATCGTCTTCGCGCTGTGTGTCATCGAGTACGATCACCTTGAGCGGAACGGTTGACTTGGGTACAAAGCTGTAACAGGCGAAACCGGCCCTTTCGTCGGCCGGAACCAGTTTGAAATTCGGGTTGGAGGAAACCAGGTTAAAACCGTGGCCAACCGGGCTGGTGCTGGTGTTGAAAAATTCCTGTATCCATTCCGTTCTCAGAAGCGAACGGCGGTTGGCGTCGGCCACAACTTTCGGCGGCGTCGCCTGACTTCCTGATTTCACGATGGTGCCATATGGGCTGGTGCCGTCGATAACGCCCTGGTAATACTTCGTCAGGCTGGGGTCCGTCATTCTGTACTTGCTGAAATTGGCCGGGAAGGTCGGGTTGGTGGTGCTGGTATTCGGGGTCAGCAATTCGTTCGGCACCGCCCAGACCGTATCGCTGACGTATGAACTGCCGAAGTCAAGATTCGGATCGGCATAGACAGGGAACGAACCGATCATGAAGTGATCGTGGTTGCCAAGGGTCTGGTAGAAAGGGATCGATTTGTCCAGACCGGCTGCCTGGAACGGCTTCTGATAGTCAATGCTGTCAGCGCCGAGATGGGCGCCGGAACTGGGGGTGATACGCTTGCCGTCAATGATGTCGATATACCACCGGAGTTCATTGTACGAGGTGCTGTTGCAGACATCGCCCAGCGAGATGAAAAAATCAAAGTTGTCTTTCTTGTGCAGCGCGTTAGCCGTCTGAATGGCAGCGTCAAACACGTGGGGCGTGTACAGCATGACCCCCGAGTAGATGGAACTGTTTTGCCCGGAAAAACCAGGATTACCTTTTTGCAGGTACATCATCTGGTTGGGCGCTTCCTTGTCGGTCAGGTGGATATCGGTCATGGCAAAGAAATTCAGCAACCTTGATTTGCCTGTGACTGACGCAGCACTGTAACTGGCGGGCATGATGTCGGTCCGCGGCATGATCGGCAGAGGCTGATTGATATATTCCCATTTGCCATAGCCCAGTTTGTCATATTCCGCCAGCTGATCAAGTTTGTCCCAGGTCAGCGCGGTTCCGCCATTGGGGCTTTGGGCCGGGTTTGCCGGATTTGGCATCACGCCGGAAGCAGGCGCTGCGGAAGCCGGTGTGTAGGAAAATGTGATCATCCTCTCGGAAGTCTTAACAACCGTGGAATCAATCGGGTAGGTTGCCGCGTATTGCGTTGAGCCGCCGCAGCCGAAGGTTAACGAACTCAATGAAATACCGGCAATCGTGCCGGCGGAATATTTGATGAAATCCCGTCGGGATATTTCGTTTCCTTTTGCCGGATTATGGCCCTGTTTTTGATCGTCGCTGGACATGCTGCTCTCCTTTTTTCGGTTGTTCAAACCGATGATTTGCATTTAAAGCGGAGTATGGTTTCCGCAGTGCGAGTTTCTACTGCAGTCCTAGTTCTGTATGACTCTCTTGTGCCCGAATTCATGCTCATGCCAAACAGGCATGCGTATCCAAATGATCAGGTTTAATAATGCGGTATGCAACCAGAAGATGAATAAAAGCCGCATATTGAGCAGCATTCGTTGCATAAATGCGATGTCAGGAAAAGGCACTTCAAATTGCCCAGAATCGCGAGTGTGTTTGATGGTAGGGGGTATGTTGCGAAAATGGTATGCTCGACCCCGTTTTTAGTGGCTATTTTGATATACTGGCGGGAGTATATTTTTTATCCTTACTGACCGAAAGTGACATTTCGGTCGATTATTTTGGCCGGTACTGACAGCCGCCGTGCTGTTCGCGTCATGCGCGTCACCAATTTGAGGCAGTTTTTATCTGCATCGGCAGCATTATTTGGGCACGGCTTGCAATGCTAGAGTCGATCCGGCGATAAAAAGCGGTGATTGAAATCGGTTAGCAGCTGGTCGAGAACGAATGGATCGGTGCAGCTGTGATGCATTCTGATGGCTAGCGGGATCAGCTTTCGTTCCTGGTCATCATAGCGCTGACCAAAATAGAAACTGCTTTGCCCGATCATCTGGTCGGGGCGCCAGTGCGGTGACAGGGCGGTAAAACGCAGGTTGGGCAGATTTCCCATGAAATGCGCGTAGCAAATGGTTTCGCTTGCCGTTTGCGGGGTGTTTGCGGGTGAGCGTGCCAGGGCAAGCCGGTTCTGATAGTTTGCCAGAAATGCCGGATAGTCCTGCTGGTAAACATCTTCCAGAACAAGCTCGCTGAAGCGAACGTCGCCGCCAACCGCCACCGGAATGAAAATCGGCGGATTGTGCAGCCGATACCACTCGCCATTGATGCATCGCAGATTGAACGAGGGGTATCGCGCCAGTGTCTGCGCCAGATGCCAGACCAGAAAAGCAAAGAACGACCCCCGCTGTGCTTCTGGAGATGGTTGCATCTGGTACTGCGAAAAGGCGTGCGTGACGTCCAGTTGGAGCGTTAAATCGAAATGCGGGTTTTGTAATACCGGCTCGCTAAAGAATTTCAGCGACCAGCCAAGCCAGCCTGGGAACGAAGCAGGATCAAGTCGTTCTGGATGGTAGCGTTCGGGAATGGATGGCATGGATAGCGGTTTCATAGTTCATCTGAGGTGCTGCGACATGGTGTGGAATGCTATTCCAGGTTTTGCACCTGTTCGCGCATCTGCTCGATCAGCAGTTTCAGTTCCATTGATGCATCGGACACTTCCTTGACCGTGGCTTTTGAGCCGAGCGTATTCGCTTCACGGTTGAGTTCCTGCATCATGAAATCGAGCCGTTTGCCGGACTGGCCGCCTTTTTGCAGGATGGTGCGGGTTTCCGCCAGATGTGCTTTCATCCGCGACAGTTCTTCCGACACATCGATGCGGATGCCGTACAGCGTGACTTCCTGTCGAATGCGTTCCATCGCTTCATCGCGCGTCAGTGATGGCGTGGTGGTGCTGCCGGCAGCGGCCAGTCCGAGCGCTTCCTGCATTTTGGTGAGCGATTTTTGCTGGAATTGCGTGACGATTTGCGGAATCAGCGGTTCGATGCGGGCCACGATCGCTTCCATTGTGCTGACACGATCGAGCAGCATCGCGGTCAGCGCCGCGCCTTCGCGTGCACGGGAGGCGATGAAGGCGTCGATGGCTTCGGCCATTGTGGCCTGTACTTCTGCTTGCAGCGTTTCCTGGCTGATTTCGGCATCTTCAATCACGCCCGGCCAGCGCAGCAGTTCGTTGACCGACATTGGTGTTGCGTCAATGAAACGGCCGCGGATCTCATCCTGGAAGCGGGCAAGTTCGTTCAGCATCACCGCATTCAACGCGCGGGTGGTGCCGGTTTCGGCTTTGCGTCCGAGGCTGAGCCGGCATTCTATCTTGCCGCGCGTCGCCTGTTTCATCAGTGCTTCGCGCAACAATGGCTCGATGGCGCGCAGGTCGTCGTTCAGGCGGAACTGCAAGTCGAGAAAGCGCGAATTCACGCTGCGAATTTCCAACGTGAGCGTGCCGGCGGCGGTTTCCCGCGTGGCTGTTGCATAGCCTGTCATGCTGCGTATCGTCAATTTGGCACCTGTTCGTTACAATAGCTGTTATTGCCAGCACAATTTATTTGCCGCGCCTTGAGCGACTACATGGCTACTCAAAACAATTCTCCACTGCCGGACGGACTGGAACTGTGCGGATACCGCATTGTAAAGAAAATTGCGTCCGGCGGGTTCAGCATCGTCTACCTTGCCTATGACGAAGATGGTAATGCAGTGGCGATCAAGGAATATTTGCCGAGTGCGCTCGCATTGCGCAAGCCGGGCGAATTGTCTTCGCATGTGACGGCGACCAACATGCCGATTTTCCATCTCGGCATGAAATGCTTTTTCGAGGAAGGACGGGCGCTGGCGAAAATTGCGCATCCGAACGTGGTGCGCGTGGTGAATTTCTTCCGCGCGAATGAAACCGTTTACATGGTGATGGCATACGAATCGGGCCGCACGCTGCAGGATCATATTCTGCACCGGCGCGACAAGGGAGTGAAGCCGCTGATGTCGGAACAGTTCATCCGCAACATTTTCGCGCAAATCATCAGCGGGTTGCGCGAAGTACACGCGAACAAGCTGTTGCATCTGGACTTGAAGCCGGCCAACATTTACCTGCGGGTGACCGGCACGCCGCTGCTGCTTGATTTCGGCGCGGCGCGGCAGGCGTCGTTCAATTCCGACATGCCGAAGCTGAATACGATGTACACGCCAGGCTTCGCGCCGCCCGAACTGTATTCGAAAACCGCCGGTATCGGCCCTTGGTCCGACATCTACGGCCTGGGCGCATCGATTTTCGCCTGCATGGCTGGCGTGCCACCGCAGCCGTGGGATCAGCGCAAGGCGCATGACAAGATGGATTCGTATCTGGCCAAGCTCGACGGCATGTATTCGCCCGAAATTATCGGGATTGTGGGCAACTGCCTGCAAATCAACCCGCTCGACCGGCCGCAAAGCCTGTTCGAGCTGCACAAGGCATTGCTTGCGCCCGCGAGCGAGGTCAAGAATGATCAGCCGCCGCCGCCGCCGAGCTTGGGCGACCGTTTCCGGTCGCTGTTCGGCAAAAAGGGCAAGAAGCCTGTCGGGCCGACGGTGATTGGCGAATAAAAAAAGCCAACCCGCAGTGCGGGCTGGCTTTTTTACGCCAGGGCGGAATTGCAGAGGAAATTACTTCGCGCGGCTGCGGTATTCGCCGGTGCGGGTATCGATTTCGATCTTTTCGCCTTGCTCGACGAACAACGGCACCTGGATATTGAAGCCGGTGGCGATCTGTGCCGATTTCAGCACCTTGCCGGACGAGGTGTCGCCCTTGACAGCCGGTTCGGTATAGGTGATTTCGCGCACGATCGTGGTCGGCAGTTCGACCGAAATCGCTTTCTCGTTGTAAAACACGGCTTCGCATGCCATGCCGTCTTCGAGGTAATTCAGTGCGTCGCCAAGGTTTTCGGCTTCGACTTCGTACTGGTTGTAGTCGGCATCCATGAAGACGTACAGCGGGTCGGCGAAGTAGGAGTAGGTGACTTCCTTCTTGTCGAGCACGATGTCGTCGAACTTCTCATCAGCCTTGTAAACCGCTTCCAGACCGGAGCCGGTCAGCAGGTTTTTCATTTTCATCTTGCAGACGGAGGCATTGCGGCCGGATTTCGAGTACTCGGACTTGAGCACCACCATAGGTTCGCCATTGACCATGACCACGTTGCCGACGCGTACTTCTTGTGCTGTTTTCATAAATATCTATCTGTATCGATTGGATGGGGGAAGAATCATCCGGTTGCGCTGGCGCTCATGCCCCAATGCCGCCCTAGATGTTGCAAACTTACAAAACCCTGAATTTTAACCGATTTTCTGCAGGAAACGCATCAGCGCCGTTGCCAAGTCGTCCTGACGCGACAGTTGCAGCGCCCACTGCTGTGCATGCTGCGTGATGTCGGGCAGCGCAGCGCGCAGTTCACGCCATTGCGAGGCGATTGGGCCAGTATCGCGGATGCCGTTCCACGCCAGGTGGAAACGGGTGGCCGTCAGCGCATCGGCGGGCGGCATGCTTTCGGTGTAGCGGCCGAGGAAGGCATCGAGCTTGGTCACATGCGCGTTCTCGTCCTGCGCATAGATGTGCCAGATGAACGGCCGTGCCGCCCACTGCGCGCGCACGAACGAATCCTCGCCACGGATGAAATTCAGATCGCAGGCCCACAGCAGCCGGTCGTAATCGTCCTGATCGACGAACGGCAGCACCTGCAAGGTTAGCGCGCCGCGGCTAGCGGTCGCGCCAGCTTTTGCCGGCTGCTGCAAAAAGGCGCTGACGGCATAGGTCGCCACCCCCTCTGGCACCAGGCACAACACCGGTTTTTCATCGGCTTGCAGCGCCTCAAGCAGCGCCTCCACTGGCGCATACGGGTAGCAGAACAGCGAAACAACCGTGGTTGAGGACAATTGCACGCCCAGTCGGGTGAAAAAAGCGGTTCGGGCGTTCGGATCGGCTTGCAGCGCATCGCGCTGCGCAAACAGATCGCGTTCGCGCAGCAGGCCGCCGGTGCGTTCGGTAAAGCCGGGAAAGAAAAAGTATTTCGACAGCGGTAGCGACGGGTGCGGCGAAGGTAGCGCATGGCAGCCTTCGACCCATTCCTCGGCGCTCAGGTATTCGAGATTCAGCCATGCCGGCACTTTTGCCCGCTGCGCCATCGCCTGCACGTAAGCGGACGGCAGTTCGCAGGCAAAGGCTTCGATCACGGCATCGGCCGTGTCGGCCGATGCGAATGGCGTGTCGTCTGATGGCCAGCGGCGCACGACCACGCCACGCGCAGTCTGCTTGCTCGCGCTGGCATCGAGTTCGGCGCACATCCGCTTCAGGCTGGCCAGTTCGTCAATCCACAGCGTGACCTCGACGTGGTGCTCATGCGCGAACTGGCGCGCCAGTCGCCAGCAGACGCCGGCATCGCCAAAGTTGTCGATCACGCGGCAAAAAATGTGAAGTTTGTCCGGGAAATGCATCGAACGGCAGGTCGAAATGGTTGGTCGATATTACCCCGCCAGGCTATGGCCGGCGGGGTTGAGGTGGAACGCCAGCAGTTTAACGTGCGCGTGCGCCAGCGGGTTGCGTGCTCTTCGGGCGGGGGGCAAATCGCCGGCCACTGGCGGGTGCCGGTGCGCCACCGTGCGGCTTGGCCGTTTGAGCGGTGGGTTTGCCGGCGCCCGGATTCTTGGCGCGCGGTTGCTGTCTGCCACTTCCGTTGCCGCTGCGCAACTGTATTGGCTGTGGTTTGGCGTTCAAATCAGGTTCAAAGCCGGGAATGATTTCTCGCGGCAGCGTTTGCTTGATCAGCTTTTCGATATCCTTGAGCATCTGGTGCTCATCGACGCAGACCAGCGAAACCGCTTCACCGGTGGCGCCGGCGCGTCCGGTACGGCCGATGCGGTGGACGTAATCTTCAGGCACGTTAGGCAGGTCGTAGTTGACCACATGCGGCAGTTGTTCGATGTCGATGCCGCGGGCGGCAATGTCGGTTGCGGCCAGCACCTGCAGCTTGCCATCCTTGAATTCGGACAGCGCCTTGGTGCGCGCCGACTGGCTCTTGTTGCCGTGGATCGCCATCGCGGAAATGCCATCCTTGCCGAGTTGTTCCACCAGCTTGTTGGCGCCATGCTTGGTGCGCGTGAACACCAGCACCTGCTGCCAGCGGTTGGTCTTGATCAGGTGCGTCAGCATCGGGTGCTTGCGGTTGCGGTCAACCGGGTGGATCCGCTGCGTGATGACTTCGACGGTCGAGTTACGGCGCGCGACTTCAATCATCGCCGGCGAATTCAACAAGCCATCGGCCAGCGCCTTGATTTCATCGGAGAAGGTGGCGGAAAACAGCAGGTTTTGCCGTTTTTTCGGCAGCGCGGCGAGCACTTTGCGGATGTCGCGGATAAAGCCCATATCCAGCATGCGGTCGGCTTCGTCCAGCACCAGAATCTCTATCTTGTCGAGCTTGACCGTGCCTTGCTGGATGTGATCGAGCAGGCGGCCCGGCGTGGCAACCAGGATATCGACCCCGTGCGCCAGTAGCTTGATTTGCGGGTGGATGCCGACGCCGCCAAAGATCACGGCGGAATTCAGCTTCAGGTATTTGGCGTAAATGCGCACGTTTTCTTCGACTTGCGCCGCCAGTTCGCGTGTCGGCGCGAGGATCAGCGCGCGGATTGGGCGGCGCGAGGTCTTGCTGGTTTGGGCTGCGCCCGATTCGTTGCTAGACAGGCGATGCAGGATCGGCAGGGTAAAGCCAGCAGTTTTGCCGGTGCCGGTTTGGGCGCCTGCGAGCAGGTCGCCGCCCGCCAGCACGGCTGGGATCGACTGGCTCTGGATCGGGGTTGGGATGGTATAGCCGAATTCTGTGACGGCACGAACAATGGCCTCGGATAATCCGAGTTTGGAAAATGACATAAATATTTCAAAAAATATCGGCCTGTCGCCATTGAAGGCGCCAGTCGCAGGCAAACGGGGGGGAATAAGTCGCTAGACAGCGGCGAGGGGGACTGGTCAAACTGCCGCGTGGCCGAAGTATAGCAGTTTATGAAGATAGATGTTTGCGATTGAGGAAACCGGCGTGCGCGTGTCCGTTTTCAGCATCGCCGGCCGATAGCAGTCAAAATAACTGACTCGAAGTGAACAATGGGTCAGTTAGGCCAAAAAATATACTCCTGCCAGTATTTAAAAACAGCCAGCAAAAATGCGGCCTGGCGGGGCATTTGTGTTATATACCCCCCAGAAAAATCAGGAGGAAGTTCAGGCGTAGGTGCCGAGCAGCGAAATCATCTGGTAAAAGATTTTCGGATTGCCGGCAATCACGTCGCCTTTTTCCATGTAGGTTTGCTCGCCCTTGAAGTCGCCGATGATGCCGCCGGCTTCGGAAATCAGCAGCGCGCCAGCAGCCATGTCCCAGGCGCTCAAGCCTTTCTCGAAGAAGCCATCGAGCCGGCCGGCGGCGACGTATGCCAGATCGAGCGCGGCCGATCCGGGGCGGCGCAGGCCCTGGCATTTCTCGGTGATGGCCTTGAACATCGCCATGTACTGGTCGAGCTGGCTCAGGTCGCGCGCCGGAAAGCCGGTGCCGATTAGCGAATCGGCCAGCTTGGTGCATTTCGAGACGCGGATGCGCTTGTCGTTCAGATAGGCGCCTTCGCCGCGCGAAGCGTGGAACAGGTCGTTGCGGGTCGGGTCGTAGATGACAGCCTGCGTGGTGACACCGCGTTGCTGCAGCGCAATCGACACGCAGTATTGCGGGAAACCGTGGATGAAATTGGTGGTGCCGTCGAGCGGATCGATGATCCAGACGAATTCGGCCTCGTCATGCAGGTTGGCCGATGCGCCGGATTCCTCCGCCAGCACCGCATGGTTCGGATAGGCCTTCAGCAGCACCTCGACAATCGCTTGTTCAGCCGCCTGATCGATTTCAGTGACGTAGTCGTTCTGTTTCTTTTCCGTGACCTTGAGTTGGCTGAGGTCGAAAGAGGCGCGGTTGATGATCGAAGCGCCGCGGCGGGCGGCCTTGATCGCCGTATTGAGCATGGGGTGCATAAGGCTTCCGTTAAAATATCGTTTTGCCGGCGCAATCAGGCGCCTGGCATGAAATAAGAAAGAACAGGGCGGCGCGATGCGCCTGCCGAAACCCTATATTGTAAATGAATCTGCCCAACACCGTCATGCCCGTTTTTTCACGCCTGCGCATCATTCTGGTCGATACCTATCATCCCGGCAATGTCGGTTCGGTCGCGCGCGCGATGAAAACGATGGGATTTTCCGAGCTTGTACTGGTCAATCCGCATAACCCGCAAGTGACTTCGCACGAAGAAGCGCTGGCGTTTGCCAGCAGCGCCGACGATGTGCTGGCGAATGCCAGAATCGTCACCTCGCTTGATCAGGCGCTCGAAGGATGCAACTTTGCCGCCGCGCTGTCAGCGAGGCCGCGTGTGTTTTCACCGCCGGTGCTGACCGCGCGCGCGCTGGCAGGCCGACTGGTGGCCGAGCCGGAATTGAAGGTGGCGCTGATGTTTGGCAGCGAGCGTTTTGGCTTGCCGAACGAGGCGATCGAAAAGTGCAATGTGCTGATCACGATCCCGGCCAATCCGGATTATTCGTCGCTGAACCTGGCGCAGGCGGTGCAATTGCTGGCGTACGAATGCAGGCAGGCCGAACTGGGCGATCGTCTGCCCGAAACCGATGTCGGCTTTCGCGGCACCGCGGCCAGCGTCGAACAGATCGACGGCATGTTCGCGCATCTGGAACAGGCGCTGGTTGCGCTCGGTTTCCTGCATGCGGACAACCCGAAAAAGCTGATGCCGCGCCTGCGACGGCTGTTTTCGCGCGCCGAGCTGGAAACGGAGGAAGTCAACATCCTGCGCGGGATTGCGAAGCAGATCCTGTGGAAGCACAAGGAGGGGGATTAGGCAGTCAAACTGGTTTATGCGGGCCAATACGTAGGCAATGAATACTATTCAGAAAGAATGTGTTGGTGAGAAGCCATCCATTGAATAAAGTCTGCTGAGTTCATGGGTTTTCCGTAGACATATCCCTGTATGGCAAATACGCCCATGTCTGCTAGACGGTTAACTTGGTCAATGCTTTCCACTCCCTCAGCAATTATTTCCAATTCGGCATTTTGCGCAAAGTTAACAATGGCGTTGAGTACAGAAATTTTTGCATCCTCTTCATGTCCAAGAGTATCAATAAACATTTTATCGATTTTTAATGTGTGAATAGGTAACTCCTGAACATATGAAAATCCGCCATAACCAGTTCCAGCATCGTCAAGTTTGATATTGATGCCTGCGTTAACCAGCAA
>JAGTRJ010000039.1 GCA_018261755.1 Burkholderiaceae bacterium
GAAACGGCACAAGCCGATCGAAACCACGGACATCATGCTGCAGATGGTGGCCAGCGGCCGTGGCATCGCCGCGCTGCCCCGCTGGCTGGTGGAGGAGTACCGTGCCAAATTCGATGTCGCGCCAGTACGTCTGGGCAGACATGGCGTGGCCAAGCAGATCTTTCTCGGCATCCGCGAAGCCGATGCCGGCGTCGATTACGTGCGGGCCTTTGTCGAATTGGCACGCACTCACCGAAGCGCGAAATAAAAATGGAGGACACGCACCAAACTGTTATTAAACCATCATGCAATTTATTTTATTGATGCCAAACTTTGGCAAAAAATGAACCGATATGCATTCCAAATCAAGATGTTGCAAGGTACAATTGAGGAAAAACTCCAACAGACAGACTGATGCCTGCCAAGAATTCCACACCGCCGACAATCGCATGGGATGACAGACTGGCAACCGGCCTGCCCGATGTCGATGCGCAACACCGCCAGCTGTTCGACATCGTGAACCATCTCGGTGAGCTTTATGCAAAAGGCGTCACTTCCGAACAGCTGTTCAGCATTCTCAATGAACTGAAGCAATACGCAACCACGCACTTTAATACCGAAGAAACGCTGATGGTGCAGCACAAGATCGGTCGCGCACACCATGAGTCGCACCAGCAAGCCCACCGCGAATTCATCAATCATATCCAGCGGACCAGCGCACTGGCCGCAGCCAATCCGGAAGCCACGGTCAACCTGCTGCTGGCATTTCTGTCGCAATGGCTGCTGCATCATGTGGCCAACATGGATCAGCTGATGGCGGATGAAATCCGCGTGCTGCAATCTGGCTCGACTTCCGGCCAGATCGCCGGCGAGCGGCAACCGCACCGCGATGCGCTGATGGAAAATATCAACGCGATCTACCGTGACCTGGGCGACCGGACTTTCCGCATGCTGGAACTGAATCTGCAACTGCAATCGGAAATCGAACGTCGCAAACAGCTTGAACAGGAACTGTTCGAAAGCAAGACTCGCTTCCGCACGGTAGCCGACCACACGCACAGCTGGGAATACTGGCAGGGAGAAGACAGGCGCATCGTTTACATGTCACCATCGTGCGAGCGCATCACCGGCTACGCGCCGTCGGAATTCATGGCCGACCCGGAATTGCTGTACCACATCATCCATCCGGAAGATCGGCACTTGATGCGCGCCCACCAGCATGACATCCATTTTGCCGAACAGGGCGAAGATGAAATCGGCTTCCGCATCCAGCACCGCAACGGCGAAACGCGCTGGATTATCCATGCATGCAAATCGCTGCACGACAGCGACGGGCAATTCATTGGCCGCCGCGGCAGCAACCGTGACATCACCGAACGGCGCTCGCAGGGCGATTCGATGATGCTGGCCGCAGCCATTTTCGAATCGGTGAATGAAGCGGTCGTGGTGATGGCGGCCGATGGCCGCATCGTTGCGGTCAATTCATCTTTTTTCGTGCTCAGCGACTATTCATACGACGAGGTCATCGGCCAGCACCCGGCGCACGTGTTCAGCACGATGCTTGCCCCGGCCATCTACAAGGAAATCGTATCCTCTGTCTGCGCCAACAGCAGCTGGCAAGGCGAAATATCAGTCAGGCACCGCGACGGCACACCGCACATCATTTCGCTATCGGTGCATTGCGTGCGCGATGACAGTGGCTATGTCAGCAATAACGTGGCGGTGTTTTCCGACATCACCGAGCGCAAGGAAAGCGAACGGCGCATCCATCATCTGTCGAACTACGATCAATTGACCGGCCTGCCGAACTGGGGCCTGTTCAGCGACCGGCTGCAGCAGGCGCTATCGGTGGCGCGACACGGCCGCCAGCCGCTGGCGTTGATGTTCGTCGATATCGACCATTTCAAGTCCACCAAGGACAAACTGGGAATGGAAGCCAGCGAACAACTGCTGCGGGAACTGGCACGACGGATACAGGAATGCCTGCGCGAAACGGACACCGCGGCTCGCATCGGCAGCGACGAATTCCTGGTCCTGCTGCCCAGCACGCAATCGGCGACGGTCGCCTCAGAAATCGCCGACCTCATACTGCGCAAAATCAGCCAGCCGTTCGAACTGGGCCAGCACAGCGTCTGCATTTCGGCCAGCATTGGCATCACGATGCATCCGGAGCATGGCAGCGAACCGGAACAACTGCTGCGCAATGCCGACCTGGCGGTGTATCAAGCCAAGCAGGCAGGGGGCGCGATGGTGCTGACGTTCACCGATCCGGGCGACTGCAAATCCGTGGCCCGGACATAGGTTTTGGCCACATACTCCCGCAAAATTGGCAATTTCTCGCGTGGTTTTGGTCACGCCGCGGGCGGCACCTGCAGCCAGAAGGTCACCGGGCCGTCATTGATCAGCGCCACTTTCATGTCGGCGCCAAACACGCCGGTTTCGACCGCCCCATGCAGCTTTTTCGCCTGCGCGACAAAGTAATCGAACAGCCGCCGCCCTTCATCCGGCGGCGCGGCGGGTGAAAACGACGGGCGCGTGCCAGAATTCGTGTCGGCCGCCAGCGTGAATTGCGGCACCAGCAACAGGCCGCCATTCACCGCCGTCAGCGACAGATTCATCTTGCCATTATCATCGTAAAACACGCGGTAGCCGAGCAACCGCTTCAGCAGCGCGTCGGCCTGCTTTTCGGTGTCGCCGCGCTCGGCGCACAGCAGCACCATCAGGCCGGCGCCGATCTGGCCGACGGGCTGGCCTTCGACCCTGACACTGGCTTCGGAAACGCGCTGCAGCAGGGCGATCATTTGCGGTCAATCAGCCCAATGTCACGCGCGCGAACTTGCGCTTGCCGACCTGCACCACGAACGTGCCCGCCTCGACCTTCAGCGCCTTGTCGCTCACCGCTGCGCCATCAATCCTGACGCCGCCCTGCTCGACCATGCGCAAGCCTTCCGAGGTGGAAGCGACCAGATTCGCCGCTTTCAACAACTGACCGATGCCCAGCGGCGCGCCAGAGAGGCTGACTTCCGGCACGTCGTCCGGAATGCCGCCTCGCGAGCGCGAAACGAAATCTTCCAGCGCCGCTTCCGCCGCCTGCGCCGAATGGAAGCGGGTAACGATTTCCTTGCCCAGTTCGACTTTCACGTCGCGCGGGTTGCGGCCATCGGCCACTTCCTGCTTCAGCTTGGCAATATCGGCCAGCGAGCGGAACGACAGCAGATCGTAATAGCGCCACATCATCTCGTCCGAAATGCTCATCAGCTTGCCGAAGATGGTATTCGCCGGTTCGGTGATGCCGATGTAGTTGCCTTTCGATTTCGACATTTTTTCGACCCCGTCCAGCCCTTCGAGCAGCGGCATCGTCAGAATGCACTGCGGTTCCTGACCGTAGTGGCGCTGCAGTTCGCGCCCGACCAGCAGATTGAAGCGCTGATCGGTGCCGCCGAGTTCGAGGTCGGCCTTCAGCGCGACCGAATCGTAACCCTGCATCAGCGGGTACAGCAGTTCGTGGATCGAAATCGGCGAACCGTTCTTGTAGCGGGTAGCGAAATCCTCGCGCTCCATGATGCGCGCCAGCGTGATTCCACTCCGAGTTGTAGCGGATTTCGGTTTTGCTCGGATCCAGCACTAGGCTGGCCTGCGCGAAATAGGTCTTGGCGTTTTCCTCGATTTGCTCGCGCGTCAGCGGCGGGCGGGTGATGTTACGGCCGCTCGGATCGCCGATCATCGAGGTGAAATCGCCAATCAGGAAGATCACGGTATGGCCGAGATCCTGCAGCTGGCGCATCTTGTTCAGCACCACCGTATGGCCAAGGTGCAGATCCGGCGCGGTCGGATCAAGGCCGAGCTTGATGCGCAATGACGCGCCCGTTTTTTCCGCACGCGCCAGTTTTTGCGCGAATTCTGATTCGACCAGCAGTTCTTCGGTGCCGCGCAACGTGATCGCCAGCGCCTGTTTCACCTTATCGGTCAGCGGCAGCTCGGCCGGCGTTTGGATTTCTGTATTCATTTGTCTGGATTGCAACTTTTGATAAAAATCAAAATTTCGTTGTTATAATTCGCCACAACTTCTAGTCCGGCTTGCCCATTACACAACAAACAAGAAAAAGAAAGGGCTTAAACCGGGAATTTTAACTGATTGCCTGACCAGTAAGGCGTTTTCATGGATATTCTGCAGAAGGCCAGTCAATTTTTCCAGCACGCGTCGCTCAAAACGCGCATCATCGCTGCCGCTGGTTTGCTGTTTGCGTTCACCACCTTTGGCGCCATTGCGGTCGCGCCGCTGACGCAGGATGCGTCCGAACTGCCGAAAACCGTGGTCAAGCTCGACCTCGACCTGCCCGACCTGTCCGAACAGATTGCCTCGCTCGAAGATCAGACGCTGGCGCAAAATTTCGTGCGCGAAGAAAAAGTGCGGCTGGGCGACACGATCGGCACCTTGCTGTCGCGCCTGGGCGTGAACGATAACGCCGCCATCGCCTTCATCAAATCGAACGCCACCGCCAACGCGCTGCTGAAACTGAAAGCCGGCCAGGTGATGCAGGCCACGGTGGCCGCCAATGGCGAACTGCTGCGGCTGGCAACGACCGCGGCGGATAGCGGCGACAACCTGAAAAACATCGTCGTCACGCGCGAAGAACAGGGCTTCTCTGCCGTGGATGGCTCGGTCGCGCTCGAAAAACGGGTTGAAATGCGTTCCGGCGTGATTCAGTCTTCACTGTTTGCCGCCACCGACGCGGCGCGCATTCCGGATCCGGTTACCGGCAAGTTTGTTGAAATGTTTTCGACCAACGTTGATTTCCGCGCCGATCTGCGCAAGGGCGACCGGTTCAACATCGTGTACGAAACCTTCTGGCAAAACGGCAGCTACATCCGTCCGGGCCGCATTCTGGCGGCTGAATTCGTCAACGGCGGCAAAGCGTATCAGGCCATCTGGTTCGATGCGCCGGGCAACAAGGGCGGTTACTACACTTTCGATGGCAAGGCGCTGAAAAAGGCGTTCCTGAAATCGCCAGTCGCGTTCACCCGCGTTTCATCCGGCTTCTCGATGCGCGTCCATCCGGTCACCGGCAACTGGAAACAGCACAAGGGCATCGACTTCGCCGCGCCGACCGGCACGCCAATCAAGGCCGCAGCCGATGGCGTGGTCGAATCGGCCAAGTACAGCGGTGGCTACGGCAACCTGATCGTGCTCAAGCACTGGGGCCAATATTCGACCGCCTACGGCCATCTGAGCCGCTTTGCCAGCAGCTTGCGCAAAGGACAGAAAGTCAGCCAGGGCGACATCATCGGCTATGTCGGCACTACCGGCATGTCCACCGGACCGCATCTGCACTACGAATTCCGGGTCGCCAACGTGCAGCGCAATCCGATGTCGATCGACATGCCGAACACACAGCCGCTGACCACGGCCGAGCTGCAGAAATTCCGTGCGGTCAAGGAAGACATGCTGCACCGTTTCGCGCTGCTGAACCCGGCACTGAAGACGGCCGCCAAATAAGTCGACTGCCAGGCGGGCGCAACCAGCATGTATATCGGCCTGATGTCCGGCACCAGCCTCGACGGGGTCGATGGCGTGCTGGCGGCCATCCCTGATGATTACGCTGGCGGCCGGCTGACAATGCCGGCTATGGCGCATGTGCCATTCCCGCCCGAATTGCGCACCGACCTGCTGGCGCTGCAAGCACCTGGCCACAATGAAATCGAGCGCGAAGCGCTGGCGTCGCAAACGCTGGCGCGGCTGTATGCCGATTGCGTGGCGCAACTGCTGGCGCAAGCTGGCGTGCCGCGAGAACGGGTGCGCGCGATAGGCGTGCATGGTCAGACCGTGCGCCACCGGCCGGAACTCGGTTTCACCCGCCAGATCAACCAGCCGGCGCTGCTGGCCGAACTGGCCGGCATCGACGTGATTGCCGATTTCCGCAGTCGCGACATCGCCGCTGGCGGGCAGGGCGCGCCATTGGTGCCAGCCTTCCATCAGGCGGTATTCGGTCAGGCGGGCAAAACACGCGTGGTGGTCAACATCGGCGGCATCGCCAACATCAGCCTGCTGCGGCACGACGGCCATGTCACCGGCTTCGATACCGGCCCCGGCAACGTGCTGCTCGACGGCTGGATTGCGCGCCATCGCGATCTGCCTTACGACGCCGATGGCGCATGGGCGGCCAGCGGCCAATGCTGCGCTCAACTGCTTGAACGGATGCTGGCCGAACCCTACCTCGCGTTGCCACCGCCGAAAAGCACCGGCCGCGACCTGTTCCATCTCGACTGGCTCGCCGCCCGGCTGGCAGAGTCGGTCGCATCCGCCGGACTCGCACCGCAGGACGTTCAGGCGACGCTGGCGGATTTCACCGCCGAAACCATTGCGCAAGCGATTGGCCAGCACGCGCCCGGCGCCGCAGCAGTCTATGTCTGCGGCGGCGGCGCGTACAGCCGCCACCTGATGCAGCAGCTTTCCCTGGCGTTGCGACAACATTGCCCGCAAGCGACACTCGATACCACCGCCGCGCTCGGCATCGCGCCGAATCAGGTCGAGGCGCTCGCGTTTGCGTGGCTGGCGCAGCGTTTCTGCCTGCGCCAGCCGGGCAACCTGCCGGCAGTAACCGGCGCACGCGGCGCACGCATTCTCGGCGCGTTGTACCCTGCCTGAGCTGTTTTTCACCCCAAAATATACTGCCGCCAGTATCTATAAACAGCCAGCAAAACCGTGGCCCAGGCGGCTATTTTTTACACATACCCCAAGCATTCTGGCAATACCACGCAAAAACGCTGATGCAAATCGCCTGATTTTTACCCAAAAAACGGGGGTATGCCGTGCATTTTGGGATACACCCCTGTCCAGGCTTGGTTGTTTGGCGGCAAAAAAGTGCTACCATACCCGGTATAGTATTTGCGGACACTCCCGTCAACCCCGCAATCATTCACAACAGTTCCCCAATAGCGAGGAAATCCATCATGGCCGATTCATCCCTGAAAATCGTGCAAGGCACAGCGTTGAACCCGGAACAGAAAAAGGATCTGCTGCATCGCCTGGCGCGGGTCGAAGGCCAGTTGCGCGGCGTGCAAAAACTGATCGCAAGCGCCGCCGCGCCGTCCGACTGTGACGGCGTCGCGCAGCAGATGGCTGCCGCGCGCAAGGCACTGGACCGCGCGTTCGTCACGCTGCTGACCAGCTCAATGGTCACGCACACTGCCGGCGCCACCAGCCCGCAGGATGCGGCCGAGCGAGCCAAGCATCTGGCTGCAATGCTCGACAAGTTCGCCTGACCCCCCCACCCGAAACGTTCCCGTTCCCGCGCGCACCCAATGCGCGCCGGGGGATTTTTTTCGTTCGCGGCGAATCTGCTATACAATAAACGACTCACTAACTCACAATGGCGCGGCAGTGCGCCTTGGCAACGATTAACGATTGGAGAACAGCATGCAAACATGGGTACGTTATGAACAGGGCGGCAAGACGGGCTTCGGCACACTGGAAGGCGATACGATCAGCGTCTACAGCGGGGACATGTTCAACACCCCGACCGCGACCGGCGAAAAAATCAGCCGCGCCCAGGTCAAGCTGCTGACTCCGTGCACGCCCAGCAAGATGATCCTGCTGTGGAACAACTTCCACGCGCTGGCCTCCAAACTCGGCGTGGCGCTACCGTCCGAGCCGCTGTACCTGCTGAAACCGGGCACCGCCTTCATCGCCGAAGGCGACACGGTGAAAAAACCGAACACCTATGACGGCAAGGTGGTGTATGAAGGCGAACTGGCAATCGTGATCGGCAAGCGCTGCAAGGAAGTGACCGAAGAGCAAGCCAAGGATTACATCTTCGGCTATACCTGCAGCAACGACGTCACCGCCGGCGAAATCATCCAGAAGGATCCGACCTTCGCGCAGTGGACCCGCGCCAAGGGCTTCGACACCTTTGGTTCGTTCGGCCCGGGCATCGTCACCGGCATCGATAATCCGAACACGCTGGTGATCAAGACCATCCTCAACGGCCAGGAACGCCAGAACTATCCGGTCAGCGACATGGTGTTCCAGCCGCACAAGCTGGTCAGCATGATCTCGCGCGACATGACGCTGGAACCGGGCGACATCATTTCCTGCGGCACCTCGGTCGGTGTCGGCTCGATGAAGCCGGGCAGCACGGTCGAAGTCATCATTGACGGCGTCGGCCACCTGACCAACCGTTACGAATAATCGGCGGCCGGTTTCAACGGCTCCCGCATCAAGGGCAGGCGCAAGCCTGCCCTTTTTCTTTCCGCCCCCTTTCTTTCAATTTGTCACAACCTTTCCACATTTCATACACATTTGCCGCCTATACTCATTGCATACGGAACGCGATCGCGTGCCGGAACGAACAACCACGAGGAGCGTCTATGAATACGTCTTACATGCATTTGTTGACCGGGCTGATGGCCCTGTTTATGGGTACCGCCGCACTGGCCATGCCACCGATGGGCGACGACATGTGTGGCCCGGCCGGCCCGCGGCAAGGCAAGATGCACGCGGAACGGATGGATCCGGCCAAGCGCGCCGAAACCATGAAAGCATGGATGGAAAAGCGCCATGCCGCCTTGCATGACAAGCTGAAACTGAATGCCGAACAGGAAACTGCGTGGAAAGCCTTCGTCGCAGGCGCCATCCCACCTGCGATGCCAATGCGGATGCAGCGCGACGAGATGGCAAAGCTGTCCGCACCGCAACGGGCCGAGAAAATGCTCACGTTCATGAAGGAACGTCAGGCACACATGGAAACCCGCCTGGCATCGCTGAAGAAATTCTACGCCGTGCTGACGCCGGAGCAACAAAAGGTGTTTGACGCCGAAGTCGGCCCGCACCATCGCTTCCAGGGCGGACGGCGCGGCGCGAAGCGCGGCCAGGGCCCGGCTGCGGTTCAGCAATAATCCCCCGACCGCACCAGGATTGAGGCGCTCCCGGAAGATTTTCGGAAGTTCCTTAGCGGCAGCAAGGAGGCGGTTTCCGCCTCATTCCAGCCTCCCCGCTCCCCCGGGGAGGTTTTTTTATGTCCGCGCCGGCCAAGCAAACGCATAAAACCTGTGCCGCAAACCAGTATAATGCAAGCCATTTCCCTATTAGCTGCATTCCGTTCGTCATTTCCATGCTTGCACAACAAAAACAGCAGATTGCTGGCCTGATTGGCCAGGCACTGCAGCCGCTCCTGTCTGATTCCGGCCTGACACCGACCATCGCCCTTGAACGCCCGCGTGATCCATCGCACGGCGACATTGCGTGCAATATCGCGATGCAACTGGCCAAACCGCTGAAAAAAAATCCACGCGAACTGGCGCAGGCGATCGTCGCCGCGCTGCTGGCGAATCCGGAACGCGAGGCCCTGATCGAATCGGCCGAGATCGCCGGCCCCGGCTTCATCAACCTGCGCGTCGCCGCCAGTGCCAAGCAGGGCGTGGTGCGCACAGTGCTGCGTACGGCGGAAAACTACGGCAAGAGCGATGTCGGCCACGGCAAGAAGGTGATGGTCGAATTCGTTTCAGCCAACCCGACCGGCCCGCTGCACGTCGGCCACGGCCGTCAGGGCGCATTGGGCGACGCGCTGGCAGCACTGCTCGATTCGCAAGGCTACGACGTCACGCGCGAGTTTTATTACAACGACGCTGGCGTGCAGATCGGCAATCTCGCGCATTCGGTCCAATGCCGCGCGCGCGGCTGGAAGCCGGGCGACGAACTGTGGCCGGAAAGCGCGTACAACGGCGACTACATCGCCGATATCGCAGCCGATTTTCTGGCGAAGAAAACGGTCGAGGCGCGCGACACAAAGGCGGTGACCGCCAGCGGCGACGTTGAAGACATCGAATCGATCCGCGAATTCTCTGTCGCTTACCTGCGCCGTGAGCAGGATATCGACCTGCAGGCATTCGGCATCCGCTTTGACAACTACTATCTCGAATCGTCGCTGTATGTCGATGGCAAGGTCGATGCGGCGGTCGAGTCGCTGCAGGCGGCCGGCAAGACTTACGACAGCGAAGGCGCGCTGTGGCTGCGCACGACCGAATACGGCGACGACAAGGACCGCGTGATGAAGAAATCCGACGGCACCTACACCTATTTTGTGCCGGATGTCGCCTATCACATCACCAAATGGCAGCGCGGTTTCGGCAAGGTGATCAACGTGCAGGGCAGCGACCATCACGGCACGGTCGCGCGCGTGCGCGCCGGCTTGCAGGCGGTCGGCGCCGGTATTCCGCAGAACTACCCTGATTACGTGCTGCACAAGATGGTAACCGTGATGAAGAACGGCGCCGAAGTGAAGATTTCGAAACGCGCCGGCTCCTACGTCACGGTGCGCGACCTGATCGAATGGTCCGGCGGCGGCGAAACGGTGCGTGGCCGCGATGCGGTGCGCTTCTTCCTGATCTCGCGCAAGGCGGACACCGAATTCGTGTTCGACGTCGATTTGGCGCTGGCACGTTCGGAAGAAAACCCGGTGTATTACATCCAGTACGCGCACGCGCGCATCTGCTCGGTCATGGCACAATGGGGCGGCGATGAATCGATGCTCGACACCGTCGACCTGTCGCCGCTGACGCTGGAACGCGAATTCGCGCTGTTGGCACGCCTGTCCGAATACCCGGAAATGCTGGCGCATGCGCTGGACGAACTGGGGCCGCATCAGGTAGCGTTCTATCTGCGCGATCTGGCGGGCGAATTGCACGGCTACTACAATGCCGAGCGCGTGCTGGTGGACGATGAAGCAGTCAAGCTGGCGCGACTGGCGTTGATGTGTGCGACCAGACAGGTGTTGAAGAACGGTCTGGCACTTTTAGGCGTTTCGGCGCCGGACAGGATGTGATCGGATATCTATGCAAACCAACATGAATTCCAGCAGCAAGAACAGGCAGCGCGGCGGCACGATACTCGGCGTGATCATCGGTCTGGTGCTGGGGCTGGGCGTAGCGATCGTGGTCGCGCTGATGATCTCCAAATCGTCGGCGCCGGTCAGCAACAAGCAGGCTCGCACGGAAAAGGTGATTGAACCGTCAGCGTCGCAGATGGCGGACCCGAACAAGCCGCTGTATGGCAAACAGGATGCGGCGAAAGAAGCGGCGAAGGAGTTTGCCAAGGAATCCGCGCCGGCGCAGCCAGTGACGCCAGTCGAGCTGAAACCTGACACAAAACCGACGCCTGACAAGCACGCCACCACTGACAAACCGAAGAAGCCGGACGCGAAGGATGCGGCGAAAGAGCATGTGGCCAAAGACACGGCCAAGGACAAGGATGCCGCCAAGCAGACGAAGTCCGACGACAAGTGGACCTACTACCTGCAAGCCGGCGCTTACCGCGACCAGAACGATGCCGAAAGCGCACGCGCGCGGCTGGCGCTGCTCGGCTTCGAAGCGCGCATCTCGGAAATGCCATCGCAGGGCAGCACGCTGTACCGCGTGCGCATCGGCCCGTTCGGCCAGGTTGATGCGATGAACAAGGTGCGCGGCAAGCTGTCCGAAGGCGGCGTCGATGCCGCGGTTGTCCGCATTCCCAAATAACCAGGAGCCATCATGCGCCTCTGTCGCCTTTTTGCATCACTTGCACTCGGTCTGTTCGTGCTGACCGCGTGCAAACCGTCGTCCGACAAACCATCTGCACCGTCAGCCTCCGGCACGGCAGTCAGCGCCTCGGCAGCGGCGCCATCGGCTTCGCCCGCTCCGGCGGCCAGCCAGCCGGCGCCTGTTCAGGGCAGCGAGCAAAACGGCGGCCAATACACGCTGCTGGCAACGGCTCAGCCGACCGAAGGCGGCAGCGGCAAAATGGAAGTGATCGAATTCTTCGGTTATTTCTGCAACCATTGCCACGCACTCGATCCGAGCCTTAATGCGTGGGTGAAGAAGCAGGGCAACCGCATCGCATTCAAACGCATCCCGGTACGACCGGATGAAGGCAAGCTGTATTACGCGCTCGAAGCGATGGGCAAGCTCGAAGCGCTGCACGAAAAAATCTTTAACGCGGTGCAGGTCGAGCGCAAGCGGATGCACAATGAAAGCGCTGCAGCCGACCTGGTGGCGCAATTCGGCGTCGATCGCAACGCCTTCATCGAACAGTACAACTCGTTTTCGGTGCAATCGAAAGTGATGACCGCAGCCAACACGGCCAAGGCCTATGGCATCGACGGCGTGCCAATGGTAGCCATCGACGGCCGTTTCATCACCTCCGGTTCGCATGCAGCCAAGCGCCCTGGTACCGAACAGACCGAAGCCGGGCTGTACAAATCGATGCTGGCGATCATGGACGAACTGCTCACCCGCGCACGCCAGGAGCGTGGCGCCGGCGCCAAGGCAGCAGCGAAATAATCCACGGCGGCATCCTCGGGTGCCACCAACGAAAAATCATGGGGTATATGGCCAAAAATAGCCGCTCGGCCAGAACTTCCGCAGCAGTTTGAAAATACCCCAGGCAGTATATTCTGGGCTGCCAGACGGCCTGCTGTCATGTTGCTGGTGTTAAATGCTGGTATGAAAACTGCATTGACGCAAATACAACGGTTTTTTGCGAGGCAGGCATGAACAAGCCCTTCCCATCGCTGCTCGAGACCATTTCCATCGACGACAAGTATTCGATGGAACGCGGCCGCGTCTTCATGACCGGCACGCAGGCGCTGATCCGGCTGCCGATGCTGCAACGCCAGCGCGACCGGCAAGGCGGGCTGAACACCGCCGGGTTCATCAGCGGCTACCGCGGCTCGCCGCTAGGCGGCGTCGATCTGGCCGCATGGCGCGCGAAGAAATATCTCGATGCACAGCAAATCACCTTCCAGCCGGGTCTGAACGAAGATCTGGCCGCGACCAGCATCTGGGGCACGCAACAGGTCGGCATGTTTCCCGGCGCAAAGGTCGATGGCGTATTTTCGATGTGGTACGGCAAGGGGCCGGGGGTCGATCGTTCTGGCGACGTGTTCAAGCATGGCAACAATGCCGGCAGCTCGCTGCGCGGCGGCGTGCTGGTGATCGCCGGTGACGACCATGGCGCCAAATCGTCGTCGCTGGCACACCAGAGCGAACATGCGCTGAAAGCCGCCGGCATCCCGGTGCTGTACCCGTCATCGGTGCAGGAATTCCTCGACTATGGCCTGCACGGCTGGGCGCTGAGCCGTTACACTGGCCTGTGGGTGGCGATGAAATGCGTGACCGATCTGGTCGAATCCGGCGCATCGGTCGAAGTCGATCCGGATCGGGTGCGCATCGTGCTGCCGACCGATTTCGAAATGCCGGAAGACGGCTTGAACATCCGCTGGCCGGATACGCCACTTGCGCAGGAAGCGCGCATGAACCAGTACAAATGGTATGCGGCGATGGCCTACGCGCGCGCGAACCGGCTGAATCATGTCGTCTGGGACAGCCCGAACGCGCGCATCGGCATCATTACCACCGGCAAATCGTATGCCGACACGCGCCAGGCGCTGGCCGACCTCGGCATTGACGAAGCAGCGGCGAAAGACATCGGCATCCGGCTGTACAAGGTCGGCATGAACTGGCCGCTGGAGGCGGATGGCGTGCGCAAGTTCGCGCGCGGGCTGGACGAGATTCTGGTGGTCGAGGAAAAACGGCAGATGATCGAATATCTGCTCAAGGAAGAGCTGTATAACCTGCCGGACACCGAACGACCGCGCGTGGTGGGCAAGTTCGACGATTCTGGCGAATGGATCAACCTGCGCGGCGCCGGCCATGGTGAATGGCTGCTGCCATCGATCGGCGAGTTGTCGCCGTCGAAAATCGCGCGCGCCATCACTTCGCGCGTGCTGAAATATTTCGCCGACCACCCGATCGGGCAACGGGTGCGCATCCGGATGCAGGAACGCGCCGCCTACCTGCAGGCGAAGGAAGATTCGCTCAAGCTGACGCTGCCACCGGACAGCGATCGCGACCGGATA
>JAGTRJ010000025.1 GCA_018261755.1 Burkholderiaceae bacterium
TGCGCCGCGCGCCGCGCCGGCATGTAGCCGAAAATCACGCCGATGGCGGCCGAAAAGAAGAACGCCAGCAGGTTGATGCCCGGATTGAACAGGAAAGGCATGCGCATCAGCGACGACAGCCCCAGACAGGCGAAGAACGCCAGCACGATGCCGATCAGTCCGCCCAGCGCCGACAGCACCACTGCCTCGATCAGGAATTGCAGCAGCACTTCATGCTCCAGTGCGCCTATCGCCAGCCGGATGCCAATCTCGCGCGTGCGTTCGGTGACCGATACCAGCATGATGTTCATGATGCCGATGCCGCCAACGACCAGGCTGACCGCCGCCACCGCGCCCAGCAGCCCGGTCATGGTGCGGATCGTGCCCGACAGGGTTTCCGCAATCTGCTTGGTATCCATCACGTTGAAGTTATCGACTTCGTTTTCAGCCAGCTTGCGCCGTTCGCGCAGCAGCGAGCGCATCTGCGGAATAACCGCCGACGCGCTCGTGCTGTCCTTGAGCGACACCAGTATGGTCGAAATATCCAGATTGCCGGTCAGCCGCCGCTGCACGGTGTTAAGCGGCATCAGCAGGATGTCGTCCTGATCCATGCCCATAGCGCCCTGCCCCTTCGAATCGAGCAGACCTACCACCTGACAGACGAAATTCTTGATGCGGATTTCATCGCCCAGCGGGTTGCGATTGCCGAAAAGTTGCTTGCGGATGGTCGCGCCAATGATGCACACCGCCTTGCCGGCCAGTTCCTCGTCTTCAAGAAACGTCCGACCAGCCGCCAGTTTCCAGTTACCGGCCACAAGATAGCCGTTGGTGGTGCCGTTGACCGTACTGGACCAGTTTTCATTGCCCGCCACCAGCGTGACCGAACGGCCGACGACCGGCGCCACTTCCTGCAGGCCGCCGATCTGCGTACGAATCGCATCGACATCGGCTTTCCTGAAATTTGGCGAACCAGCGCTGTCGCGCCCCGGCCCCATCCGCTGTCCGGGCCGCACCATCAGCAGGTTGCTGCCGAGGCTGGAAATCTGATCGGCCACCATCTTGGTGGCGCCATTGCCCAGCGTTACCATCGTGATCACCGCCGCCACGCCAATCACGATGCCCAGCACCGTCAGGAACGAACGCAGCAGGTTGCGCAAGATCTCGCGCATCGCCAGTATCAGTGCGCTCAGTATCATGCCAATGCCTCCTGCCGTTCATCCTTCTCCACCAGCCCATCGACAAAATGAATCACGCGCCCGGCATAAGCCGCCATTTCCGGCTCGTGCGTAACCATGATGATGGTGATGCCATGCTCGCGGTTCAGTTGCACCAGCAGCTCCATGATTTCGCGGCTGCGCTGCGTATCCAGATTGCCAGTCGGCTCATCGGCCAGCAGCACCATCGGGTTGGTCACGATCGCGCGCGCAATCGCCACCCGTTGCTGCTGCCCGCCGGACAGTTCGGCCGGCGTATGCGTCGCCCAGCCTTCCAGCCCCACCTTCGCCAGCGCAGCCAGCGCAGCTGCATGCCGGTCAGCCGCCGTCACACCGCGGTACAGCAGCGGCAGTTCGACGTTTTCCTGCGCCGATGTGCGCGCCAGCAGGTTGAATCCCTGAAACACGAATCCCAGACACTGGCGCCGCAGCAGCGCGCGCTGGTTGCGCTGGAACTGCTCGACATGGATGCCGCTGAAAACGTATTCGCCGGTGGTGGGCGTATCCAGGCAGCCGAGAATGTTCATCACGGTCGATTTGCCGGAGCCGCTCGGCCCCATCACCGCGACAAATTCACCGGCATTGATGCTGACGTCGATACCGCGCAACGCCTGAAACGCAGCCTGCCCGTCACCGTAGGTCTTGGTGATGCCGTGCAGTGCGATCAGCGGCGGCTCAGGCGTCTGGCTCTCCGTCAGGCTCATTTTTTGGCTTCCTGATAATCGGTGATCACCTGCATTCCGGCCTTCAGTTCGCCGCCGGTAATTTCAGTGGTCTTGCCATTCGAAACGCCCGCCTGCACCGATACCGCTTTCGGCTTGCCCTGCTCCAGCACCCAGACCTGCTGCTGGCTGTCCGCACCAGCGGCCTGCGTCACCACTTTTTGCGCTGGCCCAGCCGGCGGCCGGGGCAGCAAGCCGGAAACGAAACTGCCCTTCTGCGCCGCCGTCTTCGCTGGCGGCGTAAAGCGCAACGCGGAATTCGGCACCAGCAGCACGTTCTCGCGATTCGCAGTCACAATCGAAGCGGTCGCCGTCATCCCCGGACGCAGCGCCAGATCATCGTTGCCCACCGTCAGAACGGTTTTGTAAGTCACCACGTTGTCGGTAATGGTCGAACCGATACCGACACGCTGAATCGTAGCCGGGAAGTTGCGACCGGGCCATGCCGCCACCGTGAAGGTCGATGGCTGCCCCAGCTTTACCGTGCCGACATCGGCTTCATCCACCTTGACCTGCAATTCCATCTTGGTCAAATCCTCGGCGATGGTGAACAGCACCGGCGTAGTCATCGCCGCCGCCACCGTCTGCCCCGGCTCAACCTTGCGCGTCAGCACCACGCCATCGACCGGCGAACGGATCGTGCCCTTGGCCAGATTGGTTTCATCGGTTTTCAGGGTTGCATCGGCCTGCGCCACCGAAGCGCGCGCGCTGGCTTCATTCGCGATGGCTCGCTTGAGCGATGCCTCGGCCGTTTCCAGTTCGGTTTTCGACGGCACCTTGCCGCCGGAAAGTTCAGCCACATGACGCATCCGCGCCAGCGATGCCTTCGATTCCGCCAGTGTCGCCTGCGCCTGCGCCACCGTCGCCCTAGCCGCCGCCAGCGCCGCCCTCGACTTGGTTACCGCATCCTTGAGCTTGTCCAGATCGAGTTGCGCCAGCAACTGCCCCTTCTTCACCTGATCGTTTTCTTCCACCAGCACCTTCGCCAGCGTGCCCGACAATTCGCTGCCGACATCGACTGACTTGGTCGGCTGCAGCGTGCCGGAAGCCGAAACCGTCACCACCAGATTGCCCGCTACCGCTTCTTCGGTCACATACTGCCCTTCGCCGCTTTTGCCGCCGGGGAAAATGAAAAACAGCACCACCAGCGCCAGAATCGCCGCGCCGCTCATCATCAGATAACGGCGCCGCTTGCCGCCCGCCAGCATGCCTTGCGGCACCTTCTCCAGCATCGCCTGCAGCGCCTCGCGCGCGTTGTCAGCATTTTCCTGTGTCATGATTTGTCATTCCGTGATTGACTGCCGCCGGCACCGGATTGCGATTCCCAGCCACCGCCCAGCGCCTTGTAAAGTTTGACCAGACTGGTGCGCATTCCTGCTTCGGCCACCGCCAGATTGTCTTCGGCGCTCAACAGCGTGCGCTCGGTTTCCAGCACCTTCTGGAAATCCGCCAGACCGGACTGGTACAGGTTGCGCGTCAGTTGCGCCGCATTGCGCGCCGCTTCGGCCGCTCCGCGGCGCGCATCGACCCTCTCGCGCCCAACCGCATACGATTTCAATCCATTCTCGACTTCTTCCAGCGCCAGCAAGACGCTTTTCTGGTATGAAATCAGCGCCTGTTCCTGCACCGCGTTCTGGATTTCAACCGCGCTGCGCAGGTTGCCGCCATCGAACAGCGTCGCCGCCAGCGTGCCAGTCACCGTGCGCGCCAGCGTGCCGGCGGCTCCGATCGCACCGAGGCTGTATGCCTGCCAGCCGAACGATTCGCCCAGTTTCAGGCTCGGAAAACGTTTCGCCAGTTTTTGCCCGACACGCGCCGTCTCGGCCGCCAATGTCCGTTCAGCCACGATCAGGTCGGGCCGCTGGCGCAGCACGTCCGATGGAATGCCACTGGCAACGGATGGGGGCAAATCCGGCAGCGGTTTGGCCGCCTGCAATTGCTGCCGCAGGCTGCCGGGATTTTTTCCCAGCAGCACCGCCAGCCGGTTTTCAGCCGCGCTCAGGCTGACTTCGAGATCGGGAATAACGGCCCTTGTCTGTTCACGGTTGGTGCGCGCCTGTTCGACATCGCTGCCTCCGACCAGGCCAGCCTGATTGCGCCATTCGGTGATTTGCAGCGTTTCCGTCTGGCTGGCGAGGTTGCGCCGTGCGATTTCCAGCCGCTGCTGGTAGGCGCGCAGTTCGATGTAATTCTGAGCCACTTCCGCCACCAGAGAAACGCGCGCATGGTTCAGGCTGGCTTCGCTCGCCTGCTGATCGGCCGTCGTCGCTTCAATCCCGCGCCGAGTGCCGCCGAAGATATCGATCTCCCACGCGGCATCGAATCCGGCATCGTACATCGTGCGCACTGGCGTTGGCGTAATCACTTCGGCCGTCTTGCTGCGCGTGGCGGCACCGGATGCGGTAACGGTCGGGAACAGACCGCTGATCGCCTGGTCGCGGCCGGCTCGCGCCTGACGCAGGCGCGCCTGCGCCAGCTTCACATCCAGACTGCCTGCCAACGCCTCCTCGATCAGCTGGTCGAGTTGCGGATCATTGAACTGCCGCCACCACTGTGCCATGACCGCTGACGCCGCCGTCGATGGTTGCGATGCGCCTGTGGCAGCGCCGGTAGCGTTACCGGCGAGCGGCACCGTCCACGCCGACGGCAGCGAAAGCTCAGGCACCTGGTAATCGGGCCCGACCGCCGGCAGCGCACAGCCGCTCAACATGGCCGCCGCCAGTGCCGTCAGCCAGAAAGAAGTTGTTATTTTCATGTTCATCGAATCGGACTGCATGACAGCCGGATGGCCTGCCTTGACGATAGCATCTTGCCAGCCAAATAAGGAGAAATTTTGAAGATTCGCTGCCAAGTGATTTTCATCGCGGACGCGCTCCTATAATGTAGCGTCGTCAATCATCATCCTGTTTCACATGCGCCTCGGTATCACCGCCAAACTGTTTCTGGCCATTTTGCTGACCTGCGTCATCGCCTCGTTCGCGATGCTGGGCGCAATGCGCTACAGTTTTCATCATGGCTTCCTCGGCTATCTGAATGAACAGGAAGCGCAACGGGTCGAATCGGTGCTGCCCAAGCTCGCTGCCGCCTACCGCCAGCATGGCAACTGGGATTTCGTGCGCGACAAGCCGCGACTGTGGTTTTCACTCATCCGTCCTGAAGGCATGCCGGATTTCAAGCATCACCGACCCAGCCTGCCACCGCCACCGCTGCCCGATTCCGAATTCACCGGCCTGATGATGCGTTTCAGTCTGCTCGATGCGCAAAAACAGCTCGTAATCGGCAATCATAAGCTGTTCACGCACACGCCGATGCGGCCAATTGAAGTCAATGGCCAGGTGGTCGGATGGATTGCATGGATGCCGCTGGAACGCGCCATCACCAATGTTGCGGTCCGATTCCATGAGCGGCAGGCCCAGTCCGGCTGGATCATCGTCGTAATCGCGATCGTGCTCGCCGCCTTAGTCGCCTGGCTGCTGGCCAGAATTTTCCTGGCGCCGCTCAAGCGCATCACCGCCTCGACCCACAGCCTCGCGGCAGGCGATTACGCCGCTCGCGTGCCGGTTTCTTCCGGCGACGAACTGGGGCAACTGGGCGAAGATTTCAACCGACTGGCGCTGACGCTGGAAAAAAATGAAAACCTGCGGCGCAATTTCATGGCCGACATTTCGCACGAACTGCGCACGCCGCTGGCGGTGCTCAAGGGCGAACTGGAAGCGGTCGAAGACGGCATCCGGCCGATGTCGCTGGCCAGCATCCGCTCGCTGCAGACTGAAGTCGGCACACTGGGCAAGCTGGTGGACGATCTGTACCAGTTGTCGCTGTCCGACGTCGGCGCGCTTGCCTACCGCAAGAACCGGGTCGATGTGCTGGCGATTTTGATGCAAACCATTGCGTCGTTCGAAGAACGTTTTGCCGACAAGGCGATCCGCGTCGATCTGCGGTTCGACACCACGCAGGCCGCGCACTGCAATGCCGATCCGCTGCGGCTGCAGCAAATGTTCAGCAACCTGCTGGAAAACGCCCATCGCTACACCGATGCCGGTGGCGTGCTGGAAATCTGCTGCACGCACGATGACGAACTCGTCCGCATTGATTTCCAGGATAGCGCGCCTGGCGTTCCTGCAGACAAGCTGCCGCATCTGTTTGAACGCTTCTACCGCGCCGATCATTCGCGCAGCCGCGCCACCGGCGGCAGCGGGCTGGGGCTGGCGATCAGCCGCAACATCGCCGAAGCGCATCAGGGCGGCATGCGCGCGCAGGCATCGCCGCTGGGCGGGCTGTGGATTTCAGTCGCCTTGCCGCTGGCCGGAAAGGAAACCGCATGACGGATACACAGCCGGCCATGATCCTGATCGTCGAGGATGAACCGAAGCTTGCCGCGCTGCTGGCCGATTATCTGGCGCAATCGAATTTTCTCAGCATGCACATTGCCAACGGCCTGGACGTGATCCCGGCCGTGCGTGCAGCAATGCCGGATCTGATCCTGCTCGATCTGATGCTGCCCGGGCGCGACGGCATTGACCTGTGCCGCGAACTGCGCACCTTCAGTGATGTACCGATCGTAATGGTGACCGCCAAGGTGGAAGAAATCGACCGGCTGCTGGGGCTGCAACTGGGCGCCGACGACTACATCTGCAAGCCGTTCAGCCCGCGCGAAGTAGTGGCGCGCGTGCAAGCCATCCTGCGGCGCGCCGGGCGGCAGCGCGCACCTGCCGGGAACGGCCTGGTCTTCGATGATGAATTGCACACCGCCAGCTATCACGACCAGCGGTTCGACCTGACGCCGGTCGAATTCCGGCTGCTGAAAACGCTGTCCGCCAGCCCGGGGCGCGTGTTCTCGCGCGACCAGCTGATGAACAACCTGTACGAGGATTACCGCGTGGTCACCGACCGCACGGTGGACAGCCACATCAAGAACCTGCGGCGCAAGCTTGATGCGGCGTCACCGGACAAGGAACTGATCAAATCAGTCTATGGCGTAGGCTACAAATTCGAGTCGTGAACGGCCAGGCGTTCAGTTGACCACCACTTCGCCGCACGCATTTCTTGCTTTGGATTCGGAAACCGCCGCGCGGTAATGTTCCTTCAGGTAATCGAGCGTCATCGTGGCCCTGATTTCATCCTGCTGACGCGATTTTTTCAGCGTTGCCGCCATCGTCGTCATGAAATTGCGCAAAGGCTCGGACAGTGCCAGTTCCTCGATCCGGCCCGACTTCCAGTCGCCAATCCCCGGCACTGCTGCCACCCCGGCCTCATCGGAACGAATCATGTTGTAAAACCAGTCGCCATTGATGCAGGCCAGCATCATGATGGCGCGGCCCGGATCGCTCGCTGAAGCAGTCTGCCCCGCCAACCTGTCTTCAGCCAGATGCATCGCCATGCCAAACCGGGTTGCGCCCATGAATCCGCTCAAGGCATTGATCGGCGCCGTGAAAGCATATTCGCCAAAATCGACCAGCGCCGCCGGAATGCTCAGGCCATAAACGCCAGATTCGCGGCCCAAATTGCCGTCGAAAAAAAACTGATGCGAGCCTCTCGCCGGCTTGGCGCTACCCGCCTTTTCAGCACATGCCATCCGTGCTTCATGTTCCACCATTTCCTGCATCGCCAGCACGAACGGCTGCGCCACAGGCGGCAACTTGCCCATGCCATACATTTCCCTCATTGCCTTGCGCCGTTTGGCTTCGCCCATTCTCCGCTCCTGATTAAGATTTATGCCGCGTCTGTCGCAGCTTGCGTGCGAAGATTAACCGAAAAGCAGGAAACAATGTGCTGCCGTTTCCGATTGAGGCAATTCATCCGTTCATGCAATCATGCCGGCACAGTTCTTCGGCAAAGGCGTCCACCCTCGTCCAGTCGGTGAATTCGGTCGTGCTGGTCGGGTCGGTCGGGCCGCCGGTAATCCGCATGATGAAGCGGATAATCGCCCGATCCAGCCAGCCGTAGCGCGGGTAATCGAGCTTGCCGGCGAACACCGCCGCCTGCTTGGGCTGCCAGCGCACGCGGCGCAGGAACTTTTTCAGGTACGGATTGGTTTGCGGCGTGTTCTTTTCCGGCTTGCGCGCCACCAGATTGACAGAGAAAAACGCATTCGGCTTGCGTTCCAGCAGCGCGCGATGGCGCTGGATGAATTCCGCCACCGGCTTGCCATGCCGGCCATAACGGATGCTGGCGCCAATGACGATCCGGTCAAACGCTTCCAGTCCGGCGGAGCTGGCTGGCGCATCTGCCAGCGGCAGCAGCGTGACTTGATGGCCGCCGGCTTCGATCCGCTGCCGCAGGCGGCGGCAGATCTCGACCGTGTGGCCGTCGGTGGTTGAATACAGCATCAGAAAACTGGCCATCGCGCTGCCCTGCTACTCGCCGCGCCGCACGATCAGCGCCACTGCCTCGGCCGCGATCCCTTCCTCGCGCCCGACAAAGCCCATTTTTTCATTCGTCTTGGCCTTGACGTTGACACAAGCCGCATCGACGCCCAGATCGGCCGCGATATTGGCCACCATCTGCGCAATGTGCGGCGCCATCTTCGGCGCCTGCGCGATGATGGTCGCATCCAGATTGCCGACCGCGTAGCCGGTGGCCGCCACGCGCCGCGCCGCCTCGCGCAGCAGCAGGCGCGAATCCGCGCCCTTGAACTGCGGCTCGGTGTCGGGGAAATGCCGGCCGATGTCGCCCAGCCCGGCCGCGCCCAGCAAGGCATCGGTGATCGCGTGCAGCAGCACGTCCGCGTCCGAATGGCCCAGCAGACCGAGCGGATGCGCGATTTCGACCCCACCAATGATCAGCTTGCGCCCCTGGGCCAACGCGTGACAGTCGTAACCCTGGCCGATGCGCCACGGCAAGGCAGGCACTGAGGTCGTCTGAGTCATCGTTCCACCTTCCATTTTCATCATTATTTAAGGGGTATATAGCAAAAACATGCCGCCGGGCCACATATTACGCGGCTATTTTCAAATACTGGCACCAGTATATTTTTCACGTGTGTTGGCTCAAAAACAGTTCCGCCAGCGCGATATCAGCCGCCAGCGTGACCTTGCTGTTGCGCTGATGCCCTTCAACCAGCTTCGGCGACAGCCCCAGCACCTCGATCGCGCTCGCTTCATCGGTCACGTTCGCATTCTGCCGCAGCGCCCTCAACAACAGCGCGTGGCGGAACATCTGCGGCGTTTGCGCCAGCCACAGGCCGTCGCGCGGCACGGTCGTCACCTTGCCGTCGGCCACGCGCTTGACCGTATCGACCACTGGCAATGCCAGCAGGCCGCCGACCGCGTCGTCGCCAACCTCGGCCATCAGCTTGTCGATCAACTGCGGCGTGATGCCGGGCCGGGCCGCATCGTGCACCAGCACCCAGTCGTCATCCCGCACCGTCACGTCAGCCTGCCGCATTGCCTGCAAGCCGTTGAGCACCGAATCGCGCCGGGTCGCGCCGCCGCAGCGCAGCAGCGTCACGCCCGCCGTGCCGGCCGGAAACGCACTGTCGATCCAGCCATCGCCCTCGCTGACAACGATGAAGGTGTGCGCAACCGCAGCACAGGAGAGAAAAGCCTGCGCCGCATGACGCAGCATCAGCTTTCCCGCCAGCGGCAGGTATTGCTTCGGCACTTCGGCACCGAGACGCGTGCCGACGCCGGCGGCTGGGATCAGGGCAAAATATCGTGGCTGGCTCATCGGTTGATGCAGGAGAAAGTTCCGGTTTCCGGACGTTGACGCTGGCATTGCTGCGGCCTGCGCGTTGGCGGCGCAGGGGTATAATGTTCGGTTTTATTCAACCGGAATTTTAACCGCCGGCAGTCGTTTGGTCATGTCCTTCAATCTGAAAAAGTCGCTGCCGAAGCCCGGCCACCGTTTTGCGCTGCCCGTACTGCACGGTTCGGCCGATGCGTTCGTGCTGGCGCAGGCGGCGCGCGAACTGAAGGCGCAACAGCAGATGCTGGTGGTGCTGGTGGCGCAGGCGACCGATGCGCAACGGCTGCTGGAGGAAATCCCGTGGTTCGCGCAGGCGGGTGCAGAGGCGGAAGACGAGCCGTTACGCTGCTGCCTGCTGCCGGACTGGGAAACGCTGCCATACGATTCGTTTTCACCGCATCAGGATCTGGTGTCGAAACGGCTGGCAGCGCTGTACGAAGTGCAGAACGGCCGCTGCGACCTGCTGCTGGTGCCTGCCACCACCGCGCTGCTGCGGATGGCGCCGCCGTCGTTCCTGGCCGCGCACACGTTCTGGTTCAAGCAGGGCGAATCGCTGAACGAAGCGCAACTGCGCACGCAACTGACGCTGGCGGGCTACAACCACGTCACGCAAGTGATGTCGCCGGGCGAATACGCGGTGCGCGGCGGGCTGATCGACCTGTTCCCGATGGGTTCGGCCCTGCCCTACCGGCTCGACCTGCTGGGCGACACGATTGAAACCATCCGCACGTTCGACGTCGATTCGCAGCGTTCGCTCTATCCTGTGGCCGAAGTGCGGCTGCTGCCCGGGCACGAATTCCCGATGGATGAAGCATCGCGTGCCGCATTCCGCAGCCGCTGGCGCGAAGCGATCGAGGGCGACCCGTCGCGCTCGGTGATTTACCGCGACATCGCATCCGGCATCGCCTCGGCCGGCATCGAATACTATCTGCCGCTGTTCTTTGAACAAACCGCGACCCTGTTCCAGTACCTGCCCGAGAACGCGATGCTGGCGCTGGTGGGTGAGATCGAAGAAGCAATCAAGCGCTTCTGGGCCGATACCAACAGCCGCTACCAATTCCTGAAATCCGACGCGGAACGGCCGGTGCTGCCGCCGGACAGGCTGTTCCTCGACGACGAGGATTTCTTTTCGTTCGCCAAGGTTTATGGCCGCTGGGTGATCCGTCAGGGCGAAGGGCAAGCCGATCTGTCGGCGCCAATTCCCGACATCGCGGTCAGCCGCCGCGCCGACGACCCGCTGACCAAATTGCGCGCGTATCTGGCCAAACCAGGCCGGCGCGTGATGATTTGCGCCGAATCGAACGGCCGGCGCGAAACGATGCAGCAGTATTTCGACGAATACGAACTGAAGGTTGCGCCGTGCAACGGTTTCGCCGAGTTCGCCGCCGGCAAGGCCACGCCGATGTTTGGAGTCTCGCCGCTGCACGCCGGTTTCGCGCTGGGCGAGGAATTCGGTCATCTCGCCTTCATCACCGAAACCGAGCTGTATGCCAATTCCGGCAAGCGCAGCAGCCAACGCAAGCAGGAAGGCGTAACGCAGATCGACACCATGCTGCGCGACCTGTCGGAGCTGAAAATCGGCGATCCGGTGGTGCACAGCCAGCATGGCATCGGTCGCTACAACGGGCTGGTCAGCATGGACATCGGCGAAGGCGAAACCGAGTTCCTGCATCTCCTCTACGCGAAGGACACGCAACTGTACGTGCCAGTATCGCAACTGCATGTGATCACGCGCTATTCCGGCGCCTCACCGGAAGATGCGCCGCTGCACATGCTCGGCTCCGGCCAGTGGGAAAAGGCGAAACAGAAAGCGGCGCAACAGGCGCACGATACCGCGGCCGAACTGCTCGATCTGTACGCGCGCCGCGCCGCGCGCCAGGGGCACGCATTCCGCTTCTCGCTGCGCGATTACGAATCGTTCGCCGACAGCTTCGGCTTTGAGGAAACACCGGATCAGGCGGAAGCGATCAACGCCGTCATTCGCGACATGACCTCGGGCCAGCCAATGGACCGGCTGGTGTGCGGTGATGTCGGCTTCGGCAAGACCGAAGTCGCGCTGCGCGCGGCTTATGTCGCCGTCATGGGCGGCAAGCAGGTGGCCATTCTCGCGCCGACCACGCTCTTGGCAGAACAGCACGCGCAAACCTTCGCCGACCGCTTTGCCGACTGGCCGGTACGCATCGCCGAACTGTCGCGTTTCCGTACCGGCAAGGAAGTAACGAAAGCGATCGCCGGGCTGGCCGACGGCACGGTCGACATCGTGATCGGCACGCACAAACTGCTGTCGCCAGACGTGAAATTCCAGCGGCTCGGGCTGGTGGTGATCGACGAGGAACACCGCTTCGGCGTGCGGCAGAAGGAAGCGCTGAAGTCGCTGCGCGCCGACGTTGACGTGCTGACGCTGACCGCGACGCCGATCCCGCGCACGCTCGGCATGGCGCTCGAAGGCTTGCGCGGCTTCTCTATCATCGCCACCGCACCACAAAAACGGCTCGCGATTAAGACCTTCGTCCGCAACGAAAACGATTCGGTGATCCGCGAAGCGTGCCAGCGCGAACTGAAACGCGGCGGCCAGGTCTACTTCCTGCACAATGAAGTCGAAACGATCGAAAACCGCCGCCAGATGTTGCAGGAGCTGCTGCCGGAAGCGCGCATCGGCGTCGCCCACGGCCAGATGCACGAACGCGATCTGGAAAAGGTGATGCGCGATTTCGTCGCCAAGCGGTTCAACCTGCTGCTATGCACCACCATCATCGAAACCGGCATCGACGTGCCGAGCGCGAACACGATGATCATGCACCGCGCGGACAAGTTCGGGCTGGCGCAACTGCACCAGCTGCGCGGCCGCATCGGGCGCTCGCACCATCAGGCGTATGCGTACCTGCTGGTGAACGACGTGGCCGGCCTGTCGAAGCAGGCGCAGCGGCGGCTGGATGCAATCCGGCAGATGGAAGAACTTGGCAGCGGCTTTTTCCTTGCGATGCACGATCTGGAAATCCGCGGCGCGGGCGAAATCCTGGGCGAAAACCAGTCCGGCGAAATGCAGGAAATCGGCTTTCAGATGTACACCGACATGCTGAAGGAAGCGGTGCGCGCGCTGAGGGCTGGCGAGGAACCGGATTACGATGCGCCGCTGCGCAGCACGACCGAAATCAGCCTGCACGCACCGGCGCTGCTGCCGACCGATTTCTGTCCGGACGTGAACGAACGACTGTCGATCTACAAGCGCTTCGCCAACTGCGACACGCAGGACGAAATCGACCACCTGCAGGAAGAACTGGTCGACCGCTTCGGCGACCTGCCGGAACAGGTGCGCGCACTGGCCGAAACGCACCGGCTGCGCGTGCTGGCAAAAACCGTCGGCATCGTCAAGATCGATGCCCACACCGAAAGCGCAGTGCTGCAGTTCATGCCCAACCCGCCGATCGACGCGCTGCGCATCATCGACCTGATCCAGAAGAACCGCCACATCAAGCTGCACGGGCAAGACAAGCTGAAGATCAGCGCCAACATGCCGGACCTGTCGGCGCGGGTGTCGCAACTGAAAGCGACCATCAAGCTTCTGGCGGGTTAACGAACCCAACCCGCTCTCGCGCCATCAATAAACCTTTCGAGTCAGCGTCATTCCTGTTTTCTGCGCGACACACCCGTCAATCCCGTCAGCAACCGCCGCCGCCGCACGTTCGATGAATTTCGGTGATCGCAGCCGCGTTTCCTCGTACGGATTCGCGATCACGCCCACCTCCAGCAAAATCGCCGGATTGTTCGCCGTGCGCAACACGACCAGATCGTCGTAACGGTGCACGCCCGTTGCATCATCCAGAATCGGCCGGTGCTCGCCCGGAATCGGTGTGGCGTGATAAAGGCTGGGCTTTTCGCCAATCGCCACCAGCGCCGCGCCAACCCGCTTTGCACATGCAAAACCGGGAAATGCGTTCTTGTGCGATACGAAAATGGAAAAACCGCTGTACTGCCGCGCAAGGCCGGCATCTATCCATGCCTGCGGCATCGAGTCGTGATGGATGGAAACGAACAGGTCGGCTTTGGCGCTTGCACGCATCTGCAAGGTCCGATCGAGCCCGCGCCGCTTGAGGTCGATGACCTGATGTCCGCGCCGGTCCAGCTCGGCCTTGAGCGCCAGCACGAACGTCCGATTGTAGTCATGCTCGCGGTAACCGGATGGGCTGGTTACGCCAGTAGCACCGTCGTTGTGCCCAGTATCGAGCGCAATCGTGGCTGCCGTGGCCGATGTTGTCAATGAAAAGACAATGATAGCGAGGATGGTTTTCATCAAGTGCTCCTCGCATCAGAGTGACATGAATCTCGGCTGACGTAAACGAATAATCGTCAGCGAAGATGCAAACGGAAAAGACGACGGCTACCCGCGCCGCAAACGGCGCGACAGCCCGTCACCAGTATGGGGGAAAAGGATTTTGGGAAAAGAAACACGGCTTGCCGGACTCAGCCGGTCAAAATACCGTTGCAGCGGCATACGGCCGCTGCAAAACAGTCACCGTGTCAGCTTTAAGCTCAAACGATATCGTTCTGATTAATCCCCGAATCGTAAGCCGGGTCAGCAAGGACCATTCCAATGCCGACACCTGTCATGGCAGCAATGAACATCAACGGCAACGCCAGAAAAATGAACCAATCACCTGTCTGGGAGCCAAGCTTCATGTAATACATCGCCAGCGTTTGTCCGCTTAACATCATGGCAACCATTACGCTGAAGAAGAAACTGCCTGACACAAAGGCAGCAACCATCCCGGCGATGAAAGCACAACCAACAACCAAAATCAGAGTAGTCATTTCTGTCCCCTTTTTGTTGCTTGCTGGAGATAGACTGCACGTAGCTATCATTTGATCGCTTGATCTGCGTCAAAATTCGGATTTTTTGTTTCCCAGTTGGAGTTTACCCGCCATGAACGAGTTCATTATGTTGTAATAATCCATCATCTCACACCAACATGATGAGTACATACCGTAATTAACGCCTTCTCACAACTTCATTAATTAGCTACCAAATGACTGAACTGTCAGTCTGCATGGCTGGCAATGGTCGGCCCCGGCGAAAAAAGTGCTATCACATGCTTAATACGTCATCAATTTGAATGCCAAATAGCGATGCGGTAAAACTATCCTTGGACCTTACAGCACCTTTCCTCATGCAGAATTTAACAATAATCAAGATGAGGCGCCGTCACTCCCCAACCGCTCATCATTGCCGCTAGAATCGGGCAGATTTTATGCCAGAACAATATTCTGGCCATCGCCATAACGGTTCAATTCAGTCCGCGTGAAATACGGCACCAATTCTACGGGGTGATGCATGAGAAGGGCCGCAATGAACAGATTCCTGCGTTCAGTGACAATGCTGTCAGTAACGCTGGCATCTGCTTCCATGGCTGTTGCGGAGCCGGTCGATCCCACCACCCTCAGTCTGGAAGAGCTACTGCAAACTCCTGTCATCACTGCTTCGCGCAAACAGCAGCGTTTGCAGGACGTGGCCGCAGCAGTATTCGTCATCAACCGCGAAGACATCCAGCGCTCCGGCGCTGTCAGCATTCCGGAACTACTGCGCATGGTGCCAGGCTTGCAAGTGGCACGCATTACCAACTCCACCTGGGCTGTCAGCGCGCGCGGGTTCAACGGTCGTTTCGCCAACAAACTGCAAGTGCTGATGGACGGACGCAGCATCTATTCACCACTGTACTCTGGCGCCATCTGGGAAGTGGAAGATATCCTGTTGGAAGATATCGAACGCATCGAGGTCATGCGCGGACCGGGCGCAGCCATGTGGGGCGCAAATGCGGTCAATGGCGTAATCAACATCATCACCCGCCACACGTCTTTAACGAAGGGCAATCTGCTGGTCGCTGGTGCGGGTACCGAAGAGCGAGCCTTCTCGGCCTTCCGTCATGGCGGCGACCTGGATAGCGGGCATTATCGCATCTGGGGTAAGGCTTATTCGCGCGATGGCTCGAGCAACATGAATGGTCAACAGGCAAACGATCATTCGCGCTCCAGCATGGCTGGCTTCCGTAGCGACTGGACATTGGCTGGCGGCAACCGCTTCATGCTGAATGGCGCCGCGCATGATATTTCAGGCAGCGACCTGGTTTATGCCCCCAATGTGGCCGCAGCGCAAGGCTTCACTCCAACGAGTTACAAGCAGTCAAGCAAAGGCGCCTATCTGCAGGCACGACACGAATGGTTGCTGGCGGATGGCTCGGAAGCCATCTTGCAAGGTTATGTGAACAATACCGATGTGCGTTTCGGCCCGCTCGTGCATGAGAAACGCACCACGCTTGACCTCGATTTCCAGCATCGGCTGAAACCTATTGCCAACCATGAGCTGATCTGGGGCCTGGGCTACCGTTATTCGCACGACGACACCACATCACAGGGAATGGTGAACATATCCCCGAACCAGCGCAACATCACCCTTGCTAGCGCCTTCCTGCACGACGAAATGACCATCGTTCCTGAACGGCTGCGATTCATCGCCGGCGCAAAACTGGAACGCAGCACTTATTCCGGCACCGACTTTCAGCCCAATGCGCGCCTGATCTGGACGCCAACAGCCACGCAAACCATCTGGGGAGCCATTTCGCGTGCAGCCAGAACTCCATCGCGGCTGAGAATGGATGGCGCGTTCGATATCGGCGTGATTCCAGCCGGACAAGCCGCACCGCTGCCGCTGTTGCTGCACAATCTGGCCACGCTGGAGAAAAGCACCACGTCCGAAAAAATGACTGCGCTCGACATCGGCTACCGGCACCAGTTGAGCAGCAACTTTTCAGTGGATGTGGCCGCTTTTTACAACCGGTACGATAACCTGACCCTGATCGCTCCGAATGGCGTACCGACCTTGCTGTACTCGCCGTACAACCAGCCCTACCTGCGTCAGGATCTGGTGTTCAATTCGAACATGAAAGCGAATACGCGCGGCGTGGAACTGGTGGCCGACTGGCTACCCACCAGTTCCTGGCGGCTACAGCCGGCATACACCTATCTGCGCGTCAACACCTCGACCCCGATAGCCAATGCCACCTCCCAGTCCTATGCGGAGGGCGTGGCACACTCGTCGCCGCAGCACCAGTTCTCGCTAAGGGCATCACACAACCTTGCCAATGGCGACAAGTTCGACCTGTGGCTGCGCCATGTCAGCTCACTGCGGCATTACACCGTCAGCGGCATGATGAAAATTCCGTCATACACGACACTTGATGCACGCTATGCATGGCGCATTTCTTCGAAACTGGAACTGTCGCTGGTGGCTCAAAATCTGCTGCAGCGCCGTCATCAGGAATTCATTTCCGATCATCTTCCAGTACAGCAACTGCAAGTCGATCGCGGCATTTACCTGAAAGCGGTGTACAAATTCTAGAAACGATGCTCAAACAGCCTTGAGCATCTTGCGTGCGACATCCTTGCGTTTGATGGTTTTGAACGTGCCCATAGCCTTTGCAACCAGGCGGTTACCGTTCCAGATTTCACCCTCGCAGTAGTACATCGTGGTCGATTGATGTAAGACCCGTCCGCGAGCAATCATGCGATCGCTGGCCTTGCCGCCAGGCTGGAAAAAACTGACTTTCAATTCGACCGTGGCAGCACCGGTCGATTCCGGGTCAAGCGAACGCGCGGCACGCGCCATGCAGACGTCGAGCAGCGTCATCGTTACGCCGCCATGCATCACTTTCCAGCTATTGGTGTGACGCAATGCCAGATCAAGCGCGACCTCGGACTCGCCGCCTTCCATGCGGATGACTTCAAGTCCGATTTCCTGCAGAAACGGTATGTCCGACATCGCAACTCCGATTATTTCTTCGCGTCGCCCACCGCTGCTGGCTTCAGCACCTTGGCCTTGCCTTTTTGTTTCAGCGCGTTCAGGTAAGCCAGCAATTCCTGCTGCGATAGCATGTTGCCAATCTGCTGTGCCTCGGCATTCCGGCGCGCCTCGTCAGGCTTGGGCGTGCTGACCTTGGTAATGCGATAGATGCCGTACCCCTGCTGCGGATATTCGAGACCGACGTACGCCGGCAGCTTGCTTGCATCCGCCTTCATCAACGTGGCCAGCAGCTTCGGATCGAGTCCCTGCGATTTGGCGCGGGAAACCGTTTTCGCTTCGCCAAAACCGGCCGCATTGCCACCTTCCTTGAATTTCGCAATCCGCGCCTCGCCTTCCTGTTTCGCCAATGCGGTTGCTTCCGTCAACGTCACACGTTGCTTGATCGCGGCCTTGACCTCGTCGAACGGCCGCTTTGCCGCCGGTTTGTATTCGACCACGCGGCCTGCAATCAGCACATTGGGCGCGATCTCCACAGCTTCCGTGTTGCGCTTGTTCTTGATGGCATCGTCAGCAAACAATGCATGCAGGAATTTCTCATTGTTGTATGGCACATCCTTGCCAACCTGCGGATTAAGCTCGCGCTTGATACCGGAAACCGTTTCGACCTTCAGCTTGAGTTTGTCCGCCACCGGCTTCAGGCTGTCGGCCTGCTCATAAACCGTGTTGGTGAATGCTTCCGCCACTTCCGCGAACTTCTTCGCCATCAGCTGTTTTTTGATTTCCTGCGTGATTTCAGCCTTGACGTCGTTCAGCGACTTGACCGCTGCCGCCTTGATGCCAGTCACCATGATGATGTGATAGCCGAAGTCGGATTGCACCAGATCGCTGATCTCGCCTTGCTTGAGCTTGAATGCCGTTTCCTCGAACGGCTTGACCATCATCCCCTTGCCAAAGAAACTCAGATCACCGCCCTTGGCCGCAGAACCTGGATCCTGCGAATTTTCCTTCGCCAGCTTGGCAAAATCGCCCGGATTCTTGCGCACTTGCGCCAGCAGGGTTTCCGCTTTGTTCTTCGCAGCTGCCTTGTCGGCATCAGATGCATCCTTCTTGACTGAAATCAGGATGTGGCTTGCCCGACGCTGTTCGTCTGTCGAATACCGTTTCGCGTTCTGTTCGTAATACGATTTGATGTCCGCATCCGAAACGGTAATGCCTGCCGCCACGTTCGCCGCCGTCAGCACGACATACTCTGCCCTCATCTGTTCCGGAATCTCGAATTCGGCGCCATGCTGCGCGTAGTAATCCTGCAGCATCTGGTCAGTCACCGTGACTTTCGAAACGTAATCGCTGGCCTTGATCAGCATTGGCTGCACTTCTCGTTCCTGCGAACCGATGTCGGAAATACGGCTTGCAATCGCTTTCGGCGCAAAAGCAGAAGCCTGCACCGCAGAACGGATTTGCTGCAACGCGAGATCATGCCGCAGGCTGGCCTCGTATGCGGCCGGAGTCAATCCCTGCGAAGCAAGAATCGACTTGTAGCGTTCGGAATCAAATTTGCCATCGGCCATCGTCAGGCCGGGAATCGACAGGATCGTTTGCTGCAACACTTGATCGGTTACCGTCATGTTGCGACGACCAACCTCGGCTGCCAGCGCACGCTGGACAATCATGCCATCAAGCACGTCGTTCTTGAATTCCGGCGACTCAAACATCTTGGCATCGAACTGCGGCCCAAGCATCTGGCGCATCCGGTTCATTTGCTCTCGAAGTGCGTCATCCCATTCCTGCTGGGTAATTTTCTGACCGGCCACTTTGGCGACGGTGTTTTCCGAATCGCCCATGCGGCTGTAGCCCTCGATGCCAACGAACACAAACGAAGGTACGATGAATATCAGCAGAATGATTTGGGCAATGCGCTGGTGGGTGCGGATGTAATCAAGCATGACGGTCAACCTGTATGGTGGGTTGCGTTCTGGAAGTGAATGCGAAAAAGGCGAACTCACGGTTCGCCTTTTTCCTCTTAATTCTGGCGGAGCGGACGGGGCTCGAACCCGCGACCCCCGGCGTGACAGGCCGGTATTCTAACCAACTGAACTACCGCTCCAATTTTGTACTGCTTACTACTTGTCTGGCCAAAACTGCTGGTGGGTGCTGAGAGCCTCGAACTCCCGACCTACGCCTTGTAAGGGCGCCGCTCTACCAACTGAGCTAAGCACCCGCATGTGCTAGCCATTTACTAGCACTTCTTACTAGTCGTAAATTATGGTCTTTACTGTCTCGATTCGTTCGTCACTGCAACGAAAGAACGCTAGTTTACGGCATCTTTCAAAGATTTACCAGCCCTAAATTTAGGAATTTTTGCTGCCTTGATGCGAATTTCTGCACCAGTGCGCGGATTGCGGCCCGTACGTGCCGCGCGCTGGCCTACGCTGAATGAGCCAAAGCCAGCAATTGCAACGCTGCCGTTGCTTTTCAGCGTCGTTTTTACGGCCGAGACAACCGCTTCCAGAGCGCGCGCTGCGGCCGCCTTGGAAATATCGGCCGTTGTGGCGATGTGCTCAATGAGTTCGGTTTTATTCACTCTGTACCCTCCCAACAAAGGTTGAATTTTATAAAAAGGCAGGCATATTTTTCCTGCCGACAGTACACATGCTGCGCGCACGGAAACATCCAGAATCGCATTAAACTCGCGGCTTAACGCGCTGTCAATGCGCCCGGCGGTTTTTGGCGTTTCGCCCAAATACCCGCCCGAATTTGTTGCCAAATTGCGGCACCGCGCCAAATTCTGCCATGCTGAAACGGCGAATGCCTGCATACCGGGGGCGCGATTTAACCGGGGTTTCGGAAATACGTCAAGAAAAATGCCTGCGCCAACTGTGGCGTTTTTGCATCACTACCGCCAGACAACGTAAAAAGCGCCACGCCTAAACTGAAAAAATATCTAGCGGCCAAGCCGCCGCACCTGCCGCAGCATGGCCAATTCATTCAGCGCGAGTGCCACCAGCACGAATGCGCCGCCAATCAGCGTAGCAGTTGATGGCACCTCGCCCGCTCCCATCCATGCCCACAGCGGGCCAAGTACGATTTCGAGCATCGCCAGCAATGATATTTCCGGCGCGGACAGCGTCTGCGCTGCGCGCACCAGCAGCATGCAGGGCAAACCGAGCTGGAACACACCAAGCAACGCCATGATGCCGATGTCGTGCAACGACGCCTGCAACGGCAGTGCCAGCGGCAGCGTCAGACAGATGGACACCAGCGCGCCAAGCATCACCGTTGGAATCAAATCAGCGCTTTGCCCTGCCTTCTTGAAAATGACGAAATTGCTGGCGGCGGCAATCGGCACGATCAGGGCGACCGCCATGCCGGCCAAATGGGTCGTGCCGAATTCCGCCATGCTGCCGGCGAACATCCATAGTATGCCAACCGATGCGAGCGAAATCGCCAGCCAGGTGCGCAACGGTGTGCGCTGGCCAAGAAACAGCCATGCGAAAATCACGGTCAGGAATGGGGCGATACTGTCCACCACCAGCGTATTGGCCACCGTAGTCATCGTCAGCGCCATCATGAAGGCGCTGTACATGATGCCCCACATGAAGGCAGACAGGATGCCGATCCGCCCAACCTTGCACACGTTCGAAACAAAATTGCTGCGCTGCTGGAAAACTAGGGTAAGGCCAACGAACAGCGCCGTGAACAGGCTGCGCCAGAACGTGATTTCAAAACCGCGCACTTCGTCCAGATGGCGGGTAAACACCCCGGCGATGCTCCACAGCGTGGCGGCGCATATCATCAAAAGCAGCGCGCGACGGTGTGAGAGCGGAGTGGACATGTTCAGGCGATGATGGTCGTGATGAGTGTATGCAAATCCAGCACGCCGCGTTCTCAGCGTGCGCCGAACAGCCGGATTCCGGCATCGCCCAAATCAGCAGCTATCGCATGATGCTAGCAAGATTTGCTTCTCATGCGAAGCCGCTTCCGGTCAGAAAACAACGTCTTCAGGCAATTTCACGGCTGGCGCGCTTGCGCTCGTGCTCTTTCAGGTAGCGCTTGCGCAGACGGATGCTTTTCGGCGTGATTTCGACCAGTTCATCATCCTCGATGAATTCGACCGCGTATTCGAGCGAGAGCGCAACCGGCGGCACCAGGCGCACCGCTTCATCCGTGCCCGAAGCGCGAACGTTGGTCAGCTGCTTGCCCTTGATCGGATTCACCGTCAGGTCGTTGTCGCGTGAGTGGATGCCGATGATCATTCCTTCGTACACCGGATCGTTGTGATTGACGAACATCCGGCCACGCTCCTGCAGCTTCCACAACGCATATGCCACGGCTGCGCCATCGTCCTGCGAGATCAGCACGCCGTTACGACGGCCTGCCAGTTCCCCCTTCTCAGCGTCCACCGGATAATAATCATCGAAGATATGGCTCATCAAACCGGTACCACGGGTCAGCGTCATGAACTCGCTCTGGAAACCGATCAGGCCGCGCGCCGGAATCCGGTATTCGAGCCGCACACGTCCCTTGCCGTCCGGCTGCATGTCCTGCAGTTCGCCGCGGCGGCGGCCAAGCTCTTCCATCACGCCGCCCTGGTTAACTTCCTCGACATCAACCGTCAGCATTTCATACGGCTCGTGCCGGACGCCATCGATGGTTTTGTACACCACGCGCGGGCGCGACACCGCCAGTTCGTAGCCTTCACGTCGCATGTTTTCCAGCAGAATCGTCAGATGCAGTTCACCACGGCCGGACACTTCGAACACGGTGTCGTCGTCGGTCGGCAGCACGCGCAGCGCAACATTCGATTTCAGTTCGCGCTCAAGCCGCTCGCGCAGCTGGCGGCTGGTGACGAATTTGCCTTCCCGCCCCGCCATCGGCGAGGTGTTGACCATGAAGTTCATCGTCAGCGTCGGCTCGTCCACCGTCAGCATCGGCAACGCATCCGGCGCATCCGGTGCACAAATCGTCGAGCCAATTCCGATTTCCTCGATGCCGTTGATCAGCACGATATCGCCTGCCTGTGCTTCATCAACCAGTGTGCGTTCCAGCCCCTTGAAATTCAGCACCTGATTGATGCGCGCCTTGATCGGAGTTGAATCGGGACCATTCAGGATGATCACATCCTGCAGCGTGCGGATGCGGCCACGGCTGATGCGACCGATACCAATCTTGCCGACATACGACGAATAATCAAGCGACGAAATCTGCATTTGCAGCGGACCATCCGGATCGTCATCGCGCACCGGCACATGTTTCAGAATAGAATCGAACAGCGGCTGCATCGTGCCTTCGCGCACTTCCGGGTCGAGGCTGGCATAGCCGTTCAGCGCCGACGCATACACCACCGGGAAATCAAGCTGTTCCTCGGTTGCGCCGAGCTTGTCGAACAGTTCGAACGTGGCGTTCACGACCCAGTCCGGCCGTGCGCCCGGACGGTCGATCTTGTTGATCACGACGATCGGCTTCAGCCCCAACGCCAGCGCCTTCCTGGTCACGAAGCGCGTCTGCGGCATCGGCCCTTCGACCGCATCAACCAGCAGCAGCACGCTATCGACCATCGACAGCACGCGTTCGACTTCGCCGCCGAAGTCCGCATGGCCCGGCGTATCGACGATATTGATGTGAGTGCCGTTGTATTCGACCGCGCAGTTTTTCGCCAGAATGGTGATGCCGCGTTCGCGCTCCAGATCGTTTGAATCCATGACGCGGGTTTCGACCTGCTGGTTGTCGCGGAAAGTACCGGACTGGCGCAGCAATTGATCGACCAGTGTGGTTTTGCCGTGGTCAACGTGGGCAATGATGGCAATGTTGCGCAAGGCGCGCTTGGCTTGAGTCATATGGTTACTGAAGGTTGAAAGCCCGGAATTTTATCAGGGCGAAATGTCTGCTGCATGACGCCCGCCATCTGCTGGCAAACGTTCTGTAACAGCGCCAATGCCGTCAAAACGACGCATCAGCCGGAAAATAGGCGAAAAATATACTCCACCGTGTATTTATAAAGTACCTCGGAATATGTGGCCCAGCCCATGCTTTTATACATATACCCTGCCATTTAATCCGATTCATGGGCGCTAGCCGTCCTTGACTGCAATCAGGCGCTCAGGCGCCAGCAGGCCGAATTCGCTCAGCAGCGCCGTGCCAAGCAGCGCGCGATCAACAGCGCGATAGACCCGCACGCGTCCGGGTGATGCCGGCAATGCCACACCTTCGCGTCGCAGCGGCAGGCGCTGACCGTGCAAAAAACGCTGCGCCAGTTCCGGCGCCAGCATCACCGCAGGAAAACTCGACAGCAGGCTATCCATAGAAGCCAGCGCCTGGCCGCGTTCCGTTTGCGGCAATGCTTCCAGCGCTGCCAGCGTTTGCGCGCCAACCAGCGTCAGCGCGCCAACTTCGGTCCGGCGCAATGCGTTCAAATGCGCGCCACAACCGAGCGCCGCACCAATGTCCTCGCCCAGCACACGAATGTAGGTACCCTTGCTGCATTTGACGCGCAATGTCAGATACGGTTCCCGGTAGTCGAGCAATTCCAGCGCATGGATCGTCACCTGGCGCGCCTCGCGTTCCAGCGTAATGCCGGCGCGCGCATATTCATACAGCGGCTTGCCGTCGCGCTTCAGCGCCGAGTACATCGGCGGCACCTGCGCAATCTCGCCCGTGAAACGGCGCAGCACCTCGCCGATCTGCGACGGAGTCACATTCACCGGCCGCACACCGGTAATTTCGCCTTCGGTGTCGCCTGTCGCAGTGGTCGTCCCCAGATGCACCACCGTTTCATAAGTCTTGTCGGCTTCGAGCAAATCCTGCGAAAACTTGGTCGCCTCGCCAAAACACAGTGGCAGCAGGCCGGTCGCAAACGGATCGAGCGTGCCGGTATGCCCGGCCTTTTTCGCATTCAGCAACCACTTGGCCTTACCCAGCGCATCGTTGCTCGACAGGCCAACCGGCTTGTCCAGCAGCAGCACGCCATCAATGGCAATGCGTTGTTTTTTCGGCGCTTGGTTCGACATGCCGGGTATGGGTTTGAATCAAAACAATCGGTAACGGAAATGCATGCCATCGACATGGCGCAGCAGGCGCTGCCGGTTACCGGGAACGGGAAAATCAGGTTTCGTCCGCGTCTTTCGCGCGGCTGGCATTGGCCTGATCGATCAGGCTGGAGATCGCCATGCCGCGCACGGTCGACATATCGTGCACGAAGGTCAGCTGCGGCAGCGTGTGGATATGCAGCCGCTTGCCGAGCTGGTTGCGCAAAAATCCGGCCGAACGCGACAAGCCTTCCAACGTGGCTTTCACCGCTTCCGGCGCATCGGCCAGCGTGGTGAAAAACACTTTCGCGTGCGCGTAATCGGGCGTCAACTGAACTTCAGTCAGCGTGACCATGCCCACCCGCGGGTCCTTCAGTTCGAACGTGATGATTTCCGACAGATCGCGCTGGATCTGATCGGCCACGCGCAAGCCGCGCCCGGGGATGGATTTGCCGTGTTTCGTCATGATCACAGGGTACGTGCGATTTCCTGCACTTCGTAAACTTCCAGCTGGTCGCCTTCCTTGATATCGTTGTAACCCTTCAAGGTCAGGCCGCACTCGAAGCCGGACTTAACTTCGCGCACGTCATCCTTGAAGCGCTTCAACGTATCGATTTCGCCCGACCAGATGACCACATGGTCGCGCAGCAAACGCACCTGCGCGCCACGACGCACCAGACCTTCTAGCACCTGGCAACCTGCGATCTTCACATCGTCAATCGCATCGTAGATGATGTTGTAGTAGCGAATGTCGATGCCATTATTTTCGGCCTGTGCGCGAGCCAGCGCATCAGCGCGCGTGTTGAAGCCGATGATGACCGCCTTCGACGCCACAGCCAGGTTGACGTCCGATTCGGAAATGCCGCCGACTGCCGCATGCACGACCTGCACCCGCACCTCGTCCGTGGACAGTTTCTGCATCGCATGCACCAGCGCTTCCTGCGAACCCTGCACGTCGGTCTTGATGATCATCGGCAAGTTCTTGACTTCGCCTTCGGCAATGTTCTCGAACAGGTTTTCCAGCTTCGCCGCGTGCTGCTTCGCCAGCTTCACGTCGCGGTACTTGCCCTGACGGAACAGGCTGATTTCACGCGCCTTGCGCTCGTCTGCCAGCACCATCACTTCTTCACCAGCCGCCGGCACGCCGGTCAAACCCTGAATCTCGACCGGAATGCACGGGCCAGCCTCGGCGATCGCCTTGCCGGTTTCATCCAGCATCGCGCGCACGCGGCCATATTCCGCCCCGGCCAGCACCACGTCGCCACGCTTCAAGGTACCGGACTGCACCAGCACCGTGGCGACCGGGCCCTTGCCCTTGTCCAGACGCGCCTCGATCACCAGCCCTTTCGCCGGTGCATCAACCGGTGCCGTCAGTTCCAGCACCTCGGCTTGCAGCAATACGTTTTCCAGCAGCGAATCGATGCCCATGCCGCTCTTGGCCGATACCGGCACGAATGGCGAATCACCACCGTATTCTTCCGGGATGACTTGTTCGTTGATCAGTTCCTGCGTTACCCGTTCCTGGTTCGCGCCCTGTTTGTCCATCTTGTTGATGGCCACCACCAGCGGCACGCCTGCGGCTTTCGCGTGCGCAATCGCTTCCTTGGTCTGCGGCATCACACCATCGTCACCAGCAACCACCAGAATAACAATGTCGGTAGCCTGCGCACCACGCGCACGCATCGCGGTAAAGGCTTCATGGCCCGGCGTATCGAGGAAAGTGATCATGCCGCGCGGGGTACGCACGTGATAGGCGCCGATATGCTGCGTAATGCCGCCCGCTTCACCAGAGGCCACCTTGGTGCGGCGGATATAATCCAGCAGCGAAGTCTTGCCGTGGTCAACGTGCCCCATCACGGTCACCACCGGCGCGCGCGGCGCTGCTTCGTGCTCGGCACCAGCACCAACATCTGCCAGCATCGCCTCGATGTCATTGATTTTCGCTGCATGGGCGCGATGCCCCATTTCCTCGACCAGAATCATTGCCGTTTCCTGATCGAGCACCTGGTTGATGGTCACCATCTGGCCCAGTTTCATCAGATGCTTGATCACTTCCGATGCCTTGATCGCCATGTTGTGCGCCAGCTCGGCCACAGTAATCGTTTCCGGCACATGCACATCCCTGACAATCGCTTCGGTCGGCATCTGGAAATTCGAATTACGTTCTTCGGCCTGCGCCGCGCGGCGACCTTTCGGACCGCCACTGCGCCAACCATCACGGCCACCTGAAGTACCACCTGCCGGGCCGCGAGTTTTCAAGCCGCCCGGGCGTTTCTTGTTGGCATCATCCTGCCAAGTCGAGGAAACGTTGGCCGACTTGATCGATTTCTTGTCGCCGACAACCGGCTTTTTCTCTTCCTTTTTCTCGCCCGGTTTTTTCTCCGCCGGCTTGCGCAGCGTTCCTTCGGAAGCTTTCGCCGCAGGCTCGGCAGGTGCCGGCGGCGGCGGTGCCTTGACCACCTTGCGCGTGGCGCTCATCATCGCCTTGATCTGCGCCACTTCGTCTTCGACCGCCTTGCGCGCCAGTTCGGTCGCAGCCGCCTTTTCCGCTTGGCTGATGGCTGCTTGCTCCGCTGCCTTTTTCGCTTCCTCTGCGACGACAGTCTTGACTTCCTCTGCCACAGGTTCGCCCGCCGGTTCACCCGCGGGTTCTGCCTTCACCTCCTCAGCCTGACGCGCCTTCGCCTCGGCTTCCTCTTTTGCCTTTTGCGCCGCCTGAGCCTGCGCTTCCTTTTCTGCTTCCAGTTTGGCCAGTTGCGCCTTTTTCTCGCGCAACTCCGCTTCCTGGCGCGCAAACAACTCGGCCTGACGCTTCGCTTCCTCTGCACGGCGAGCACGCTCGGCCTCGTCAATCACCGGTGCAGCCGCAACGGCAGCCGGCGTGGACGGCACGACGGGAGCTTCTGTCTCATCTCGCTGCACGAAAGTGCGCTTCTTGCGCACTTCGACCTGAATCGTGCGTGACTTGCCGGATGCATCCGCCTGCTTGATTTCGCTCGTTTCCTTGCGGGTCAGCGTAATTTTCTTTTTCTCGCCTTCCGGCGTGGTGCCATGCGCACGGCGCAGATGTCCCAGGAGCTTGTCCTTGTCCTCTTTGACGTTGTTGCTCGCCATTCAGTCCTCTTTTCTCCGTGGCACGCAGCGGATTTCAATCCGCCCGTACCGTCGCAGGCAATCAGTTTGCCTCAGCCAGGTTCCAGGCTTTTTCCTGCAATGCCTTTGCCTGTGCGTCATACTTCGCATCAATCAGTTTCGTTTCTTCGTCGCTGACATCCTCGAATCCGTTCGCAATCAACTGACGCGCACGCTCGATCGGCAGCGCCAGAATCGCGCCGAACTCGTCATATGCCAGCCCGACAAAGTCCTTGACGGTCTTGATGCCAGCCATGCCCAGCTTGACCGCAACAGAGCGCTCCATGCCATCAAGTTCGAGCAGCGCCTCTTCCATGCCGTCCAGCCCTTCCTCGGACGCAATCGCATCGGTCACCAGCGCATCGCGCGCACGGTTGCGCAACTCGTTGACCGTGTCTTCGTCAAATGCGTCGATTTCCAGCATCTCGGTAAGCGGCACGTAAGCCACTTCCTCCAGACTGGTGAATCCCTCTTCCACCAGAATGTCAGCCACTTCCTGATCGACATCCAGTTTCTCCATGAACAGCGTACGCACCACGGCCATTTCAGCCGCCGACTTGTCCTTCGACTCCTCGACCGTCATGATGTTGATTTTCCAGCCGGTCAGCTCGGACGCCAGACGCACGTTCTGACCGCTGCGGCCGATTGCAATCGCCAGATTTTCCTCATCTACGACCACATCCATCGCGTGCTTGTCTTCATCGACCAGAATCGACTGGACATTGGCCGGCGCCAGCGCGCCAATCACGAACTGCGCCGGATCGTCCGACCACAGCACAATATCGACCCGCTCGCCACCAAGCTCGCCAGTCACGGCCTGCACGCGCGAACCGCGCATGCCGACGCAGGTGCCGATCGGATCGATGCGGCGATCGCTGGTATAAACCGCAATCTTGGCACGCACACCCGGATCGCGCGCCGCCGACTTGATTTCCAGCGAACCCTGCTCGATTTCCGGCACTTCCAGTTCGAACAGCTTCGCGATGAATTCCGGCGCCGTGCGCGACAGGATCACCTGCGGCCCGCGCATGCCGCGATCGACACGCAGGATATATGCACGAACGCGATCGCCAATGCGCAGATTTTCCTTCGGGATCATCTGGTCGCGCGGCAGGCGCGCCTCGATCTTGCCGGATTCGACAATCGCATCGCCGCGCTCCATGCGCTTGATTGTGCCGGTTACCAGCACATCGCCACGATCGAGAAAATCGTTCAGGATCTGTTCGCGCTCGGCATCGCGGATGCGCTGCAAAACAACCTGTTTCGTATCCTGCGCAAAACGACGACCGAAAGCGACCGACTCGATCTCTTCCTCGATGTATTCGTCCAGCTCGATATCCGGATATTCTTCCTTTGCTTCGAAGAACAGGATTTCCTGATCGGGCAATTGCAACCCCGCTTCGTCTGGCACGACATGCCAGCGACGGTAGGATTTCGATTCGCCCGTCTGGCGGTCGATCGCCACGCGAATGTCGGCATCGCCTTCATAGCGTTTCTTGGTTGCCAATGCCAGCGCATGCTCCAGCGCACCGAACACGACTTCCTTGTCAACGTTCTTTTCACGCGCCAGCGCATCAACCAGCTGCAGAATTTCGAGACTCATGCTTTGCGGCTCCTAAAATCGACCTGCGGCACCAGCCGCGCCTTGTCCACATCGGCCAGCGCGAACTCCAGCATCGCCGGCCCTTCTTTCGCTTCAAATTCCAGTTTCAACTTTTCACCTTCCGGGGCATGCAATATCCCCTGATACGATTTGCGATTCGACGTGCCCGGGATCGCCATGCGCAGCTTGATGACCACCTCGCACCCCGCAAAACGTTCAAAATCAGACAGCTTTTTCAGCGGACGATCCAACCCCGGCGACGATATTTCAAGCCGCTCGTAATCGACATTCTCGACCGTCAGCACATGCGACAGCTGATGACTGACTTTTTCGCAATCGGATACCGAAATCGCTCCCTTGCCTGCATCCTGCGGCAGGAAATCGATGTATACACGCAGCAGGCCGCCCCCGGCCCTCTCGAAATCAACCAGATCGTAGCCAAGCCCGGCAACGGTTTTTTCAATCAAATCCAGCAACTGCAACGCTTTTCTCCATTCGGACTGCACATCCGGCGCAAGAAAAAAAAAATGGGCAACCGCCCATCTCGTCATTATCCGTCAACCATAAATAATTTATGGGCCAACTTCATACTCTTTAATCGAAAAATTATAATCGAAATTTCCCGCTCTGGCAACGATTGGCCGTGGAGCAGCCTGACTGACCCCATGTGCAACATAATATGCACCAAACAGAAGCAATACCCTGCCGCATGCAGCGCCGGCACTGGCGTGCCGTAAAATACCCGCCAGCGCCGCGCTCGAACTCGCTTATACTCACGCCTCGACAAGCATTGCATGCGCAGCCGGCTTCGCCCGCAAGACAACAGATAACGCCGGGAAATATTGCCTGCAAAACAATTTTCCACTGCTCATTTGTTGAGCAACTCGACACAGGCCTTGAAAAACCTCGTTTTTTTGATCACCATCAAACCTTTATCCACAAAACCTGTGGGTAACTCGGAACTTATTTTGTTTCATGGCAACAAGAACTTCTGATTACAGCGAATCCTCCATCCGCGTGCTCAAAGGGCTAGAACCGGTGCGACAACGCCCCGGCATGTACACCCGTACCGAAAATCCACTGCACATCGTGCAGGAAGTAATCGACAATGCATCGGACGAAGCACTCGGCGGCCACTGCTCACACATCATCGTCACCCAGCGCGCCGATGGCGGCATAAGCGTCGAGGACAACGGGCGCGGCATCCCGACGGGATTACACCCGGATGAAAATATTCCGACGGTCGAAATCGTTTTTACCCGGCTGCATGCCGGCGGCAAGTTCGACAAGGGCGCGAACGGCGCGTATGCGTTTTCCGGCGGCCTGCACGGCGTCGGCGTGTCGGTCACGAATGCGCTGTCGTCTCGACTGGAAGTCATCGTCTGGCGCGAAGGCCAGGTGCATGGCATCGTATTTGCCGACGGCGACGTTATCGAGCCGCTGCAGTCACGTCCGCTGACCCGGGGCGAAAAAAAATCCGGCACCTGCGTCACCGTCTGGCCCGACCCGGCGTATTTCGACTCACCCGCCATCCCGCAAGCCGAATTGCAGCATCTGTTGCGCTCGAAAGCGATTCTCTTGCCCGGAGTGAAAATCACGCTGGTGAACGAGAAAAAAGGCGAAAGCCAAACCTGGCAATACGAACACGGCTTGCGCGGCTATCTAACCGAAACGCTGGCGCAAACATCTGGCAGCGAACTGCTGATCCCGCTGTTCGAAGGCGAACATTACGCCGAAGCCGAGCACGAAGGCTTTGCCGAAGGCGAAGGCGCGGCCTGGGTGGTGGCCTGGACCGAGGACGGCGCGCTGGTACGCGAATCGTATGTGAACCTAATTCCGACGCCAGCCGGCGGCACGCATGAATCCGGCCTGCGCGACGGGCTGTTCGGCGCGGTCAAGAACTTCGTCGAACTGCACTCGCTGCTGCCGAAAGGCGTCAAGCTGCTGGCCGAAGACGTATTCGCGCGGGTATCGTTCGTGCTGTCCGCGCGCGTGCTAGACCCGCAATTCCAGGGACAGATCAAGGAACGGCTGAATTCGCGCGATGCGGTACGGCTGGTGTCAAGCTGCGTGCGCGCGCCGCTGGAACTGTGGCTGAACCAGAACGTCGAACATGGCCGCGCACTGGCCGAACTGGTGATCCGCCAGGCGCAGGCTCGGGTGCGCTCGGCGCAAAAAGTGGTGAAGAAAAAATCGTCCGGCGTGGCGGTGCTGCCCGGCAAGCTGACCGATTGCGAATCGACCGACATCACCCGCAACGAGCTGTTTCTGGTCGAGGGCGATTCCGCCGGCGGCTCGGCCAAGCTCGGCCGCAACAAGGAATTCCAGGCGATTCTGCCGTTGCGCGGCAAAGTGCTGAATTCGTGGGAAACCGAACGCGACCGGCTGTTCGCCAACAACGAGATTCACGACATCTCGGTTGCAATCGGGGTCGATCCGCACGGCCCGAACGACAACCCCGACCTGAGCGGGCTGCGCTACGGCAAGATCTGCATCCTGTCCGATGCCGACGTCGATGGCTCGCACATTCAGGTGCTGCTGCTGACGCTGTTCCTGCGCCATTTCCCGCGGCTGATCGAACACGGCCACATCTGTGTTGCCCGACCGCCGCTATACCGCGTCGATGCGCCGGCACGTGGCAAAAAACCGCTGCAAAAACTGTATGCGCTGGACGATGCCGAACTGACGTCGATCGAAGACAAGCTGAAAAAGGATGGCGTGAAGGATGGCGCATGGTCGATTTCCCGCTTCAAGGGGCTGGGCGAAATGAACGCCGAGCAATTGTGGGAAACGACGATGAACCCGGACACGCGCCGGCTGCAGCCGGTCGCGTTCGGCGAACTGGGACGGAACACATCCGAAGAACGCTTCAACATGCTGATGGGCAAAGGCGAAGCCGCTGCGCGGCGCGCGTGGATGGAGGAACACGGCAACGATGTCGAGGCCGATATTTAACCAGTTTGAAACCGATAGCACCCGCGCGACCTTGCCGTACTGCCAGAACTGCCTGCGACCGCGCGCCTTGCTCCCGGTTCCAAACAACACGGAAACACGATACAGGTTTCAGTAAACAACCATGACCGCACAAGCCAACCTTTTTGAACAGGCCGCCGCGCCGTCCGACGACGAGGCGCTGACGCTCGCCACCTTCGCCGAGCGCGCCTATCTCGATTACGCCATCTCGGTGGTCAAGGGGCGCGCATTGCCGGACGTGTGCGACGGGCAAAAGCCGGTGCAGCGCCGCATCCTGTATGCGATGAACGAACTGGGCCTGAGCGCGAACGCGAAGCCGCGCAAATCGGCGGCGGTGGTGGGCGATGTGCTGGGCAAGCTGCACCCGCACGGCGACCAGTCAGTGTACGACGCGCTGGTGCGGATGGCGCAGGATTTCACGCTGCGCTACCCGCTGATCGACGGCCAGGGCAACTTCGGCTCGCGCGATGGCGACGGCGCAGCGGCGATGCGCTACACCGAAGCGCGGCTGACGCCGATTGCGCGGCTGCTGCTGGACGAAATTGACCACGACACGGTCGATTTCCAGCCGAATTACGACGGCTCGTCGGAAGAACCGAAGCTGCTGCCGGCGCGCCTACCGCTGCTGCTGCTGAACGGCTCGTCCGGCATCGCAGTCGGCATGGCGACCGAAATCCCGCCGCACAACCTGACTGAAGTGGCGACCGCGGCGGTGGCCTTGATCCGCAACCCGCAACTGACGCACACCGAACTGATGGCGCTGGTGCCGGGGCCGGATTTCCCCGGCGGCGGCCAGATCATCACCCCGCCAGTTGCGATTGCCGACATGTATGCCAGCGGCCGCGGCAGCCTGAAGGTGCGCGCGCGCTGGCAAATCGAGGAACTGGCGCGCGGCCAGTGGCAGGCGGTGGTGACCGAACTGCCGCCCGGCACTTCGGCGCAAAAGGTGCTGGAAGAAATCGAGGAACTGACGAACCCGAAGATTCGCGCCGGCAAGAAGGCACTGTCGGCGGAACAACTGTCGCAGAAGCAATTGCTGCTGTCGGCGCTCGATACCGTGCGCGACGAATCCGGGCGCGATGCGCCGGTGCGGCTGGTGTTCGAGCCGAAATCGCGCAATCAGGATCAGACCGAATTCATGCAGCTGCTGCTGGCGCACACCTCGCTCGAATGCAACAGCTCGCTCAATCTGGTGATGATCGGGCGCGATGGCCGCCCACGGCAGAAATCGCTGGCCGACATCCTGACCGAATGGATCGATTTCCGTTTCGATACCGTCACCCGCCGCACCCGCCACCGCCTCGGCCGGGTCGATGACCGCATCCACATCCTCGAAGGGCGGCAGACGGTGCTGCTCAACATCGATGAGGTGATCCGCATCATCCGCGAATCGGACGAACCGAAACCGGCGCTGATGGCCGCGTTCGAACTGTCCGAGCGGCAAGCGGACGACATCCTCGAAATCCGCCTGCGACAACTGGCGCGGCTGGAAGCAATCAAGATCGAACAGGAACTGGCCGAACTGCGGCAGGAGCGTGATGGCTTGCAGGAGCTGCTCGACAGCCCGGCCTCGATGAAACGCTGCGTGATCCGCGAAATCGAAGCCGACCGCAAGGCATTCGGCGATGCGCGCCGCACGCTGATCGAAGAAGCGCAGCGGGCCACGCTGGAGCAGAAAGTGGTGGACGAACCGGTCACGGTCGTGATCTCGGACAAAGGCTGGGTGCGCGCCCGCACCGGCCACGGCCACGAACCGGCGCAGTTCACCTTCAAGGCGGGCGATGCGATGTACGGCACGTTTGAATGCCGCACCGTTGACCACCTGCTGATTTTCGGCGCCAGCGGCCGCGTGTATTCGACCCCGGTATCCGCCTTGCCGGGCGCGCGCGGCGATGGCGTGCCGGTGACAACGCTGGTCGAACTGGCGCACGGCGAACAGATCCTGCACTATTTCGCCGGTTCGCCCGAAATTCCGCTGCTGATCGCTTCCAGCGGCGGCTACGGCTTTGCCGCCAAGGCGGGCGACATGCTCAGCCGCCTCAAGGGCGGCAAATCGTTCGTCACGCTCGAAGCGGGTGAAACGCTGCTGCCGCCGCGCGTGATCCTGCCGCAAACGCACACCATCGCCTGCCTGTCCGCACAAGGGCGGCTGCTGGCGTTTGCGCTGGACGAAATCCGCACGCTGGCCAACGGCGGCCGGGGTGTGATCCTGATGGGGCTGGAAGACAAGGAAACACTGCTGGCGGTGCAGCCTGCGGGCGAAAAAGGCGTGCTGGTATCCGGCACCGGGCGCGGCGGCAAGACGCAGGAACTGCGGCTGACCGGCGCGAATTTCACCGCAATGGCCGGCAAGCGCGCGCGCAAGGGGAAAAAACTGGGCGTGAAATATCAGGTCACGGCATTGTCAGCGCTCGAATAAGCGCGAGGTCTGCCCGGTATTGTGCGAATCGAACCGGCAGTCATTCCCTTATCATCGCGCAAAGCTAACCCTTTCCGGCTGCCATGTCCGTCGATCATTACGAAAATTTTCCGGTGGCGTCGTTTCTGCTGCCCAAGCATCTGCGTCCGGCGGTGCAGACGATCTACGCCTTTGCGCGCAGCGCCGACGACATTGCCGACGAAGGCCATGCGCCAACCAGCATCCGGCTCGAACTGCTGACCGAATACGAAGACGGACTGGATCGGATCGAGCACAACCTGACGGCCAAATCCGAACTGTTTCAATCGCTGGAAGACGTGATCCGCGATTACCGGCTGCCGCTACTGCCGTTTCGCGATCTGCTGTCGGCGTTCAAGCAGGACGTGGTCAAGACGCGCTATGCCAGCTTTCAGGAAGTGCTGGACTATTGCCGCCGCTCGGCCAATCCGGTGGGCGAACTGATGCTGTACCTGTACGACGCGGTCGATGTGAAAAACCTGAACGAATCGGACGCCATCTGTTCCGCGCTGCAGTTGATCAATTTCTGGCAGGACGTGGCCATCGACTGGCAAAAAGATCGCGTCTACCTGCCGCAAAATGAAATGCGCGCCTTCGGCGTCAGCGAAAATCATCTGGCACAGCAGATTGCCGACGATGCCTGGCGCAGCCTGATGCGCTTTCAGGTCGACCGCGCCCGCACCATCATGCGCGCCGGCGCGCCGCTCGCATCCCGCCTGCCGGGGCGCATCGGCTGGGAACTGCGGATGGTGGTGCAAGGCGGCCTGCGCATTCTGGAAAAGATCGAATCGGCCGATTACGACGTCTTCCGCCAGCGGCCCAAACTCGGCAAGCTCGACTGGCTGCGAATGGCGTGGAATGCGCTTGATGGCTAATGGCTAATAATGCCGCAAATCAACAGGCTGCTGAAAAACGTCGCGAGGATGGTTAGATGCAAGGCGCACGGAGCGCAGGAACCGGAATGTACAAGATGTACATGAGGATTCCGAGCACCGCGCAACGCCGCAGATGACCCACCACAGTAGTTTTTCAGCAGGCTGTTAAACACCCGCCGGAATTTTCGACCGCATCAGCTTCTTCCGCTCAAGCCTGCGCCCGTCCACAATGAAAGTGCCATCGCCAACGGCATGGATCGTGCGCTGCTCCTTGCGCGCAGCATCGACGTAAGCCGCCACGCCTTCGAGCAGCACGATGTTGTGCTTCTTGACGATATCGACCACCCGGCACTCGATATTCGCCAGGCATTCCTTAATCAGCGGCGCGACCACCTGCCTGCCCTGCACCGGCGTGAGCGAAAACCGTTCGAACTTGTCGCCATCCTTGCCACAACAGGTGCCGATGCCGACCACCTTGTCCAGCAGATCGACGCCCGGAATCGCCAGCACGCACTCCTTCGTTTTCTTTAGCGCGGCAAACGAATGGTTCCACGGCCCGGTGGTGAGCGCGAAAACCGGCGTGAAATCGTTCACCATGGTCCACGAAATCGTCATCACGTTGCTTTGCTTGCCGTCGTTCGTCGTCACCAGCACCACCGGCCCGGACTCCATCAGCGTGAAAGCCCTGCCGAGCCGAATTTTCCTCATTGCCATCTCAACCTCCCGTTGCCCATATTTCCGTGTTGGACCATGACGGCACGGGCCAAGTTCAGCCGCAGGCCGGCGATGTGCAATGTTACCCCGTCCTGCCGGTGCGAAGGCAGCCGAAACGCACGCGATGCAACCAGAAAATCCTCGCACACGTTCTGATCGCGGCAGAAAAAAACCAGATTAGCAGGGGTATATGCTTAAAAACAAGCTCAGGGCCACATTTTTGCTGGCTGTTTAAAAATACACCACCCAGTATATTTTTCAGCCTTATTGACCAAAAATGCGTTTTGAGTCAGTTATTTTGGTGTGAAGCATGAGAACTGGACGGGACAACAGACCGTTGATGGTGCCAGCGCACAGCCATTCAGGATGAATAATGGTGGGCTGTTCCCCATTATCTCTCTTGCGCAAGGGTGGCCTACGCTGCAAGCGAGAGTGTCGCTTGGTCGAACAGTTCGAGTGCAGTTGGCATATTCATCTCTGCATGTTTTGATTTATGAAAATTGCTGCAAATAGCGCCTCTTCATTTGTTGTTTGAATGTCTGGGCAAGTAAAAGCTGTCGGTTTCCAAGGTCCCGGCATATCACCACCAGCCCTTATGTAAAGAACCATTTCACCTAGTAATTTCATGTCCGTGCGACGGTTCACTTGGACAAATGTTCTTTTCACAGAAATTTCGCCGGGGTTGAGCGCTGGTGCGCCCTGAGCGTAGTATTCGACTTTGCGGGTGTACAGATATTCCGCACCAAGCGAGTTTTCTCCTTGAGTTGGTTCATAGAAATTCACCTGCCCCCACTGGTTAAATTTCTCCGGTGGCAGTACCACCTGTTCATAAACCCTGATTCCGCCATCCTTAGCGCACAAATTCCTCACCTTGGCATCTTGAAATGCTTTGTAGATTTCGAAGCTGATGAACAATCCAATAGTGATGACGAAAATCGCAACCAGTGGAAACAAGCAACCAGTTAAACAGCCTGAGCGAGTTGTCTGTTTTTTATTCTGGTCTTCATCCATACAAACTCCTATCAATGTCCTGTGCCATGTATGGGTTAAACCCATTTTTCAGAAAGAAAACACAAGAAAACAGGGGACAGACCACAATTAGCCAACTACCGCAATTCCCTTTTCCTACACCCCGCTCTCCTTACGCCCTGCCCTTATGCGTACAAATTGACCATAAAGCAAGTTATGACGGAGTATATGGCTAAAACCCAGCACCGGACCACGGTTTTACTGGCTGTTTAAAAATACACCCACCAGTATATTTTTCAGCCTTAATGACCAAAAATGCGTTCCGAGTCAGTTATTTTGACTGGCGTAGGCACACCGCTGCCCGGCGCGAGCGCAGTCCAGCGCGCAGATGCACGCCTAGTCGTTTTGCAGCAGCCTGCTTGCCGCTAACCAAAGATGCGCAGCGAGTAGTCGGTCGCGTGCAGGTCTTTGGTCAACGAGCCGACCGAGATCCGATCGACACCGGTTTCGGCGATTGAACGCACGCTGTAGAAATTGACGCCGCCGGAGACTTCCAGCACCGCCCGGCCCGCGTTCAGTTTCACCGCAGCGCGGATGTCTTCCAGCCGGAAGTTGTCGAGCATGACCGATTTCGCGCCGCCGTCGAGTGCTTCCTGCAATTGCGCCAGCGATTCGACTTCAATCTGCACCGGCACGCCGGCATTCAGCCCCTGCGCGGTTTGCAGCGCGGCCGTGATGCCGCCGGCGGCCGCGATGTGGTTTTCCTTGATCAGGATGCCGTCATACAGCGCCATCCGCTGGTTCGCGCCGCCGCCGACGCGCACCGCGTATTTCTGCGCCAGCCGCAAGCCGGGCAGCGTTTTGCGCGTGTCCAGGATTTCGGCTTTCGTGCCGGCCACCAGTTGCACGAACTTGCGCGTGGCCGTGGCGACGCCGGACATCATTTGCAGGAAATTGAGCGCGGTGCGCTCGGCCGTCAGCAGCGAACGCGCCGGGCCGGTAATCCAGCAGACTTGCATTTTGGCCTGCAGGTCATCGCCCTCGGCATAGCGCCAGTCGAGCGTCAGGCGTGGATCGACCTGCTTCATCACTGCTTCGAACCACGGCGCGCCGCACAGCACCGCCGGCTCGCGCACGATCACGCAGGCTTTCACTTCCTTGTCGCCCGACACCAGTCGGCCGGTGACGTCGCCGCTGCCGATGTCCTCGGCCAATGCGGCCGCCACATTCGCTTCCAGCGCCGCCGCCAGTTGGTCGTCAAACGGCGCGAATCGGTTGTTCAGGTTGCTCATGCCGGCCCCATTCCGCTAGAAAAGGCCGAGGCTTGCTTCGCCTTTTGCTCGGCCGCGAATGCCAGCATGCGGTCGATGCAGACGATCGCCTTTTTGCCGATGGCGGGATCGACGTGGATTTCATTCGCGCCGGATTCGAGCACCGCCGCCAGATTCGCCAGCCCGTTCATCGCCATCCACGGACAGTGGGTGCAGCTCTTGCAGGTGGCGCTGTTGCCGGAAGTGGGCGCTTCGATGAAACGCTTGTTCGGCGCGGCCTGCTTCATCTTGTGGAACAGTCCGCTTTCGGTGGCTACGATGAATTCTTCCGCGTCCAGCGTTTGCGCCGCCGTCACCATCTGCGAGGTCGAGCCGACCACGTCCGCCAGCGCAATCACGCCCGCCGGCGATTCCGGATGCACCAGCACTTTCGCCTTCGGATGCTCTTTCATCAGCAGTTCGAGTTCGAGCGCCTTGAATTCGTCATGCACCAGACAGGAGCCTTGCCACAGCAGCATGTCAGCCCCGGTTTCCTGCTGGATGTAGCTGCCCAGATGCTTGTCCGGCGCCCACAGGATTTTCTTGCCCTGCGCGTGCAGGTGGCGCACGATTTCCAGCCCGATGGATGACGTTACCATCCAGTCGGCGCGTGCCTTCACCGCAGCGCTGGTGTTGGCATACACCACCACCGTGCGATCCGGGTGCGCGTCGCAAAAGGCGGCAAACTGATCGGCCGGGCAGCCGAGGTCGAGCGAACAGGTGGCGTCCAGATCCGGCATCAGCACCGTCTTGTCCGGGCTGAGAATCTTGGCCGTTTCGCCCATGAAGCGCACGCCGGCCACCACCAGCGTCTTGGCTGCATGGTCGCGCCCGAAACGCGCCATTTCGAGCGAATCCGACACGCAGCCGCCGGTTTCCTCGGCCAGATCCTGCACGTCCGGATCGACGTAATAGTGCGCCACCAGCACCGCGCCGCGTTCCTTCAGCAGGCGCTTGATGCGTTCCTTCAGCGCCGCCTTTTCTTCCGGCGATGGCGCGGCCGGCACGCGCGCCCAGGCTTCGGCGGTGCAGCTGGAACCGGTTTCCATCTGCGGTGATTCGTATTCGATGGTCTTGATATCTGATGTTGGCATGGCGATGAATCCTGTAAAAACGCTAGTATGGTGACTCTGCGGAGCACATGCAATACCCGACCATGAAACCGGCTGCGCCCGCAGCGATGTTTCATTCTGCGACAACATTTTGATGTGAGCTTGATCTATTTCATGACATCAGGATGCCCACCTCCGGCAAACTCGCTGTTGTTGGCAGACAACTAGCAATTGTCGCGCCGGATGATGCTGCTCTATACTGAATTTCGATTTCGTTCCAGGGATGCCATGCAGAACTCCGTTTTTGAAAAAACCGACAAGGGCCGAGAGGAAATCGCCACGCGCAAGCACCAGCTGCCGCCGCGTCTGCGCAGCCTGCTGGTGATGGTGGACGGCAAGCAGACCAAAGCTCAGTTGCTGAAAAATATCACGGCGCTGGGCATGGATGAACGAAGCATCACCGAACTGCTGGACAAGCAATTCATCCGCGAAACCACCAGCCCGTCGTCATGATACGTCCAGCCCTCATTTCTTTATGGACACAGCCATGAAACACGTGCGTTTGCTCTCCATCCCTGCCATCGCGACAGGCATCCTCGGCATTTTCCTCGCACTGCCCGCCAGCGCGCAATACATCTGGCTCGACAAGAACAACGTCAAGAATTATTCGGACAAACCGCCGCCGGCATCGATTCCTGCCAGCCGCATTCTAAAAACACCACGCAACAAGACCGCTGCACCTGCACCTGCACCTGCGGCAGCGCAAGCCTCAGCCAGCGCCGCGGCGAATGGCGCGCCAGCGTCAGCAGCGCAGAAAAAACCGCCAGCAGCCAAGTCCGAAGCCGATAAGAAGAAAGAACAGGCGGAAAAGGACAAGAAGGCGGCCGAACAGGCAAAGCAGGCGGAAGCCAAGGCGAAAAATTGCGAACGTGCGCGCGAACACCAGCGCACGCTCAGTTCCGGCCAGCGGCTCATGCGTACCAACGAACAGGGTGAACGTGTAGTGCTGAGCGATGAACAGCGGGCGCAGGAACAACAGGAAGCGCAGCGGGTCTTGAGCGAGTGCCAGTAATCGAGGTCCACTGACGCGACAAACTGAAAGTTGCAAACAGCAAACATGCGGCTAAAAAACGTAGCGAGGATGGTTAGAGGCAAGGCGCACGAAGCGCAGGAACCGCAATGTACACGAGTACATGAGGATTTCGGGCAGCGCGCAACGCCGCAGATGACCACCGCAGTAGTGTTTCAGCCGCCGGTCAGGGTGTTGATGCTTTGGCAGGCTTGACGGACGGTGCCGCCGCCGCAGCGCTCTTGGCCGGGTCGACAATCTGCACGAACACCTCGCCATCCTTGATCATGCCGAGTTCAGCCCGCGCCCGTTCCTCGGTCGCGCCGGTGCCTTCCTTCAGATCGCGCACTTCGGATTCCAGCTTCGCATTGCGCGCCTTGGTTTCCTCGTTCTTCTGCTGCGCCGCAGTCACCTGCCGTTCCATTTCCCATACGCGCAGCCACCCCCCCTTGCCCAGCCACAGCGGATACTGGATCAGCAGCAGCAGGATGGCCAGGATGAGGGTAATCAGGCGCATGTGGGCAGCACAGCCGGACGCGGGTTCGAAACCCGCATCCTTGGCCTTATTTCAGGTTGTAGAACGCTTCGCGGCCCGGATAGCTGGCGATTTCGCCCAGATCTTCCTCAATGCGCAGCAACTGGTTGTATTTCGCGATCCGGTCGGAACGCGACATCGAGCCGGTCTTGATTTGCAGCGCATTCGTGCCGACGGCGATATCGGCGATGGTTGAATCCTCGGTTTCGCCCGAACGGTGTGAAATCACCGCGGTGTAACCAGCGCGCTTGGCCATTTCGATCGCGGCGAAAGTTTCGGTCAGCGTGCCGATCTGGTTAATCTTGATCAGAATCGAGTTGGCGATACCTTTCTGGATGCCTTCGCGCAAGATTTTGGTGTTGGTCACGAACAGATCATCGCCCACCAGTTGCACTTTCTTGCTCAACGCCCTGGTCAGGGTTTCCCAGCCTTCCCAATCGCCTTCGGCCATCGCGTCCTCGATCGAGATGATCGGGTACTTGTCACACCAGGTAACCAGCAGGTTGGTGAAGTCCTGCGCCGACAGCGTCAGGCCCTCGCCTTCGAGGTGGTATTTGCCATCCTTGTAGAATTCGCTCGCGGCGCAATCGAGGCCTAGCGCGATCTGCCTGCCCGGTTCGAAACCAGCCTGTTCAATCGCCTGGATGATCAGCTTGATCGCTTCTTCATGGTTCGCGACCGATGGCGCAAAGCCGCCCTCATCGCCAACGGAAGTGGTCAAGCCTTTTTCCTGCAGGATTTTTTTCAGCGTCTGGAACACTTCGGCACCATAGCGCACCGCTTCGCGGAAGCTCGGCGCGCCGACCGGGATGATCATGAATTCCTGAATATCCAGATTGTTGTCCGCATGCGCGCCGCCGTTGATGACGTTCATCATCGGCACCGGCATCTGCATCGAGCCGGAACCACCGAAATAGCGGTACAACGGCAAACCCGCTTCCTCGGCTGCGGCTTTCGCCACCGCCATCGACACCGCCAGCATCGCATTCGCGCCCAGGCGGCTCTTGTTCTCGGTGCCGTCGAGTTCAATCAGTGTGCGATCCAGAAAGGCCTGCTCGCTTGCGTCCAGACCCATGATCGCTTCCGAAATCTCGGTGTTGATGTGCTCGCACGCTTTCAGCACGCCCTTGCCGCCGTAACGGCTTTTGTCACCGTCGCGCAGTTCGATCGCTTCGCGCGAACCGGTCGATGCGCCGGACGGCACGGCAGCGCGCCCCATCACACCGGATTCCAGCAGCACGTCGCATTCAACCGTCGGATTGCCGCGCGAATCAATGATTTCGCGACCGATGATGTCAACGATGGCACTCATGCAATTCTCCTAATTATGTTTGTTATTTTTTACGTCAGATCGGATTCGAGGAACCCGGCTTTTTTCACTACGCGATCGAGTTCGACCAGCGTCGTCAGCAATTCTTTCATGCGGGACAGCGGCACCATGTTCGGCCCGTCAGACATGGCTTCGGCCGGATTCGGATGGGTTTCCATGAACAGGCCGGCAATGCCGGCCGCGACCGCAGCACGCGCCAGCACCGGCACGAATTCGCGCTGCCCGCCGGACGACGTTCCCTGCCCGCCCGGCAACTGCACCGAATGGGTCGCATCAAACACCACCGGGCTGCCGGTCTGGCGCAATATCGCCAGCGAACGCATGTCGGAAACCAGATTATTGTAGCCGAAAGAAGCACCGCGTTCGCATACCATGAAGTTATCGGGATCGACGCCCGCTTCGCGCGCCGCGCTGCGTGCCTTTTCGATCACGTTGACCATGTCTTGCGGCGACAGGAACTGGCCCTTCTTGATGTTCACCGGCTTGCCCGAGCGCGCGCAGGCTTCGATGAAATCGGTCTGGCGGCACAGGAAGGCCGGTGTTTGCAGCACGTCCACCGTCTGCGCCACCTGCGCGATTTCCGCTTCGCTATGCACATCGGTCAGTACTGGCACACCAATCACCTTGCGCACTTCGGCCAGCACATCCAGTCCGGCATCGATGCCGGGACCACGGAAGGATTTGCCCGACGAGCGGTTCGCCTTGTCGTACGACGCCTTGAAAATGTACGGCATGCCGAGCGCCGTCGTAATTTCCTTCAGCGTGCCGGCAATGTCGAGCGCCATCTGGCGCGACTCGATCACGCACGGACCAGCAATCAAAAAGATCGGCTGCTCAAGGCCGATATCAAAACCGCAAAGCTTCATGCAGCCTTTCCTTCCTTCTGCTGCTTGTATTTCATCGCTGCTTCGATGTACGAAATGAACAGCGGATGACCTTCACGCGGCGTGGATTTGAATTCAGGGTGATACTGCACGCCGACATACCACGGATGCGCATTGTCACCAGTACGCGGCAGTTCCATGATCTCGCACAGATTTTCCGACGGCGTACGCGCCGATACGATCAACCCGGCCTGCTCGATCCGGCCGAGGTAATGGTTGTTCGCTTCGTAGCGATGGCGATGACGTTCGGTCACCACATTGCCGTAAATGGCGGCTGCCAGCGTTTCCGGCTTGATGGCGCAAGTCTGCGCACCCAGGCGCATCGTGCCGCCGAGGTCGGAATTTTCGTCGCGGCGTTCGACCTTGCCGTCGTGGTTTTGCCATTCGTTGATCAACGCAACCACCGGCTGATCGGTATCCGGATCGAACTCGGTCGAATTCGCTTTCGCCAACCCGGCCTTGTTGCGCGCATATTCGATCAGCGCCACCTGCATCCCCAGACAGATGCCGAGGTAAGGAATCTTGCTTTCGCGCGCGAATTTCGCCGCCGCGATCTTGCCTTCGACGCCGCGCTTGCCGAAGCCGCCCGGCACCAGAATCGCATCGTATTTCGCCAGATGCGCGACGCCCTTTTCCTCGATTTCCTCGGAATCCAGATATTCGATGTTGACGTTGCAGTGCAGATGAATGCCGGCATGACGCAACGCCTCGATCAGCGATTTGTACGACTCGGTCAGATCGACATACTTGCCCACCATGCCGATATTGACTTCGCTCGTAGGATGTTCGAGCGCATACACCAGCTTGCTCCAGATTTCGAGCTGAGCCGGCGGCGGCGACAGTTCAAGCTTCTTGCACACGATGTCGTCCAGCCCCTGATCGTGCAGCATCTGCGGAATCTTGTAGATCGTATCCGCATCCCAGACCGAGATGACCGCGTTTTCCGGCACGTTGGCGAACAGCGAAATCTTGGCGCGCTCGTCGTCCGGGATCGGGCGGTCGGCGCGGCACAAGAGCGCGTCCGGGAAGATGCCGATTTCGCGCAGCTTTTGCACGCTGTGCTGCGTCGGCTTGGTTTTCAGTTCGCCCGACGAGGCGAGATACGGCACCAGCGTCAGGTGCACGAACGCGGCCGCATTGCGACCGGCGCGTAAACTCAGCTGACGCGCAGCTTCGAGGAACGGCAGCGATTCGATATCGCCCACGGTGCCGCCGATTTCAACCAGCGCCACATCGTAGCCATCCGCGCCACGGTAGATGAAATTCTGGATTTCATTGGTGATGTGCGGAATCACCTGCACCGTCTTGCCGAGATATTCGCCGCGCCGTTCCTTGCGGATCACCGATTCGTAAATCTGGCCGGTGGTGAAGTTGTTCACCTTCTTCATCTTGGTCGAGATGAAGCGCTCGTAGTGGCCGAGGTCGAGATCGGTCTCGGCGCCATCGTCGGTGACGAATACTTCGCCATGCTGGAATGGACTCATCGTGCCCGGATCCACGTTGATGTACGGGTCGAGCTTCATGATGGTGACTTTGAGGCCGCGCGATTCGAGGATCGCAGCGAGGGATGCGGCGGCGATCCCCTTGCCCAGGGATGATACGACGCCGCCGGTGACGAATACGAACTTGATCATTTCATTGATGCCGAACGGCATGAGCGGGAAATTAAGATTATAACGCAAACCGTCATGCCTTCAGCCAGACATGACACCGAAAAATCATCTTTGCCAGAGTATCAATCCCGACTCCAGCGGAGTTGCAATACCGTCATCACGCGGCATCAGGCGGGCGGTAAAATCCGTTGCCGCACGACCGGCCGGCACACTGGCCTGATACGCATAGCCATTGACCGCGCCAACCAGCTGCCGCACGCACTGCATTTCCTGCCGCACCGGCTCGCCGCCATCAACGGCATCGGCATACAACTCGACCCGCACCATCGACGGTTCCAGTTCGCCCAGATAAACCTGCACCTCGAACAGGTGCCGTTCGGCATTCGTTTCCACGCTGGCCTGCCCGAAGCGCAACCCAGGCCAGGCCTGTCGCAGACGGTGCAGCCACGCGACCATTTCCTGCCCGTACGCGCTGCCATCGGCGGCGCGGCGGCGGTAACATTCTGCCGCCGGCAGGTAATACTGCTTCACGTATTCTCGCAGCGAACGGCAGGTTGAATACTGCGGCGTCAGGTGCGCCATGCTTTCGCGCATCCGCGCTACCCAGGCGGTGGGCAAACCCTGTTCGTTGCGCGCATAAAATTCCGGCACCACCTCGTGTTCCAGCAAATCATACAATTGTGCTGCATCGTTCGCATCCCACAGCGTATGATCAGCGTGTTCGTTGCCATCGCCGAGCGCCCAGCCAACTTCGGGCGCATAGGCTTCGGCCCACCAACCATCCAGCACCGACAGATTGATGCCGCCGTTGACCAGCACCTTCATGCCGCTGGTGCCGCATGCTTCCCACGGCCGGCGCGGCGTGTTGAGCCAGACATCGACTCCCTGCACCAGATGCTCGCTCAGGTGCATGTCGTAATCGGACAGGAAAATGATCCGCTGCCGCGCCTCCGGCCGGCGAATGAAATCGATCCATTGCCGGATCAGCGCCTTGCCCGCCGCATCGTCCGGATGCGCCTTGCCGGCGATGATGATCTGCAGCGGTCGCTCCGGATCGTTGAGCAGCCTTAGCAGGCGCTCCGGATCGTGCAGCAGCAGGTTCGGTCGCTTGTAGGCAGCAAAACGGCGCGCGAAGCCGAGCGTGAGCACATTCGGATCGAACAGATGCTTCGCCGCCTCTACCATTTCCGGCGACGAGCCGGACGACGCGAGTTGCCGCGACAGCCGCTCGCGCGCATAAGCGACCAGCGACGCCCGCGAAGCGCAGCGAAAGCGCCAGAAGGCTTCGTCGGACACGCGCTGCATGTTCTGCTCCAGCGCCTCGGTCGTGCCGAGCCAGCGTTCCTTGCCGTTGACTTCGGTCCACAGCGTATCGGCCTCGGCCGAATCCCAGGTGGACATATGCACGCCATTGGTCACATGGCCAATCGGCATTTCGACCGCCGGCCAGCGCGGAAACAGGGGCGCGAACAGCTGGCGGCTGACCTGACCATGCAGCCGGCTGACGCCATTGACCGCGCCGCTGCCGCGGATCGCCAGGTACGCCATGTTGAAATCTTCGGCCGGATCATCTGGATTGCGCCGCCCGAGCGCCAGCAGTTCATCGAGCGAAATGCCGAGATTGCGATGCGCATAACCGCCGAGGCAATGCGCAATCTGCAACGGCGAATAGCGATCGAAACCAGCCTCGACCGCGGTATGCGTGGTGAACACGTTGCCCGCGCGCGTGACTGTCAGCGCCACGTCGAACGGCTGGCCGGCCGCCTGCATGTAATTGCGCGCCCGCTCCAGCACCGCGAACGCCGCATGCCCTTCGTTCATATGGCACACTTCCGGCTCGATGCCGAGTTCCGCCAGCAATTGCCAGCCGCCAATGCCCAGCACCAGTTCCTGCATCAGCCGCATCGTCGGCCCGCCGCCATACAGTTCGCTGGTGATGCCGCGATACAGCGGGTAATTGGACGGGTCGTTGCTGTCGAGCAGATACAGTTTCCCCTTGCCGATCTGTGCCTGCCACGCGCGCAGCCAGATCGGATGCCCGGGCAAATTCAATTGCAGCCGCAGCCATTCGCCATCGCCATTGCGCACCGGCGTGATCGGCAGCAGCCCCGGCTCGTTGTACGGCATAATCGCCAGCTGTTCGCCACTGCGGTCAATTTGCTGATGGAAATAACCCTGCTGGTACAGCAGCCCGACGCCAACGATCGGCACGCCCATGTCACTGGCCGATTTCAGCAAATCGCCGGCGACATTGCCCAGCCCGCCGGAATAAATCGGCAAGGCCTCGCTCAGCATGAATTCCATGCAGAAATAAGCGACCGTCTTCAACTCCGCCTGCGGGCAAGCGTGCTGGAACCATGCCGGCGCTTCCGCCCTTCGCCGCCGCGCCTGCACCAGATCATCAACCAGATGGCAAAAATCGGCATCGACGAACAGTTGCGCCACCTGCTGCCGCGACGCGGCGTTCAGTACAATCCACGGATTCTTGGTTGCTTCCCACAATTCCGGATCAAGCTGCCGCCATACCTTGTCGGTTGCGTGGTTCCATGCCCAGCGCATATCCAGCGCCAGTTCGGCCAGAAACGCGAACCCCTCCGGCTCGTCCGGCGACGAATCGTGCAACGCATGGCTCGTACGGACTTGCTCGCTCACTGGAAATCTCCCGCGTTGTGCCGCAGCACTTGAAAACAGGGGGTATGTCAGGAAAAACGCCCGTTAGGCCAGATAAAAAGACGCGCCTGAAAAATACCCCATGCAGTATTTCAACCGGCTGCGCGACTGGCCTGCGCCGGTAAAACCGGCCCAAACGGCATTGTGCCCCCACTGCGCAACGCCGGCATGACATAACGCAGACATTCGCGCACGAACCGCGAAGCTAATGTTTTCCGGTGCGCACGGACAACGGCAAGCCACCATCGCCCTTGCCAGAATGAACGCAGCCAACAATAATCAGCCCATCGCTCACCTGCTGAATCCAACGATGAACAACCCCGCCAGCGGCTTTGCCAATCCGGCCGAAACCTGGAACCAGCGTTTTGACCGCGCCGATTACCTGTTCGGCACCACGCCGAATGCCTATCTCGTCAGCAAGGCGGCGCTGCTGGCGCCCGGCCAGCGCGCGCTGTTGGTGGCCGATGGCGAAGGCAGGAACAGCGTCTGGTGCGCGCAGCAGGGATTGCAGGTCGATGCGTTCGATCTGTCGCCGGTCGCAGTTGAAAAGGCCCACAGTCTGGCGCGTGAATCCGGCGCCAGCGTGGATTTCACCGTCGCTGGCATCGAGGACTGGCCGTGGACACCTGACCGTTATGACGTGGTGATCGCGATTTTCATCCAGTTCGCTCCGCCCGCATTGCGCGCAAAGATTTTCGCCGGCTGCATCCGCACGCTCAAACCCGGCGGCCTGCTGCTGGTGCAAGGCTACACGCCGAAGCAACTGGAATTCAAGACTGGTGGACCGCCGCTGGCGGAACACCTGTACACCGAACAAATGCTGCGCACAGCCTTTGCCGGGCTGGAAATACTCGAATGCAACGAATACGAAGCCGAGATTCACGAAGGCAGCGGACACGCCGGCATGTCGGCGCTGATCGGGCTGGTGGCCAGAAAGCCGGTACGCTGAACACCAACGAAGAACGCTAGCGGCACAGGCCCCAAATAACTGACTTAAATGGATTCCGGGTCAGTAAGCCCAAAAAATATACTCCAGCCAGTATTTAAAAACAGCCAGCAAATATGTGGCCCGGCGCATTGTTTTGACTATATACCCCCACCATTTTTCGACTCCCGGTGATCCACAGTGGGTAATTGCCAGTTGGATGGTGCAAATCCAGCCTGCGGCCTGCCGCGTTATTGGTGGATGCCGGTCAGGCCAGTTCGGCGATCAGTTCGATTTCGAGGCAGGAACCAAGCGGGATTTGCGCCACGCCGAAGGCCGAGCGCGCATGGCGGCCAGCTTCGCCAAACACTTCCGCCAGCAATTCGGACGCGCCATTGGTCACCAGATGGTGTTCGGTGAAATCGCCAGTCGAATTCACCAGGCTGGTCAGTTTGACAATGCGTTTCACGCGCGTCAAATCACCGCCGCAAGCGGCCTGCAAGGTCGCCATCAGATCGATCGCCACGCCGCGCGCCGCCTGCCGTCCTTCTTCGACCGTGATGTTCCGGCCGAACTGCCCGACCCACGGCTGGCCATTCTTTTTCGCGATGTGACCGGACAGGTAAACGGTGTTGCCAGTCTGCACATACATCACGTAAGCCGCCACCGGCGCCGCCACGGTCGGCAGTTCAATATTCAGTTTTTTCAGGTTGTCATAAACGGCCATGATGGCTCCAGCAATTGAACAAAGGTCTATCGTAACCCATCGATGCAAACTAATCGACCAAATTGCCCCAACATCCAGTACAATCGCGCTTTTTTTCTCGAAAGATCAAGCATGAGCAGTGACCAAGACATCCGTACTCCGATAGACGATCGCTTTTACCGCCTTGACGGTCAGATGCCTGTGCGCTGCACATTTGTCGAGTATTCGCAGTCGATGAGAAATGATGCCAACCGCATCGTGGCGCAAGACAGTGTCGGCGAATTGCAGGTATCGACCGTTTTTACCGGCATCGACCGTAACTGGGGCGATGGCTCACCGATTCTGTTCGAAACCATGGTGCTTGGCCTGCCCGAAGATCTGCTGCCACAATGGGGCTTTTCCACCTGGAACGACGCAATCACCGCCCACCTGCATCTGGTTGATTCGCTGACGGCACATGGCGTGGAGCCGCTGCTGTCGGAAATCCGGAAAAAGGCAGCCGCCTGATTGGCCGCGCGCATCAAACGCCAGCCGGCATGAAAAAGCGCTGCACCCATTGACGGGCAGCGCTTTTTTTATTGCCGGCGGCAACCAGCCCGCCGTCGGGGCAGCCTATTCAATCGAGCCGACGACCGGCAGCAGAATTGTGGTGGCCGCCAGAGGGAACAGCACCGCCAGGCCAATCTGCACCCAGGTGACCGTCACGTATACCCCCTTGCCTTTATCCGCCAGCGTCATCCACCCGGTGTACGTGCCCAGGATTGCCGCCAACAGGGCTAACAACCCGGCCAGTCCCAGCCCGACCACCGGAATGGAGGTGACTGCGGCGCTGATACCGCCCAACACCGAGGCACTGATGGTGCCGCCGCCCTGAACGTATTTCATCGCCGGTTCCTTCAGCACCAGCACCACGCCATACTGGTTGGTCGTCAGTTCCAGCGCCTGTTTCACCGCTTCCGGAATATCCTCGTTCTGACCGCTGGCTGCAGCCAGTTTGTTCAAACCCTCCAGACTGAAATCCACTTGCCCGGACAGCTTGTTGAGCGCGTCCTTCAGTTGCGCATTGTCGCCCAGCAGCATTGCCTGCAACTGTATGGCCAGTTCCTTTTGACCTGCCTCGTTCAAAATGCTCATGTTGCCTCTCCGATGTAATGCGGCATGCCCGGCGATGCCGCGACGCCTACTGCAAACAAACCATTAGCAGTTTAGCATTCAAGAGTGACAACATAATGAAAATTGCAACACGGAAATTTTCTTGCGCCAGCGGTTCACCCAGCGATGACCGTCAGCTCATTACCACCAGCCATCGAACCGCACCAGCGTCAGAATGCCCAGAATGGCAAAAATGGCTGCCGCGATGGAATGCACCAGTTTCAGCGGTATCCGGTCGGCAAAACGATTGCCGACAAACACCGCCGGCACGTCAGCAATCAGCATGCCCAGCGTGGTGCCGGCCACAACTTCGAGCGGCGCCTGATAGCGGGCGGCCATTGCAATCGTTGCAATCTGCGTCTTGTCGCCCATTTCGGCCAGGAAAAAGGTCACGAGCGTCGCGCCGAACACGCCCAGATGCTGCGCGATCTTTGTCTCGTCATCCTCGATTTCGTCCGGAATCAGCGTCCACACCGCCATGCCAATGAACGACAGGCCAAGAATCCAGCGCAGCGCATCCGGCCCGACCAGCGACGTGATCCATGTGCCGAGCGCACCGGCCAGACCATGATTGACCACCGTTGCCAGCAGGATGCCGCCGATGATCGGCAGCGGCTTCTTGAACCGCGCGGCGAGAATGAAGGCCAGCAACTGTGTCTTGTCGCCGATTTCGGCCAACGCGACCACACCAGTTGAAACGAGCAAGGATTCCATCAAAGCTTTCAATGCCGGCGAAAAACCAATGACCACAGCGCCCCCGCCAGCCTGCGAGGCCTGTGGTCAAAAGTCTTGCCAAGCATATGCCGCCTGCGCCATGGCTATTTGTGCCAAGTATGTTGACGCAGGCCACTCCATTGCGGAGCGCGGCTACTCCCTGATGACGGGGCGCATTTTACCGGATTGAAAATTCAGGGTAAAGCCTGGCACCGGTCTTGAAAACCGCCGCGCCGCCCCCATTTGCCAAAAATCCGTTCAACCACGCTGCAAATTCAAGAGGGAAAAATGGCTGCAACCGAAAAACAAACCCTGGGCTTTCAGGCTGAAGTCAAACAACTGCTGCAACTGATGATCCATTCGCTGTATTCGAACAAGGAAATCTTCCTGCGCGAGCTGATCTCGAACGCGTCCGACGCGGCCGACAAGCTGCGCTACGAAGCGATTGCCAAACCGGAACTGTTCGAATCCGATCCGGATCTGAAAATCGGCGTTGCCTACAACACCGAAGCGCGCACCGTCACCATTTCCGACAACGGCATCGGCATGAGCCGCGACGAAGCGATTGCGCATCTGGGCACGATCGCCAAATCCGGCACGCGCGAATTCTTTTCCAAACTGACCGGCGACCAGCAAAAGGATGCGGCGCTGATCGGCCAGTTCGGCGTCGGCTTCTATTCGGCCTTCATCGTCGCAGACCGAATCACCGTCAATAGCCGCCGCGCCGGCCTGCCAGCGAATGAAGGCGTGCGCTGGGAATCCGACGGCAGCGGCGAATTCTCGGTCGAAACCATCGACAAACCAACGCGCGGCACCGAAATCATCCTGCACCTGCGCGAAGACGAGGACGAACTGCTCTCGATCTGGAAACTGCAGGCCATCATCCGCAAGTATTCGGACCACATCTCGCTGCCGATCCTGATGCAGAAGGAAGAATGGGATAGCGAAGCGAAGAAGATGGTGACCAAGGATGAAACCGAAACCGTCAACCAGGCCAGCGCCCTGTGGACGCGCAGCAAGTCCGACATCACCGACGAGCAGTACAACGAGTTCTACAAGCATGTGTCGCACGACTTCGCCGAACCGCTGGCCTGGTCCGCAGCGCGCGCCGTTCGACCTGTGGGATCGCAACCAGCGCGGCGGCATCAAGCTCTACATCAAGCGCGTGTTCATCATGGATGACGCCGAACAACTGCTGCCGATTTACCTGCGCTTCGTCAAGGGCGTGATCGATTCGAACGACCTGCCGCTGAACGTTTCGCGCGAAATCCTGCAGGAGTCGCGCGATGTGAAACTCATCCGCGAAGGTTCGACCCGCCGCGTGCTGGGCATGCTGGAAGAACTGGCCAATGCCGAAGAACAGGAGAAGAAGGACAAGTACGCCAGCTTCTGGCAGGAATTCGGCCAGGTGCTGAAGGAAGGCATCGGCGAAGACCAGAGCAACCAGGAACGCATCGCCAAGCTGCTGCGCTTCGCTTCGACCCACAACGACAGCGATGCGCAAAACGTTTCGCTCGAAGACTACGTCCAGCGGATGAAGGAAGGCCAGGACAAGATTTACTACGTCACGGCCGACAGCTACATCGCGGCGAAAAACAGCCCGCACCTCGAAATCTTCCGCAAAAAGAGCGTCGAAGTGCTGCTCCTGACCGACCGCGTGGATGAATGGATGCTGTCGTTCCTGCGCGAATTCGACGGCAAGCAGCTAGTGTCGGTCGCCAAGGGCGACCTCGATCTGGGCAAACTGGAAGACGAAACCGAAAAGAAACAGCACGAAGAAACCGAAACCAGCTACAAGGAACTGGTCGAAAAGATGAAGACCGCGCTGGTGGAAAAAGCCAAGGACGTGCGCGTCACCTTCCGCCTGACCGACTCGCCCGCCTGCCTGGTGGCCGACGAGCGCGACATTTCCGGCAATCTGCAGCGCCTGCTGAAAGCGGCCGGACAGAAAGCGCCGGATGCCAAGCCGATTCTCGAAATCAACCCCGAGCACCCGCTGGTGCAACGGCTGAAATACGAGGACGCGAAGTTCGACGACTGGTCGCACCTGCTGTTCGATCAGGCGATGCTGGCCGAAGGCGGCTCGCTCGAAGATCCGGCGACATTCGTCAAGCGGATGAACGAGATGCTGCTGGGCGCGAAGTGATTGCTGCAAAACGGGCATGAGAAAGGGAGGCGCAGCCTCCCTTCTTTTCGGCTGGCAATTCTCGCGTCAGCACCTGAGCTTGCGCACACCGGCTACGTTGCGCATCCGTTCCTGACAACAGGAAGCAAGAAAGGTTATCATTTAAAGTTACATGCCGTCTTGTCTGAATCAGGCCGGCTCAACTTTGAACCTATCGGAATATGACCACCATTTATTTTGTTCGTCACGGCCAGAGTGAAGCCAACGTCGCCGGCTGCATCAACGATGACCCCAGCCGAATCGTCAAGCTAACAGCCATTGGGCGTCGGCAATGCGCATCCGTGGCCGAGCAATTGCATACCGTGCCACTGACGCGCGCGTATGCCTCCGAATTCCATCGCACACAAGAAACATTGCAAATCCTGTTGCAGCATCGGCCTGATGTCACACAACATATCGATCCGCGCCTGAATGAATGGCAAACAGGACATGATGGCGTCTCGGTTGACTATTTCCATCGGCAGTTGGAGCACGGCTTCGTACCGGCCGAAGATTTTGACGATATCGTCGTGCGGATGAAACACTTTATCAACGACATTCGACGCGCCCCGGCTGCGGGCGATTTGCTGGTGGTGTCGCACCAAATCACCATCATCGCCGGCTTGGTGGCTCTCGGAAGCATCACGCCGGAACAGGCCATGCGCTACAGCGTCGACAATGCCGAGATTATCTCGGAACCTTTATAACCCGCGCAAGCCACATAGCGGAAATTTACCATTTTGATCGAAGACAAAGCGGGTTTGTGACTTAGCGTTAGGATCGGCGTTGCGGTGGGCTACGTACCCAACAATACCGCCACAGCATGAATGTTTTCCCTTCATCCCGTACTCATAGCTTGAGGAGGTTCCCATGCAAAAGATCTCAATCGAAATGCCAGTGGTCTCGGATTGCTCCATCTCCGACTGCGGATATAACGCCGGCAACGCTTGTCATGCGCGCGCCATCACAGTCGGTCACAAGGTTCATCCCGACTGCGGCACTTATTTCAGCCTATCTGCGTCAGCCGCACATTCAAAAGGCAAACCGACACCAACCGGGGTTGGCGCATGTTCGGTTTCAAACTGCCGCCACAACGAGGATTATGAGTGCGTAGCCAATAAGATTTCCATTGGACAAGTGGTGGATCGGATTAATTGCCTGACTTACGCACAGCGCAGTTGAAAACAGGCGGCTCGACAGCTTGTTTCAGCATTACGCCATTTTGTTCACGCTTGTTTGCGTCAGCATCATACCGCTATGCCTACCGCTGCGACGCTACAGGCATAGCGGTATTTGTCCTCATCTGTAATAACCATGCCGCAATCAAGCTGGTAATCAAATGCAAGTCCGTTTCCAGCTTTAATTGTTCGCAGCGCATCAAAATACACACGCCCGTTTTTGATGGCCGCCGCGCAAAGCGACTGTCGAACCTCAAGATAAATTTTCCCATGGCTTGCCTGTCACTTACAATCCCAGGATCACCATGTAGCCGCCGCTAACATTCGCTAGACCCGCCGGTTTGGTACAGTGCATCTAACCTAGTTCGAACGTTGTAATACCATAAGTGCGAGCAAGCGACAGCCCAGGTACCGCCTTGGTATACATCCTGGCAGTCTCGAACACCGGGTTCAGGCCAAATCGCTGCACGAGATCGATGGCTGCCGGACTGGTTTCTGGCACGTCAATGAAGACGGGTTCATTTTCCCGTGCCTGTGCCAGCATCACCATGAACAGCGTTTCCGCCAGTGGCGGCGTATCGGCAAACAGCGGCCCGATCTTGTGCCCGTCCCGGCATTTGCGCAGCACGCCAAAACCGGCAAGCCGGTCGCCTGTGCGAATGCCCAGCACGGTACTGTATGGCATGGTCATCCATTTTTTCAGGAATTCGCGCCGTTCCTGCGGAAAGAACCCACGGTCATAGGCAATCACTTCGTCCAGAGATAAATCCGGCATTGACACGATAGCAGTACACTGTGCCATCGGTGGCATTGGCCCGCCACCGTTGCCCTGATAGCGGATGCTGCGATGCGCGTACGAAAAGCCCGACTTGCGGTAATTTTCCTGCTGTGCCGGCACGCCATCCAGACCGATGTTGCGGCCAGCCAGACGCGCCATCGCGGCTTCCCATATCCTGCGGCCATACCCCTGACCGCGATACTCCGGCTTGACGATGAAAAAGCCGATGAAACCGAAATCCTGCCCATACTGAACGGCTGAAATCTGCGCGATTTTTTCATCCCCCAGCATCCCGACCAGAAAACCGTCAGGGTCGGCGGCATGGAACGGATCGGCGTCGTAAATGCCGGGGTTCCATCCTTCGTCGGCGGCCCATTGCAGCGCATCATCCATTTCGTCGCGCGTCATGCTGCGTATGGTAAAGGTCGGCATCGGCACGGCTCCGTTCAAAAGGTCAGAATGCTATCGTCGGCGATTATGCAGCCGCTGGATGAAAAGTCAATTCGGGCACAGCCTGTTAAGACAACCATCAGGCGCGATGGCCGAACGCCCGCGCCTGTTCGAGCCATTTCTCGCGCTTGTCCACGCTCGATCCCCTGACAGGCGCGAAGTCGGTTATCTGCACCGGCTTGATGCCGCAAAATTCCAGTATCGTGCGCTTCATCAACTGATGCCCCGGCATGCGAAATATCCAGCGGTAATACCACGGCGGCGTATCCATCGTCACCAGCAGATGCGCCGAACGTCCGGCCAGCAGGCGCTCCCAGAATGGCGAATTTTCCTTGAACCTGAAAGCGAAACCGGATGTGAATACCCGGTCGATGAAGCCCTTGAGCAGCGCCGACGGCCCGCCCCACCAGACCGGATAGACCAACACGATATGCTGCGCCCATGCAATCGCTGTCTGCGCCGCCAGCAAATCCGGCTCGCGTATATCGTTCATGCACGTCACGTCGCGGATGACCGGATCGAACGCGAGTTCGCCCACGGCGATGCGTTTCACTTCATGCCCGGCCAATACCGCGCCTTGCGCATAAGCATCCGCCAGCGCGCCGCACAAGCTGTCTTTCGTGTGATGCCCCAGGATGACAAGAATGCGTTTGCTCATGATTCGTAAAATTTAAAATAATCCGCCCAAGCCCTACACAAACGCAGCCATGGTCTGTATAATTTTGCCTCTTCGGGTCGTTAGCTCAGTCGGTAGAGCAGCGGACTTTTAATCCGTTGGTCGTAGGTTCGAGCCCTACACGGCCTACCAGAATTCTAGAGGTATTTCAAAGGGTTACAGGTTTTCATGTAACCCTTTTTTATTGCTCATTTCCAGCTTGCGCCGAAATTGGGCGCGCCTGGAAAACAGCGTGCCATCATCGGAAAAAACTCCCGCCGGCAAGCTCTTTTTCCACATAAGTTCCGGCCGGGTTCACCCGAACGCAGACTTCAAACACATTTTCAACCGATGACTTGATCTTGTCCTCAAGATCGGAGGCAAGCCGATAGGCATCCTTGACCCTCAAGTTCGGATCCGTTTCCAGGGTAATGTCGACGGCAATAGCCCCGCCAAATGAGCGCAGACGCTGGTCGGAAATGAAATACACCTCTGAAGATTCTTCCGCGATTTTTTCGACCAGACTCAGCACTTCCAGTGAAGGGCTCACATCAACCAGTTCCTTTGCCGCCCGAACGGTCTCGTTCACGCTGCAAACTATGAGCCCCAGTTCAACCAGGACGGTCAGTATGGTCTGAAGAATCAGGGCTGAAGGCGCGAAAATAAGAAAAATCCCGCTTAGCAGGAGAATGACGGCAGAGGCCATATCCAGCCGGATGATGGTGGAATCCAGCATCAGCAACCTGCTTTCAATCTTTTTGCCGACGTTCCACAAATGCCGACTGAGGAAAGCCAGCACGGTAATGACTGCCAGTGACAAAATGACGGTCGCGCTACCGTATTCCAGGGGAAATTGTTCTGGCGCCTGGGTCAGTGTGCCATACAGGAAATAAAGCCCCGCCCCGGCCATGCTGAGCGAAAAAAACAGCAGGAAAAGCGTTTCTATGCGCCGGTAGCCATAATTCATTTTCCAGTCGGGTTTACGGCTGGAAATGCGAATCATAAAAAGGATCATCAGATCCGGCACCAGCCACGCAAGATTGGCGCCGCCCTCGATGAGGAACAGGTCATTGCGACTAAAAAACCAGAAAACGACATCGACCGCGCCGATCACACTGGTCACAACCATTGAAAGCATCATGGTGCGCGAAGCAATATGCGAGCGCAGCGCTTCTGACATATGGCTGGCGGAGGTGCATGAAACACCCTGGCCCTCTTCACCTGATAGCATCGGCAGATACGCTTTCTAGTCAAACTGCAAATCTAACATGGCAATTTCCGCGACACAAGAAATCGTCGCCGGCATGGCCTGACAGCATGGTTAACCTACGGCGAAGTCAAAACTACGACGCAGCCTCATCTGAAACCAGCTTGTCCAGCGCGCCCGTCATCTGGCCATAGCGCCTGTCGCCGGGAGCCAGCTGGTTGGCTGATTCCAGGCTGGTGCGCGCTTCTTCGATCAATTGCTCGTCCACGCCATGCTGCTGCATCTTGGTCACGATCACATGCACGAAATTGAACAGCACTCGCACATTCCTCGGCATCGCCTGACGCGCATTGCGCATCCATCCAACGGCTTCATCCAGCTTGCCGTCACGCGCTAGCAGCACACCGCGATTCATCATTTCCAGCGCTTCCTTGCGCGATGCTTCGACAATGCGCTCGCCTTCCTCGGACATGTTGGCCGCATCAAACACTTCCCGAATTTCAGCCAGCAGGGTTCGGTTTTCCGGATTGTTTTTCACTTCATCCAGCAGCATGGTGCGGGCGCTATCGAGATCGCCGGTGGACATCAACAGCCGCGCGACTTCCATCGTGGTTTCACTGTCCGTCGCCACCACGCCGGCAGACATGCGCTCGCCCAGTTCCTGCGCGATTTTCTCCGCCTGCTCGACGTTGCCATTCTGGTGGTGAATCTGCCCTTCGACCGCCAGCGCCTTGAGCCGGACATCTTCCTGTTCGAAAGTCTTGCTCAGGTTGTTCAACACGCGCAATGCCTCGTCCGGACTCTGTTTGGCGGAACAGGTCTTGGCCAGCCCGAGATAGGCACTCGGCGTCTTGAGCACCGAATGCTCGCCTAGCGTGACGCTTTTGCGGAAAGCCTGTTCTGCGCTGTCGAACTTGCCCAGCTTGAATGCGACTTCGCCCAGCGTTTTCTGGCGCAGGACCGAATTGGGCGACAGCTTGGTCGCGCGTTCGAGCACCTGCGCGGCAGATTCGATATTGCCGCTGGCCTGATGCGTTTTAGCCAGCCAGTCGTATGCTTCCAGAAACGCCTTGTTTTCAGTCACAACTTCTTCCAGCAGCTTCCGGGCGCCGTTGAAATCCCCACTCTGGAATGCAACCTTGCCCATGCCCAGCTTGGCCCATGGCGTATCGCGCGCAGCCAGCACCGCAGCGTATTCCTTGCGCGCCAAATCCAGTTCGCCGATGTCGAGCAGCAACTGACATTTGAACCGCTTCAGTTCGGCCGCATTGGCTTTGTCCACCGCCAGTTTTTCATCGCACAGTTGCAATGCCTTGGCGTGATCCTTGCGCACCAGCGCGGCATCGATGGCGGAAAACGCAGCCTTCCTGTCCCAGATTCTGGCCAGTCGCATCCGCAGGGTCGCTTCTGTCAGCGGCTTGAGCAGATAGGCATCCGGCTGATATTCAGCCGTGCCGGTGACGGCATCGGTCGTTTTTTCGGCCGTGATCATGATCCATGCGCAAGCCGGGCCAACCAGATCGCGGTATTTTGCTTCTTCAAGTACCTGCTGGCCGTTGCGGCCGGGGCCCAGATTAAAATCGCACAGCACGACATCGAATTTTTCCCGCTGCAGCATCGCAATCGCCTGGCCGCCATTGGCCGCCATTTCGATATGCCTCGCGTTGGCGCCGCAATTGCGCAGGATGTCGCGCATCATGTTGCGCATCCCCTGGAAATCGTCGATAACGAGGAAGCTTTTATTGGAGAAATCCATCTCCGCCCTTTGTTCTGCAATCATGTTTTTTCCGGGTTGTTCGTTCGTGATGTGCCGTTTGTCGCGCGCCGTGGCTGATGCGCCTTACGGCAACCTGAATATGAAGCAGCCGCCACCCCATGCGCCTCCGTTTTCCAGCCGGATTTCCCCCGTCTTGCCGCGGTTGCGATGCATTTTGGCCGACATGGCGGAGAAGTGCAGGCCCAGGCCGGTGCTGCCGCTGAGGAAGTTAACGCCCCGCATCGCTTCCGCCCCCGCCTCCAGCATGTGCGGCGGATAGCCTTTGCCGTTATCCTCGATGCGGCATTCGAGAAAACCGTCGATTTCCCGCGCCACCAAACGGACACGATCCAGGGTGTAATTGATCGCATTGTTAAGCGCATTGCCGATCACGCCGTTGAACAAGTCTTCGTCGAATTCCCAGTAGAGATCGTCGTCAACGGCATATTCGATGCTGATGCCGCGCGAGGACAGCAACGGGCCGTTCTGTTCGCCAATCACCCGCAACGCATCCGCCACCGGATGCATCTGCGGATCGAACGGATACAGATCCTTGCCTGCCTTGAACAGTGTCAGCAGCTGGACCAGGTTGTTGTTGATCCGTCTGGTTTCATAAATCATGTGCGCCAGATCGGCATAAGCGGGAAACGCGACCGGATCTACCTGCGACAGGGTTTTTTCCAGTCCGCCCATCAGCATGCTGATGGAATTTTTCATGTCATGCACCGACGATGCCAGAAAGAATTCCATGCCGGGCTGCTGTTTGTGATCGCTCATGTTTTTCTCCGCTGCAGATTTTGATCGGAAAACTGGAATCATGCATCCTTGCTTGCGCAGACGCGCAGCCAGCGCTCCCATGTTAACCACTACCCGCCGTCGTGCTTTGACTTAACTCGTGCTGACGCCAGTTTCCTGCCTCATCCGGGCACAACCTGCCCAAGGCCAGCCAATGCTGTTATCCGCTGCTGCACAGGCAAGGCATTATTCATGCGTAGGCAGCGATTATGCACAAATCGGCAAAGAATTTCCACACAGAAACAGTCGCATCTTCAGTGCCACCGAAGCAGAGCGAGAATGCAGCCATTCCACCGTTAAACCTTACAATGACGCTCATGGCTGCACCATCGAAACATATCGCCCCGTCCCTCGCCTGCTTTCCGCCAGTCGTCGCGCCCGATACCCGAGTGCTGATTCTCGGCAGCTTCCCGGGCGAAGCCTCGCTAGTGGCGCAGCAGTATTACGCCCATCCGCGCAACCAGTTCTGGCGCCTGCTGGCCGCCGTGCTGGACGAAGACTGGAGCGGACTCGATTATCCGCAGCGGCTGCAACGGCTGATGGCGCACCGCATCGGCCTGTGGGACGTGATCGCCGCCTGCGAGCGCAGCGGCAGTCTCGATGCCGCCATCCGCCAGCCGCAGTTCAACGATTTCGCGCCGCTGCATGCGCGCTGTCCGCAACTGCAGCGGGTGTGCTTCAACGGCCAGACTTCCGGCAAATTCGCGCCGAGCTTTGCCGCCGCCGGGTTCGAAACGCTGGTGCTGCCGTCGTCGTCGCCGGCGAATGCGCAACTGTCGTTCGAACAAAAGCTGGAACGCTGGCGCAAGCTGCTGTGAGTCGGCTACAATTTTGGGATTGATTCTAGATTGACCTCAAGCGGATTCACCAACAAGGAGAAAATATGAAACTGGCACGCTACGGCCAACCTGGCGCAGAAAAACCCGGCCTGATCGACCACGATGGCCAACTGCGCGACCTGTCCGGCATCATCACCGATTTCACCGCCGATCAACTGGCCGACGAGGCGCTGGCGAAGCTGGCGAAAATCGATCCGGCCACGCTGCCGCTGGTGCCGGGCAACCCGCGTCTGGGCGTGCCGGTGGCGTTCGTCAGCAAATACATCGCCATCGGCATCAACTACACCGACCACGCGGCCGAAGCGAAGATGCGCATTCCAAAGGAACCGATCGTGTTCATGAAGGCGGTGTCCTGCCTGTGCGGCCCGAACGACGACATCATCCTGCCGATCGACTCGAAAAAATCCGACTGGGAAATCGAACTCGGCATCATCATCGGCAAGAAAGCGCAGTACGTGAGCGAGGAAGAGGCGCTGGATTACGTCGCCGGCTATTGCGTGACCAACGACCTGTCCGAGCGCGAATTCCAGATCGAGCGCGGCACGCAGTGGGACAAGGGCAAGGGCTGCGACACCTTCGGCCCGGTCGGCCCGTGGCTGGTGACGAGGGATGAAGTGCCCGATCCGCAAAACCTCGAACTGTATCTGGACGTAAACGGCGAACGAATGCAGAAAGGCAATACCAACACGATGATTTTCTCGTCGGCCAAGATCGTCAGCTATCTGAGCCACTTCATGACGCTGCTGCCTGGCGACGTGATCGCCACCGGCACGCCGCCGGGCGTCGGCCTCGCGCGCGAGCCGCAAGTGTTCCTCAAGCCGGGCGACGTGGTCGTGGCCGGCATCGAAAAACTGGGCGAGCAGCGCCAGCTGGTGAAGGCACACCCGAAGCAGAAGTAATCAGGCCAGGCCTACCCCGAACGCGGCAGCAACCCTGCCGCGTTTTGTTTTTATGGGGGTATATAGCAAAAATACGCCGCCGCGCCACAGTTTTGCTGGCTGTTTTAAAATACTGGGCGGAGTATATTTTTAGGCCTTACTGACCCGAAATTCATTTCGGTCAGTTATTTTTGCCTTATTGAATGAGATTGCCAGCGCGGTCAGTTATTTTGACGGCACTGCCTGCCGCGCTACGAACGCCGCATCACCTGCAGCACCGCCTGCGCACTGGCTTCGGCGGTGTTGCGCAGCAGCGCGTGGTGCAGTTCGATGAAACGCTGGCGCAGTGCGGCGCGAGTGGATTCGTCGTTCAACTGCTGCCACACCGCTTCGGCCAGCGCGGCCGGCGTGACCTGCTCCTGCAGGAATTCCGGGACCAGCGTTTCCTGCGTCAGGATGTTCGGCAGCGCGCACCAGCGGGTGGTGACCATGCGGCGCACAATTTGCCAGGTGGCCCACATCAGCCGGTAGGCCACCACCATCGGTTTTTTGAACAGCGCCACTTCAAGCGTGGCCGTGCCGGAAGCGACCAGCACCGCATCGGCCGCGGCAATCGCCGCGTGCGACTGGCCGTCGATGACGCGCAGCGGCACATCCCGCAAGCCGTGTTTGGCCAGCAGTTCGGCAAAGTGCTGGCGCTGCCGCTCGCCCGCCATCGGCGCAATGAACACTATCGACGGATCGCGCTGCGCCAGGATGCCGGCTGCGCCGACGAATGGCGCCGCATGGTAATTCAGTTCGGACAGCCGACTGCCCGGCATGATGGTGACGACCGTTGCCTCGGGCGCGATACCGAGTTGCAGCCGCGCTGCGGCGACATCCGGTTCCATCGGGATCACTTCCGCCAGCGGATGGCCGACATAGGTCACCGGCACCCCTGCGTCACGGTACAGCTGTTCCTCGAACGGGAACACGACCAGCATGTGCGACACCGCCTCACGGATTTTCTTGATCCGCCCTGCCCGCCAGCCCCAGATCGACGGGCTGACGAAATGCACGGTCGGGATGCCGGCCTGCCGCAGTTGCAGTTCCAGTCCGAGGTTGAATTCGGGCGCATCCACGCCAACGAATACGGCTGGTTTTTCTGCCAGCAGCTGGTCGCGCAATGCATCGCGGATGCCCTTGATCTCGCGGTAGTGCCGCAGCACTTCGAACAGGCCGCGCACCGACAGCTTTTCCATCGGCCAGTCGCTGACGAAACCGTGCTGCATCATGTTCGGCCCGCCGATGCCGTGCATCAGCGCATCGGGCAATTGCGGCCGCAGCGCCGACAGCATCCGGCCGGCAAGGATGTCGCCGGACAGTTCGCCGGCGACCATCGCCACGGTCGGCTTATCTGACGATGCCACGCGTCACACCGTCGAGGAAGGTGCGCATCTGGTTGATGTGAGGGGCGGAATCGCCCGCTTCCGCTGCCGATTTGGCCAGTTCGGCCTTGGCCTCTTCCAGCGACAGGCCGGAACGGTACAGAGTCTTGTAGGCGTTGCGCAAATCGGCGATCTGTTCCGGCGTGAAACCGCGACGGCGCAGCCCTTCGCTGTTGATGCCATGCGGCGCCGGGGGCGCGCCAGTAATCATCAGAAATGGCGGCACATCCTGCGTCAGGACGGTGCCGCCGCCTGCCATCACATGCGCGCCAATCTGGCAGAACTGGTGCACCAGCGTCGCGCCACCGAGGATCGCCCAGTCGCCGATGTGCACATGCCCGCCCAGCGTCGTGCTGTTGGCGAAAATCGTGTTGCTGCCAACCACGCAGTCGTGCGCAATGTGGACGTAGGCCATCATCCAGTTGTCATTCCCCAGGATGGTCACGCCCTGATCCTGAATGCTGCCGGTATTGAAGGTGCAGAATTCGCGAATCGTGTTGCGATCGCCGATTTCCAGCCGCGTCGGTTCACCCGCGTATTTCTTGTCCTGCGGCATGCCGCCGAGCGACGCAAACTGGAAGATGTTGTTGTCGCGTCCGATGGTCGTATGGCCTTCGATCACGACGTGCGGACCGATTCTCGTGCCGGCACCAATTCTGACATTCGGCCCGATGACGGAATAGGCACCGACCGTGACGGAACTGTCGAGTTCTGCCTGCGGATCGATCAGTGCTGTCGGGTGGATGTTCGCCATGACTAGTCTGCCTTTTTCGCTGTCTCGCCCACGGTGCGGACGGCGCACATCACCTCCGCTTCGACCGCGAGTTCGTCATCGACATAACCCTCCACCTTGTATTTCCAGAAGCCGCGCGCGCCGCGCAGCAGTTCGGCCACCATGCGGAATTGATCGCCAGGCACGACCGGCCGCTTGAAACGCGCATTGTCGATGCTGGCGAAATACACGGTCGAGTTTTCGTCGAGTTTCTTGTTCAGGCTCATGAATGTCAGCAACGCCGCATTCTGCGCCATCGCTTCGATCAACAGCACGCCCGGCATCACCGGATTGTTCGGAAAATGCCCGTTGAACACTTCTTCATTGATCGTGACATTCTTGATGCCGACAATGCGCTTGCCTGCTTCCCATTCAATCACGCGATCGACCAGGAGCATCGGATAGCGGTGCGGAAGATATTCCCTGATTTGGTTGATGTCGAGCTTTTTCATATTTTTCAGTTTTGGTCTTTTATCTTTTTTTCGAGTTCGCGGATCCTGTCCCGCATCGACTTGATGTTGCGCAGCATCGCTGCCGTCCGCTCCCACTCCTTGTGCTGCGTGAGCGGGAAAATGCTGGTGTACTGCCCCGGTTCCTTGATCGAATTCATCACCGACGACGCGGCCGTGACGAACACGCCATCGGCAATCGTCAGGTGGCCGCCAATCATCGCCGCGCCGCCCAGCATGCAGTGCTTGCCGATGGTCGCGCTGCCGGCGATGCCAACGCAACCGGCCGCAGCGGAATGCGCGCCAATGTGGCAGTTATGTCCTACTTGGATCTGGTTATCCAGCTTGACGCCATCTTCGATCACTGTATCGTCCAGCGTGCCGCGATCGATGGTGGTATTGGCGCCAATCTGCACATCATTGCCACACACCACCCGCCCGGTCTGCGGAATCTTGATCCATTTGCCTGCATCGTTGGCGAAGCCGAAACCTTCAGTGCCAATCACCGCACCGGAATGAATGATGCCGTTCTCGCCAATCACACAACCGGCATGAAAGGTCACGCGCGGCGCCAGTCTGGTGTTCGCGCCGATTTTCGCGCCACGACCGACAAAGCTGCCGGCGCCAATCACCACGCCCGCGGCAATTTCAGCCCCGGCTTCGATCGTGACATATGGCCCGATCGAAGCCGTTGGCGCAATCCTTGCGGCCGGATCGACGCACGCCAGCGGATGCACGCCAACCGGCGCAGGAATCTCGCGCTGCTGTTCGAACCATTGCGCCACACGCGCAAAGTACGCATATGGATTCGACGTAACGATGCGAGCGCCAGTATACGATGCAGCCACGATCTCATCGTCTGCCGGCGACAGGATCAGCGCTGCCGCACGCGAGGCTTCAGCTTGTGACCGAAGCCTGGAATTGGAGAGAAAGGTCAACTGGGAGGCGTCAGCACTGTCCAGCGGCGCAATGCCGGATACCTTGATATCCGGCTCACCTGCCAGTTGCCCGCCAAAGCGTTCGACCAGTTCTCCGAGCCGGATATTTCCCATTTTACCTTCTCGGAATTACTTGGCCAGCGCTTTCAGCACTTTTTCGGTGATATCCACGCGTGGGCTGTAATAAATCGCATCCTGCAGGATGATGTCGAATTTCTCGGCTTCGGCAATCGCCTTGATCGCCTTGTTGGCGCGGCTGACGACAGCGGCAATTTCCTCATTGCGGCGCTGGTTCAGATCTTCGCGGAATGCGCGCTGCTTGCGCTGGAATTCCTGATCCAGCTCTGCCAGCGAACGCTGGCGCTTGACACGTTCCGACTCGGACAACACCGGCATGTCCTTGTCGAGCTTGCTGGCCATCGATTTCAGACGTTCGTTCAGGTCGAGCAATTCCTTGTTGCGGCCGGAAAACTCACGCTCGATTTTTGCGTTGGCCGCCTTTGCCGGCGCCGATTCATTCATGATCCTGTCGGACGATACATGCCCGATTCTGGATTCCTGCGCCTGCGCGCCAGCCACCGAAACGGCACAAAATGCCAGCATGGCGACAAACTTGGTGATGGTTGCGGTATGGAACTTCAAGGCAATTCTCCAAAAAAACCGGTGCCAAGCTGAAACTGAATCTGCTGCCTCCGGTCTTCCGGCTTCGCATTCAACGGTATGCCGTAACTGAGTTTGAGCGGACCAACTGGAGATACCCAGCTGATACCAAAGCCGGCTGAATACCTCAGATCAGAGAACCGCATTTTTGCGTGTTCATCCCAGACAGTGCCGGCATCAAAGAAGGTGAACCATCGCAGCGTGCGATCCTTGCCATCGTTCGAGAATGGCAACTGCAGTTCGATGTTGGCAAATGCACGCTTCGAACCGCCGATTGCATCTTCATTCGCATCGAGCCCGCCGATGGAAGAACTTTCATAGCCACGAACCGTGCCAATGCCGCCGGCATAGACGTTCTTGAAGATCGGGTACGGCTTGCCGCTTAAGCCGCGGCCATAATCGAGCTGACCGTTCAGCGCCAGCGTCACAGTGCGGCTTAACGGCCAGTAATACTGGTGCTGATAGGTCGCCTTGTAATACTTCAGATCGCCCAACAGCGAGAACTCCAGATTGGCGCGCTGATAACGGCCTTTGGTCGGCACCAACGCACTGTCGCGACTGTCACGCTGCCATGCAACCGTCAACGGCAGCGAACTAGCTGTGGCGGAACCCGGATTCGTGCCACCCAGATCGGTTACGAATTTTTCGTATCGCTCCGGACTATTTTCGAAAGTCTCCACCTTGGTCCGTTCAACACCAACGCCGAAAAATACCCGATCCACCTCGGTGAACGGCACGCCAAACTTCACGTTGGCACCGATCGTCTGCACCTTGTAATCGCTGGTGTTAAGCAGCGGCGGACGGGTCGTGCGCAAGAACACCTCATAACTGCGGCTGACGCCATCGTCGGTGAAATACGGGTTGGTTTGCGACAGCGCAATCGTCCGGTAGCGCGAACTGGTGTTCGCCGCCAAGCCAACTGTATTACCCGTGCCGGCGAAGTTTTCCTGCTGAATGCTTGATTGCAGCATCAGTTTCTCGCTTTGCGAAAAACCGACACCCATCTGCAGATTGCCGGTCGGCTTTTCCGCCACCGTCATGTTGACATCGACCTGATCCGGAACGCCTGGCACTTCCGGTGTCTGGATATTGACTTCCTTGAAATAGCCAAGCCGGTCAACGCGATCGCGCGACAGCTTGATGTTCTCGCCGTTGTACCACGAACCTTCCACCTGGCGGAATTCACGTCGAATAACTTCGTCACGCGTGCGACTGTTGCCGGCAATGTTCATCTGACGCACGTAAACACGCCTGCCCGGATCAATGAAAATCGTGAACGCCACTTCCTTTTTCTCGCGGTCGATTACCGGATTAGGGTTGACGTTGGCGAAGGCATAACCGAAATTGCCGAGATACTCGGAAATCTTTTTCGCGCTGGCCGTCATTTTTTCGCCAGAATAGACATCGCCTTTCTTCAACTGTACCAGTTTTGCAATCGCTTCGTCCTGCCCGAGCATCTGGCCTTCCAGCTTGATCCCGGATACCGTGTAGCGTTCACCTTCCTTGACGTTGATCGTCAGGTAAATGTCCTTCTTGTCTGGCGTAATCGACACCTGGGTCGATTCAACCTGCATCTCGATGTAACCGCGATCCTGATAATACGATTTCAGCGATTCAATATCGGCCGTCAGCTTTTGGCGCGAGTACTGGTCTGCCTTGCTCAGCCAGGTAAGCCATCCCGGCGTAGTCAGCGCAAACTGGCCGCGCAACTGACTGTCGCTGAAAGCCTTGTTACCGACAAAACTGATTTTCCGAATGCGCGCCGGTTCACCCTCATCCACGGTGAAATTCACTGAAACGCGATTGCGTTCCAGCGGTGTTACCGTCGTCGTAATCTGTGCGTTGTAAAGACTGCGCGACAAATACTGGCGCTTGAGTTCCTGCTCCGCGCGCTCAACCAGCGCCTTGTCGAAAATGCGCGCTTCGGCCAGACCGATATCCTTCAGCGCCTTGATCAGCATTTCCTTTTCGAATTCCTTGATGCCGGTAAATTCGATGGCTGCCACCGCCGGACGTTCTTCGACGAACACCACCAGCACGCCACTTTCAGCCTCAATCCGCACGTCCTTGAAGAATCCGGTGGCATACAGCGCCCTGATGGCTGCCGCACCCTTTTCGTCGTTGAAGGTTTCTCCGACTCGAACCGGCAAATAGCTGAACACGGTGCCAGCCTCGGTACGCTGCACGCCTTCGATGCGGATGTCCTTGACCGTGAATGGATCTACCGCAAGCGCATAACCCGAGCAAAGCGTAAAGGCTGCAGCAGCGATGGCGTGACGACGAAGGGGGTATGGAAGCAGTCTATCGAGATGTGATTTCATTTGCTATCGATTCATGTCAGCAAGCATGCCATGCAATCGCCAGTGAGCTAAAAAACAAGGCGGACAATATCGTTGATGAGCGCGATGACCATCATCGTCATCAACAAACCAAGGCCAATCCGTTGTGCAATGTTGCCGGCACGCTCGGAAACCGTGCGGCCGGTCAGAATCTCCATCGAATAATACAGCAAAAGCCCCCCGTCCAGAACAGGAATAGGCAGCAAATTCATTACACCAATGCTGATACTGATGAATGCCAGGAAACCAAGATAGCTGACCAGACCAATGCGTGCCGTCTGGCCGGCGTAATCGGCAATCGTCAGCGGACCGGAAATGCTTTTCAGCGACACCTCGCCCAGAACCATCCGGCCAATCATCCGAAACGAAACGCTGATCGTTTCCCATGTCCGGACCACCCCGCGAACAACCGCCTGTGGTAGCGAATCCTGCGCAAAGATCATTTCTGGCCGCAGTTGCACGTCGGCCATGATTTTCCCGATCAGCACATCCTTTTCCTGGTGCGCAACTGGAGTCAGCGGCAATTCGAGCTTCTCCTGCCCGCGCAGAATCTCAAGTGACAGCGTTTTATCCGGCGATGCGCGCACCAGTTCGACAAACGCCAGCGAATCGAGCATCGGCTGGCCATTGACCGCCAAAACCACGTCGCCCTCGCGCAATCCGGCCATCATCGCTGCCCCATCTGGCACAACCCGGCCAATCTGCGCCTTCGGCCGTGCCAACTCAATGCCCAGCACGCGCGAAAAATTTTTGTCGATATCGGTCGCCGTCAAGCCATCGCTCGGGATTGTCACACTGCGCTTCATTGGCGGCGTGAGCGAACCTGGCGATGCATGCTGCACGTCAAGACGAATCGGTTCGCCATCGATGACCGCCTTGAGCATCTTCCAGCGCATTTCCGACCATATGCGCACCGGCTGGTCATTAATAGCCGTCACCAGTTCGCCGCCGCGCAAGCCGGCCTGCCAGGCAATCGTGTTTTCCTGCACCGCGCGCAGCTTTGGCGCAGGTTCCTGAACGCCATGCAGATAGATTCCCGCCATGAACATGATGCCCAGCAGAAAATTCGAGGCTGGCCCTGCCAGCACTATCGCGAAGCGTTTCCACACATTCTGGCTATGAAATTCACGCTTGAGCTCCTCCGGCGGCAAATCCCTCAAATCCTGATCGCGCGCATCGAGCATCATCACGTAACCGCCGATCGGCAGCAGCGAAATCGCCCATTCGGTCTGGTCCTTGCCGAAACGGCGCGAATACAGCACCTTGCCGACACCCAGCGAGAACCGCAGCACCTTCACGTTGCATAGGCGCGCCACCAGATAATGCCCAAGCTCGTGCACCACAACCAGTAGGCAGGTGGCGAGCAAAAAAGCAAGCGCGGTTTGGATGAGAATCATGGCGCTACAGGCGTTTGATCAATTCAATGGTCGCTTCCCGGGCAATCCGATCCTGTTCGATCAGGTGCTCGATGCCGGCGATATTGTGCGTGGCCGGCACCCGTTCCAGCACCTGCCGGATCAGGGTTGCAATGGTCGGAAAGCCGATCTTGCGGTCGAGAAACGCCTGCACCGCCACTTCATTGGCAGCGTTCAAAATCGCTGGCGCTGTACCGCCCGCATTCAATGCATCATACGCGAGTTGCAAGCAAGGGAAACGGATGGAATCGGGCTGTTTGAACTGCAGATCACCCATTTTCGTCAAATCCAGCTGTTCGACGCCAGAGTCAATCCGCTCCGGGTAGGCCAGTGCCTGCGCAATCGGCACGCGCATGTCCGGATTGCCCAGCTGCGCAATCACCGAACCGTCGACGTAAGACACCATCGAGTGAATCACGCTTTGAGGATGAATTACCACCTCAATCCGGTTCGCAGGCACCCCAAACAGCCAGTGCGCCTCGATCACTTCCAGTCCCTTGTTCATCATCGTGGCGGAATCAACCGATATCTTGCGCCCCATCACCCACTTCGGATGCGAAATCGCTTCTTCCGGCGTCACCAAATCGAGCGTGGCCGCCGGCCGGTTGAAAAATGGCCCGCCGGATGCCGTCAGCAGGATTTTGGCGACACCATGCTGCTGCGGGGAGCGGCGATAGCCGGACGGCAGGCACTGGAAAATCGCGTTGTGTTCGCTATCGATCGGCAACAGGCTTGCACCGCTGGCGGACACAGCATCAATGAACAACTGGCCCGACATCACCAGCGCTTCCTTGTTCGCCAGCATCACCTTTTTGCCGGCGCGTGCCGCAGCCAGCGACGACATCAGACCGGCGGAACCGACGATCGCCGCCATTACCGCATCGCATTCCGGCGCAGCGGCGACATCGCACAGCGCCTGCTTGCCATGCTCGACTTCGGTCTTGACGCCTTTTTGCCACAGAATGGCTTGCAGGTGCTGCGCCGCATCGGCGCTGCCGACCACGGCAACCTGCGGCCGGAAGCGTTCGCACTGCTCGGCCAGCGCATCGACATCACTGTTGGCGGTCAGCGCAAAAACCGAATAGCGATCCGGATGGCGCGCCAGCACATCCAGCGTCGAGACTCCAATTGACCCGGTCGCACCGAGAATGGTTATGCGCTGCATCCCGCCTATATCCACAAATCAAGCAGGCTGGCCAGCGGCAATACCGGCACCAGCGCATCGATCCGATCCAGCACGCCGCCGTGTCCCGGCAGCAGATTGCTGCTGTCCTTCACGCCCGCGCGCCGCTTCAGCCGCGATTCAAACAGATCGCCCACCACGCTGCATGCCACCAGCACGGTCAGAATGGCGAACATGCCGAACCATCCGAGTTTTTGCTGGAACTTGACGGCGAAGGTATCTTCCAGTGCCGGAATCATGGTGGAAATCACGGACACCACCAGCACTGAAAACCAGCCGCCGATCGCACCTTCCCAAGTTTTTGATGGCGAAATTTTCGGCGCCAGCTTGTGTTTGCCGAAGGTCGAGCCAAAGGCGTACGCGCCGGTATCCGCAATGATCACAATCGAAATAATCGATAGCAGGAACAGCGGCGAGTGCAGATAGAGTTCATACACGCCTACAAAAAAAGCCAGCAGAGCAGCACCATACATGCCCGCCAGCAGCTTGTTCGACGTGCCATTCATCGGTGGCAGGCTGAATTTGAGCGTCGGCGCAAAACGCACGCACCACAGAATCACGCACAAACTCAGAAACATCGACACCCGTGACAGATCGGCCGTATAGATGATCAACGGGAATACCGGTGTCCACAACAATGCGCTCCAGACCGGATAGGCATTGCCGAACAAACGGAAACTCTCCCATGATGCCAGGGCAAAAAAGACCGTCAGCACCACCTCGAAAGCAAACGGATAACCGGAGAACAGCAGCGCCATCAAGGCGCCGAACAGAACCAGTGCAGTAATAGCGCGTGTAATCAATATTGGCATATCTTTATTTTGCGACCAATTGATCGCTGGTGCGTCCGAAACGTCGCTCCCGCTGCCGGTATGACGCAATGGCTGCATCCAGCGCCGGCGCATCAAAATCCGGCCAGTGGGTTTCGGTAAAGTACAGTTCGGTATAGGCAAGCTGCCAAAGAAGAAAATTCGAAATGCGCTGCTCGCCGCCAGTACGGATGAACAGATCGGGTTCCGGCGCGTAAGCCAGCGACAGATGCGGCGCCAGATCCGATTCCGAAAAATCGATTTTGCCCGGATTCAGTTCCGCCATTTTGTTGATCGCCTGCATGATGTCCCAGCGGCCGCCGTAATTCGCGCAAATCGTCAGCGTCAGTCTTTCGTTGCTCGCGGTCTTGCGTTCGGCGTGTGCAATCATTTGCTGCAGTTTCTGGTCGAAGCGACTGATATCGCCAACTACCCTGAAACGGATGCCATTAGCGTGCAGTTTGGCCACTTCGCGTTCAAGCGAGGTGACGAACAGGCTCATCAACAACGACACTTCTTCCGCTGGCCGGCGCCAGTTTTCCGAGCTGAACGCAAATATCGTCAGGAATTCGACTCCGCGCCGCACGCAAGCCTCAACCATCCGCCTGACGGCATCGACCCCCTTTATATGGCCAGCAACACGCGGCAGCATGCGGCTGGTCGCCCAGCGGCCATTGCCATCCATGATGACGGCAATATGTCGGGGTACGGCACCCGTTTCAGGTACCGACTGAGTTGAACTGATGACAGCCATTGAATCCGGCAACCGGCAATGTCGGAAGACCAACGTCAAACCGTCATGACTTCCTTTTCCTTTTCGCCAACCAGCTTATCGATATCGACCACGAATTTGTCCGTCAGCTTCTGCACATCGTCCTGTGCACGACGTTCGTCATCCTCGGAACAGGTCTTGTCCTTGACCATCTTTTTCAGCGCCTCGTTGGCATCGCGACGAATATTGCGGATCGCGACCTTAGCATCCTCGCCTTCGCCCTTGACCAGCTTGACCATTTCCTTGCGGCGTTCCTCGGTCAGCGCCGGCGTCGGCACGCGGATGATGTCGCCCTGACTGGACGGATTCAGTCCGAGATCGGAATCACGAATGGCTTTTTCGATCGCCGATAGCATCTTCTTTTCCCACGGCTGCACGGAAATCGTGCGCGCATCGAGCAGCGTCACGTTCGCCACCTGATTGATCGCGGTCGGAGTGCCGTAATAATCGACCTGCACATGATCCAGAATCCCGGTATGTGCGCGGCCGGTACGCACTTTGGCCAAATCGGCTTTCAGCGTCTCGATCGACTTGTTCATTCTCTGCTGGGTATTATTCTTGACATCAGCAATGGTCATCCTGCTCTCCACTAATTTTGAATAAAAACACGGTGCCTATCAAAAACACTCCCGGACCCGCAACAGCAAGTCCTCAGGAATCAACGAAAACGCCAACCGTCACACGTAAACCAGCGTACCTTCGTCTTCACCCATCACGATGCGCTTCAACGCACCCGGTTTGGTGATCGAAAACACCTTGACCGGCATTTTCTGGTCGCGGCACAGCGCAAACGCAGTTGCATCCATTACGTCCAGATGCTTGTTAATCGCTTCGTCGAATGAAATGGTCGAATAGCGCGTCGCCGTCGAATCCTTCATCGGGTCGGCGGTATACACACCATCGACCTTGGTTGCCTTCAGCACGATTTCCGCGCCGATTTCAGAACCGCGCAGCGCGGCCGCGGTATCGGTGGTAAAGAACGGATTGCCCGTGCCGGCGGCAAACACCACAATCTTGCCTTCTTCGAGGTATTGCAATGCCTTCGGACGAACATACGGTTCGACCACGCGCTCGACATTGATGGCCGACATCACGCGCGCGGTCAAATCAGCCTGCCGCATCGCATCGGCCAGCGCGAGCGAATTCATCACCGTTGCCAGCATTCCCATGTAATCAGCGGTCGCGCGATCCATCCCTTGCGCGCCAGGCGCGACACCGCGGAAAATGTTGCCGCCGCCAATGACGATCGCCACTTCAACCCCCATCTTCGCCACTTCGGCAACATCGCTGACCATGCGCTCGATCGATGAACGGTTGATGCCATACTGGTCTTCGCCCATCAGGGCTTCGCCGGAAAGTTTCAGAAGAATGCGCTTATAAACTGGGCCTGTCATTGTCCGAGTCCTTGTCGTTGTTGTCAGCTGAATTGTGTCAGTGCACCATTTTTGCCTGAATCCGCAACTTACTTGCGCTATTTTGACGCAATTGTGCGCACATATCCAGCATTCGCCTCAAACTGTTTGGATATGGAAACATCCTGAAACACGGATAACCCCACATGCAAACACTCTGCAAAAACGGGCCTTTCGGCCCGTTTTTCATATTGCTTATGCCTGTTTCGCAGCAGCAACCTGAGCCGCCACCTCGGCGGCAAAGTCATCCTGCCGTTTTTCAATCCCCTCGCCAACCACAAACATGGCAAAGGATTTGACGCCGGCATTCGCAGCCTTGAGCATCTGCTCGACCGATTGCTTGTCGTTTTTCACGAACGGCTGGTTCAGCAGCGACACTTCTTTCAGGTACTTCTGCACCGAGCCATCGATGCGCTTGGCAACGATTTCCGCCGGTTGCGGCTTCTTGCCCTCGGCTTCGGCTTTCGCCGCATCCTCGGCTGCCTTCTGCGCAGCGATCGAACGCTCTTTTTCGATCATCTCGGCCGGCACCTGTTCGGCGGACAGCGCCACCGGCTTCATTGCCGCGATATGCATTGCGACGTCCTTGCCAACCTGGTCGTCCGCACCATCGAACTCGACCACGACGCCGATGCGCGTGCCATGCAGGTACGATGCCAGCTTCGCGCTGGTTTCGAAACGGGAGAAACGGCGCAGCGACATGTTTTCACCAATCTTGCCGACCAGCGCGGAGCGCACTTCTTCGACCGTCTTGCCATCCATCGGCAGGGCGGACAGCGCAGCCACATCCGCCGGATTCTTTTCCGCCACCAGCTTGGCGCAGGCATTCGTAAATGCCATGAAATCGTCGTTCTTCGACACGAAGTCCGTTTCGCAGTTCACTTCCAGCAGCGCGCCGGTATTGCCGGAAATATAGGCGGCGATCACGCCTTCCGCGGTAACGCGCGTAGCCGCCTTGGAAGCCTTGCTGCCCAGTTTCACGCGCAGAATTTCCTCCGCCTTGGCCATATCGCCATCAGCCTCGGTCAATGCCTTCTTGCATTCCATCATCGGCGCGTCAGTTTTCGCGCGCAGTTCACCTACCATCGCTGCGGTAATTGCCGCCATTTTTTTCTCCTGATTTGATATGTTAAAAAACAGGGCGGACTGTGCCACCCTGTTTTGAAGTCAAAAACGTCTGATGATGCCGATTATTTGTCGCTGACTTCAACAAACTCGTCGCCACCCTTGATGGATTCGACCACATCGGTCAGCGCGTTCGCGCGGCCTTCCAGGATCGCATCGGCCACGCCGCGTGCATACAGCGTGATGGCCTTCGACGAGTCGTCGTTGCCCGGAATCACGTAAGCCAAGCCTTCCGGCGAATGGTTGGTATCAACCACGCCGATGACCGGAATGCCAAGCTTGGCCGCTTCGGTCACTGCGCCCTTGTGGTAACCGACGTCAACCACGAAAATTGCATCCGGAATGGTGTTCATGTCCTTGATGCCACCGATGGATTTCTCCAGCTTGACCATTTCGCGCGAGAACATCAGCGCTTCTTTCTTGCTCATCTTGTCCACGGTGCCGTCTTCCATTGCGGCTTCCATGTCTTTCAGGCGCTTGATCGAGGTCTTGATCGTCTTGAAGTTGGTCAGCATGCCACCCAGCCAGCGCTGGTCAACATACGGCATGCCGGCGCGCTTCGCTTCGGCAGCGATGATTTCGCGCGCCTGGCGCTTGGTGCCGACCATCAGGATGGTGCCGCGATTGGAGGACAGTTGGCGGATGTACTTCATCGCTTCCTGATACATACCCATCGTCTTTTCCAGGTTGACGATATGGATACGGTTGCGATGGCCGAAAATGAACGGTGCCATCTTCGGGTTCCAGAAACGGGTTTGATGGCCGAAATGAACACCGGCCTCCAGCATTTCACGCATGGTAACGGACATGATAATCTCCAGGGTTAGGTCTGGAATCCCGCCGGTCACCCCTCAGCAAGCTGCCGGGGCACCCTTTTCGGCCGGATTCGCGATTTTAAAAACAGTTATTTCTTGAACAGCAATTCAAGAACCGGTTATTCTAACCCAAATCGCCCGCCATTACCATACATTCAATCAACCTGCAGACACTCTGCCAGCGAGGCCACCATGAATCCGCTCTATTCCATTGCCGAAATCCGCGCCGTCGAACAAGCAGCGCTGGCCGAACTGCCGCCCGGCACGCTGATGCAGCGCGCCGGCAAAGCTGCCGCCGACTGCGCCCACGGCATCCTGGGCAACGAGCCAGAGCAGGCGCAAGTGCTGGTGCTCGCCGGTCCCGGCAACAATGGCGGCGATGCGCTTGAAGTCGCCGCGCATATGGCGCATGCCGATGCTGCCGTTTCGGTGCTGCTGTATGCACAGCCGGAACGGCAATCCGACGAAGCGAAAACCGCCCTGCGCCGCGCGCAGCAAAGCCCGGCGCGCTTGCTCGAAACCGGCGCAAGCGCTGATGCCGCCAAGCTGGTGCGCGAACAGGACTGGGCGCTGATCATCGACGGCCTGTTCGGCATCGGCCTGACCAAACCGATCACTGGCGAACTGCTGGCACTGATCGAAGCGGTCAATGCAAAAAACTGCCCGGTGCTGGCGCTGGACAACCCGAGCGGGCTGGATGCCGACACCGGCGCCATCATCGGTGCTGACAACGCCAACAGCAACAGCGCCATCCGTGCGACCCACACCATCACCTTCATCGGCGACAAGCCCGGTCTGCACACGCTGCACGGCCGCGACCATGCCGGGCAGGTCACGGTCGCGCCACTCGGCATCGATCAGCGGCATTACCCGGCACCGCGCATCTGGCTGAACGATATTTCGCTGTTCGCAACAGCGCTCAAACCACGGCGGCACGCATCGCACAAGGGAAGCTACGGCAATGTCGCCGTCATCGGCGGCGCCAGCGGCATGGCCGGCGCGCCGATCCTGGCCGCGCGCGCCGCGCTGTACTGCGGCGCCGGCCGCGTGTATGCGGTCTTTCTCGACCAGGCGCCTGCCTTCGACAGCGCGCAGCCAGAACTGATGCTGCGCGATGCGCGCCAGTTCGATGCCGATTCGGCCGTGCTGGTCGCAGGCCCCGGACTGGGACAATCGCGCGATGCGCACGATCTGCTGGCGCAGGCGTTGAATGCCGCCAACCCGATAGTGCTCGATGCAGATGCACTGAACCTGATTGCGGCCGAGCCCGGATTGCAGCAGAAAACCGCCCGTCGCAAGAACGCCACGCTGATGACGCCGCATCCACTCGAAGCGGCGCGGCTGCTTGACCAGACGACAGCGGACATTCAGACCAACAGGCTGCTGGCGGCGCAGCAACTGGCGCAGCGCTTCAACGCCACCGTCATCCTGAAGGGTTCCGGCAGCGTGATTGCGCACCCGGATGCGCAAACGGTGATCAACCCCACCGGCAATCCGGCGCTGGCCACCGCCGGCACCGGCGACGTGCTGGCCGGCATCTGCGGCGCGCTGCTGGCGCAAGGCTGGCCGGCGCGCGAAGCCGCGCTGGGCGCCACCTGGCTGCATGGCAAGGCCGCCGACGATCTGGTGCAGCAGGGCATTGGCCCGATCGGCATTGCGGCATGCGAACTTCTGCCCGCGTTGCGCGCCGCGCTCAACCGCCTGTGCTCGCGCAACGGCATGACCGTGACCCCCAAATAACTGACCAGAATGGCATTTTGGGTCAGTAAGGCAAAAAAATATACTCCAGCCAGTATTTAAAAACGGCCAGCAAATATGCTGGCATGGCAACGCGTTTTGACTATATACCCCCACCCTTCTTCAAATCTTGGTGATCCACAGTGGGTAAATTGCCAGTTGGATGGCGCAAATCCAGCTTGCGCCTTAACTGAAATGTAAGCAGTCGGATTGTCGCTACTTTTCATCCGCTTTCGCCACCGCCAAAGCCAACAAAAAAGCGCCCCGCGGGGCGCTTTTTCAATGCAAGACAACGTGCCGGCTTAATGCGCCAGCACACCGCCTGTGCCCTTCGGCGGTTCGGCCGCCGCTGCCACCACCGGTGACGCAACCTGATCCGCCTCGGACAGCGGTTCCGGCTGACGCTCGAGCGCGACTTCCAGCACCTTGTCGATCCAGCGCACCGGGATGATTTCCAGCTTGTTTTTCACGTTGTCCGGAATCTCGGCCAGATCCTTGACGTTTTCCTGCGGAATCAGCACCGTCTTGATGTTGCCGCGCTGCGCAGCCAGCAGTTTTTCCTTCAGGCCGCCAATCGGCAGCACTTCGCCGCGCAGCGTGATTTCACCGGTCATCGCCACATCGGCCCGCACCGGAATGCCGGTCAGCACCGATACCATCGCGGTCGTCATCGTGATGCCGGCCGACGGACCATCCTTCGGCGTCGCGCCTTCCGGCACGTGAATGTGGATATCGCTCTTGTCGAACACGTCGTCCTTAATACCGAGCTTTTTCGCCCGGCTGCGAACGACCGTGCGCGCCGCCTCGATCGACTCCTTCATCACGTCGCCCAGCGTGCCGGTGCGGATGATGTTGCCCTTGCCCGGGAACGAGGCCGATTCGATCGTCAGCAGTTCGCCGCCGACTTCGGTCCACGCCAGCCCGACCACTTGGCCCACCTGGTTTTCCTTTTCCGCCACGCCGAAATCGAACTGGCGCACGCCGAGGAACTTGTCGATGTTTTTCGGCGTGACGTTGACCTTGCGCTCCTGTTTCTTCAGCAGCAGCATCTTCACCACTTTGCGGCAGATTTTCGACACTTCGCGTTCGAGCGAACGCACGCCGGCTTCACGCGTGTAATAGCGCACGATGTCGCGCAGCGCGCCTTCGGTGATATTGATTTCACCTTCCTTCAGGCCGTTGTTCTTGATCTGCTTCGGCAGCAGGTATTGCTGCGCGATGTTCACTTTCTCGTCCTCGGTGTAGCCGGACAGGCGAATCACTTCCATCCGGTCGAGCAGCGGCGCCGGGATGTTGAGCGAGTTCGAGGTGGCGATGAACATCACGTCGGACAGGTCGAAATCGACCTCGACGTAGTGATCGGAGAACGTGTGGTTCTGCTCCGGATCGAGCACTTCCAGCAGCGCCGATGACGGATCGCCGCGGAAATCGGCGCCGATCTTGTCCACTTCATCCAGCAGGAACAGCGGATTCCGCACGCCGGCTTTCGACAGGCTTTGCAGGATCTTGCCCGGCATCGAGCCAATATAGGTGCGGCGATGGCCGCGGATCTCGGCTTCGTCGCGCATCCCGCCCAGCGCCATGCGCACGAACTTGCGGTTGGTCGCACGCGCGATCGACTGGCCCAGCGACGTCTTGCCGACGCCCGGCGGCCCGACGAAGCACAGGATTGGCGCCTTGAGCTTGTCCACCCGCTGCTGCACCGCGAGGTATTCGAGGATGCGTTCCTTCACCTTGTCGAGCGCGTAGTGATCGCCTTCGAGCACTGTTTCCGCATGCGCCAAATCGTTGTTGACCTTCGATTTCTTCTTCCACGGCAGGTTCACCAGCGTGTCGATATAGTTGCGTACCACGGTCGCTTCGGCCGACATCGGCGACATCAGCTTGAGCTTTTTCAGCTCGCCCTGCGCCTTGTCGCGTGCATCCTTCGGCATTTTCGCAGCAATGATCTTCTTCTCGATTTCGTCAATATCGGAACCTTCGTCGCCCTCGCCCAGTTCCTTCTGGATCGCCTTCACCTGTTCGTTCAGGTAATACTCGCGCTGCGACTTTTCCATCTGGCGCTTGACCCGGCCGCGAATCCGCTTCTCGACCTGCAAAATGTCGAGCTCGCCTTCGAGCTGGCCCAGCAGATATTCGAGCCGGCGCGGCACGGCGAACGACTCAAGGATGACCTGTTTTTGCTCCAGCTTCAGCGGCAGATGCGCCGCCACCGTGTCAGCCAGACGGCCGGTTTCATCGATGCCTGACAGCGACGACAGGATTTCAGGCGGAATCTTCTTGTTCAGCTTCACGTATTGCTCGAACTGCTGCACCACTGCGCGCCGCATCGCCTCGGCTTCCGGCTCTTGCTCGTCGATCGATTCGATCGGCTCCAGATCGGCCATGAAATGCGTTTCCAGATCGGAAATGTGCAGGATGCGCGCGCGCTGCACGCCTTCAACCAGCACCTTAACTGTGCCGTCGGGCAGCTTGAGCATCTGCAAAATGTTCGCGACGCAGCCGATTTCGTAAATATCGCTTGCGGTCGGCTCATCCTTCGCGGCCGCCTTCTGCGCGGCCAGCATGATGGTCTTGCCCATGTCCATCGCGGTTTCCAGCGCCTTGATCGAGCGCGGACGCCCGACAAACAGCGGAATCACCATGTGCGGGAAAACGACGACATCGCGCAGAGGCAGCAGCGACAGCGTCGTTTGTTCGGTAAGAGTGGTAGTTGTCATGATGGCATACCCTTATTTCTGAATACTTATGATCAATGTCGGCACGAAAGGCCAAAAAACAAGGTTATGCAGGAAAATTTTGCACAAAATCGCAAAATTCCCTTAAAAAAACACATCGATTGCGTTTTTTTGCTGGTTAGAACGTAAAAAAACTCCGTTAAAGGTCAATGTTTGGCAAACAATAGCGACTCAGTTGCCTGTTTTGCTACTGTTTGCACCTGGTCTCGCACAAAAAACGGGTTAGCTGGCCGCTTTTTGCTGTTCCTGGTAAATCAGCAGCGGTTTGGCATCCTGCGTGATGGTGTTCTCGTCGATCACCACCTTGACCACATCCTGCTGCGTCGGCAAGTCGTACATCACGTCAAGCAAAACATGTTCCAGAATTGAACGCAGGCCGCGCGCGCCGGTTTTCCTTGCCAGCGCCTTTTTCGCGATCGCCTGCAGCGCTGCCGGCCGGATTTCCAGTTCCGCGCCTTCCATCTCCAGCAGCTTCGAATACTGCTTGACCAGCGCATTTTTCGGTTCCAGCAAAATCTGGATCAGCGCATCCTCGGTCAGGTCATTCAGCGTGGCAACCACCGGCAGGCGGCCAACCAGTTCCGGAATCAGGCCAAACTTGATCAGGTCCTCCGGCTCGACATCAAGCAGCACATCGCTCGCCGCCCGCTCGCCCTCGCTCTTGACCACGGCGGAGAAGCCAATGCCGCCTTTTTCCGAGCGATCGGAAATGATCTTCGCCAGCCCGTCGAACGCGCCGCCGCAGATGAACATGATATTGGTGGTATCGACCTGGATGAAATCCTGGTTCGGGTGCTTGCGCCCGCCCTGCGGCGGAATGGACGCCATCGTGCCTTCGATCAGCTTCAGCAGCGCCTGCTGCACGCCTTCGCCGGACACGTCACGCGTGATCGACGGATTATCTGCCTTGCGCGAAATCTTGTCGATCTCGTCGATGTAGACGATGCCGCGCTGCGCCTTGTCCACCTCGTAATTGCAGCTCTGCAGCAGCTTCTGGATAATGTTTTCGACATCCTCGCCAACATAGCCCGCTTCGGTCAGCGTGGTCGCATCGGCAATCACGAACGGCACGTTCAGCATCCGCGCCAGCGTCTGCGCCAGAAGCGTCTTGCCCGAACCGGTCGGCCCGACCAGCAGGATATTGCTCTTGGATAACTCGACGTCATCCATCTTGCCCTGATGCTTGAGCCGCTTGTAGTGGTTGTACACCGCCACCGACAGGATGCGCTTGGCCTTGTCCTGACCAATCACATACTGATCGAGCAAGTTGCAAATCTCCTGCGGTACTGGCAAATCACTGCCTTGTCCCTTGCCAAATTCAGCACCGGCCGTTTCTTCGCGGATTATGTCATTGCACAAGCCAATGCACTCGTCGCAAATGTAAACCGACGGACCTGCAATCAGCTTTTTCACCTCGTGCTGGCTTTTGCCGCAAAACGAGCAGTACAGGAGTTTTTCGCTACCGGAAATTTTTTTCGTCGACATCGGAAATTGATATTTGTGAAATTTTTATTCGATGTCCGCCGCAAATCGGCAGACCGCACCAACAAGATATCACAAGCGCCTGCCGGCCGCACAGGTCGTCAAAGCAAAACACCCGAACGGATACCGTCCGGGTGTTCTGGTGAGATGTGAAAATCAGACTCGGCTGGTCAGCACCTTGTCGATCAGGCCGTATTTGAGCGCCTCGTCGGCCGACATGAAATTGTCGCGCTCAGTATCGCGTGCAATCTGCTCGATTGCCTGACCGGTCTTCTCGGCCAGGATGCCGTTCAACCGTTCACGCAGATACAGGATTTCACGCGCCTGAATTTCGATGTCGGTCGCCTGCCCCTGGGCGCCGCCGGACGGCTGGTGAATCATGATGCGCGAATTCGGCAATGAAAAACGCTTGCCCTTCGCCCCCGCCGCCAGCAGGAATGCGCCCATTGATGCCGCCAGGCCGGTGCACAACGTCGACACTTCCGGCTTGATGAACTGCATCGTATCGTAGATCGCCATACCGGCCGAAACCGAACCGCCGGGTGAATTAATGTACAGCGAAATATCCTTGTCCGGATTTTCGCTTTCGAGGAACAGCAGTTGCGCCACGATCAGGTTGGCGCTTTGGTCGGTCACCGGGCCAACCAGAAAAATCACACGCTCCTTCAGCAGACGGGAGTAGATGTCGAACGCCCGCTCGCCGCGGCCGCTCTGCTCGATCACCATCGGCACCATGCCGAGCATATTGGCATCGAGTGCCGATTGCTGGAACTTGAACGTCATCTTTTATCTCCCTGAAGTGCGTTACGGTCAGTTGGCCCGAGCCTGTCGCCAATGTTACTGCTGTTTCTGCGCCATTACCTCGGTAAACGGCAGGGTCTTTTCGGTTACTTTCGCCTTGTCCTGCACGAAATTCACCACGTTATCCTCCAGCACCAGCGCCTCGACTTCATCGATGCGCTCCTTGGTGCCGTAGTAGTAGTCGATCACCATTTGCGGATCCTGGTAGCTCTTGGCAATGCGCTCGACTTCGGCACGCACCTGTTCCGGCGAAGCTTTCAGTTCATTGATTTTCACCAGATCGCCCAGAATCAGGCCCAGACGGACACGACGCTCCGCCTGCGCGGTGAACAGTTCACGCGGCAACGCCATGTTTTTCGGATTCATGCCGTTTTGCTCCATGTTCTGCTTGGTCATTTCCACCAGATGGTCGATTTCCTGCTCGACCAGTGCCTTCGGCACATCGAACTCAGCGACCTTCACCAGCGCATCCATCACCGCATTCTTGTTCTTTGCCTGCAGGCGGTTATTTGCTTCACGCTCGAGATTGTCACGCACGTCCTGGCGCAGCTTGGCCACATCACCATCGGAAATACCCAACGATTTGGCGAAATCGGCATTCACTTCCGGCATGTGCGCCCATTCGAGCTTTTTCAGCGTCACGGTGAATTCGGCCGTTTTGCCAGCCACATCCTTGCCCTGATAGTCTTCCGGGAAAGTCAGCGGGAATGTTTTCGATTCGCCGACATTCAGGCCGACAATCGCCGTTTCGAACTCGGACAACATCTGACCGTGGCCAAGGATAAACGCATAGTCGCTCGCTTTGCCGCCATCGAACTCGACGCCATCGATCGTGCCGACAAAATCAATCGTCACACGGTCATTGTCCTGTGCGCTCTGCACGGCTCCGCCATCGCCGTGTTCACCCTGCTCGCCCTTGACGTGGAAATGCGCCTGCCCCTTGCGCAGCACGTCGATCGTGCGATCGACATCTTCCTCGGTGATTTCGGTTTTTACCTTTTCAATTTCGACGGCAGACAAATCGCCGATCTTGACTTCCGGGTACACCTCGAAAGTGGCGTGGAAAGCAATATGGTCATCGGCCACGTCTTCCGTTTTGGCGCTGATCGCCGGATAGCCTGCAACGCGCAGTTCATTCGCCGTCGCTTTCGTATGGAATTGTGCGCCAATCATTTCATGCAGCACATCGGAATGGATCTGTGCGCCGTACTGCGCCACCACCATGTTCATCGGCACCTTGCCCGGACGGAAGCCAGGCGCTTTTGCGGTGCGAGCGCGCACCTTCAGGCGCTTGTCGACTTCGGCCTGCACCTCATCGCGCGGGAGAGAAATCGTGATGCGGCGTTCAAGTTTTTCCAGGGTTTCAACGTTTGCCATTTGAATTTGTCCAAAAAATAATAATTCGTTATTCCGGGAAACTGTCGCCTTTCCCAAAAGTCAAGTCCGCTATTTTAGCTGAACTGGACAACCTGCGGCAAGAATGCCTTATCGACAACACCATGCCCTGACAACCAAATCAGATGGCGCCATGTTCAGCGAATGAATAAATTTTCGTGCCGGCGACCACCAGATGATCGAGCACGCGCACATCGACCAATGCCAGCGCCTGCTTCAGCGCTTGCGTCAGCGCGACATCGGCCGCGCTCGGGTCGGGCGTGCCTGACGGGTGATTGTGCGCGAGAATCAGCGCGGCCGCATTATGCGCCAGCGCCGCCTTGACCACTTCGCGCGGGTAAACGCTGGTTTGGATGACTACCCATCGCTGACGGCGATATTTATTGGCTGAATTTCGGCCAAACCAGCCGCTTAGCCTACGTTGATGGGAGGCCGGAATGTGGCCAAATGCGGACGCTCAGTGCGATGTAGGTGAGCTTCCGAACACAACCCAATACGGACGGTCAATCAAAACAAAGACCTCCCTCAGACCAATAGCACTTAGGCACTTCCGCAAATGCTCATTCACAAAATAGGCAAAACCACATTGATTATTTTTGTTTTCTATCTTTTTCCACACCCAAAATTGAATTCATTTGCCACAACCAGCTTTACTACAAACTCCTGCATGCCTTGGTCAGCTTGGTTGATTTGCACAACGGCTTTGTATTTTCCAGAAGGAAGGCAATAAAGAGGCCAACCGATTTTTGCAGTAATCGTTGGTGCCCCTCCAACAGTATTCCCACTGTCTCCAATGTGCTTTGTCTCTTCAAATATGATTTCTGATTTGGCGTTAAGAAGTTTTACATGTGCATCAAGGGGAAATCGAAATACGTGAGGTTGTCCCGGGCGGGTAATGAAGAGGTACTCTTTGATGTGGGCATTTTTAACAGGGTCTGCTGGGTCACTTTTCAACGCGCCGCGCTTGCTTACGAACTCTAGCCCGAAACTGACCGCACAGCGTACAAAAAGGCAGCGCCGCTTGATATCGATATCGAAAACTTGTTCGCTTCTGTTCGTGACGTCAATTTCAGATGAAAACTGTCTGTTTGGAAAAATCCATGCACCCAAATCTTCGGTTTTCCCTTCATTTAGATAGCAGCCAAGCAAAATAAATACAATGCATGCGAAATAAATTTGCCCCCTTGAAAGTTTCCATCTGGAAATTCTCGATGTGCCTGACATATGAACCTCGCATTTGGTTTTCAATAACGACACACTTAAAGCGACGAAAAGCATACCTCTGAGAGTGAGTGACTATTGTAAATATAGCACTTATTTTTCTATCTTATGTTTTGGAATTACTTTGAGTGTTGGTGTCTATGTCGGCTTCTGACCGGGATGAGCCGCTGCCCTCACATGGGCCAGTGGCTGCTTTGGCCGAAATTCGGCCAATGGCAGCATGTGAACCTAGCGGGTTTGCCATGCGAAAGGTGGGCTTGAAACAAATTGACTGCATAACTACTCTCAGTAGTTTATTAATTACGCACTTGTAGCGCACTAATCTGCGTCAGCGTGCCGCGAAACAGTTCGGCATCTGCAATCAGCCGGTTCTTCACGTCGAGAAACAGCACCATGAACGATTCGTGCTCTGCACCATGCCATTTCAACTGCAGGTATTGCCTGACTGCGGCGGGTGACGACAGCAGATCCCCCGCCTGCAATTCTTCCGCCAGTGCGCGCCGCGCCAATTCGAGCATCGCCTGCAGTTGCGCGTATTTCGCTACGCCCAATCCGTTGATGGCGGAAAATTCGGTCAGGCTGGCCGAAAACAGCCGGCCAAGCGAGCCGAAATGCCCGATCATCTCGCGCCCGAGATCGACCGCGCTTTTTCCCCTGACCCCAATCCGCAGAAAAATCGCCAGCAGTTCCGCATCGGACAATGCCGCCGCCCCCTGGCCTATCAGGCGCTCCCGCGGACGCTGGTCCTGCGGCCAATCCGTAATTGCCATAAGTTGAAATGAGTAAAATCAGCGAAAATGAAACAGATGAATTGCCGCGGCACGCATCATGCGGCCACTCCAGACGTCAAGTAAAATGGTGCGCTGGGCAATATCATATGGCAAAAATGTCATTAAGAATCATGGAAAAGCAAATCCTGCTGGCGCAACCGCGCGGCTTTTGCGCCGGTGTGCACCGTGCGATCGAAGTGGTCGAACGTGCGCTGGCACTGTTCGGGGCGCCGATTTACGTGCGGCATGAAATCGTACATAACAAATACGTGGTCGATGACCTGCGCGGCAAGGGGGCGATTTTCATCGAGGAGCTGGCTCAGGCTCCGGCCGGTAGCACCGTCATCTTCTCCGCCCATGGCGTATCGAAAAGCGTGCGTACTGAAGCCGAACAAAGAGGGCTGAAAGTGTTCGACGCCACCTGCCCGCTGGTGACCAAGGTCCACATGGAAGTGGCGAAAATGCACAAGGAAGGACGTGAAATCATCATGATCGGCCATCGCGGCCATCCGGAAGTCGAAGGCACGATGGGCCAGGCCGATTCCGGCATGCATCTGGTGCAAACCGCGCAGGATGTTGATGCGCTCGCGGTGCAAAACCCGGAAATGCTGGCGTATGTGACGCAAACAACGCTGTCGGTGGCTGATTCGGCCGAAATCATCGCCGCCATCAAGCGCCGCTTCCCGCATGTGGCCGAACCGAAAAAGGCCGATATCTGTTATGCGACCACCAACCGTCAGGAAGCGGTCAAGTTTCTCGTGCCGCAAGTCGATCTGGTGCTGGTGGTTGGCAGCCCGAACAGCTCGAATTCGAACCGGCTGCGCGAAGTGGCAGAAAAAAATGGCTCGACGGCGCACATGGTCGATAACGCATCGCAAATCGACCCGGCGTGGCTCGAAGGCAAGGCTCGCATTGGCGTCACCGCCGGCGCCTCGGCCCCGGAAATCCTGGTGCAGCAAGTAATCGAGAGACTGAAGGAATTTGGTGCCAGCAGTGTACAGGTGCTGGATGGGGTCGAAGAAAATACGGTTTTCCCGCTGCCCAAAGGCTTGAGCGGTAAGGATTGATCAACCCATATTCTCCGCCAGCAGGGTCGATACGCCAGCAAAAGCCGGATGCTCTGCCGTGATGACAAAGGTCGGGATCGCCGCCAGATAGCCGGAATAACGCCCCTTGTGCTCGAAGCGGCGGCGAAAGCCAGATGCGTCGAAATGCGCCCCAAGGCGCGGCACGATGCCACCACCGATGTAAACCCCGCCCTTTGCCCCCAGCGTCAGCGCCAGATTGCCGGCTACCGTGCCAAGCATCAGGCAAAAGGTTTCGATGGTTTCGTCGCACAGCGCACACTCGCCCGTTAGCGCGCGTTGCGTGATATCCGGCGCTGTCAGCACTTCAGCCGTTTGCCCGTGCCGATGCGCCAGCGCGCGATAAACCAACTCCAGCCCCATGCCGGACATTAAGCGTTCGGCCGACACATGCGGATATTCGCGCCAGACAAAATGAAGGATGCCGGCCTCGCGCTCGTCGGCCGGCGCAAAGCTCACATGCCCGCCTTCGCTTTGCAGCGGGATCCAGCCACCCGGCGTCGGAATCAGGCCAGAAACGCCCAAACCGGTGCCTGCGCCGAGCAGCGCAATCGGCGCTGCCGCCCTTGCCTGCCCACCGCCAATTTGCCGTTTCTGTTGCTCCGTCAGTCGCGGCAAAGCCATCGCCAGCGCGGTGAAATCGTTTACCACCAACAGCGTATCGAGACCGAACTCAACCCGCAGCGCCTCGTTCGAAAACGTCCAGTCAGCGTTGGTCAGCTTTACATGGTCGCCATCAACCGGTTGCGCGACCGCAAACGCCGCATGACGCACCCGCTTCGCGCCAGCGGCAATCGCCACTGGCTGCGAAAGATAGGCTCGCAACGCATCGTCGGCGCTACGGTATGAGCGTATTGCCAGCATCGTGACTGCTTCCAGCCGTCCGTCCGGCATTTCCAGCGCAAAGCGCGCATTGGTGCCGCCGATATCGGCCAAGAGGCGCGGAAAATCATGGGCGCCAGCCTGAGTGTGCATGTTGCGGTCGTTCGCTGCGCGGGGAATGGGTTCCATCACGGGCCTTGAAATAAGGTTGGAAACGAAGCTGCAAGGTCAAAATATACTGCCTGGTGTATTTTTCAAGCATCAACAAACACTTGGCCGAACCGGGTATTTACTTCACATACTCCCACAAAATATATCAAATCACGGAGGCGTGCGATACCGGCCGCTGGCAGGCGCGCGGCACGCCTGCCATAACATCCGGCTGCACATTGCCGTTTTTGAAGGCATGCCCATATGATAAAATCCGCAGCCTACATTGCCAACCCTACAGAAAGAATCGACCTATGGCAGGACACAGCAAATGGGCCAATATCAAACACAAGAAGGCCGCATCTGACGCGAAGAAGGGCAAGATCTGGACCCGTGTCATCAAGGAAATCACGGTTGCCGCGCGCATGGGCGGTGGCGACCCGAACGCAAACCCGCGCCTGCGGCTGGCGATCGACAAGGCAGCCGACGCCAACATGCCGAAGGACAACGTGCAGCGCGCGATTGCCCGCGGCACCGGTGGCCTTGAAGGCGCGAACTACGAGGAAATCCGCTACGAAGGCTACGGCATCAACGGCGCCGCAATCATCGTTGATTGCCTGACCGACAACCGTGTGCGCACCGTGGCCGACGTGCGCCATGCATTCTCCAAGTTTGGCGGCAACATGGGCACCGAGGGTTCGGTCGCGTTCATGTTCAAGCACTGCGGCCAGCTGTATTTTGCCCCGGGGGTCGATGAAGACAAGCTGATGGAAGCGGCGCTTGAAGCCGGCGCGGAAGACGTGATCACCGATGACGACGGCGGCATTGAAGTACTGTGCCCGCCGAACGATTTCCCGAACGTCAAGGAAGCGCTGGAAAAAGCTGGCTTCAAGGCGGAAATGGCGGAAGTCATCATGCGTCCGGACAACGAAGTCGAATTCAGCGGCGACGATGCAGCACGGATGCAGAAGCTGATCGATGCACTGGAAAACATCGACGACGTGCAGGAAGTTTTTACCAGCGCCAGCTTTGACGATTGATAATATGATGCGTCACGGGCTGACGCATCATTGCCCGCAGCACATGGCACTTTGCCACTTCCCCTTCTGTTTTTGACATTATGAAAATACTGGTAGTCGGCTCCGGCGGCCGTGAACATGCACTGGCATGGAAAATCGCCCAGTCACAACGGGTGCAGATGGTGTTCGTCGCGCCCGGCAATGGCGGTACCGCCAGCGATTCGCGGATGAAAAACATCGCGCTTACCGATCCGGCTGCGCTGGCCGATTTCGTCGAACGCGAACAGGTCAGGCTGACCATCGTCGGCCCGGAAGCACCGCTGGCCGCCGGCATCGTCAACCTGTTCCGCGCCAGGGGGTTGAAAATCTTCGGCCCGACGAAGGAAGCAGCACAGCTCGAAAGCTCGAAGGATTTCGCCAAGGCATTCATGCTGCGCCACGGCATTCCGACAGCGAAATACCGCACCTTTGCCGATGCGCAGGCGGCACACGATTACGTCAAGAGCGAAGGCGCGCCGATCGTGATCAAGGCTGATGGGCTGGCTGCCGGCAAGGGCGTGGTGGTGGCGACGACCGAGGACGAGGCGCACGCAGCGATCGACATGATGCTGTCGGACAACCGTCTGGGGGATGCCGGCGCACGGGTCGTGATCGAGGAATTCCTCGCCGGCGAGGAAGCCAGTTTCATCGTAATGGTTGATGGCAAAAATATCCTGCCTCTGGCCACCAGCCAGGATCACAAGCGGCTGAAGGATCAGGACGAAGGCCCGAATACCGGCGGCATGGGCGCGTATTCGCCGGCGCCGATTGTCACGCCCGAACTGCATGCGCGCGTGATGCGTGAAATCATCACGCCAACCGTGCAGGGCATGGCCAAGGATGGCATCCCGTACACTGGATTCCTGTATGCCGGATTGATGATCGATGCCGGCGGCAACCCGAAAACACTGGAATTCAACTGCCGCATGGGCGACCCGGAAACGCAGCCAATCATGGCGCGCATGAAAAGCGACTTCCTGCCTGTGGTCGAACACGCGGTTGCCGGCACGCTCGATACGGTCGAGCTGCAATGGGACCGACGCACCGCGCTCGGCGTGGTGATGGCGGCCGCGAATTATCCGGAAACGCCACGCAAGGGTGACCTGATCTCCGGCATTCCGGCGGAAAGCGACAATTGCGTCACTTTCCATGCCGGCACGGCAATCGAAAGCGGCAAGCTGCAAACCTCTGGTGGGCGCGTGCTGTGCGTGGTCGGCCTGGGCGACAGCGTCAAGGTGGCACAGCGTGCGGCCTATGATGCGATTGATGCCATCCGTTTCGAAGGAGCGCAATACCGCCACGACATCGGCTGGCGCGCCATCAAGCATCATCACGGCTGATTGCATCGATGCGGCGCTGCGTCACCATACTCGGAGGCAGTTTTGATCCGGTACATAACGGTCACCTGGCACTTGCCGCGCACTTTGCGCAACAGTTGCATCCGGACGAATTGCGCATCATCCCGGCAGGCAATCCGTGGCAAAAGGGCAGCCTGTCCACACCGGCTCGGCATAGGGTCGAGATGGTGCGGCGTGCTTTCGCCTCGCAACCGCTGCCATTTCTGCTTGATTTGCAGGAAATCGGCCGCGCAGGCCCGACCTACACCATCGATACGCTGCGCTCACTGCGTGCCGAACTTGGCGAGGATACTTCCATCGTCTTCCTGCTCGGAGCCGATCAGCTGCAGCGGTTAAACACTTGGCGCGACTGGCGGCAACTGTTCGAACTGGCGCACCTGTGCGCTGCCGCCCGCCCCGGGTTTGCGCTGAATGCAGGCGCACTGCCGCCCGAAGTTACACGGGAATTCGCGCTGCGCAAGGGAACGCCGGAGCGGATCAGGGAAACTCCGTATGGCATGGCTCGCATCGATGAAGACCTCGCGATCGACATTTCCGCCACTGCGCTGCGGGCTGCGTTGCAACGCGGCGAACGCCCAAGCTCGCAGTTGCCCCAGTCGGTGCTAGACTATATTGAACAATTTCACCTTTACAAGGACTAAATGGATATCCAGACCCTGCAAAGAATCGTCATCAATGCGCTCGAAGACGTCAAAGCGCAAGACATTCAGCTGTTCGACACCACCAACCTCACCAGCATGTTCGACCGCATTGCGATCGCATCCGGCACCTCCGGCCGCCAGACGCGCGCACTCGCCTCGTCGGTACGCGACCAGGTCAAGGAAGCCGGCGGCAAGGTGGTCAGCATCGAAGGTGAAAATACGGGTGAATGGGTGCTGGTCGATCTGGGCGACATGGTGGTGCACATCATGCAGCCGACCATCCGCGCCTACTACCGTCTGGAAGAAATCTGGGGCGAAAAGACGGTCAGCCTGACGGCAGCGAAACGCCAGCCGAAGAAAGCCGCCGACGACAAGCCAAAAGCAAAACCGGCGGCGAAAAAGGCAGCAAAGGAAACGGCTGTGGCCGAGGAAGCGCCAAAGAAACGTGCAACGAAAAAAGCAGCTGCGACCACCGAAGCGCCAGCGGCAACGGCGCCGAAAAAGCGCAGCGTGAAAAAGACCGCCGAAGCGGCCGAGGCCGCACCGGCCAAAGCCCCGGTGAAAAAAACCGCGACCAAAAAGAAAACTGACGGTGAGACCGCTGCGCCAGCAGCCAAAAAAGCGGTGGCAAAAAAAGCACCCGCCAAAGCAGCGCCAGCAAAAAAAGCCACTGCCAAAAGCAAGGCGGAATAACGCATTCTCATGCAACTCGTCATCGTCGCTGTCGGGCACAAGATGCCCGCCTGGGTTGATGCCGCTTTCGGCGAATATGCCAAACGGATGCCGCCGGAATGCCGCATCGTGCTCAAAGAAATTCGTCCGATAGAGCGCACTGGCGGCAAGACGGCGGAATCCGCGATGCAGCAGGAACGAAGCCGCATCGAGGCCGCCCTGCCGAAAGGGGCGCGTATCATCGCACTCGATGAACGCGGCAAGGATTGGACCACGATGCAGCTGTCGCAGCAATTCACGCAATGGCAGCAGGACGGGCGCGATGTCGCCATTGTCATCGGCGGCGCGGACGGGCTGGATGCCGGTTTCAAGGCGAATGCGGATGGCCTGCTCCGCCTGTCGAGCATGACGCTGCCGCACAGCATGGTGCGCGTGCTGCTGGCTGAACAACTGTACCGTGCCTGGTCGATCACGCAAAACCACCCGTATCACCGGGCCTAGCGCATGAACAAAACCAGTCAAACCATTTACCTGGCATCGCAAAGTCCGCGCCGGCGCGAACTGCTGCGGCAAATCGGGATCGAATTCCAGTTGCTGCTGCTGCGCAGCGCCCCGCCACGCGGACCGGACGTGAGCGAGGAAGTGCTGCCCGGCGAAGCGCCACGCGATTACGTCAGCCGCGTCACGCGCGAAAAGGTGACTTTCGCACAAAAGGCGCTGGCGATGCGCAGCCTGCCGCCGCGCCCGATTCTGGCCGCAGATACCACGGTCGTGCTCGATGGCCACATCCTCGGCAAACCGGTCAATGCCGCCGAAGCGACCGAAATGCTGCAATCGCTGTCTGGTCGGACGCACGAAGTCATCACCGGCATTGCGCTCGCATACCAGGAGCAATTGTTGCAGGTGCTGCAAGTATCGCAGGTGACTTTCGCCCCCCTGTCGCCGGAAACAATCGCCGCCTATTGCGCCAGCGGCGAACCGTACGACAAGGCTGGCGGATACGGCATTCAGGGCATGGCTGCCGCCTTTATCGCTCACATTGATGGCAGTTATTCGGGTATCATGGGATTGCCGCTGTTTGAAACCGCGCAACTGCTGCGGCAAGCCGGCATCCACACGATATGAGCGAAGACATCCTTATCAATTTCACGCCGCAGGAAACGCGCGTTGCGCTGATCCAGCAAGGCGTGG
>JAGTRJ010000008.1 GCA_018261755.1 Burkholderiaceae bacterium
GTTAATCATGCAATTCTCAGAAAACTGGCTGCGTACGATGGTCAATCCGGACATGAGTTCGGACGAACTGGCGCATTTGCTGACGATGTCCGGGCTGGAGGTGGAAGAAACCGAACCGGTCGCGCCGCCCTTTTCAAAAATCGTGGTGGCGAAGGTACTGGATGTGGCCAAGCACCCGAATGCAGATCGCCTGACCGTATGCCAGGTCGATGCCGGCACGGGCAATATTCTGAACATCGTCTGCGGCGCGCCGAACGTGCGTGCCGGCATGGTCGTGCCGTGCGCACTGGTCGGTGCCGAATTGCCGCCGGGTGAAGACGGCAAGCCGTTTGCGATCAAGCTGGGCAAACTGCGCGGGGTTGAATCGCAGGGCATGCTGTGCTCGGCGCGCGAACTGAAACTGTCCGAGGACCATTCTGGCCTGATGGATTTGCCGGCCGATGCACCTGTTGGGCAGAACATCCGCGACTATTGCTCGCTCGACGATCGGAAGATCACGATCAAGCTGACGCCGAACAAGGCCGATTGCTTGTCGGTGTTGGGCGTGGCGCGCGAAGTGTCGGCGCTGACCGGCACGCCGCTGGCAGTGCCGCCCTGCGCACCGGTGACGGCGACGATGGCCGAAACCCTGCCGGTGAAAGTACTGGCGACCGATTTATGCGGCCGTTTTTCCGGCCGCGTGATTCGTGGCATCAACGCGAAGGCGGAAACGCCGGACTGGATGAAACAGCGGCTGGAGCGAAGCGGCCAGCGGCCGATATCGGCGTTGGTCGATATCTCCAACTATGTGATGCTCGAATCCGGTCAGCCGAACCATGTGTACGATCTGGCCAAGGTGCATGGCGGGCTTGAGGTGCGCTGGGGCAAGAAGGGCGAATCGCTGCAGCTGTTGAACGGCAACACGGTCGAGGTCGATGACTGGGTGGGGGTGATTGCCGACGGCAATGGCGTCGAATCGCTGGCAGGCATCATGGGCGGCGAGCGCACGTCGATCTCGCTTGATACGACCGACATCTTTCTTGAAGCGGCATTCTGGTTGCCGTCGGCGATTCAGGGGCGCGCACGCCGCTTCAATTTCACTACCGATGCGGCGCACCGCTTTGAGCGCGGCGTCGATTTCGCCGGTACGGTGAATCAGCTTGAGCGCATGACGGCCCTGATTTTGGAAATTTGTGGCGTTGATGGCCAGACGAAAGTCGGGCCGGTCGAAGACCAGAAGCTGAATTTGCCGGCGCGCCAGCCGGTGACAATGCGTTCCTCGCGCGCGAACAAGGTGATCGGCGTGCCGTTTACCGACGAGCAGATCGCGGCGATTTTCACGCGACTGCACCTGCCGTTCACGCAGCAGCCTGGCCTGTTCACGGTCACGCCGCCGTCGTATCGTTTCGACCTTGAAATCGAAGAGGATTTGATCGAGGAAGTGGCGCGTGTTTACGGTTTCGAAAACATTCCGGAACTGCCGCCGGTGGCGCCGAACGTGATGCGCATCATGCCGGAACGCGAGCGTTCGCCGTTCCGCGTGCGTCATCAGCTGGCTGATCTCGATTATCAGGAAGTGGTGAATTACAGCTTTGTCGAAGAAAGCTGGGAAGCCGATTTCGCTTCGAATGCGAATCCGGTGAAACTGTTGAATCCGATCGCCAGCCAGATGAGCGTGATGCGCTCGACCCTGATCGGCAGTCTGGTGGCGAACGTGCGCAGCAATCTGAATCGCCGCGTCAGCCGTGTGCGCGTATTCGAAGTCGGTGCGGTATTCCTGCGTAACGATATCCGCGAGGATGGCGCGCTGAGCATAGCTGGCTACGAGCAGCCGAAGCGCGTGGCGGCGCTGGCGTATGGCCCGGCCGTGGATGAGCAATGGGGCGTGCCGAGCCGCAATGTCGATTTCTTCGACGTGAAAGCCGATCTGGAAGCACTGTTCGCGCCGAAGCTGCTGCGCTTTGCCAAGGCAGAACATCCGGCATTGCATCCGGGGCGCTCTGCCCGGGTGGAGCTTGACGGCGTGGATATCGGCTTCATCGGCGAATTGCACCCGCGCTGGCAGCAGAAATACGAGTTGCCACTGGCGCCGGTGGTGTTCGAGGTCGATGCCGCAGCGCTGCAACAGCGCGACGTGCCGCAGTATCGCGAAATTTCGCGCTTCCAGCCGGTGACGCGCGATCTGGCGCTGGTGGTCAAGCAGTCGGTGCCGGCGCAGGAACTGCTGGATGCGCTGCATGCGGAGCGTCAGTCGAATGCTGCTTGCCGCTTTGTCCAAGCTGTTGTTTTATTTGACGAATATCGCGGTAAGGGATTGGAAAATGACGAAAAAAGTCTTGCTTTCCGCTTTACCTTGCAAGATACTCATGGGACGTTGCAAGACGATACGGTAGACACCGCAATGGCAGCGATGGTTGCCGCAGCAACTTCCCGTGCTGGTGCCAGGCTGCGCGCCTGAGCGCGACTGCAGCGCATCCAAGGGCAGACGACAGGAATGATCGGAAAGAAGGGCATGGATCGGGTGGAACCCCAAATTTCATCGCCGCTGGCAGATTTTCAGTCAGCGCCGGGCGAACCGAAAGCACGCATGCAGGAAGGCAAGAACTTGCCTACCCTGACCAAGGCTGAACTGGCCGAGTTGCTGTTCGAACAGGTTGGCCTGAACAAGCGCGAGGCCAAGGATATGGTCGAAACCTTTTTCGACGAAATCCGAGATTGCCTCAAGCGCGGCGAAGCGGTGAAGCTATCAGGGTTTGGCAATTTCCAGTTGCGCGACAAACCGCAACGGCCCGGGCGCAACCCGCGCACTGGCGAAGCGATTCCGATCGCGGCGCGGCGTGTGGTCACGTTCCATTCGAGCCAGAAATTGCGGGCGATGGTCGAAGCGCCCGGCAAGACTCCCGACGACCTGACGACCGTGTGACCTGAGCCATGAGCGAAAAAGCGAACAAGCAGGAACCGGTGGTGTTGCCGCCTATCCCGGCAAAGCGTTACTTCACGATTGGCGAGGTGAGTGAACTGTGCGGCGTGAAATCGCATGTGCTGCGCTACTGGGAGCAGGAATTCACGCAGCTCAAGCCGGTCAAGCGGCGCGGCAACCGCCGCTATTATCAGCACCACGAAGTGCTGCTGATCCGCCGCATCCGCGAACTGTTGTACGAACAGGGATTCACCATCAATGGTGCGCGCAACAAGCTCGATTCGCGCAACGCGATGCCGGAAGGCATACCCAGCCTGCCGGAACCGGCGGAAATTCGGGCCGAACTGCAGGAAATTCTCGCGTTGCTGCAGTAGATTCGGCGCCGCTGCATGTTACGGCAGCGCACCGGCACGGCAGCGTATATCGCAAATCGGTCGCTGTGCCAGAAATCCCCAGCGCCTTGAAATACTCCGCACGATATATTTTCCGCACGGCCGAGCGCCAGTGGCGACAAGAACAACAAATCCGCCATTCGGCGGCAAAATATCGTACAGTTCAGATTTACGAAATGCCTGCTACGGCCGATTGTGCATCGCGGCTGCGCGCTTCGGGTAAAATCAATCCATCATGCGTATTCTCATCAGCAACGACGACGGCTATCTGGCGCCGGGCATCATCGCGTTAACCGAATCGCTGGCGGCGATTGCGGAAGTGGTTGTGGTCGCGCCGGACAGCAACCGTTCCGCGTCTTCCAATTCACTGACGCTGGAGCGTCCGCTTTTTGTGATCAAGGCCCAGGACAACGTGTATCACGTCAATGGCACGCCATCGGATTGCGTGCATATTGCGCTGACCGGGCTGTTGCCGTGGAAGCCTGATCTGGTGGTGTCCGGCATCAACCAGGGCCAGAACATGGGCGACGATACGCTGTACTCCGGCACGGTGGCGGCGGCGACCGAGGGCTATCTGTTTGGCATCCCGTCGTTCGCTTTTTCGCAGGTCGAAAAGGGCTGGCGCGAGGTGAAGGCGGCGGCGCAGGTTGCGCGTGAAATTGTGCAGCGCAGTTTCGACGACATGCCGCGCCCATTTCTGCTGAACGTGAACATCCCGAACCGTCCGCATGGCGAACTGAATGGCATCCTCGCCACGCGGCTGGGCAAGCGTCACCAGTCCGAGGGCGTGATCAAGATGCTCGACCCGCATGGTCGCGAAATGTACTGGATTGGTCCGGCAGGCGGCGCGAAGGATGGCAGCGAAGGCACCGATTTCCACGCGATTGAAAACGGTTATGTATCGGTGACGCCGCTGCAACTCGATCTGACGCAGCGGACTCACATCGAAACGCTGAAAAAAGGACTCACATGACCACGAAGAAGACCAGGCAATTTCCATTGCCGCTGTCTTCGGTGGTCGATCCCTCGTCCAAAGGGCGGCGTGCCGGCATTGACCGGCTCACGCCGCAAACCGCCAGCCGCAATGCGGCGCAACATCATCAGCACAATTCGCCGAAGCCGACGCTGCCATCGGCGCTGCGCACGCGCGCGCCGGCAGCCACGTCAGCCGGCACATCAGTCGCCAGGCCGGCGATGCTGGTGTCGAATGCGGTGCGCCGCGCGATGGTCGATCGGCTGGTGGCACAAGGTATCCGCGATGAAAAGGTGCTGGCAGCGATGGATGCCGCGCCGCGCCATCTGTTTGTAGAACCTGCGCTGGCGAGCCAGGCATATATCGACGCTTCGCTGCCGATCGGCCATCACCAGACTATTTCTCAGCCGTACATCGTGGCACGGATGATCGAAATCCTGCGCGACAACCGTCATGGCGGCAAGCTGGACAAGGTGCTGGAAATCGGCACTGGCTGCGGCTATCAGGCGCTGGTGCTGTCGATGGTGGCGAAGGAAGTGTATTCGATCGAGCGGATCAAGGGCTTGCACGAACTGGCGAAAAACCGCCTGCGGCCGTTGCTGGTGCCGAACATTCGCTTGCATTACGGCGATGGCATGCTGGGATTGCCCCAAGCGGCGCCATTTGATGGCATCATTCTGGCTGCGGCTGGAATGGAAGTACCGGATGCCCTGCTCAAGCAACTGGCGGTCGGTGGCAGGCTGATTGCACCGGTGGGCGGCGAGCGGCAGGCGCTGGCGCTGATCGAACGCACCGGCCCGTCGTCATGGAGCAGGACTGCGCTGGAAGAGTGTCATTTTGTGCCGTTGCGCAAAGGCGTGACGTGAAGCATGTGCGGCATTCTGGAAACGGGAACCGAATGAAAATGGAAATGAATCGATTGATGCGGTTGATAATGCCACTCATCATGGTGGCAGGTTTGATTGCCGGCTGCAGCACGTCGCCGCGCACGCCGGCGCCGGTGGTCGAGCGCACGGTGTCTGCGCCGCGGGTGGCGCCGACCGGTTATTACATCGTGCAAAGGGGCGATACGCTGAACCGGATTGCGCACCGGCATGGGCAGCGCTTGCACGATCTGGTCGAGTGGAACAAGTTGACGAATCCGAATGACATCAAGGTGGGCCAGATGTTGCGCGTGCAGCGCAACGCCGCGCCTGTGGCCGGTACGCCGGTTGCAGCCCGGCCGGCTAATGCGCAGACCGACGGCGCTTCGTCGAGCCGTACCGAAGTCAGGCCGCTGGGCGCTCCTGCCGCCGCCGGTGCTGGCGTGAACAAGACCGGTCCGCGCGGCGAAAAGCAGCCGTATTCCGATCAGGCGCTGGCTTCGGCGAAAAAGCCGGGGGCCGCGCCGGCCGCGCCGGTGGCTCCAGCCGCTGCGGTTGCGGCGACACCAGCCAAACCGGTACCGATTACCGAAGCATCGCGGGAAACCGAAGTCAAACCACCGGTGCCGACAGTGGCCGATACCACGCTGGCCACCAGAACCGAGGATGGCATCGCGTGGATGTGGCCGTCCGATGGCCGCATCCTGGCGACCTTCCAGGGCAAGAGCAAGGGCATCGACATCGGCGGCAGAAGCGGGCAGAAAGTCGTGGCCGCGGCTGACGGCAAGGTGCGTTACGTTGGCGCATTGCGCGGTTACGGCAATCTGGCAATCGTGATGCATAACGACAATCTGCAATCGGTCTATGCGCACAATCACAAAGTTCTGGTGAAGGAAGGCCAGGCGGTGACACGCGGCCAGCCGATCGCCGAGATGGGCAACACCGACAGCGAGATGGTCAAGCTGCACTTCGAGGTGCGCCGCCAGGGCAAGCCGGTCGATCCGGCACGTTACTTACCGGTGCGCTGACGCATGACGCGCAGGAACGATACGCCCTTGCACGACGAGGACGAATCCGGCGACTTCGACGCGCGCCCGGAAATGGAGGGCATGCGTGACGACGCGGATGAACAGGATGCGGGCGAGGGGCTGAAATCGGCGTTGGCATCGGAGATGTCGAACGATGCGACGCAGCAATACCTGAACCGCATCGGCGCACATCCGCTGCTGTCGGCCGAGGAAGAAGTGCGCATCGCGACGCTGGCGCGGCAGGGCGATTTTGCCGCGCGGCAGAAAATGATCGAAAGCAACCTGCGGCTGGTGGTGTCGATTGCGAAGCACCATGTCAACCGTGGCGTGGCGCTGTTGGACATGATTGAAGAGGGCAACCTCGGCCTGATGCGCGCGATCGAGAAATTCGATCCGCAACGCGGTTTCCGTTTCTCGACTTACGCCACCTGGTGGATCCGCCAGTCGATCGAACACGCGATCATGAGCCAGGGGCGCACCGTGCGCCTGCCGGTACACATCATGCGCGAATTGAACCAGATTCTGCGCGCCAGATACCACCTCGAATCGCGCAGCGGCGCCGACGTCACGGTCGAAGACATCGCGTATCTGGTCAACAAGCCGCTAGATCAGGTGAAGGATATCCTGTCGCTGGCCGAACAGCCGCTGTCGCTGGATGCGCCGCTGGCGGGCGACCAGCAGGCCAGCCTGGCGGACATCCTCGCCGGCGAAGATGAACATGGGCCCGATTCGATTGCACAGCAGCAGCAGATGGCGGTGCTATTGCGCGAGTGGATGGGCAAGCTGAACGACAAGCAGCGCCATGTGATCATGCGCCGCTTCGGGCTGGACAATGACGACGCGGTCACGCTCGACGTGCTGGCCGAGGAAATGGGCGTCACGCGCGAACGGGTGCGCCAGATCCAGCAGGATGCGCTGATCCGGCTCAAGCGCACGCTGGTGGCGCACGGCGTCAGGAAAGATCAATTGCTGTAACCCGCCGCAACGCGCCTTCCTGCTGCGCGGCCTTCAAACCAACCACTCCATGCAACACCATATCATTGACATTCATTCCCTCGACATCGAAGCACGCGGCGTCGGGCATCTGACCAACGAAGACGGCACGCCCGGCAAGGTGATTTTCGTCGAGGGCGCGCTGCCCGGCGAGCGCGTGACCTGCCAGCCGCTGAAGGCAAAAAAGAACTGGGAAACGGCGCAAATGGTCGAGCTGCACCGCGAATCGCCGTTGCGCGTGAGGCCAAAGTGCGTGTATTTCGGTCTGTGCGGCGGCTGTTCGATGCAGCACATCGAGGCGGCGGCGCAGGTCGCGCTCAAGCAGCGCGTGCTGGAAGACAATCTGTGGCACATCGGCCGCGTGAAACCGGAAATGCTGCTGCGCCCGATTCAAGGGCCAAGCTGGGGCTACCGCTACCGCGCACGGCTGTCGGTGAACTACGTGCCGAAAAAGGGCGGCATCCTGGTCGGTTTCCACGAAAAGAAATCGCGCTACATCACCGACATGCAAAGCTGCGAAATCCTGCCGCCGAACGTGTCCGCCCTGCTGGTGCCGCTGCGCCGGCTGATCGAAGCGCTATCGATCGTGCGCCAGATGCCGCAGATCGAAGTTGCGCTGGGCGAGGGCGAGCAGGGGCTGCTGACCGCGCTGGTGCTGCGCATCATGGCGCCGCTGACCGAGGCAGACGAGGCGCTGCTGAAGGCGTTTGCGGATGAACATCGCATCCAGTGGTGGCTGCAGCCGAAAGGGCCGGATACTGCGTATCAGTTCTACCCGGAGCAGCAGCAGTTGCACTACACGCTGCCGGAGTTCGGCATCAGAATGCCGTTCAAGCCGACCGATTTCACCCAGGTCAATCACCAGATCAACCGCGTGCTGGTGGCGCGCGCATTGCGCTTGCTGGATGTGCAGCCGCACGAGCGCATCGCCGACCTGTTTTGCGGGCTGGGCAACTTCACGCTGCCGCTGGCGACGCAGGCGCGGGAAGTGGTCGGGATTGAAGGCAGCGCGGCGCTGACGCAGCGGGCGCTCGATAACGCGCGCGAGAACGGGCTGGATGGCAAGACTTCATTTGCCACGCGCAACCTGTTCGAAGTGAGCACCGACGATTTCATCCAGCTTGGCAAGTTTGACCGGATGCTGATCGACCCGCCACGCGATGGCGCGCAGGCGGTGTGCCAGGCGATGGTTGGGCTGGGCGAACTGCGGCCGCAGCGCATCGTGTACGTATCGTGCAGCCCATCCACGCTGGCGCGCGATGCCGGCATTCTGGTGAACGAAGCCGGTTACGCGCTCAGGCACGCCGGCGTGGTCAACATGTTCCCGCACACGTCGCATGTCGAATCGATTGCGGTGTTCGAACAGGTGTGATAACGGAAACGGAACGACAGCCTGATGGAAAATGATGGGGGTATATATTAAAAACAGTGCGCTTGGCCACATATTTAGTGGTTGTTTTTAAATACTGGAGTGAGTATATTTTTGGAGCTAATTGACCCAAAATGCGGTTCTGGTCAGTTATTTTGGCCGGTGGCGGTCAAACGGGCTGGCTGAAGTGCCGGCAGGCGTGGCCGCGGCACCCGCGCGCAGGAAGCGGCGCGAAGGAGTACAATTCATTTCCTCGATGGGCGCCGCTTCAGAGCGGACGGCGAGCCTGACCGCAGGTGGTTCTTGATAAGAGATGCAACATGACGACAAGCAAGGTCAAGAAGACTGATGCCGAATGGCAGCAGATTCTGAAAACGATGGAGTACGAGGTTACCCGCAACTCCGCCACCGAGCCGGCTTTCACCGGCCGCTATTGGGATCATCACGAACCGGGCATTTACCGCTGCGTTTGCTGCGGCACGCCGCTGTTTTCGTCCGATGCGAAGTTCGATTCCGGTTGCGGCTGGCCAAGCTATTTCGAGCCAATCAATCCGGAAAATGTGGGCGAGCGGCTCGATTTTTCGCTCAACATGATCCGCACCGAGATATTTTGCAATGTGTGCGATGCTCACCTCGGCCATGTGTTCAATGATGGTCCGCCGCCCACGGGCAAGCGCTATTGCCTCAATTCCGCCGCGCTGCGTTTCGAGCCGCAGCCGAAAGACAACCAGCACAAATAAACGATGAAATTTCTGTTCGATCTGTTTCCGGTCATCCTGTTTTTCGGCATTTTCAAATGGGCGGAAGGCAATGCCGCTGCCGCGCAATCGCTGGTCGGCCAGACGCTGTCCGGCTTCGTTTCTGGCACGGTCACGCCGGAGCAGGCGCCGATTCTGCTGGCAACCGCGTTCGCCATCATCGCGACTATCGGGCAGATTGCCTACCTGTTGCTCAAGCGCAGGAAAATCGACCCGACGCTGTGGCTGTCGCTGGCGGTGATAGTCGTCTTTGGCGGCATGACCATCTATTTCAACAGCGAAGAGTTCATCAAGTGGAAACCGACCGTGCTGTACTGGTGCTTTGCCATCGGCTTGTTGGTTAGCCATGCACTGATCGGCAAGAACCTGATCCGTTCGATGATGCAGTCGCAAATCAGCCTGCCCGATGCTGTTTGGGGCCGGCTCAATTTCGCCTGGGTCATCTTTTTTGCGCTGATGGGGCTGCTCAACCTTTACGTTGCCTTCTGGGGCAATTTTTCCACCGCGACCTGGGTTAATTTCAAGCTGTTCGGCGGCATGGGGCTGCTGTTCCTGTTCGTGCTCGCGCAAAGCGTTTTCCTCTCCAAATACGTTAACGACACCGCTTCCTGAAACAAGTGGAGAGGGCGCCTGCAGACAGCAGGCGTTCGTCGTAGAATGTATCCATTGACAAATTGATGTAGTTTGCAAATTGGTAACCCTGTTTCGCAAACCGCAGCCGGGTTGCCTTCCGATAGTTGACAATCACGCCACCCAAAAGGGGCGTGTCTTACCATTGGAGAAACCAACAATGTCAGAAAACCAGTCGGCAAAACAGGAAACACGCGTTTTCCTGCCCTCGGCAGAATTTGTGAAAAATGCAGCCGTGTCGGGCATGGACGCCTACCAGGCACTGTGCAGCGAAGCCGAAAAAGACTATGCGGGATACTGGGGGCGGCTTGCGCAGGAAAATATCCAGTGGCGCAAACCGTTCACGAAAACGCTGAACGAATCGAATCCGCCTTTCTTCAAATGGTTCGAGGATGGCCAGCTCAATGTTTCCTACAACTGCCTCGACCGCAATCTGGAAAACGGCAATGCCGACAAGACCGCCATCATTTTCGAGGCGGACGATGGCCAGGTCAGCAAGGTTAGCTATCGCGAACTGCACCAGAAAGTATGCAAACTGGCCAATGGCCTGAAATCCCTCGGCATCAAGAAGGGCGACCGAGTGGTCATCTACATGGCAATGTCAATTGAAGGCGTGGCCGCGATGCAGGCTTGCGCGCGTATTGGCGCCATCCATTCGGTTGTATTCGGTGGCTTCTCCGCCCGCTCGCTGCAAGAGCGCATCGTGGATACCGGTGCCGTCGCCGTCATTACCGCGGACGAGCAAATGCGGGGCGGCCGCCGTATGCCGCTGAAATCGGTCGTCAACGAGGCAATTGCGCTCGGCGGTTGCGACAGCGTGCGCAACCTCATCGTTTACCAGCGCACCGGTGCCGACATCGAGATGACCGGCACGCGCGATGTATGGATGCACGAACTGATCGCAAGCCAGTCCGATGTGTGCGAACCGGAATGGGTCGATGCCGAGCATCCGCTGTTCATCCTGTACACATCCGGTTCGACCGGCGCGCCGAAGGGCGCGCAGCATGCGTCCGGCGGTTTTTTGCTGTGGGCGACGATGACGATGAAATGGACCTTCGACATCAAGCCGGACGACGTTTTCTGGTGCACGGCCGACATCGGCTGGATCACCGGCCACACCTACATCGGCTATGGCCCGCTGGCCACCGGGGCGACTGAACTGCTGTTCGAAGGCATCCCGACCTATCCAAATGCCGGCCGCTTCTGGGAAATCATCCAGAAACACAAGGTGAGCATTTTCTACACTGCGCCAACAGCCATCCGCTCGCTGGTCAAGGCCAGTTCGACCGACAGCGCAGTGCATCCGAGCAAATTCGATCTTTCGACTCTGCGCCTCTTGGGCTCGGTTGGCGAGCCGATAAATCCGGAAGCGTGGATGTGGTACTACGAAAACGTCGGACAGAGCCGCTGCCCGATCGTCGATACCTTCTGGCAGACGGAAACCGGTGGTCACATGATCACACCGCTGCCGGGCGCAACGCCGATGGTGCCGGGTTCCTGCACGCTGCCGCTGCCGGGCATCATGGCAGCCGTGGTGGATGAATCCGGTCAGGAAGTGCCGAACGGCAATGGCGGCATTTTGGTCATCAAGCGTCCGTGGCCGTCAATGGTGCGCACCATCTGGGGCAACCCGGATCGGTTCAAGAACAACTACTTCCCGGAAGAACTCGGCGGCAAGCTGTATCAGGCGGGCGATGGCGCCGTGCGCGATGCGGAAAGGGGCTATTTCACCATCACCGGCCGCATCGACGATGCGCTCAACGTTTCCGGCCACCTGCTGGGCACGATGGGCATCGAATCGGCGCTGGTGGCGCATCCGCTGGTGGCTGAGGCGGCCGTGGTCGGCAAGCCGGATGAAATGACCGGCGAATCGATTTGCGCCTTCGTCATCCTGAAACAGGCGCGACCGAGCGGCGACGAAGCAAAGCAGATTGCCGAAGAACTGCGCAAATGGGTGGCGAAGGAAATCAGCCCGATTGCGCGGCCGAAGGAAATCCGCTTCGGCGACAACTTGCCGAAAACGCGTTCCGGCAAAATCATGCGCCGCCTGCTGCGCGTGCTGGCCAAGGGCGAGGAAATCACGCAAGACGTTTCCACGCTCGAAAATCCGGCCATCCTGGAGCAGTTGAAACACGCCGTGTAATTTTTATAGCCAGAAAGCGCCGAAAGGTTTCCTTTCGGCGTTTCTTTGTTATAATCCTGTGCTTCGCCAACGGCGAAGCGAGATGCAGGAGAGATGGATGAGTGGTTTAAGTCGCACGCCTGGAAAGCGTGTATAGGTTCATAGCCTATCGGGGGTTCGAATCCCCCTCTCTCCGCCAAGAAGGCCTTTTTGTTTGTTGCGCTATAGATGCGGATTGCGCTATAGATTTTGTTGTCAGCGTAGTGGATTGATGAATTCCGGCTTGCGACGATACACCCGTTCAGTGATGCGACCATCGGCATGAGACAACAGTTGCCGCGCATGTTCTAGCGTGGCGGCATCGCTGGCGCACTTGGCTCGCAGGTCGTGTTCAGTGAATCGTTCCTCGACCTTGGTTTCAGCCAGTACGCGAGCCATGAACCCGCGCCACATCGAATCCCAACCGCCAGCACGCCCTGTTTCTTCGTCGATGTAAGGTTTCCCAAGGCGATTGCAGAACAGGAATCTTTGAGAACCTTTTATTTATACTGCTCTTGGGGCATGATTCAACTTCCCCTCTGCTAGGTTGGTAAAGCCGTACAACGCTGGTTAGCTTTACGTTAGTGGGCTCAAATATGGTTTCAATCTCTCATGCCGGTCTGGCGGATGCCGAGGATATTTTGGCTCTCCAGAAGATGGCTTATCAATCGGAAGCAATTCTTTACAACGATTGGTCAATTCCACCGCTTACCCAAACCATCGAGTCATTGCTCGATGAATTTCCGAATTCAGTTATTCTCAAAGCATCGGTTGGTGAGCGAATCATCGGTTCGGTGCGAGCAAAGACTTCTGGCGATATCTGCGCAATTGGGCGTCTTTTCGTCCATCCGGAATTTCAAGGCAAAGGTATTGGGTCGCGCCTATTGCAATCGATCGAACGATCGTGCAATAGCGTGACAAAGTTTGAGCTTTTCACTGGCAGCAAGAGCGAGAATAACCTTAGCCTGTACCAGCGTGCAGGCTATCGCATAACAAGAACGCAGCCGCTGTCGCCTGCTGTCTCAATTACCTTCCTCGAAAAGGCAGCCAATGCTGCCCTCTAACAGGGCGCTCAACTGTTTTTTCGGCAAGGTGGATTCCCCCTTAATGGGAGGAGGTCTATTTGCCTAGACCTCTGGGTTGCATTCTGTCGAACATGAACAATGTGCTAGTGCTTGGCTCTATTGGCATGTTGTGTCGTCAGCTATCCATTTTGATGACGCCAACGCCATAGCAATTGATATCGCCATTTGCGGTGTCATCCTCATCAGTGGCGCGCGGCTTGCGCGCAACGGTTGTCGTTTTGCGGAACACGATGTCTCCGGCCAGGCCGGAGTCAATGGAACCACACTCAACATCGCCCGAAGCAGATTGTTCGGCTTTCATCCGGGTATTCATAGCATCTCTCTTTAATCTTCAGCCAGCGGTTCTTGCAGGAACCCTATGGTGCCGTTGTGTTGGAAGGCAATTTACCTTGAACAGATAAGGTTCATAAATAAATTGAGCGATATTCTAGGCCAGCAATAACTGCGCCAGCAACTAAAGATGCAGTTGTTGGTGTGGATGCAACAACGGATTGCCAACCTGATGCTGGCGTCGATGTGTTGTTGCCAAAAATGAATGTGAGTCCGCGGCGGAGTGTTTCCTCGATTTGACGCCGTCAGCAAAATACATATTACATGTGTGAATTTGTGTACGGTTTCCTACAGGTATTGGTCGGAAATCGTACGGTCAGTCAGAGGCTGGCGTCAAGGTGAAGGATTTTGATGCCAAGACCAATGGCATATTCTTTGCCTGCCAATGGTTTTTCCGGACAGATGATCCGCCAACCCTTGTATCGCATTCAGGAAATGCGATGCTTTCATTCCTGACCTTGAGTGAGCCATGAACTGCCCTTGCAAACACAAACCCGAACATGCGGATCGCGCCAGCAGCGAAACGAAACCGGATCGATACGTCAGCTTTATCGGCCTTGACTGCGACGCCAAGGCTGATCGGCTGGTTAAACGGATTTTTAGCCAGATAGAAACCCATGATGTTCCGCCATTCTGGACATATTTCAAGAAAAAAGCGGCCGGGGAGCTGGGTCCGCGCCCGGATGCTCTGTTACTGATCCACAGCCATCTGAACGACATTCGTGAGTTGTTTGAACTGCTGGACGATGCTGAAGGAGTGAGTTTGCTGGAGCGGATTGAACAAGAGTGCTGTTGACCCATGCTGCCCAACGAGAGGTTTGGGGCAAACGTACTATAATGTGAAGTGATTCCGCTTTATATGGGCGGTGCAAATACATTGACGGACTATGCGTGCCAGATCGGGCCGATGTCTGCCAAACCAATGGGAGAAAATGGTGCAACAAACAAACCGTGTACTGTACCAGCAGACGGCAATCAATATCATTATTGGCGCGATTCTGGGTTACTTCCTGTCGAAATACGGCATGACGGACAGTGAGTCGCAGATATTCTTGCTGATTTTCGGTGGTGTGCTCGCCGCGTGGAATGTATTCAACAGCAAGCAGATTACCTCTGCCATTCCCAGCTTCGCGTTGGTGGCGGTGGCGGTGATTGTGCCGAACTTCTTCAAGTTCTGACAGACAGAAAGAACTGCCGTTCCCGGCAAGGATCATCGCGCCAGAAATGAGTGCGACGGGAGGCGGTTGTAACGTGGTAAGGGCTTCCGCGAGGAAGCCCTTTTCATTGCATTACTTGCGAGCAGCTTCCCTGACCAGCGCCGAGATACCGCCGGTGTAGTACGACTCGGAGAACAGCACTTTTTGCGCACGTTCTTCGGTGACGGTGATGCAGGCGGCGATCATGTCCACCTTGCCAGCTATCAGTGCCGGGATCATGGCGCCGAATTCCATGTTGACGATTTCGAGCTTCATGCCGCGTTTTTGCGCCACGCGCTGCGCCAGTTCGATATCGAACCCGACTACTTTCTGCGAACCATCAACGAACGAGAACGGTTCGGTCACGGCGGCGGTGCCGAGTCTGATTACGCCACCCGAGCCGGCAGGCAGTTCAGGCATGGCAGCGGGCGCGCCCTTGTCCGGGAACCAGCGCCTCTGCATCGCGTTGTAGGAGCCATCCTGCTTCATTTCGCTGATGACGGCATCGATGGTCGCTTTCAGCTCGCGGTTTTCCTTGGCTACGGCAAAGGCGTAATTATCGGTGGTGATTTTTTCCGGCAGCAGCGTCATGCCGCCGTTTTTCGCCGCGATGTTTTTCAGGATCGGTTCGTCATACGCGGCGGCATCGGCCTTGCCTTGCTTTACTGCCAGCGCGGCATCGAGCACGCTGTTGAAATACTGAAATTTCGCTTGTGGGAAACGGGACTGGACCAGCTTGTCGGCCACGGTGCCGGTGGGCACGGCAAACGTTTTGCTTTGCAACTGCTGCAGGCTGGTGATGTCTTCCTTCTTGCTGCAGCCGGCTGCGAGCAGCAGGCTGGCAAGGGTAATGCAAAGACAGGTCCATTTCGACATGGTGCGCTTCATGGCAGTGACTCTCCTTGGTTTGTTGTGGTATTGCTGTCAGTGGTGGGTTATTTGACCGCTTGCAAAATTGCGGTCAGCAGTTGCCAGGTTTTTGCGACCGAATCGATTTCGACCGATTCGCCTGGCGCGTGCGGATTGTGGATGTTCGGCCCGAAGGAAACGATATCGAGCGTCGGATATTTGGCGCCGATGATGCCGCATTCCAGTCCGGCATGGATCACCTGCGTGGCGGCCTGGCTGCCAAATTCCTGCGCATAAACCGCCTGGCATTGTGCCAACAGCGGCGAGGCTGGATTCGGCGTCCATCCGGGGTAGTAACCTTCCTTCACCGCGCTGGTGCCCGAAAGGGAAAACAGGCTGACGATTTCATCCGCCAGTGCTTCGCACGCGCTGTCGAGCGTGGAGCGCGCCATGAAATTGCAGTGGCCGCCGGATGGTTGCAGCGCGATCATGCCGAGGTTGTTCGAGGTTTCGACATTGCCCGGCATCGCCACGCTCATGCGTTTGACGCCATGCGGCGCGGCATGCAGCGATTGCAGCCAGACCTGTTGTTCGACTGATGGCAGGGTGGCGTCCGCCTGTGCCGGCGCGCTGGTGAGGCGGATGCCGTCATCGGCGCCGCGCAGTTCGTGCCGCAGCAGGGTTTGCCACTGTGTCAGTGCTTCGTTGAGTGCCGCGAGATGGCCTGGTTCGAGAGCAATCACGGCGCTGGCTTCGCGCGGCAGCGCATTCGGTGCCGTGCCGCCGGTAAAACTGGACAGGCGCAGCGGAAAGCGGGTTTCGAGATCGCGCAGGATGCGGGTCAGCAGCTTGATCGCATTGCCGCGGCCTTCATGGATATTGATGCCGGAATGGCCGCCGCGCAGGCCGGCAAGGTCGATGCGCACAGCCTGCCAGCCGGCTGGCAGCGGGGCAGCGGCCGCCGCACGGCTGGCATTGACGTAAATGCCGCCAGCACAGCCGAGATAAAACTCGCCCCAGGTTTCGGTATCGAGGTTCAGCATGTATTTGCCGTGCAGCACATCGGTCGGCAAATCCTGCGCGCCGCCCATGCCGGCTTCTTCATCGACCGTCAGTAAAGCTTCGATCGGGCCGTGGATCAGCGAATCATCTTCAAGTGCGGCCAGAATCAGCGCCACGCCTATGCCATTGTCGGCGCCGAGCGTGGTGTCTTCGGCGAGGATGAGGTTGCCGCGCCGCACGGGCTTGATCTGGTCGCGTGCAAAATCATGCGTGGTGGCGCTGTTTTTCTGGCACACCATGTCCAGATGCGATTGCAGCACGATGCCGGGCACCTGTTCGCGTTCTGGGCTGGCTGGCTTCTTGATGATCAGGTTGCCGGCGGCATCGACGAAATTGTCCAGTCCTCTGGCACTGGCCCATTGCTGCAGGAAATCGACCAGCGGGCCTTCCTGCTTCGAGGCGCGGGGAATGCGGCACAGGTTGGCAAAGTGCGTCCAGACCGAGGCCGGCTCCAGACCGGCGAACGGCGATGCGGCAGGGAATTCTTGGCTTGACATGGCGGTGACAGGGTTGAGGGTTATGGCGACGTGGTTTCAATGCCTGCAGTGGCGTTTTTCGCTTCGTCGGAATCGAGGCTGGTGGTGCCGGTTTCATGCGTCAGCCACAGCGCAAGCAGGGTAGCGACAGACATCGCCGCCAGATACAAGCCGACTGCGCCCACGCCGTGATTGCGCACCAGCCAGACGGCGGCGAAAGGGGTCAGCGCCGCGCCGAGGATCGACGAAACATTGTACGCGATGCCGGAGCCGGTGTAGCGCACATTGGTCGGATACAGTTCCGGCAGCAGGGCCGACATCGGGCCGAAGGTCAGCCCCATCAGCGCCATGCCGATGCACAGGAACAGCAGCATCAGCCCGGTGTTGGCGTTTTCGCCGGTGCCCATGATGGCCGGATTGAGCAACTGGTTGAACATCAGGCCGAATATCATGATCGCCGCTGTCACCAGCAACAGCAGGCGGCGACGGCCGTATTTGTCGGCCAGCCAGCCGGCCAATGGAATCGTGCCGGCAAACAGCAGCACCGAAATCAGCTGCAGCACCAGAAACTTGCGGTAGCCGATGCCGAGAAGGCCGAGCTCGACCTTGCCGATGGCGTAGGAAAGGATCCAGGTGGTCATCAGGTAAAACAGCACGTAGGTCGCGAGCATGATGAAGGTGCCCAGCACCAGTTCCTTCATGTTTTTCCGGAACACCACCGCCAGCGGCGCCTTCAGCTTTTCGCCGCGCGCGATCGCGCGGGCAAACACCGGTGTTTCATCCAGCTTGGTGCGCACGTACAGCCCCACGCCAACCATCACGATGGAAACGAGAAACGGGATGCGCCAGCCCCAGACGAGGAAGCTGCCTTCGAGTTGGGTTTCGGCCGAGTTGTAGTTGAACAGCACCGTTAGCAGCAGGAAAAAGCCATTGGCCAGGATGAAGCCGAATGGCGCGCCCAGTTGCGGCCACATCGCGGCCCAGGCGCGCTTGCCTTCCTCCGCCGTCTCGGTCACCAGCAGTGCCGCGCCGGACCACTCGCCGCCCAGCCCTAGGCCCTGGCAGAAGCGCAGCACGGTCAGCAGCGTCGGCGCCAGCAGGCCAATTTGCATCACCGTTGGCAGCAGGCCAATCAGGAAGGTGGCGATGCCCATGGTCAACAGTGAGCCGACCAGCGTCACCTTGCGCCCGACCCGGTCGCCGAAGTGGCCGAACAGAATCGAACCCAGTGGGCGGGCGATGAATGCCATGCCGAAGGTGGCCATTGATGCCAGCAATGCCGCGCCGGCATCGCCGTGCGGGAAGAACAGCAGCGGAAAAACGGAAACGGCGGCGGTGGCGTAAATGTAAAAATCGTAGAATTCGATGGTCGTGCCAATCATGCTGGCAATGACGATGCGGCTGCGCGGCACGCTGGTATCAGGGGCGGGTTTCGCTGCTTCAGTGGAGATGTCTGACATGGTTTTATTTTCAGGGGACTTCTGAACAGGCTGCAGCGCCGCTGGTGATGACGCCGACAAGGAGGCGATGATACACCGGATGGCGGGCGCTGATGGCATGTTGGCGCGCCTGAAATGGATGAAATCGAGGCGCTGATGCTGGCGGTTGCGTTAGCGCGGCGGGTGTGGGCAACCTTAATGGCGTCGGTTGTTGATGTTTGCAGGGGTATATGGGCAAAATACTCTTCCGGGCCACATTTTTGCTGGCTGTTTTAAAATACTGGGTGGAGTATATTTTTTGGCCTTATTGACCCAAAGTGCTGTCTGGGTCAGTTATTTTTGGTGTAACGGCAGAAAAAGAGGGAGGGGGCATGCAGGAATCGATGGTCATCATGAAGCGCGGCGCGATAAATGGCCACAGCTTTGCGAGATAAATGGGCGTCGTATCACTTTTCAGACGCTGCAAAATAATTTCACATATTGTAAAGGGGCTTCGGCCCCTTTATCGTTTTTATGGTTCGGGATTGGCCGGATTGCCCAAATACCGGAACCCCTGAATTGCTCGGAAGTGGCCACCGTGGCCTGCGTTGCCAAGCGGTTCTTTGCCGGCTCGAATGGCGCTCTGCGCCACCGATTCACGGCTTCTGCCGCGATGTTCACCGTGCAGCCTGGCTGATACCTGCGTCCAGTTAGAATCGCGCCGGAGTGCGCTGGCCAGCCCCGGATGCGATGTATGGAATAGGGTAGGCATCTGCCTGCCGTAGCGGTTCTCGCCACGCAGCCAAGCGTCACAGACCGCGTTCAGGAACCTCATGCCGATGCCGGCTCCCTGCCATTCCGGCAGAACGACCAAGCGGCAGGCACGTGCTTCAACAAGGCCGGGGCGCGTGCTGAATGCCACGTGTGCTACTGGCTGGCCATCGATTGCGCCAACATAGCAACCGGCAGCAATCATGTGTGGCACCTTCAGATAGTGATGCGGCTCAAACAGGGGCCAATATTGCCAGTTTGTCTGATGGATAGACAGTTCGAACATTGGGCGTCGTCGAAGACGCCTCCGGTCAAAGTGGCCGGTGGCCGTGTCGAAAATCCAGTCAGGCTCCAGCCAATCGAGAATGTCATAGTGGCAGGACAGTAGCACGACTTGGCCGCCTGTGCGTTTCCATGCTTTGGCAAACGCTCCCGCGCCAACTTGGGCGATTTGCCGGTCGACGACAGATGAAAATTCGTCGACGACAGCGAATGCCGGCGCGTCACAAACCAGTCTGGCCAGCGTTGCCCGGAAGCGCTCACCATTAGAAAGCACCTGGTATGGCCTGAGCCACGCCGGCACGCTTCCGAGCCCGACGGCGGCCAGTGCGGCCGTGGCGGCGTTGAAGTCGCTATTCTGGCCGATGGCGTCGATGATCGGCTTTTCCTTTGGCCAGCGTGGCTGATAGAAACGGCCAAGTCGTGAACCGAGGCTGCTTTTGCCGCTGCCGGACGGCCCGACGATGACGCCAATCTGCCAAGCGTTATCTTCGATCGGAAGGTCGGCATTGAGCGCGAAATTGGCTCCTGTATCGACGTTGAACAGGGATTTCACACGAGCGGCGCGGTAGCTGTCAAAGTCCGCGCATTGGTGTCGGATTTCGATTTTCATACGGCCACCACCTTGACGCGATAGCCCTCCGATTTCAGCTTGTTATAGAACGATTCCTGTTGCCTGGCGTTATCGCACAGGACGATGATTCCGAACAGTTCCCGGTACGTGAATCCGTTCCGGCCGGGCGTTTTTACCTGCCTTTCCTTGTCTTGCTGCATGGTTTGCCTCCTTGGTGTCAGGCGCTCCAGGCGCACTGGTTGGAGGCTCGGCGGCCTTCAGACAATTGAGCGCCCCACACCTGGGGCATTTGATTTGCAGCTCGATATAACTACCGACTGCCAGTTTTTTGCTGCAATTACCACAGCGGATTTCTGTTTGCGACATATGCAAAGCCTTTTCGTATCTTGTAAATACCAATAGACTTCCCTTTGCCTGTACAGGTGAGGGGAGTCTTTGCCAAGGCTTGCAGTTACAGCTGCATGCTGCGGGTTCATCGGGTGTTCCCGCACCCGGTGTCCGCTCCTCTCTTTTCTAGGATTTTTCTCCTTCGTCTTCTGCGACGCTAGATTCGCTGTTTGCTAGTGATGTATCGTTTCATTTCACGATTCCTGTCAGGATTTCGGCTTTGCGCGCTGCGACATCCAATTCGACACCGGCAGATTTCACTGCAGTGAGCGTGTACTCAATAGCTCCCTGAACCGTCTCAAGATTCAAGTCAACCACGTCTGTGCGTGGGTCGTCGATGAGTTTCCAGAATGCCTCTATCCTTTTGTCAGTTTCGCGTAGAGTGGTTGCTGCTACCGTTTCGTCCATCGTGAACAGCATTTGGAACCCGATCGGTCCAACAACCGGATATGCGTTGTCAGGTTCGGTGAATGCATACACTCCGTCGGAAACCGTGTAGTTCCACCCGACGTCGATTGGTGAATCGTCATTGACATCATGTCTTACCGAACCGGATTCAGTTGATGAAATTTCCACACCAGGCTGATGTGCAACGCCCCAGCTCACGACCTTGCCGTCCAATAGAAATAGGGTTTTCATGGCTTAGCCCTCCAATGTGGAAACAACTGTCACCGCACCGGAGCTAACGGTTACGGTTTGATTCGCGCCGATGAACACTTCGACACTGTTAACGGTATTTGCGGTTCCCGGCGCGGTGAAAGATGCGCTATTGATAGTAAATGTGCCTGTTGCGCTAACTTTCAGTTTTGCGTCCCGCATCGGCGTGTATGTCAGCGAGCCGCCGGACGCCAAGACGCCTAGTATTCCAGTAGCCATAATCCCTCTCCACTAGTTGATATTGCGGGCTGCGTCAGGTTGCAAACCTTGCATAATTGCATGATTGCCGACGATGCACATACGTTGGCCAGGTACGGCAGAACTATTGGCATCGATTGAATACGGCCACCCAAAGCTTTGGCGCAAAGTGGCCACACCGGTGACCTGTACAGGTGCGGCGCCATTCTCGCCGGCACTTGCGGTTGAAACGCCTATTGGCGAACACTGTTGCATGTACCCGATAAATGATCCTTGGTGGATGTTTCCGCTACCATCGTTGGTGGCGAGACTAAACAGCGGAATAGATGGCCGGTAGGAATTTGTATATGTGAGCAGTCGTGATTTTGCGGCAGTAGCAAGTTGAGTGATTGTTGTTGTTGCCAACAGGTTGCATGCCCCATCCATCTGGTACAACTTGCCGGATGTTCCAACGGAGGTCACAAGAATGTCTCCGTTAGAAAGAGCACCAATCGTAACGCCGCCAGATGCCACAGGCGCTGCGCTGGCAAGAATGCCCGATACTGCAGCTCCTGTGGTTCCACTATACACGGCCACACTGGGTGAAGCGGCGGCGCCGCCACCGATTGCAACTGCAACATTGCCGGTGGCAGTCGGCACTAGCGCCATGTCGTCAGGATAGCTCCCCGCGCCGGTTGCGCTGATGGTCACCGTGGAACCAACTTGATCCCCAGATGGCGTCCAGACGCTTATGTAATATGCGCCGCTTGCGTACCAACCGATCGCGAAGCCCCCGTTGCTTAAAGCGGCACCGTAAACGAAAGCTCCGCTGGATGCTGCTCCCCCGACAGTGGTTTGCGCTCCCAGCAGGGTTCCAGTCGCGTCGTAACGGTAGAAGTAGACTGTTCCTGATGCGCCCGCCACGAAAACAAACTGTCCGTTTGCTAGTGGGATGATTGATGTGCTGCGGGCATAATTTGACACGGTTGAGACAGATAATGCTGTTGCCGGAGCCTTGACTATATTGCCGCTGTCACTGTAAACCGCATAGCGGAAAATCTTCCCAGAACCATCAAAATAGCCAACGGCAAATCCGCCGCCCGCCAACGTGGCGGCACTAAATGACACCGGTTCGGTTGACAAAGTCCCAATGTCCGTTGGTGCAACGACTTTGGCTCCTGACGGTGTGTAAATTGCAAACCGAAAGCGTGCCCCATTCATGGTCGGATAAACAAATGCAATGTTCCCATTTGTCAGCGTCAGAACTTGAATATCTGCTTGTCCAGACGCTGCCCCATCACCAACAATGATTGGCCCAGAAACAAGCTCACCGAACGGGGAGTAAATATTGAACGTCAACGAATATGGTGAGGCTTTGGCGAACCACGCTACGATGACATTACCGTCTGATAGTTGTGCGTGGCCAATGCCAACGTTCGATGCAGTGCCGTTTGATGCCGACGAAAGCGTGTTCACTGATTCAATTAATGACGAGCGCAGCACGGATGGCACATTGAACGGTCGCAGTGCTCGTGCGGCACGACCAGTACTTGGGTCATCAGACCAATACACCTTGGCGTCTTTGGCCAAGACAAGCAAATCTCCGTTTTGAATAGCTTCTCCAGCCGTTACGACCGTCTCGATGATCGGCGCTGACGAAGAGCTATTCGCATTGGCTTCTCCAATATAAATTCGACCCATGTGTTTCTCCCTACATTCCGTGAACGCGCACGGTGACGCAAGCGGCGCTTGCACGCGCCACGACTTTTTCTCCTGGCGAGAGCGCAACGGCTGTGTTTTCAACCCCGCCGCCACGCAAAACCGTCACGCCAGGTGGCTCGTAATGGTCTTCATCTGCAGGCGCATCACCATCCACATATGTGGGTGGGCAAATTGCCAGCACGATGGAAACAGCTTTGACAAGGTCACGATTTATAAGTCGAATATTGACCGTTTTAACCTTGTCACCATTGATAGCAACGGTTTCATAGATGTCTGCGGCGAGAGCCTTTTTTCCGAGTAGTCCGGCCATTAGAGTTGCCCCATGAAATATGAAATCGTCTGGCCATAAAGCTCATCGCCTCTGGTCTTGGTGAGGTATTGCGGGTGCGGGTCGGTTGCAGGATCAACGTGGGCGTATAGAGAAGCGGCAAGCTCCTCATCTGTTGCGATGGCCGGTGGCAGGTGTTCAAGCGGTACCCGTCGGTTCTCATCCAGCGGCGCCACGCCACTCGCGGCGGCTTTTTCTGCTACTTCGATGTATTGCGGGTGCGGGTCAGCCTTTGCCTCGTGTGCCGTAATTGCATGATTTACGAACTGCGCGGACGCCAGCGCGACAGACGGGTCAATGACCAGCTGCGCCACGGAAGCATTGCTAACTTGCACAATCATGCGCACTACAAGATCACGGGCGCTGCCTTCGTTTGGCAATGGTTTGTAGGTTTCCGGGAAATTCCCCACCGCCAACAGCGTCCCGCCGTTGTGACCGCCAATCAACCCGATTTCCCGAACCGTCCAGCCGCCGACATCTGCCGGAATGGCGGCCTCGATGATCATCCACTTAGGGTTCTCACTATCGACTGCCAACCGGGTGATGGCGATACGGTAGACCTCGTTTGTGAGCGCCGTCATCGAATCATCGGGTGTTACAGCCGCGCCGTTCCCATCGCCAAGCACAAGATGCGTAAATGGAATTTTTGTCTGGTTGGCCTCTGCATAGGCGAATTCTTCGCTGCCGATTGCCGTCAGTATGGTGTAGTAGCTCATGCCGCTCCTTGTGGCTTAACAGTGACCGTATCGCCTGCGATGGATGCGATTCCAGCGAAAAAAACACCTTTGCATGCTGCGGATACGATCAGGCGGCGCAAATGCGACCTGGCCGGCTTGTAGGCGTCGATCATTCTTGTGATTTGTGGGTAGACGGACTCTGTTAACGGGCGATCAACCACGGTAATATTTGCGTCGAATTCTGCCCAGTGCGCGCCTTCAGGCTTTTCATCAAGAGAAACCTGCTCCAGGCCAAGGCGAGTCAGCGCCTGTTTGATAGCCCAAGGCGTACCTTTGTAGCGGTGCAGCTCTATCGAGGATTTGATTAACGCGCGCCGTGTGGTGTCGTCAGCCGCAAAATCCCATCCTTCATTGCCCATGACGTGGAATTGCTCCGCCAAATATGGCAGGGCGTCGGCGTCGACCAGATCAATCAGGTAAACCAGCAACGGCGACAGGTCGAGTTCCAGAAGGCGGCCGGACAGGGTTGCCAGCGGCCCAAATCGCTCATCCGTAGCCAGAACCGAAGGAACGGCGTCATCAGCCATCATTCCCTCCCGCCAGTTGGATGTCGATTGCAGTGCAATGCGCCCAGCCGTTTTCGGCGACAGGAAGCGTTGCGGATGGCGACAACAGCACGACCTCGTAAACGCCGGCAACGGAAAGCGCCGCGCTGATCTGGCTCGGCACCACGTCGCGGCCAAGTGCGGCTGATTGGGTGGCCACGAATGATGCAGCCTGCGCCTGTGCGTTGGCCAGCACGGTCGCTGAGTCATATGAACGGTACACGGTCAATCTGGCCGATATCGTGTATGCCGATTCAATAGGTTGCAGCACGTCGACGTTATCGGAAAGCGGTCGCTTTTTCTCGCTCGAGCAAATTTCATCGACTGCGGAAATAATCGCTTCACTGGGCAGGCCATCGGACGTCAGCGGGTACAGTTGCACCGTGCCAGGCGTAGATGACAGTACGGCCACGTCGACGATATTCTGATGAGCGCTCATGGCGTGAAAGCGGTACGCCAGGACCGATCCTGCAGTCGAATATGCCTCCGGAGCCAGCTTGATCCGTTCGCGCAGCCGATCATCGCTTTCTTCGTCCGCGCCGCCGCTGGTGACAGACAGGTTGGCAACAGCCTCGACATCAACGCCAAAATCGTCGACCAGCGCATTCACTTGGCCGGCAAGATACCCGTTACCGGACGTTCCTGCCTCAACCGCGGACACGGATAAATCAGCCGTTACGGCACCAATGGCCACGATTGTTTCGGATTCGGTCTGGAATTGAATCCCGCCTGCAGTTTCAACGCGCGTTCCGGCGGCGATAGTGAGGGTAGTATCCAGTGCGTCGGCAAAGGTCAGCCGTACCGTAGTGGAGGCATATTTCGCTGCCAGGCGTGTCACGCCGACCAGTTCGCCAAGATAATCAAGAATCGCCGCGCGGGAAAATGACACCAGATTCTGGCGCGCCGTGTCGTTGATAGCAGCGCGAACCAGCGTTTCACGGTACGCCATCAGGTCAATCAGCAGCCGCTCAACCTGCGCCGGGTAAAGCGTTTTGCCGGTCATCGCCTCGTAAGCGGTAATCAGCTCCTGCGTAATGGCCTGGCTGTCTTCCGAAACAAACTGGGGTAAGGTGCTCACAGTCGCACCTCCGTACTGTTTTTGGCGCCGCCGCTGAGGTAACTCCAATACACCTTGACGACTGCGCGGGATTCTCCGGCCAGATAAAATTCGACCTTATCGACGGTAATGCGCGGCTCCCAGCGTTTGATCGCGTCAACGCATTCGCGCACGACGTGCGGTTTGGCCCGGTTTACCGGGTAGTCGATATACAGGTGAAGGTTCGAACCGAATTCAGGCCGCAGCGGGTCACTGCCTTTCACCGTTCGCAGAATGATGCGAATTGCCTGGTGGATATCGTCCGCGTTCTCAACAACGCCATCGCTGCCAAGCGCGGGTTGCCAGTGAAGGGAATGAATGTCTGCGATCCGGGTCATGCGGACAATGTTGCCGCAATGGGGATGAACTATCTATTAAACAAGTTTAAAAGCGGCGGCCTGCTATCCGCCAGCAAAAACGCCGCTGCTTCCAGAAGCGGCGTGGCCGCAGCTTGCGGCATCGCCAGCCCTGCAAACGCCAATGCCGCCCGCAAACACAGACCCGCTCCCGGTCGACATTACAGGCCCGGCGTGCGGGGGCAGCCCGTGGCCTGACACGGCGGCCCCGATGACAGCAACCGGCGCGCCATCGACCAGCACGCTTGGCACCAGTGCGCCAGCAATAGTGCTACCGGCAGAATCAACTCCAATGCGCGATATCCCTGGCATGTCAGTTCAAATCAATGCGCGGCGCCTTCAAACTGATATGCGTCGCTGATGCAAGTTCAATATCGCCCACACACGAAATACTCAGCTTGTGGGTTGACCGGTCGTACTCAATGGTGGTCCCGTCCTTGAACCGCCGGTGCCATTTGTCACGGCTTTTTACAGGAACTGCGTCCGCCTCTGAATAAATCGCACACAAAACGACGCCATCTTCACCGTTCCCGTCCAGCAGCACGGCCACATGCTCGCCAATGTCCGGCAGCCAATAATCCTTGTCGTCCTTGCTTTTACGAACGCCAACCGGGAGCCAGTCCGTGCGCAGATTATCGAGATCCGGCAGGCGCACCCGCACCCGCATGGTTTCTTCATCGACGGCGGATACAGTGCCAAATTTCAGCGTTGGCGCGGATTCGGTGAATGTGTCATCGCTCATTTTTGGTTGGCCGCAGGTGCTGACCGCTTGATTTCCATCATTGATGTATAACCGCCGTGGCGCCGATGTGTGTGCGTTGCGCGGTGGATCGTATAGATGCCGGACAGTTTGCCGAACCCCTTTAGCTCGATATTCACGCCGGCCGCGAGCGCCTGATCGCCGGTCACGATGATTTCTCCGCTAGTGCGATCAAGGTGCCGGCGATCCAGTTCGGCCTGTGCTTGCACCTCAGCATTCGCCTTGCTAGTGACACGCCTATTAATCTTGACGGTATCCGCGCTGCTGGTAGCGCCGGTGCCGCTTGTGCCGGCGGACGCGGCACGTTCAGCCGTAACCTTGGCGGATACGGTTTTTCTGGTTCTGCGGTTGTGGTGCTTCATTACGACAGCGTTAGGCACGTCAGACACTTTGTCGCGAATGCGCCAGCCTGGCAGGAGATCGTTGGGCGTGTATGTGCGGATCGGCTTCTGGCCTAACAAATCAGTGCTTTTCCAAAACACCATTTTTTTATTGTTATCAGTCACCTTGAATGCGTAGCCGTATTGACCGGCGAGACGGTGCAGGAATGCCAGATCACTTTCCTGATACTGCGTAACCCGGTCAATCTGAATTCGGTCAATTTTGCCTGACAGCTTCATTTTGTTGCGCTTCGCAATGCGCTGCGCGATTGCCGCCAGCGTCGTCTTTTCGTAGGCTTTCCCACGACGTGTGCGCACCGCTTTTTGTACCCCGGCGGACAGTGCCTTGATGCGCACCGCTGATGTCGTTCCCGTAATCTCCAGTTCGTCCAAATCGAAACTGCCCGCGGATGCAAGTTTTTGGTGCGCGTAACCGAATTTGTAAGCCAGCGATGCGCCTTTTTCCGGATACCAGGCATCAAGCCAGCGGCCGTCGGAGTCTTCCAGATCAATATCAATGCTGTCCGCCTCACCCTCAAGATGATCGATATAGGTAACACTGGCCACATACGGTGAAATATCTGCCGTAATGTTCTTGCCGTTATAGGACAGCTCGAATTTCGGCTCGGGCACGGTATTCAGCGCTTCCACGGTGGCAGCTCCTCGATGCTTTGTGTTTCCGCCTGCTCAATGACAGGAATCAGCAACGTCAGCCCGCTTGGCAACGTTTCGCTAATCGGCGCGGTAGGGTTGGCCTCGATCAGCTTCTGGATCTGGGCCACATCGCGGTAATACCGCCATGCGAGCAAATCCCAGCGGTCACCTTCAGTCGTTATATGCTCAATGTACATATCGCCTCACGTCATCCGGATCGCCGAGCGGGCGGCCATTCGCGCCAGCGGCAGCGTGGTGGATTGGCGCAATGAATCAGACCGGTTCACGATTGCGTCGGCTGCGGCTAGGCTGGAAAGCAAATTGGCCGAGGTAACGCCAGACAGCCCAACGGAAAGCATGCGCATGTCAGATCGCATCAGCCCGGTGTTACTGGAAACAATCGCTGTGTCTGCGGAAATTCCTGAAAATGTTTGTCGACCGGTAAGGTACGACGCTGAGCCTAATGCTGGCCAGGCGGCTCCTGCCAGCCGCATTGCAGCCGGCAAGCGTGCCAACGCGGCGACTGGATCATGCGATGCAATAGCGCGAATGGACCTCACGGCAACGGCGGCATTTGCTGCAAGCACCAGCGCGCATTTTGCGGCTGTGACTGCTTTCCCGAGGCTGGCCAATGGTGACATTGCTGCAGTCGGCATGGACGCGATCAACCGGCCGGACGCCGGCATGGCGCCGCCAGCCTGGATAACGGCTGGCGGTGGCGACTGCGCCGGGTCACCCGTGAACTCGCGCAGGGATGCCTGCACGCCGATTATCAACGGTGTGCCATCCGGCGCGTTGTGCTTCGCGGTGACTGTCAGCGATGTCAGCACGAATCTGCCGGCATAATCGCCGGCGCCGAAAACCAGCGGCAACACTTCGCGCGCCGTCATTGCGTCCTTCAGCTCCTCAAGCTCCGCTTCCGGATCGCAGAACGAGAAATGAAACAGCATCGTCAGACGCACTTCGTCCAGCTTTTCGCCGACAAATTGCAGTCGAGGTTTGCGGCCGAAGAGCGCGTGCTCGGCATACTCCATGCCGAATTGCTGCTCCATTTCTTCAAGCCCTGGAATCATGTCAAATTCGACTGGGCCAAGCACGGCAAACATCAGGCGTTCCTCCCGTATGCCGTTCTGCCACCTTCTTTCTGATAGCGCCGCATAAAACGCTCGAATTCCTCAAACGACATCTGCATGGCCTGGTTCACCTGGCCACGCATCGCGGCAGGGTCGCCGCCTTGAACGGTTATCTGCGGCGCGAACGTGATCGCCATGCTATTGCCGCCACTATTCAGGCTCGCGTTAGCTTTGCCTACTCGGCTTGAAAAATCGGCAGCCAATTGCGGCTGGCCCCATGCGGCGGCAGTTGCCAACGCCATGCCGGCGGCGGCGGCGCGCGCGCGGCGCGATGAGCTACTGATGCCGATCGCAGCGCCTTCGCCAATGTTCTGACCGAATCCGATGAACACACGTGAAGGGGAATGAATGCCGAGATGCGCCTGGTACGTTTCTGCGACCGATGCGCCCATTGCGACGACCGATTTTTTCAGCGCTGCGAACTTGGATGTGATGCCGTTGATTAGGCCGGTAACAATATTCGTGCCGAACTCATAGAACCGCTCCGGCAGGCTGGTGAACCAGCTGATGGCGCTGTTCGTCCATGATTTCACCGTGTTCCACACCCGGCCAAACAATGGGCCGATCCTGTCCCAGTTCCGGTAAATCAGGTAGGCACCGCCAGCAATTAACGCCACGGCGCCAAGAATCCAAGTTACCGGGCTGAGCAGCATCATCTTGCCCATGAACAGGAAACCAAGGCCAATGGCGCGCAACCCGCTCAGCAGCGCGCCGCCGCGCACGATGCCAACAAGCCAGGTCAGCCCACGGCCCAGTGAAAGTACGCCGGGGATGAGCTGCGCCCCGGTCACGGCGAAACGGAAAAACGACATGGCCACGCCAAGGCCAAGAAATGCGACCGTTCCGGCGGCTACTGTCGCAATGGTCAGGCCCAGATACTTCGCCAGTTTCGGGTTGGCTTCCGCGAAATCGGTCAAATTCCCGGCTAGTGTATTCAGCCCGTTGATCAAGGGGTGAAGTGATTGGACTGCCGGGCCGACCGCTGCAGCAGCGAAGTTCTCAACCGAGCCGGTGAGTGCTTCCCATGTATTTCTGCTGCTTTGCAATGTTTTCCCGATGCGCTCTTGCAAGCTGGCTTGTTCATCAAACCGTTTTTGCGCCTCGGCATATCCTTTTGAGCCGTATTCGGCCAGAATCATCGCTGGCCGGGCGGCTTCAATGCCGAACAACGCGTTGCTGACAATGGAAACGCCTTTCTGCCCGTATTTCGCCTCGATGAGCTTGAATTTCTCAAACTCTTTGATCATCGCGTCGAGGCCGCGAAAGTTTCCTTTTTTATCGAAAAAATCGAACGTGATCTTCAGGTCGGAAAGAATGTCCTTGCCGACGCCTTTCATGCCGCGCTTTGCCATTTCCAGCATTTTGGGGCCGAGCGCAAGCCTGGTCAGCATCATGCTCATGTTCGTGCCAAAGCTAGATCCGTCCAGGCCTTTCAAGTTGGCCATGCCTTGCATGACCAGCATTTTCTTCATGTTCTCCGCGCCGGAGAGGTGCAGAATGTTCAACTGTGCCGCCTGGTACGATGCGGCCACACGCAAATCTTCGGGCTTCATGCCGAAGGCGAACTTGGCGCGCTGGGTGATGTCGGCCGTTTTTGCCAGCTCAGCGTCCGTCAGGTTGTATGCCTCGCGCAGCTTGACCACCGTTTCACCGGCAGATTCAGACGTCATTTTCAACACAACGCGCAGGTTTGCAGCAGCGTCCAGTGCTCCGCCCAGCAGGTTTTTGGCCGGGATGCCGAGGCTGAGCATTGTAGTGGTCAGGTTGGCGTAGTCGGCGGTGGTGCCAGGCAATTTATTACCGAGTTCGACAATCTGCGATCTCAGCTTGCCATATGTGGCGTCAATTTTTCCGCCGCGCTCCATCATGGCGACTTCAAGCGAGTTCAGCGCGTCATCCTGACGGACGAACGCGCCGATTGGGGTGCCCATCATTTTGCCGATGCCGTAAGCCGCGGCGACGTCGCCCATCCTTGAATTCAAGTCGGCGCGGTTTGCAGCATGTGCCGCGCCAAGCGCCTCCAGCTTGATTTTTCGCTGGCTAAGAGTCTCGATTTTACGGTCGAGCTTTTCGACCTGGTCGAGGTATTTTTTGACTGAGTTTCCGCCCCAAACCCATTCGCGATCCATCGCCGCAAGGGCTGTTTTTTGCTGCCCTTGCAGTTTTTCGACGGTCCGGCCTATACTGGATATGCGGTCGCTAACGCCACCGATGACGCCCATTACCGAGCCGGCGCCCAACGCGGTAAGAACGATGCCAAGCGAAAGGGTTTTAGACATGGACGAATCCCGCAAAGATTATGATCGCTCCCTGAAAGATGCCGGGGAGTTGCGTCATGGCTGGCATTGGCTGGCCACGACGCTGGTAATTCTTGTGGCTGTATGCGTCAATGATCCGCACAGCATTATTGATAACCCGATCGGTGCAGCCGTGTTCTACTCGCTGGCGGGGCTGTTAGCCAGCCCGTTGTCACACTTGGTCATGCGCTTTTTCCCGGAACCATATGCGTGGGCGGCGCGTAAACTTGGGGTTACGTGGCAGCCTGTTGCTTGATTTGCTCTACTGCAATTTCGCACCACTGCACCATATCCTGGCAATCCAGTTCGTCAATCTCAGACGGTTGGAACCGGAACCACCGGGCCAGCAGCGCCTTCATTTCCCACAGCGTTTTGCTGTCGAGCGCCTCGCACGAACAATCCCTGAAATTTGGACTGGACTTCAGCCAGATCGGCCAAATCCAGTTCCTCGATGTCTTCAACGGTCAGTTTTTCTTGCGTGAGCAGGGAAATAAGCACCAGTTCGCGCCGGGCCGGGTCGTTCGGTTCGATTCGCTGCGCTGCGGAAACATCTTTTGCCTTGCCGCGCCTGAGCGTAATCGTTGATACCGCGCCGGATGGTGTGTTCAGCGGGTAATCAAGGTCAATTTTTGCTGCGTAATTTGTGTTGCCCATATGGCCTCCTTGGTTGACTGAAGCCAGTTTCGCAGCGTAAGGCAATGAAGTCTTTTAACCGTCTTTAAAACAAAAACCGCCCCGGAGGGCGGCTTTGTGGAGTAGGAGATGATAGCCTCGGCTATCCGCCGATGCTTGCGCGATAGCTGGCCAGCTGATCTTCACCGCCCACGATGAAAATATTCGCCATGTAATCCAATTCAAGGATGTCTTCGCCGTTGATTTGCTGCTTGATGTACGTGGCGACGAACTGACTGGGGAACTCAGCGTTGTCATGCTGCTTGAAAGTTCCCATCGGGTTTTTCTTGAACATCACCGTCAGGTGCGTGACCAGGCTGACTTCTTCCACGCGCCCCTGCGAGCCATAGGTTTCAACGTTCGATCGGCATTGCAGCTGCACGGCCTTGTACGGGTTGGCCACTTTCGCCGCCACTTCGCGATACAGCGAGTTCCACTTGATCTCGCCCTCGAGCTTGTCGAAGCCGGAGGGTAATTCGATCTTGCCGACCATGCCCAGTGCCTTGTGCTCTGCCATCATCACGGTAATATCCGGCAGCTTGATTTCCTCGGCGCGCCCGAGCATCGAATTGCCGTCAATATAAATGTTGGCATTCGTGATGCGGTTGATACCAATTTTGCCAGCCATTATTTAGTCCCTTTCAGCGTGGTCAGGTATTCCGAGGTGATTTCGGTCTCTTGTGTCAGCCGTTCCATCGGCGGCGGGACGGTGTACCTGTAGCTGATCAGCAGGTGGCCCGCCGCGAGTTCTGTTTCTTCATTCCGCGCCGGGTCGAACCATGCCTTGAAGCCAAGCAGCGCCCCGTCGCCGATCAGCTTGCGGCCGTAGCTATTTTCAGATTCAACTAGCGCATCGATCAGCGCCTGGTTGATCGGCATGTCGGTGTACTGCAAGCTGTTGTATCGTATCGATTCATTGATCATGTCACCAGTGCGGCGCACGTTCTCGAAATTGCGCATGTGGGTGACGGTTGGCCAAGCGGCGCTACGATTGCCCCATAGCCGGTAGCCGCTGCCGTAGCTGTTAAATACCGTAGTGATGCCCACTTCGTTGAGCATGTTCACCTCGGATTGCGGATCGTCGATCATCGCCGACAGCTGGCGTTCGACGCCAGTGATGCCAAGCAGCTCCTGGTTCGAGCTGGACCACCAGAAGCCTTTTTCGATGTCCACCTTGGCGCGCAGGCCAGCGGCGCGCTGAGATAGCGGTTCAAGCCGGTCTGCGCCCGTCTTCGCATCGTAAACTTTCACGTGCGGGAAGCACAGGCGCACGCGGTCGCTACTGGTGTTGAAATTGATTGTGCCGGCGGGGCCACGACCGGCAATCGCCTGTGCAAACGTAGTGCCGATCGGTGCGTCGATGTATGTCATGGCGCCCAGCTTTTCGGCCGTCGCAATCAACTCGACCGCGACCGAATTCTGCGTGCAAAACGCCGGGGCGATCAAAATCTTGGCAAACAGGCCGTACCGGTTATAGGTGTCGCTCAGCGCCTTCATGCCGGTGCGGTTGCCAGCGGCATTCACCGCGCCGATGATGTCAGCCGCCGTCACCTTGGTCGGGTCAGCATAATCGTAGGTCGCTTTACCGACCGTTGCGCCTGCAGGGATTGTGCCGCTACCAAGGCGCACAATCTTGCTGGTGAGCGGCGTGAAGGTGTAATCGGTGTCCTTCGCATATGTCTTGCTGCCGTCGGCACTTTTCAGCACCAGATTGGCCGCCGCACCGTTTTCCAGATATGCGATGCCGGTGCTGGCGTCGAAAGTAACGGACTCATCCGGCACACTGGTTTTGTGCACATCCGGGTCGAGTACGTTGATCACGATCACCGTTCCAGCGCCGTGATCATAGATGGCGTCCAGCGCCTGCGGAATGGTGAAGCCAGGTAGCTGATCGCCAAACTGGGCAGCACTTTTTTCGGACAGCACCAGCGTCGGCACGTTCACGTCGCCCATCGGTGCGGTGCCGATCAGGCCGATGACCGCCGATTTGACGGTCTTGACCGGCCGTGGCCCGTTCTCGATTTCGATCGTTTCAACGCCGTGCAAATAGTTTGCAGCCATTTATGCCTCCTTGGCCGGTTTATTGGTTGCGGTGGTTGCCGCCGGTTTTGCTGCAACGATGGTCAGGTGCCCAAGCGCCAGCAGCGTGCCGACGTACCCATTGTCCTCCGGCAGTTCCACTTCCTTGCCGGTGTGCAACATCACTTCCTGCGGCTTGCCGCTAACATTCAGCGTAACGCCGGATGTTGGGCCGCTGTACAGATATTTAGCCATTTAAGATGCCTCCTCATAATTAACTGTTGTCAAAAGCGGCCCGCCATCGCCTTCGGCGTCTTCCACCAGCATGGCTTCGGCAGAAAAATCCACAACGTACTGCCACAGGCCAGCGGTTTCGCCCAGGAATTTTTCATCGGTGGCGCGCATTTTTCGGCAATCTGGCATGCGAAAACCCAGCAGTGCAGTGCGCACCAGATCCAGTACGTCCACCGCACCGCCGCGCCCGTTCAACTGTCGCATGACGACCGTGATGGTGATTTCCACATCACGCGGTTGCGCGATGTAGGTCACATCAATCGATTCGCCAAATTTTCCGCCGGAATAGCTCACCAGCAGCGCGCCCTTCGGATGGTTCAGCCGGTATTCATCCGGTTTGTCCGGGAAGTACTCGACCGCTAGTGCCGGAAATTTCGCCTTCAGGCGCTGCACCACGGCCTCAATCATTTGCAGAGTGGTGGCCATCAGTAACGCTCCAGCAGCTTGGTCGAGAAAACGCGCTGGTTTGCGCGCATCTTCATTTCGCCCGGCTCTGGTGTTGCTTCTCCGGTCGGCGCGCCAATGGTCAGCTTGCCGTCGCGGATGGATTCCAGCATCTGCATGGCTGATTTGTAGGTGCGGGTGACGGCATCCGGCAGGTCGCTGCCTTCTGGCCTGCGTGCATACAGCCAGTGCCGAGCCAGATTGACCGTCATGTTTTTCACGGCAGATGGCACTGGCTCCAGCGGCAGGTTGTAGCGCCCACGCAGGTGCGCATCCACCAGTTCCTCGGCCTGTGTGACGGCTTCCGATACCACAGCTTCGTTGATTGCGGCGGCTTCGGAATCGTCATTCGACAGCCACACCAGCGTTTGTGCCGGGATGGCCAACTGCAGGTCGGCGAGGGTGCAGTAGCGCATGGCCGTTATGCCGCCTTCAGCTCAACCAGCGCTTCCGGGTACAGACACAACGCCAGCGGGTTGGCCTGCGCTTCCAGATCCCAGCCTTTGCCCATCTTGCGCGGCTCGGCTTTGGCGTAATACGCCTGACCGAGGGTGTTGACCGTTTCGTTGTAGTTCGCCGGAGCGTTGACCATCTGGAACACACCCGTGGCAACCGGGAACACCTGTGCAACGTCGGCCGGAATGAACTTCTGGCCAGACACCTCGGCATCGTACTCAATGAACTCGATGTCACCATAGCGGAAACCTTTGCGCATGTCGCCGCCAAGCCGATCTTGCGCTTCCTGATAGCCAGCATAGGCGGCTTTCACGGTTTCGTGACTAGTCAGCTTATCGAAGAAATCCGAGCCGCAGTAGGCTCGGAAGCCGGTCACCATTACTCCGTTGAGCTTTTTTTCCGCGTGCCGCTTGGCATCCAGGCAGAGCTTGCGCACATCGGTCGCATTCGTGCCGAACGCGATGTTGATGCTCTTTTTCGTGACGCCAAATTCATCGAACAAGTTGTAAATCACCTTGCCATCTGCATCGAGCAGTTCGCCGCGCAACGCGCCGACACGCTGGAATTCGCGCGTGGCCTCAATGCTGTTCTTCAGGCCTTGCAGCTTGTCATTGATGACCGTGGCTTGCTGGTTTTGCACGCCTTCCTGGCCAAATGGCGCAAGATTTTGCAGATCCGATGGTAGCAGTTGCGCAGAGAGCGGCAAATGCAGCGTCTCGAATGTGCGTCGCTTGCGCTTATCACCCTTGACCGGCGCCGGGTCGTCGCTGCGCGAGGTATTCGGCACCAAAACCAGGCGGCCTTCGCGTTCGTCGATGACAACCGTCGTGGTGGCAATGCCTCGCTCCTGGAACAAGCCGGTTGCCCCGATTTTGCCTGGCACGGCGGGCAGCTTGTTGATGGCTGCCGTGAGCGTGGCAACTGTGAAAAGGTCTTCCAGATTCATGCAGTTCTCCTTTGGTTACAGGGCAGCGCGCACAACGATGCCGCGCGCGTTCAGTTCATCAATTGCCGCTGCTTTCTGCGCGTCGGTCGCGCCGGCCGGCCAGACCAGCGCCGTCGATTCGACTGCGGCACCGCGAGCGATGACGGTGCCTTTCGTGATGGCAGTCAGCGCGTCCACGTCTTCAGCCGCCACGGCATGCGCCACCTTGGCGTCGCCTTCGCCGGCCGGATTAAGCGCCTGGTACTTGCCGGACACCTTGGCCAGTACGGTGCCGAGCGGGTATTCCGCACCGGCGGCAAAATCGGCCTTGTCTTTCGTCCATCCCGGCTTGACTTCGGTCAGCAGCAGATCGCTGATGGTTTTGGGCTGTTCAAATGTCGCCATCGTTTGCTCCTATCGTTGCGCCGCTGCACGCGATTCAGCATCGGCCAGCAGCGGATTGGTTTTCGATTGCGTGGCAGTGCGCTCCTTGGTGGCTGATTCGCCGAATTCGACCACCGGCGGGGCGTCGGCAAACATGGCGCGCAAGGCTTTGCCAAGCGGCTGCCGGTCTTCACATTCGCCGAACTCGACTTCCTTGCCGTCGCTGCCTGGCGCGCCGACCTGGTCCAGCGCGGCCACCAGCGCAGCCTTGTGCTTCGGCGCCAGCCTGCCTTCGCCCACCAGCTGCTCGGCAAATGCAGCGTTATCTTCATGGCGCGCGTCGGCTGCTTTCTTCGCCTGTGCAGCGCGCAGCGCATCGATCTGTTGTTTCAGCTGGGCGTTTTCTGCCTCCAGCGCGGCTTTCTGTTCCGGGGTCACTTCATGGCTCTCCTCAGGTGATTGGGCGGGATTCCCTTTCGCGTCCGCCGTCGCTTTTCGTAATGGTTCGGCAAATGCCGGTTGGGATAAATCGTCTTTGCGAGCGGCCGCCTCAACGTCTTCGACGTACCAGCCGGGCAATGCCTGGTCGGCATCCTCAGCGCCAAACTTCGCCAGCAGCCAGTCACGCAGGCGGCGCAACGCACCGGCCACCGGCCAGGCGGGCGCATCGGCAAATGCAACCGGCTCCTGAAAGGCCACGCAATCGTCGCCATCGGAAAAGGCGGGATCGTCCAGCCCCTTCACGCCGGGCGGCTGTGCGCCAAGAAAACCAACGTGGCGCAGATACCAGACGCCTGGCACGGGGTTGTTGGGTGAATCAGGACGGTAGAATTTGGCGGACACCTTGCCGTAGCGGCGCTGGCCAACCTGTTCGGCAAATGCCGGGGCCACATCGCGCGGCACGGCAAACAGCCCGCGCGCATTGGCAGCAAGCGAAGCCACCCAGCCTTGGGCCGGGTCGTCAGTCGAAGGATGGCCAATCACCAGTGGCGCTTCATGCGTGCCAGGCGCGTAGGCGCTGGCTGTGGCCGCAAGGTCTGCTTCGGTGAATTCAATCGCCTCGCCAGCCATCGTGGTGTGGCGGCCAGGCTTGAAAATGTGGATTGGGTTCGCATTCATGCCGCCATATTGCCGGGCAGGCGCGAAACGATCTTTTAATGCGGTTTAAAGCTTTTGGCTTGGGTGTCGCTGGAGTTTGGTCGGGAGGATGCGCGCTGGAATGGCGCGGGGATAGCTTTATAAATGTTTATATGACGCTGGCAAGGAACGATGGGGTAGACGCGCGAGGCTGCGAATTTTGAGGCGCTAGATACCCAAATTAAAAGCTCTCATATGAAGCGGCTAGTCGGTCGTATCTGACTGCCGGAATCTTTGGTGTACGGAATACAAATGCGCAATTCTGAAAACGTGCATTGTTACCGCAGCCAATGACGTGAGGGCATAAAGGAATAGGCAAAAGCCGACCGACCCGGATAACAGATTTAGATAAGGGATCAGTTTTTCAACGAATGTCGGCCAGGGCACATAAAAATGTAATGAGCCGACAATGATGGCGTAAATTAAGGCTGCCAACTGAATAAGGATGAAATGCACGAATGCCGCGCACAACGAAACATAAATAGTTGGTTTGTTTTTATCCTCATCAGGCTCGGCCAGAATAGCTCGAAATTTTTCATCACCAAATCCGATGAATATTGCAAACCCGCCCAAGGTGAACCCAAGCAAGTTTGGCATGACACTAATGACTTGTTCCCACCATTTAGGTTGCGACCAGCTATTCCAGGTAACGAGAAGAAGTAGCACCGCCGCATGAAAATATGGTGAGCGCAGCACAGCACTGCGCCCGCCATATGCACCCCAGTAACGTTTGATGTTTTCAAATGCCCCAGAGTATTGATCAAACCACTTTTTTTCTACATTGGTCATGCGGCGTCAAGGTGAGTTGCCGTGCGTGTCAAAACATTCCTTGTTGATTCAATATTTGGGTCAACAAGTGCCGACTGAATCATCGGGGACTGCGTTGTGGATTCAATCAATTTTCCACCCGTCGCGTCACGCCCTTCGCCTACTACTTTACCATTATGTGCCGCCATGCGCGCAAGTGATTTGGTCTGTTCGTCTGGCGCAAGGCTTCCGTTCCGCTCGGAAATCAGGCTTTGGGTGTACTTTTTTGCGCGCTCATTAGCCATTTTTTCCATGAATCTCCTTTCTTCATCGACGCCGTCATCCGCATTGGGGCGAACTAACTCAATATGCAATTTTTGCAGATAAGGCATGCTTAAGATTCGCTCAACGGATTCAGCTTCTGGAACGACCGTTACTTCGATTTCCGGGTAGCGTTTTTCCGCTACAAGGCGGCCCAAAATGTTGTTGAGTATTTTTTTTAGCGTTCCTGCTCCCATGCTGGTTTTCCCGTCTTTTGTGATGAAATAAAGCCGGTGAGTTTTGGGGTGGAATACATATGGGATCCGCTGCATATGGGCTAGTAGGTGATCAGGAATGCTGACTTCTCGCAACTCGGATTCTGTTGCGACGTCTTTTGTGCTTGTGTTAAACCACGTTTCATTAGGATCGATTTTTACGAATCGCCAGATCTCACCGTTGATAGGATCCAGCGCGTCATCTGGGTTTTCTTGGTAGGCCGATCCGAGCACGGAGTAGTGGACATTGCTGAGTTTGACCTTGGCGCCAAGTTTGTAGGCGTCAAAGAACATTTCAACATAACGCTTCGGAGAGTGCGGCTTGTGCATGGCAATATTCAAAGCTGCAATCAGAATGGTTCTGCTTCGGCTCATCAACAATTCCTTTCAATGGTTTGTATTACATTAACACCCATGGTTCTTGAGTGGTCGCGCTGACTGATATTTGGCATAAAACTCACACAGCGGCCGCTGGCTCTGCACAATCGCTGGCACGGCATTGGCGAAAGCGAAGGATTCCTGATAACTCAATTCCTTGAAGTTCTGCGGCAGCTCCTTGCGGTGATAGGTCAGCACCGCCCAGTCTGCGCCGGATTTGTCGAACACCCGCACCCATAGCCGGTCAACGTCATCACGCTCAAAGGCAAGCTTTGCGGTCTTGTGAATGCGCCCGGCCAGACTGTTCCAGTCCTGGGCGCTGTCCCACTGGTATGGCTGGGTGATATGTAGCTCGACGTTATAGGTGGCCTTACCACCTTCCTTCTTGAATTTACCGTCTGTCCCGACCGCCATTTGGTGAAGCCGCAATTCCTTTACATTGGGTGCAATGCTTTTGATGTACTGGTCTAGCGGGGCGCCTATCGAAACGTTGGGCGTGCCGTCAGAACACCCGGCAATCATGAAAACGGTCGTGGCAAGCGCGGCCAAATATTTCCGCATGTACACCTCCAGTAATGCAGGCGGCAGGCAAAGCCTGCACCCTACGGGGTAAAACCTATGCGCCATTCTGGCGCGCCTGTTTCTTCCAGCTTGCGATAATGCGATATACGTTTTCCAGCTCAAGGCTGGACAGGTCTTTCAGTGAGCGGCCGCTGTAACGCTCAGCCAGTAGTTTCGGTATGTCTTCATTTCTGCCGATTTCTGCGGCAGCGGCATGGATGAAGCTGTAGCGGCTGTTGCGCCAGTCTGGGTCTTTGGTCGGCGCGTTCTTCGAGGCGCGTAGCCTCGCGCACCAGGTTTGCAAATAGGCCTTGGCTCGTTCAAATGCGTCGGCCGGAATCAGGTGGTAACTGGTGACCTTGAGCTTGGCCGTGAGTGCGGACCAGACGGCAGCGTGCCGTTTTGGACTCTTTTTGATGGTGGCTTCAAGCCGGATGATTTCATTCACCAGTTCCCGTAATTCGAACTTGTGCGCTTCACTGATGTGTTGAGCACCCGGTTGGATAACGACCTTGATGACGGGGCTGGCGGCCATCTGCAGATGGATGGCACCCTGATGGCCAATGATGTTGTGGCTGCCGGTTATGTGGCCGGTCTTGATGTGTGAGTGGTTGTGATGCTTTATATCCCGGTTTGCCATCTCACCGGATACATCCGATCCAACCGTTTGTTTAGCACGCATTGTTGTTATTGTTGGTGTTAAGAGTTTTGCGCCGGGGAATCCTCATGCTTCGCTAATAAAATCGAACGCACCCGGACTGCGGTGCGCCGTGGCGCAAGATGGAAATGTACGACCGCCCAAGCCATGCCAAGAAATCCTGCAATGGTCGTAAAGAATTGCAGATTTGCGTAAACCCCAGGGCGAACCAGGATCATGCCGGACGCCATGATTGCTATGTAAAACGCGAACAGGGTCAGCATCACGATGCCGAACCACAACTCCAGCTTCGGGGTAAAGGTTTTAAGTTTTCCGGTGTCCGGGTCGTAGCTTAAAGACCTGACTCGCCAGGCTTGAGCCAATTCTTTGGCCGTGAAACGGTGGTTTGACAGCAGGCGTTCAAGTGTTTCGCGTGTTTCTGGTGGGCACCAGATGCCGGTATCTTTGGCGAATTTCTTTTGGCGTTCTGATTCTGGGGTATTGCCTTTAAGTGGGCAATCCTCAACACCGGGGCAAACGATGATATCTCCATTCTGGGTAACGTTGCCGCCTTTTTTGACGGTGTCGATGCGCTGGGTAATCACGATTTTCCTTTACCGCTTTTGCTATCAGAAGCGTTCGTATACGTAATGTTGCCTGTCTGTGTCAGCGCGCCGCTAACGCCCCCCTTGATAACTTGTTTGACCGGCTTTTGCATCGCGCTTATTCCTTGAACACCTTGCAGGGCGCCAACGGCTGCCATCTTGCCGGCGAGTGGTGCCGCCCGAAAGAGTTCAAGCAACTGCAGCTCATCTGCTGTAAGGGTTGTGCTGCTTGGGGTCTCGCCGATGCCTGTAAGTAGCCACCCTGGATCGGCGCCGAATTTTTCTCTGAGAATTAACAGGGACGCGCCGTCAGGAAGAGCCTCGTTCGCCTCCCAACGCGTCACAGTCTTTCTATTTACTCCAAGCGTCTCGGCAAATTCAGCGACTCCGCGCGTGGCTCGGAGTAATTTAATTCGGTCACCTGTCGTTTGGGACACAAAAACCCCTTTACATAGGGACATTTATGTCCCATAATTAACTCACACTAACGCCCCCAAAGCGTTTTAAACCAACACTAACAGGAGCGCAAAAAATGGCGACTCGCACCCCTGATGATGTACGTGCCGAATTCCTTCGCAAGGGGATTTCGATCACATCGTGGGCCATCAGCCACGGTTTTACTCCAAACCTCGTTTTTGAAGTTCTTGCCGAGCGCAAGAAATGCTTGCGCGGCCAGTCGCACAAAATCGCGGTTTTGCTTGGCTTGAAGCAGGGCGAAATCGCCGATCCGAAGTCGATTGACAGCCGCCTTGCTGCGTGAGGCCGGTATGAGATTGCTCATGTCGATAATCTGCCAGCAGCTGGCCAGCCAGCTTTTCAAGCATCTGGCTGCCAACCGGCGCAATTTCAGCTTGTCGCCTCAGCATTGCTTGCAGCAGTTGTTCATCAAGCAGGCCATGCCGCTGCAACATTCCGGCCATCACAAGGAAGGCCTGGGTCAACCCAAACAACGCTTCATCACGGGATAGTTCAGCCATGACTTACCTCGCATCAAGAATTATCACCCTTTCATCGTATCCACTGCAAACCTTTTTTGCTACGCGCAAAAAGGAAATTTGTTTGGAAGCGGGATTTGGAGGGCAATTCCAATGAGCCGCCGGAATTGGAACCGCATTCAGCCTTCCTCGTTGCGTAACGCGCTGGAGTTGTGCAAAGACTTTGCCAAGGCCAGGCGCAACCTGTCAGTTGAGCGCATCGCTGAACAGATGGGGCTGACCGATCACTGGACCGTTTACAAGTGGATTCAAAGCGGTCGAATCCCGGCAAACATGATTCGCCCATACGAGGCTGCATGTGGCATCAACTATCTCACTCGCTGGTTGGCCGCGAGCAGCAATCATCTGCTGATCGAAATTCCTTCGGGGCGCACAGTCAATACAGAAGGCGTGCAGGCGCTGCAGGAATCGCTCCATGCGGCAGTTGGCACATTGATTCAGTTCTACGGCGGCAAGGCTGAGGCGGATGAAACGTTGGCAACGATTCAGAACGCGATGGAAGGGCTGGCATTTCACCGCGCTAACGTCAAAAAACACGCTGAACCGGAACTTGATCTGGGAGGTGACGCCGGATGAGCAAAACCGATTACACCAGCGACAGCCAGCAGCGCATCCTCAAAACCATGCTGGTGATGTTCGGGCATGAAATCGATGGCCTCGCACCTGGGCAGGTGTCAAAGCTGGTTGGCAGCAGCCCCAGCAATGCCACACGCGATCTAGCAAACCTGATCGAAGCAGGCATTGCCGAGAGGGTTCCCCACAACGACAACTACCGCCTTTCCCCAATGCTCGGGCAAAAGGCAATGGCAATTTTGACCAACATAGATCGTGCGGCGCGCCGGGTGGATGAAACCCGTCAGCGTTACACGCGCACCACCTAACAGGAGATTGAACGTGGCAAGAAATTCCAAACAACTTCCGCAAGTTATTGAGCCTGATGTGAACGTTGAGCAGATTAGCGCCGATATGCAGGCGGTCAACGCACTGGCGTTGATGAACAGCGAAAAGGATGAATCGGCGCGCGCAACCGCGAAATTGCTTGGCTACATGCTGCCGGCAGACTGCACTGATCCGGATCTGATTCAGCGCGATATTGCCGCCAACATGCGCCGCAGCGTGGAGGCGTGTCTGGAGGTTGGGCGCGGGTTGGCGGTGCTGAAAGCGGCTTGCGGCCATGGGAAATTTCTTGAGCGCCTCGATGTGCTTGGCATAGAAACGCGGGTTGCGCAGAAATTCATTGCGTCTGCGGTGAAATTTTCAAATGCGGCGTCAACGCCGCTTTTGAAAGCCATTGGCAATCAGACCAAGCTTTTCGAAATGCTGGTTCTGGATGATGAGCAAATAGACGAATTGGCAGAGTTTGGTCAAACCGGCGAACTGGCGCTTGATGACATCGCCACCATGTCGGTCAAGGAACTGCGCGCCAAACTGCGCGAGGCGCGGGAAAACGCAGAGGCAAGTGCCCGGGTACTTCAGGCCAGAAACGAAAAAATCGACGAACTGGACGCATCGCTGGCCAAAAAGCGCGTAAAGACCGTGCCGCCGGAAGAGGAAGGCAACGAAATCCGGAAAGAGGCCAGCCAGATTGCCTTCGCGGCAGAAGCAGAGCTGCGCGGCAACTTGCGCAATGCATTCCAGACGCTGGCCGACCACAGTGAAAAAACCGGAATTCCACACGACGAATTCATGGCCGGCCTAGCCTGCCAGATCGAGCATGCGCTGCGCCAGTTGCGCGGCGAGTTCGGCATCAAGGACGCGCCCGATGGCGATGACATCCCCGCGTGGATGCGCCAAACCGGATCAGATACAGCGGTCGCGCAGGATTAAGCATGGCCGCCATTACCGAACGATTGGTCGCGGTCGCCCATGCCGCCCGGCGTGCGGGTCATGGTGGCAAAAGGGAGATTTACGATGCGGCGTGCCGTGAACTGTGCATGTCTTACGCCACGCTGCAGCGCAAACTGAAGGAGGTGACAGTGACGGACAAGCGCAAACGCCGCTCGGATGCCGGGCAGACATCGCTGCCACGTGATGAAGCAATGGTGATATCGGCGCTGCTGATGGAATCAACGCGCAAGAACGGCAAGCGGCTGTACTCCATCAGCGATGCGGTGCAGACGCTACGCGCCAATGGGTTGGTGCGCGCCGAGTTTCTCGATGCTTCAACCGGCGAAGTCAGGCCGTTATCTGAAACGACGATAATTCGCGCATTGCGTGGCTACAACCTGCATCCTGAGCAGTTGCTTGCACCGGAACCGGTGACAGAGCTGGCCAGCCTGCACCCGAATCACGTGTGGCAGATTGATGCCAGCCTGTGCGTGCTGTATTACCTCAAGCCTTCGGCCGATGCACGTGCCAATGGCTTGCGCGTGATGGACCACACGGAATTCTACAAAAACAAGCCGAAGAATCTGGCGCGTGTCGCTGCCGATCGCGTGTGGTCGTATGAAATCACAGACCACACATCCGGTTGGATTTACGCCGAATACGTGATGGGCGCGGAAAGTGGTGAAAACCTGTGTTCAGTGCTGATTAACGCTATGCAGGATCGCGGCGGTGCAGACATGATGCACGGTAGCCCGGCCAAGCTGATGCTCGATCCAGGCTCGGCCAACACGGCGGCGATGACGCTCAATCTGTGCAAGTCGCTCGGTATTGAAATGATCGTGCATAAGCCGGGCAATGCGCGCGTGACGGGGCAGGTCGAGAATGCGCGCAACATCATTGAGCGCAAGTTCGAACCAGGGCTGAAATTCCAGCCGGTGAATAGCCTCGACGAACTGAACGCGCTGGCGAAGAAGTGGCGGGCGCATTTCAATGCCACGGCGGTGCATTCACGCCACGGCCAGACGCGCTCGGCAGTCTGGATGCAGATCACGGCGGAGCAGCTGGTTACGGTGCCGTCTGTTGATGTGTGCCGCGAGCTGGCAGTGGCCGCGCCGGAGAGCCGCAAAGTTTCGCCAAAACTGTCCGTGTCTTTCCGTGGGCGCGAGTATGACGTGGCCACGGTGCCTGGTGTGATGGTGGGCGAAAAACTGATGGTCACACGCAACCCGTGGCGCGACGATGCGGCGCAGATTGTGCTGGTTGGCGAAGACGGGCGCGAGGTTTACCACGTCGTCAAAGAAATCGAGAAAAACGAATTCGGTTTCAGCACTGAGGCGATTGTCATCGGCGAAGGGTTCCGCCGCCATGCGGATACGCCAGCGCAGGCGGCGAAGAAGGAAATCGAACAGCTGGTGACCGGAACCAGCACACAGGCAGAGGCCGAGGCGGCGCGCAAGGCTAAATCGCTGCCGTTTGGCGGGCGCATCGACCCATACAAACATATCGACGAAACGCAGTTGCCGACATATTTGCCACGTCGCGGCACCGCGCATGATTTGGCCGCACCACGCGTCGAATTCCCGCCGCTGTCGCATGTGGAGGCGGCAAAACAGATCAAGCAGCGCATTGAAGCCGATGGCGCCACGTGGTCGGCCGAAACCTTTGCCTGGCTGCGCCAGCGTTACCCAGACAGTGTTCCACAAGACCAGCTCGACAGCATCGTTGCCGAGCTGACAGGCCCGCGCTCGGGCAAACAAACCCCGCTGTTGCGGGTGGCAGGAGGCATGAAGTGATTTGATAACCGGAGGCAATCGTGAAACTGAAACTGAAAACCATATTACAGGCACTAGGCATCAAACAGGCGGCACTGGCATCCCATCTGGCGCTTTCAACGGCCACCGTGGCGCAGATCGTGAACCACGGCATATGGCCAAAAAGCATTGACCAGGAAGACATCAAGGTGCGCATCGTTGATTTTTTGCAGTCAAACGGCGCGGTGGAAGCAGATTTGAAGGACGTATTTGAAGGGCAGGAACAGGAAAAATCGGCAGCAATCGAAACGAAACAGGAGGAGACGATGTTACTCAGAAAACAAACTTTGTTGCAGTCAACACGCAAGCATTTCGGGATGTTTCTTGATCCGTTTGCCAACGATGTGCAGTCGCATGCAGATATGTACGTCAACCCGGAAATTCGCTATGTGCGCGAAGCGATGTTTGCCGTTGCCCGTCATGGCGGCATGCTGGCAGTGATTGCGGAATCAGGCGCGGGCAAAACCACGCTGATGCGCGATTTGGAAGACCGCATTGAGCGCGAGAACCAGCCGATTCTGATGATTCGCCCCTATGTGCTGGCGGCGGAAGATAACGACCAGAAGGGCAAAACGCTGAAATCGTCGCACATTGCCGAGGCCATCATGGCGGCGGTTGCGCCATTGGAAAAGCGGAAATCCAGCCCGGAAGCGCGCTTTGCCCAACTGCACAAGGCGCTCAAGGAATCTCACACCGCCGGCTATCGGCATGTGCTGGTGATTGATGAAGCGCACTCGCTTCCGATCCCGACCATCAAGCACCTGAAGCGTTTCTTCGAGCTGGAGATGGGGTTCAAGAAACTGCTGTCCATCATCCTCATCGGGCAGCCGGAGTTGAAGGTCAAGCTGTCCGAGCGCAACGCAGACGTGCGCGAAGTGGTGCAGCGCTGCGAGATTGTGGAACTCGCCCCCATTGAGCCAGGGCGTCTTGAAGAATACCTGAAATTCAAGTTCGACCGGCTGGAAAAACCGCTGGTCGAAGTGATTGATGCTAGCGGCATTGATGCTTTGCAGTCGAGGCTCACGGTGGCCAGCACGCGCCGCGACCGTTCGGATTCGGTCAGCCTGCTGTATCCCCTGGCCATTGGCAATCTGCTGGCTGCGTCCATGAATCTGGCGGCAGAAATCGGCTCGCCACTGGTGACCGCAGACGTGGTCAAGGGGGTGTGACATGCAGACGAATGTTCATCCGCTGAAAAACCATACCGCGCCGCCAAACCATTTTGGCGTTGTGTTTTCCGAACCGCTGATTGCGCGCCTGGCGGCACTCAATGTAGCCATGCGAGGTTTGCGTGCGTTGGGCTACGCAGCGGCGTATCAGGATCTGAACGCAGGCGGGGCGCGACCCGTCATCAAGCTGCGCCTTGGCGCAGGACAATCGATTGCGGCGCTATTGGATGGCGGTGGCCAGATACAGGCGCCGAGAAAAGTGTTGTTCAAGGATGTGCATGTCATTTTAGATGATGAACAGGCACAACATAAATCACAAACCGTTGAAGGAGAAGCCGAGCATGGCTAGCAGGCAACGAATCAAGGCGACAGCAGAAATCTGGGTGGCGCAATCGCGCGATGAAGTGGCGGCGGCCATCAAGCAGATTGGCGACATCAAGCGCGAATCTGATCGCCTGACGGCAAACATGAACGATGAGATTGCCGCCATCACGGAAAAGTTCCAGCCGCAGATTGATGCGCTCAAGGCGCGGATGGCATCGATACAGTCTGGCGTGCAGGTTTGGTGCGAAGCGCACCGTGCAGAATTGACGCAAGGCGGCAAAACCAAGACGGCGAACCTGATCACGGGCAACGTGCTGTGGCGGCAGCGCCCGCCATCGGTGGTTATCCGCGGGGTGGATGCCGTGCTCGAGCTGCTGCGCAAAATGGGGCTTGGTCGGTTCATCCGCACCAAGGAAGAACCCAACAAGGAAGCCATGCTCAATGAGCCGGATGCCGTGCGCGCGATACCAGGCATCACCGTCGTGAGCGGCGTTGAGGATTTCGTGATCGAACCGTTCGAACAGCAAACGCAATGAGGTGAAACCATGGCAAAAGATATGACCGGAACCGGCCGTGAGGTCGATTACTTGAACCCGCAACCACACCAGTTCGACGTGGCCGATATTGCGCGTGGCATGGCCAATACGGCGCGTTTTTCGGGGCAATCGCAGATGTATTACTCGGTGGCGCAGCATTGCGTGCTGATGAGCAGGCTGGTTTCGGCGGAGCACGCGCTGGAAGCATTGCTGTGGGGCGCGGCCAAGGCTTACTGCGGCGATTTGACTGCCGGGTTGAAATTCCTGCTGCCGGATTACACCGAAATCGTGCGCGGCATGGACACCGCCATTCGTGAGCGCTTCGGCTTGCCGCGTACGCAAAGCGGACTGGTTGAGATTGCCAACAAAATGGTGCTGGCGGCGGCATATCGGGATTTGATGCCGCAGGGCACTAGCTTCCCTTTGCCGGACGACATCAAGCCGCTGTCCATGAAGGTGCATGCCGTGCATTCCGTGCGCGCACAGGGCATGTGGCTGGAGCGGCTGGTGGAATTGCAGGGGCGGGTTGACAAGGTGGCGGCATGATTACCGTCACCGCGCGCTGGCGGCCAAATACTGAAAAGCCCACTGGCCGCATTACCACGGCCTTGATCGCCGTGCCGCTATGCGCTGAAGGCGAGGATGACGATGGTTTTATGTTGTTGCCATACATTTATGCGGGCAATTCAAAGGGCGAGTGGTGGAATGAAAATACGCGCGAGCCAGTTCAGCATGCGGTTTTCTGGTGGCTGCCGGAGATAGACTTGACTGCAGCGTTGGATGTGGCGCTCCAACGCATGCAGCGAAAGGATGCCGCGTGAATGAAAAACGCCAGCGCCTGATTCGCCTGATCCACGTCGGCCGGCGCGATCTGGGCATGGCCGATGACAGCTATCGTGCCGCGCTGATGACGATTGCTGGCAAAACCTCATCGGCCGATCTGACGATTCCAGAGCTGGAACGCGTTTTGGAACACCTGAAACGATGCGGGTTCAAGGTGCGTTCCAAGGGCGGCACGCGGGCGCTGGCGGATGATGAACAATCATCGAAGATTCGCGCACTGTGGCTTGATCTGCACGCGAAAGGAGCGGTGCGCAATGCCTCCGAAGCGGCGCTGGCGGCGTTCGTCAAACGCATGACGGGCGTGGCCGCATTGCAATGGTTGTCATCAAAGCAGTCCAGTGAAGTCATCGAAATGCTGAAAAAATGGTCTGAACGAACCGACAGGAGCGCGCATGAATGAACGTGATCGATGCCGCAGCAAGGGGCCGGAGCTGCTCAATGATCTGGCCGATAAAGTTTCTGTGGCGCTGGTTGAACTGATCGAGCTGGACAAGCCGCTTGCCGAGCATGTTGGCCTTGAAGTGGCCAACCGCATGGCAACGCACTGGGGCGGGCAGCTGGTGTATTTCCCGATCGGCACGGCCATGAAATTGTCTGCACGTGATGTGTCGATCTGGAACGATTTCAACGGCAACAACCATAGCGATCTTGCGCGTAAATATGGTGTTTCGCTGCAATGGATTTACAAAATCGTGAAAACCATGCGTGCGGAGGATACCGCGCGGCGGCAGTCCGCGCTTTTCCCCATTGAATAGTTTTAATCCAATTTAAAAGACGCGCCAATCACGCGCGCGTAACGTGGGTGCATGACTGCGCCCACGATCAAACCCACCTGCGGCAACTGCGTACACCTTGTGCGCAAGCTTGCCCCCTCTGCTGATTCCAATACCCACAAGATGGCCGACCTTGGCTGGTTCGTCTGTGCTCATCTGGAGCGCTGGCGGTTTTTTCATGCCAATTCGTCGTGCGCGCTGCCATCCAAATTTTTCCCGATCAATCCCATCAAGGAGGCTTCATGCTGAAATCCCTTTTCACGAATCTCGTCGGTGCTGCACGTGCGCGCATGTCGCTTTGGCTCATCGTCAGCGTTTTGCTGCTTGCGTCCATTGCGGTTACCGCGCCCCGGCTGCTGCCGGTGTCGCTCTACAAGCTGAGCCTGATCACGACTGCGGCTTGGGTGGCGTACTGGATCGACCGCGGCCTGTTTCCGTATGCGCGGCCAGACGGTTTCACGATGGATACGCAACAGCTGCTTTATGCATCTGCCATGATCCGCCGCGCCCTCATCATTTCCGCAGCCATGATCGGCGTGGCGCTGGGGGCGTGATGCGCATTTTTGCGCTTCTACTATCATTGTTGCCGCTGGCGGCGCAGGCGGCTGACACTCCGCGCGAGGCGCTGCGCTGGCGTAGCACACTGGTACGAGAGGCAAGGCAGGCGTGGGGTATTGATGCGCCTGTTGCGGTGTTCGCGGGGCAAATCCATCAGGAGAGTCGGTGGAATCCGGACGCAATCAGCCGGGTTGGCGCACGCGGCATGGCGCAATTCATGCCAGCCACCGAGCGCTGGGCAAAACAGGCATTGCCTGGCTTGGCAGATGGCGGCGCAACGAATCCGGTATGGGCGATGCGCGCGCTTATCCGCTACGACGACTATTTGATTCAACACATCCCGCCAGAACGAACTGACGGCGTATATGCGCTTTTCTGGGCCGCGTTGCGCTCATACAACGGTGGTCTAGGCCACTGGCTGGCAGAAGCCAAAAACGCCAAATCGGCTCGGCGTGAAGATGTCGACGCCGCTTGCGGCACGGCCAAACGGCACAAATCCCATTGCCGGGAAAACCTCAACTACCCCAAGCGCATCCTGGTGGATTTGCAACCACTGTATGCGTCGTGGGGCGACGGAGTCGCGCCATGAATCTATCTGACATTTCCACTGCATGGGGCGCAGCGCGTGTGCTCTCTACCGGAAAACTCATCATTTATGCCATTGCCATCGCTGTGATGGCCGCCATCATCGGCGGCGCAGGTGGTGCCTGGCTGGGCTATGACTATGGCCACTCAAAAGGCAAGGCCGAGGTCGAAACGCTCAAAACCCGGCACGCCACTGCGCTGGCGCAGGCGCATGACACCGCACGCCGCGAATACCAGGTCGAAACCGAGCGCGGCAACAAGGCAGAACGCGCACTGGTGGCGGCAAAACAGCAATTTGCGGCAGAGCGCAAATCACTTCTCAGGAGAATCAACGATGTCACGACCGTTTACCAGCCAGCGCCTGGCGCTGTGCCTGTTGCCTTGCCTCGCGCTGTGTTCACTGCTGGCTTCGTGCAGTTCTACAACGCCGCCATTGGTGTGCCCGGAAACCAAACGCCCGCCGCTGCCGGCGGCGCTGGCGACACGCCCGCAACCGGCGCAACCGCTGACGCCGGGCTACTCGACAGCGGAATCAGCCAGGCGGACATCCTTGCCCACGTTGCCGATTACGGCGAACGGTGCCAGGGGCTAGCAGCGCAGGTCAATGGGCTACTGGATCTGCATGAAGGTAAAGGCAGCCCATGACGGATATTTCAGACAAAGCCACCGAACGCGAAGAACTTGATCGCGCGAATGCATTGGCGGCGCAGCGGCAGCGTGCCGTCATGGGCGGTTCGTCATTGAGCCATTGCGAAGAGTGCGGGGAGGAAATACCAGCCGCTCGCCGGGTGGCATTGCCAGGCGTGCGCTTGTGCGTTGGATGTCAATCAGAAATTGAGCAAAAAAGGAGATTACGCAAATGACGGTGCAGGTTGAATTGTGGCAGCTGATATCACTGGTGGTCAGCCTGATGCTTGCCTTTTTAGGGTTTGCTTTTGGCGCCGGGCGCATGTTGCTCTCCCAGATTGACCGTCGGCTCAATGAGCGCTTCGAGGTAATGGAAAAGGAACTGCAGGGCTGGTCTGGGCTGGAGCGGGATTTTCTGAAATTCCAGGCCGCGCTGCCACTGCAATACGTGCGCCGCGAAGATTTCGTGCGCAATCAGACGGTGATTGAAGCGAAGCTTGATGCGCTGGCGATAAAAATTGAAACCCTCCAGCTGAAAGGCCAAAAATGAATATTGACCCGGCGAAAATCCGACGCGAAAGCCTGCGGTGGTATTTGATTTTGGCATTGAACAATGCACGCCCTAATGAACTGGTCGAGGATGTGATTCAGCAGACGATGCAATCCATCTACCCCGACGTGACGCCGATTGAGGTGCGCAAGGAGCTGGATTATCTGGCCGATCGTGAACTGGTCAAGCTGCGCAAGGAACCAAGTGGCCGCTGGTGGGCAGATTTGACGCGATACGGCGTCGATATCGCCGAATACACCATCGCGTGCGATCCAGGCATTGCCCGCCCGGCGAAGTACTGGGGCTGACATGGCACCGCGCAACAAGGTCGGTCAACTGCCGGCGGAAGTCCGAGACTGGCTGGACAAGGCACTGTTGAATGCCAATTTTGGTGATTATGTGGCGCTGGAGGAAGCGCTGCGCGCCAAGGGGTTTGCCATCAGCAAATCGTCCATCCACCGCTATGGCCAGAAAATTGAGCGTCGGCTGGCCGCCATCAAGGCCAGCACCGAAGCGGCACGGCTATTGACCGAAGGCGCGGCAGATGATCAGGATGCGCGCTCGGAAGCGGTGATTGCGCTGGTGCAGACCGAAATGTTTGAATCCATCGTGAATTTGCAGGAAGCCACCGAAGAGGATATTGACCCGGCAGAACGCATAGGGCTGCTTTCGAGCGCCGCCAAGAACATCGCAACGCTGGCGCGCGCCAGTGTGAACCAGAAGAAATTCCGGCAGGAGGTGCAGGCACGTGCGCAAGCCGCAGCAGAAAACGTCGAAAAAATCGCCAAAAAGGGCGGGCTGTCGGCGGAGTCGGTCAGCCAGTTGCGGCGCGAGATTTTGGGGATTGCGCAGTGACAGCCGTTCCGGCAAATCTGCCGAATACCGCCACGGTTGATGCACCAGCCGTGCTGATGGGCTATCAGCAGCGCTGGGTGGCGGATGCTTCTCCATTGAAGGTGATCGAAAAAAGCCGCCGCACCGGCCTGACATGGGGCGAGGCGGCGGACGATGTGCTGACAGCGGCTTCGGCACGAAATGCCGGTGGCCAGAACGTGTATTACATCGCCTACAACCAGGATATGACGATTGAATACATCCAGGCATGCGGCATGTGGGCGCGGGTGTTCAATTATGCAGCGGGTGAAATCGAAGAAGGTTTCTGGGATGGCGATGAGGAAGACAAGCACATCAAGACTTTCACGATCCGCTTTCCGGCATCGGGTTTTCGTATTGTTGCGCTGAGTTCGCGGCCGTCCAACCTGCGCGGCAGGCAGGGCGTGATCGTGATCGATGAAGCGGCTTTCCATGACAAGCTGGACGAACTGCTGAAGGCCGCGCTGGCGATGCTGATCTGGGGCGGCAAGGTGCGGGTGATTTCGACGCACAACGGTTCGGACAACCCGTTCAATGAGCTGGTCGAAGATATTCGCGCAGGCAAGCGCGCCGGTGTAGTGCATCGCGTGGCGTTCCAGGAAGCGGTGGCCGATGGGCTGTATCGCCGCGTCTGCATGCGTCTCGGCAAGGATTGGTGCGCCGAGGATGAGGCGGCGTGGATGGCCAGCGTGTATGCGTTCTATGGTTCTGGCGCGGAGGAAGAGTTGGATTGCGTGCCGTCCAACGGCGGTGGTGCCTGGTTGTCGCGGGCGCTGATCGAATCACGCATGTCGGCGGATACGCCGGTGCTGCGCTGGGAGTGCAAACAGGGGTTCGAGCTGCTCCCGGATCATATTCGCGCTGCCGAGTGCCGCGACTGGCTGGAAGAAAATCTGGCACCGTTGCTGGCGGCATTGCCAGAGGATGCGATTTCATTCAACGGCGAAGATTTCGGCCGCAGCGGCGATCTGACCGTGCATGTGCCGCTGATTCAGTTGCATAACCTGACGCGCAAGGTGCCGTTCATCCTTGAATTGCGCAATGTGCCGTTTCGCCAGCAGGAACAGGTGGCGTTTTACCTGCTCGACCGCCTGCCGCGTTTTACTGGCGGTGCGTTCGATGCGCGCGGCAATGGTCAGTTCCTGGCCGAGTTTGCCATGCAGCGCTACGGCGCCACCCGCATTCAGCAAGTGATGCTGACAGAAAGCTGGTATCGGGAACACATGCCGCCGGTGAAGGCCGCGCTGGAAGATGGCACGCTGGTCGATTTGCCGAAGGATGCAGACGTGCTGGCAGATTTACGCGCTGTGCAGATCGTCAAGGGCGTGCCGCGTGTGCCGGAGACGCGCACCACCGGCGACGATAAAGGGCAGCGCCACGGCGATGCGGCGGTGGCGGTGGCGCTGGCGTATTTCGCCAGCCGAGAAATCAACAAGGGGCCGGTGACAGTTAAATCGCGCGGTCGCCGCAAATCTCAATCACTTACCAAGGGCTACCGATGACAAGCAAGAACGGGATTTACGTCAGCCCGACTGAATTCGTCCAGTTTGGCGGCAACCGGCGCCAGCTTGGCGTGCAGCTGGCCACGCGTAATAACCGACCTGATTTTAATGACTGGAGCATGCTGCTGCCGAACCCTGATCCGGTGCTCAAAAAGCTGGGCAAGGATATTCAGGTGTACCGTGATCTGCGCACCGAGCCGCAGGTTGGCGGCAATATCCGCCGTCGCAAGGGCGCTGTGCTGGCGCTGGAGCACGGCATTGACCGAGGCAAGGCGAAAAGCAGAGCTGCGGCGTTGATTGAGAGTGTGTTTGCTCGCCTGCCGATGAACCGCATCATTTCCGAGATTCTGGATGCATCGCTGTATGGCTATCAGCCGATTGAGGTGGTCTGGGGGAAGGTTGGCGGTTATATCGTGCCAGTGGATTTGATTGGCAAACCTGCGGAGTGGTTCCACTTCGACCTTGAAAACCAGCTGCGCCTGAAAACGCGGCAATCGCCCATCGATGGCGAGCTGCTGCCGGAGCGCAAGTTCCTGTTGCCACGGCAGGATGCCAGTTACGATAATCCGTATGGTTTTGCGGATTTGTCGATGTGCTTCTGGCCGACCGCTTTCAAGAAAGGCGGGCTGACATTCTGGGTTCAGTTTTCGGAGAAATATGGCTCGCCGTGGCTGGTCGGCAAGCACCCGCGTAATACGCCGCCCAGTGAAACGGATGCCTTTCTGGAACAGCTGGCGGATATGGTGCAGGATGCGGTGGCGGTGATTCCGGATGATTCCAGCGTGGAAATTGTCGAGGCGCAAGGTAAAGGTGGCTCGGCGGGCGTGTTCGAACGGCTGCTGATGTTCTGCCGCTCTGAGGTGAACATCGCGCTGCTTGGCCAGAACCAGACCAGCGAGGCGAACAGTACCAATGCCAGCGCGCAAGCAGGTTTTCAGGTTACGCGCGATATTCGCGATGCGGATAAGTTGCTGGTGGAGGATACGCTCAATGAATTGATTGGCTGGATTCACGATCTTAATTTTGGCGATGGCGTACTGCCGAAATTCCAGATGTGGGAGCAGGAAGAAGTCGATGAGGTACTGGCCAAGCGCGACAAGCTGTTGACTGATTCCGGTGCACAATTTACCCCGGCTTATTTCCGGCGGGCATACGGCTTGCAGGATGGCGATCTGGTTGAAGTGGCTGAATCTGCTGCCACTGCTTCAACTGCTGAATTTGCAGAGAGTGAAAACGGTTTCCCGGATCAGGAAGCGCTCGATGCAGCGCTGGAGGAACTTTCGCTGGAAGATTTGAACCAGGATGCCAAAACGATGTTGACGCCGCTTTTCAAGCGGGTGGCCGCAGGCGTTCCACCGGATGAATTGCTGGGTGAATTGGCTGATCTGTATCCAGGTATGGATGCCGACGGGCTGCAGGAGCGGTTGGCACGCGTGATATTCGTGGCAGATTTGTGGGGGCGGTTGCATGCCTGAACCTGTTGACCTGGCGTATTGCATGAAACTGCCGCCGAAGGAGGCGATTGCTTACCTGACCGGCAAGGGCTACGCGATCACCTGGGATTGGGAAGATTTGTGGCAACAGGCGCACGCGAAAGCGTTTACCGTGGCCAAGGTGGCCAAGCTGGATATCCTGCAAGACATTCGTGACGTATTGCAGCATGCCTTGACCGAAGGGCAAACGGCAGCCTGGTTCGAGAAAGAATTGACGCCCGTATTGAAAGCCAAGGGCTGGTGGGGCGAGCAAGAGCAGCGCAACCCAGATACCGGCGAGCTTGAACAGGTGCAGCTTGGAAGCCCGTGGCGGCTGGAAACCATTTACCGGGCCAACACGCAAACCGCGTACATGGCCGGGCGCTATGCCGAGCAGATAGAAAACGTCGATAACCGACCGTTTTGGCAGTACATCGCCGTGATGGATGGACGCACTCGGCCTGCGCATCGTGCGCTGCATGGTCTGGCATTTCGGTTTGATGATCCATTCTGGCAGTCGTTTTATCCACCGAATGGCTGGAATTGCCGCTGTCGCGTGACCACACTGTCAGGCGGCGATTTGACTCGTGATCGCGTCAAGCCGTCGCGGTCGGATGGCATGCTGGGCAGTACGCAAAAATTGGTGTCGAAAAAAACCGGCGAGCTGCGCGAAGTGGCAACGTACTCGGCCAGGCACCCTGATGACCCATCCGGCAAGCGGCGGCTGATCGTATCGCCGGATGTGGGCTGGAGCCACAATCCGGGCGCGGCGTGGAAACCGGAGACGGCGCGCTATACCGGCAACCTGACCGAATTGGCAAAGAGGGAGCTGCAATGAGTGAGTTGGTCGGTATTCGGATTGTTGACTCTGCTTTGAAGGCGGCATTGCGCCAGATGCAGCTCAATCTTGGCAATATGAAACCGGCGATGCGGGATATTGCACAGGTGCTGGCAAATCAGACGGAACGAAATTTTGCAGCGCAGGGCAGACCGGGGTGGAAGGCGCTCAAAAATCCGTCCGAGAAGCGCAAGGGTGGCATGATCCTGCAGGATAGCGGGCAACTGGCGGCGTCTATTACAACTAGTGCATCAGCTACCGAGGCGGTAATTGGTACGAATAAGGTGTATGCGGCCATTCACCAGTTCGGCGGCAAAACGAAGGCGCACACGATTCGACCTGTGAAAAAGAAGGTGCTGGCATTTGGCGGCCGATTTGCAAAATCGGTCAATCACCCCGGCTCAGACATCCCGGCCCGCCCGTTCCTTCCGGTACTGGCCGACGGCAGCTTGCAGCCGGAAGCCAGTGAGCCGGTACTGGAAGCGGCATTGCAACATTTGAGGCGCGGCGCCGGGATATAATTCGAACCGGTCTCGCCGCGTTTTCGAGGGCCGATTCCATTTTCAGACGCTGCAAAGGATTTTTAGCGGGGCCGTCCAAATTCTTCCCGCCCCTTCCCGGTTCATCCCGTTTATCTCGCACCTTCCTGTATATTTATCTCACACCCTTTCATCATCATCAGCAATGTGCCGGACACAGAAACGGCGCAAAAGATTGCGCAGGCGCTGGTCGGCCGGCAACTGGCGGCGTGCGTGAACATTCTGCCGGGCGTGCAGTCGGTCTACCGCTGGCAGGGGAAGGTTGAGCAGGCGCAGGAAATCAGCTTGCTGATCAAGACGCGGCGCGCCTGCTATGCGGCGGTCGAGGCGGTGGTTGGCGAACTGCATCCTTATGAGGTGCCGGAAATCATCGCGCTGCCGATCAATGCCGGTTTGCCGAAATATCTGGAATGGCTGGCGCAGGAAACGGCGCCGCCGCATGGCTGATTCCGGGCAAGGGTTTAGCGCAGCAGGGCTTCGAATTCGCGCGCTGGCAGCGGACGCGAAAACAGGAAGCCTTGCGCATAGTCGCAGCCGGCCATCGCCAGCAGAATCCGCTGCTGCTCGGTTTCGACCCCTTCGGCGATTACTTTCAGCCCGAGCGTGTGCGCCATCACGATGATCGCTTCTGACAGCGCGCGGTTCAGCGGATCGCTGGCCAGGTTGTGCACGAACGAGCGGTCGATTTTCAGGTAGTCGATATCGAATTTGTTCAGGTACGACAGCGATGAATAGCCGGTGCCGAAGTCGTCGAGCGCAACCTGGATGCCGGCATCGCGGAAGCGCAGCAGCTTGTCCATCACCGCCGGTTCGGCGTTCATCAGCATGCCTTCGGTAATTTCGATCGCGATGTATTTGCCCGGCAGCCCCAGTTCCTGCAGGTAGTTGATCCATGCGGTCGCGCCCATGCTTTGCACCAGGAATTGCGCCGGCGATTTGTTGACGCTGATCTGGATCCCGCCCTGCGGCAGTTGCGACCAGCGTTGTGCCCAGTAAGCGGCTTCGCGGAAGACCCAGTCGCCGATGTGGGCGATCAGCCCGGTTTCTTCGGCGATCGGGATGAAATTTTTCGGCGTGATCATGCCGTTTTTCGGGTGTTGCCAGCGGATCAGCGCCTCGGCCTTGAAGATGCGGTTGCTGGCCAGATCGACGATTGGCTGGAAATAGAGCTGGAACTGTCCTTCCGCCAGCGCGTGGCGCAGGTCGTTGGCGACCGACATGCGCTGCAGCACCAAATCCTGCATGCTTTGGGTGAAATAGCTGAAACGGTTGCGGCCGCGGTTCTTGGCCGCATACATCGCCTGATCGGCGCGGCTGAGCAGGTTTTCGGCATTTTGCGCATCATCGGGATAAAACGCGATGCCGATGCTGGCAGTGATGTGGACCCGCCCTTCGGGCAGCATGAACGGTTCGGATAGCCGGGCGATAATGGTGCGCGCGATTTGGCCGGCCGGTGCCTTATCGGCGCAGTCGGCCAAGATGATGACGAATTCATCGCCGCCGAGGCGCGCCAGCGTGTCGGACGCGCGCACGCACGATCCGATCCGTTCAGCCGCCTGCACCAGCAACGCATCGCCGATCGCATGGCCGAAGGTGTCGTTGACTTCCTTGAACTCGTCCAGATCGATGAAAATCAGCGCCATCGGCAACGCGGTGCGTTCCGCCTTCCTGATGGCATGCTGCAGCCGGTCGTGAAACAGGTTGCGGTTGATCAGGCCGGTGAGCGAATCGAAATTCGCCTGTTTCCAGATCAGTTCGGCCGACTTTTTCGATTCGGTGATGTCTTGCACCAGCATCGCGAAATAATCGATGTTGCCATCGTCGCCGCGCAGGCCGCGCACCGCGACATGGACATGCACGATGCTGCCGTCCGGCCGGATGAAGCGCTTGTCGATTTCGTAATCGTCGCTCTCGCCGGAGAGCACGCGGTTGTACAGCATCAGGTTGACGTCAATGTCGTCCGGATGGGTGATTTCCTGCCAGGTCATGCTTAACAGCTCGCTGCGTGGCCGTCCGAGTATCGTGAACAGCGCATCGTTCGCATCCAGCCAGCCATGCGCGTGGCTGTAGGTGGCCATGCCGACCATCGAGCGTTCGAAAAACGCGCGGAAACGCTTTTCGCTGTTTTCCAGCGCTGCTTGCGCCTGCTGCCGCTGCCGTTCGCGTTCGAAATTGTCCAGCGCGAAGCCGATGTCCATCGACAGTTCATTCAGCAGCGCAATCGATTCGGTATCGAAGGCGTTGGTTTGTTCGCAAAAAACAGACAGCACCGCATAGGGTTCGCCATGCCGCATGATGGGAAAGGCGGCGGTCGAACGGAAACCGTGGCTGGCCGGCTGTTCGCATTGGCATTTCGGATGACATTGGCCGAAATGGTTGATGATCACATGCCGGCGTTCGCGCAAGGCAATTTGCGGCGGTGAATGCGCATCGCGGCTGGCAGACAGGATTCGTCCATCGAGGTAGCCGCTGGTGTCGCCATGGCTGGCGAACGGATGGATGGCGCCATCTTCGTCTGGCATGCCGACCCACGCCATTTTCATGCCGCCATCCTTCACCACCATCTGGCACACCAGCGGGAACAGTTCGTTTTCTCCTTGCAGACGCACGATGCTCTGGTTGACATGGCTGAGCGTGCGGTATAGCTGCGTCAGTTGCCGCACACGCTCCTCGGCCCGCTTGCGTGGCGTGATGTCCAGCATCAGCCCGCCGATCAGCGGCGTGTCGTGCGCGCCGGCGACAGGGAATTTGATCGACAGCAGCGCGCAGGGGGTACCGGCATCACCGGCCGAGATTTCCGACGTGACCGTGACCCGATCCGACAGCACGATGCTGTCATCGGCGCGGTTCATGTCAGGTTCCGCCGATTCGAATGGCCGGGCAAACGCGCGTTCGATTCTTTGCGCGGCGGTGCTGTTGTTGCGGTAGACGATGTTTTGCTGCGCATCCTTGATGAAGGCGATGCCGGGCATGTGTTCCATGAACGATAGGAAACGTTCATCGCTTTCGCGCAGCGTGGCGGCGGCGGTGTTGCGTTCGCGCAGCGAGCACGACAGCAGCATGCCGGTCGTGATCAGCGTTGCAAAGTAAATCGTGAAATTGATCGGCATGTTGCGCACGATGGTGGTGCTGAAATAGCCGGCTGTGTGCCCGGCGCCAATCGCGCCGAGAATGGCCAGCACGCAAAGCACGAGCACGGTGCCGTGACGGCCGATGCGCACGGCGACCCAGATTACCAGGCCGAACACCAGGTATCCCTTCAGATACCCGGTAAAAAGGCTGTGCTGCCAATCCAGATAGACCATGCTTCCAAGCAGCAGTGAAACCGTCAGCGCAGCCAGGAATTCCGCCGTCTGCCAGGCGTTGAAGGTTTCGCGTTGCAACCATTCTGGTGGATGCTGCCATACCAGCAGCATCGGCGCGATCAGTATGATGCCGAGCAGGCTCGACTGCCAGGCTTGCACCGCCGTGCTGCCTGGCCATTGCAGCGCCAGCAGCAGCGCGCCAGCGCCCGAGGCGATTACGCCGGCAGGCAGGAACAGCAGGAAAAAATCGCGCATGCGCGCCATGGCCGGGTCGAAATGGAAATGGCGCAGCAGTGTTGCGCCGAGAGTGGCTGTCAGTGTTGTTGCTGCGCCGGCAACCAGCGATGCCAGCCACGGATGCCCCAGAATCAGGCTGGCGGCGAACGCGCCGATGAAAACGCCGGGCCAGCAGCGATGGCCAAAAATGAGCAGTGCCGCCAGCGCCAGCCCGGTTTGTGCGGCAATCAGCGGCAGGGTGCCGGATGGTGCGGTGGAAAACGGGGCGGCGGGGAAGGGAGCGGCGGAAAAAATGGACGCAAGCAGTGAAGATGCGGGAAGGGGGGAGGCGAGATAGGCGCTGGCAACGGCAAGCGCGGCCAGCAGGAATGCGACTGCCGCCATACGCCGTAATTCAGACCACCGCAATGATTCCAAAGCGCGCAAATCCTCGTCTCCTGCAGGTTCCGGACATGGCCGGATTCGAATGGCAGACTGGATCTGTCTGATGTCGCGCGGTTGCGTGAGCCATCCTGCCCGGTTTATCCGACAGGACCGGCGATGCACGCTGCGGTCAAATGCGTTTAATTCAGTCTGATTGCTTCCTTGTGTGGTTCCATCGCCCCGCGACCGTCGGCCTTCACATTGTCACGGGGAAAATTTCCGTACGGTAATTTAATGTTGGCCAAACGAACGGGATGTATTTTGATGAAAATCAACTTTGGGTCGTTTATTTTGGCCCGACCTTACAGCGGGAAAGGATTTTTTTGTCAGCCTGAATGAAGCGCGGGTCAGTTGCGAGCGTGTGTTTGCAGCAGGCGGGCAACGTCGCGCGCGAAATAGGTCAGCACGCCATCGGCGCCGGCGCGCTTGAACGCCAGCATCGCTTCCATCATCGCACGGTCATGATCGAGCCAGCCGTTTTGCGCCGCTGCCTTGAGCATCGCGTATTCGCCGCTGACCTGGTAGGCAAAGGTCGGCATGCGGAAGGCATCCTTCACGCGGCGCACGATATCAAGATACGGCATGCCGGGTTTGACCATCACCATGTCCGCGCCTTCGGCAATGTCTTGCGCCACTTCGCGCAAGGCTTCGTCGCTGTTGGCCGGATCCATCTGGTAGGTCGCCTTGTCGGCCTTGCCCAGGTTTGCGCTCGAACCGACGGCATCGCGGAACGGGCCGTAGAAAGCGGATGCATATTTGGCCGAATATGCCATGATGCGGGTGTGCGGCTGGCTGTGCGATTCCAGTGCGCGGCGAATCGCGCCGATGCGGCCATCCATCATGTCCGACGGCGCGACGATGTCGGCCCCTGCCTGCGCCTGCAGCAACGCCTGCCGCGCCAGCACTTCGACCGTTTGGTCGTTCAGCACGTAGCCGCTGTCGTCGAGCAAGCCATCCTGGCCGTGGCTGGTGAACGGATCGAGCGCGACATCGGTCAGGATGCCGAGCTGAGGAAAGCGCGCCTTGAGCGCGGCAATCGCGCGCGGCAACACGCCTGCCGGATTGAGCGCCTCACGGCCATCCGGCGTTTTCAGCGCCGGTTCAATCACTGGAAACAGCGCCATGACCGGAATGCCAAGCGCTACGCATTCATCGGCCACCGGCAGCAGCAAATCGAGCGACAGGCGTTCGACGCCGGGCATCGACGCGACTGCTTCGCGCCGGTTTTTTCCATCCAGCAGAAAGACCGGGTAAATCAGATCGGCCGCGGAGAGTGAATGTTCGCGCATCAGCGCGCGCGAAAAATCATCGCGCCGCATCCGGCGCAGCCGCAGGGCAGGGAAGGTGGCGGCGAAGGGCTGATTTGGCATGGAAAACCGTTTCTTTTGTGAGGGAATAATCTGCGCGAAAATTGATCGAACGCATCACCGAAAATGAAAGCATAGCGGGAATCACGCCATGGTGGAACTTTTGCTGCGGCAAATCGTCTTACTTGCAGGCAACTCGTTTTGCCTGTTTATCTGCCGTCCCCCTTGGCAGAGAACTGGCCTGCAGGTTGGGGCCAGGTTCACCCCCCGGGAGCGCTCCATTTTCCGGGGGGATTTCTTGGTAGTACCCGGTGGCAGTGATGCCGGTTCTTTTGGGAAGTCCAGGCAGGATCCCCGGGGAGGCGGCATTTCCCCGGGGCTGTTCATTGCCGCGGTTTATTCGGTCGCCTCGTCTTCCTGCAGCCCCGCCAGCGCGAGTATGCGCTTGTCCGCTTCTTCCAGCCCGGTGCGTTTCAGTGCGGAAAACAGTTGCACGGTGAACGGGAACGGCTTGCCCTGTTCATCGACATAGCTGGCGAGGATGGTTTTCGTTTTGCGCAATGCATCGGCCGCTTCGCTGCGGTTGAGCTTGTCGGCCTTGGTCAGGATGCAATGCACCGGTTTGCCGGTGGTGGCGAACCATTCGAGCATCTGGATGTCGAGGTCGGTAAACGGCCGCCTTGCATCCATCATCAATACCAGCGCCGCCAGCTGCTGGCGGCGTTGCACATAATCGCCCAGCAATTGCTGCCAGTGCAGCTTCGCATCGCCAGACACTTCGGCATAGCCATAACCGGGCAGATCGACTAGCAGCGCGCGGATTTCGTCGACATTGGTCGGGTCGTGCCGATGCTGGCCGACATGCGCGCCGCCGATCGAGAAGAAGTTGATGTGCTGCGTGCGGCCCGGCGTGCGCGAGGCAAACGCCAGTTTCTTTTGATTGCACAGCACATTGATCGCGGTCGATTTGCCGGCATTCGAACGACCGGCGAACGCGATCTCGGGAACGTGCGTTTTCGGCAAATCGCGCAGCGAATTCGCAGTGGTGAAAAAACGGGCTTGCCAGAGTTTGGACATGTAACGGAAAGAAACAGCAGGAAAAAACAAGCAGGGTATTGTACGATAATCGGCAGGCTTGCCGCAGATTGCGTAAGCAGAAAGGCGATACTGATGGAACTGCTGGCCAAACCCTCATCCAGACAACTGGCGATATTGCGCGTGGCGCTGCATGTCGCATCGCTGCTGCCGCTGGCACGGCTGCTGTTTCTCGGCCTTACCGGTGGTCTGGGTGACGAGCCGGTGCGCGCGGTACTGTGGGAAACCGGCGACTGGTCGCTGTACATGCTGTGCCTCACGCTGGCGGTGACGCCATTGCGCCGCGTGACCGGCTGGAATTGGCTGGCGGCGTTTCGCCGTCTGCCGGGCATGTATGCGTTTGCGTATGGCGCGCTGCATTTCGCAACCTACCTGTGGTTGCGGCGCTCAGGCGAGCTGTTGGCCCTGCTGGCGCGCATCCTGACGCAGATGCCGCTGCTGACCGGCTTCATTTCGCTTCTGATCATGCTGGCGCTGGCCGCCACCAGCTTTCAGGCCGCGATGCGCTGGCTGGGCGGGATGCGGTGGCAATGGCTGCACCGGCTGACCTACATCAGTGCGGTGCTGGCGGTGGTGCATTACTGGCTTGAGGTGGCGCGCTATGGCTCGAACCGTCCGCTGTGGTTCGGCGCGATCGTCGCCACGCTGCTGCTGTTCCGGCTGGCGTGGTGGTTCCGGTCGCAAAAAAAACTGGCCGCAGCACAGAAATGACGGGGTATATCGTCAAATCATGTTGCCCGGCCAGAAGTTTTGCGGCGGTTTGAAAATGCTCCCGCCAGTATTTTTGAAGCCTTGCGGCTGGCGAAATCAGGGCAAAACCGATTCCAGCGCGTACAGATCGGTCACCTGTTCGCGCTTGCGGATCAGGTGCACGCGGTCGCCATCGACCATCACCTCGACCGCGCGCGGACGGCTGTTGTAGTTCGACGCCATCGTCATGCCATAGGCGCCGGCCGACATCACTGCCAGCAAATCGCCCTGCGACAGCGCCAGTTCGCGTTCGCGTGCCAGCCAGTCGCCAGTTTCGCACACCGGACCGACCACATCCCACACCTGCTTGCGTTCGCCGCTTTCCTTCACCGGTTGCACACGGTGCCACGCTTCATACAGCGCCGGGCGCATCAGGTCGTTCATCGCCGCATCGACCACGGCGAAATTCTTCGCCGGCGTCGGCTTCAAGTACTGTACTTCGGTCAGCAGCAGCCCCGCATTGCCGACGATCGAGCGGCCCGGCTCGAAGATGATCTTGATCGGGCGCCCCTGATATTTGTGCAGCCGCCAATGGTTGACCTTCGCATACAGCCGCTGCACGTAATCCTGCACTTTCACCGGCTGCTCGTCGTTGTAAGCGATGCCCAGCCCGCCGCCGATGTCCAGATGCTGCAGGTTGTAGCCTTCATGGTTCAGGCGGTCAACCAGATCGATCATCTTGTCGAGCGCATCCAGCAGTGGCTTGTCGTCCAGCAGTTGCGAGCCGATGTGGCAGTCGATGCCGAGCACGCGGATGTTGGGCAGCATGGCCGCCTTGCGGTAGCAGGCCAGCACGTCCGGGAAGGGAATGCCGAATTTGTTTTCCCGCAGGCCGGTCGAGATGTACGGATGGGTTTTTGCATCGACGTCCGGATTCACGCGGAATGAAATCGGCGCCGGTTTGCCCATCTGGCCGGCAATTTCGTTGAGGTGATGCAGCTCGGCTTCGGATTCGACGTTGAAGCACAGGATGCCGTGCGTCAGCGCCAGGCGGATGTCGTCCGCCGTCTTGCCGACGCCGGAAAAGATCACTTTTTTCGGATCGCCGCCGGCTGCCAGCACGCGCTGAAGTTCGCCGCCGGAAACGATGTCAAAGCCAGCGCCCTGACGCGCCAGCAGGTTCAGCACCGCCAGGTTCGAATTCGATTTGACCGCGAAGCAGACCAGCGCCGGGCTTTTTTCCGGGCCATGCTGTTGACACGCATTGGCGTAGGCGGCGTAAGCTTCCAGCAGCGCCGCTTTTGAATAGACGTAGGCAGGCGTGCCGAACTGGTGCGCAATCTCGGTCAGAGGAACGTTTTCGGCGCACAGCGCGCCGTTTTGATAAGAGAAATGGCTCATGTTTTTATTGGGATGGTGGAACGTTGGGTGGCGTCGCAACAGCGGGCGTCACGGAAGTGTCGGCATCCGTCTGGCGCAGCGGCGGCAGCGTCGGTTTGGCGGATTTCGATGCTTTGGGTTCTTTGGCGTCCGGCAGATAGAGCGGACCTTTCTGGCCGCAGGCGGCGAGCGCGTTTGCCAGAACGAGGATTGCGACGACGCGCGGCAGTGCTGAATACAGCGAGGCGAAAAGTGGCTTCACGATTACAATCACGGAAATGAAAGTCGAATGGAGTGTAGCATGACTGAAACCGAATTCCTTGCGCTGGCGCAAGCGACGATGCAGCAAATGGCCGTCGGCCTGGAACAGGAGGCAGACGCGGCGGGCATCGATGTCGAATGCACGCTGTCCGGCAATGTGCTCGAGATCGAATTCATCGAACGCGGCGCGAAAATCATCGTCAACAGCCAGGCGCCGATGCAGCAGATCTGGCTTGCCGCCAGCGCCGGCGGTTTTCACTTCGGCTTTGCGGACGGGCAGTGGCGCGATACGCGCGACGGGGTGGAACTGTTTGCCCGACTGTCGGCACTGGCTGGCGCGCATGCAGGCCAGCCGCTGACGCTGGCGCCGTAACGGCCTGGTTTTTTGACGCTGTCGCTGGAGCGGCGACAATGCCTGTCCCTGCGCCGTGCGCTCGGCAATCAGTTGCGATATGGCGCTGAATGCTGGGGGTATATGGTCAAAACCATGTGTCGAGCCACAGTTTTGCTGGCTGTTTTTAAATACTGGCGGGAGTATATTTTGGGCCCAACTGACCGAAAAGTCATTTCGGTCAGTTATTTTCGGCTGAACTCGGCGAGTTGAAACGGTTGCATGGGTAACACGCAGGCAGCAGTAATCCGCGCAAGACGATGCATGGAAAGCGGCTTGCGGCGGGCAGTTCAGCGCCCGCCGCGCATTGCGCTCTAGTGTTCGTCCTCTTCCTTGTCTTCGCTGCCCGGCTTGTCTTCCTTCGGCGTCTGGCCTTCGGTGCCGAGGCTGCGCACGCCGGTGCCCGGCGGGTTTTCGACGTAGTAGTATTCGCCGCCGGACTGGATCATGCCTTCAGGCACGGGGCGCGCTTCGACCGGCACGTTCTTCAGCGCCTTTTCCATGTAGCCGATCCAGATTGGCAGCGCCAGGCCGCCGCCGGTTTCGCGGCTGCCGAGGTTCTTCGGCTGGTCGAAACCGATCCACGCGACCGCGGCCAGCTTCGGCTGATAACCTGCGAACCATGCATCATGCGAATCGTTGGTGGTGCCGGTCTTGCCCGCCAGATCGGAGCGGCCGAGCGACATCGCCTTGGCGGCGGTGCCGAAACGGACCACGTCCTTCATCATGCTGTCCATCAGGAACGCATTGCGCTCGTCGATCACGCGCAGCGCTTCGCTGCCGGCTTTTTCCGGCTGAGCCTGCGACAGCACCTTGCCTTCGCTGGTGGTGACTTTCGAGATGATGTACGGGTTGATCTTGTAGCCGCCATTGGCGAATACCGAATACGCGGCGACCATCTGGTACGGCGTGACCGAACCGGCGCCGAGCGCCATCGTCAGATAAGCCGGGTGCTTCGCTGCTTCGAAGCCGAAGCGAGTTACGTATTCCTGTCCGTATTGCGCGCCAATCTTGTTCAGGATGCGCACCGAAATCATGTTTTTCGATTTGGTCAGGCCGCGCCGCATCGTCATCGGGCCATCGTATTTGCCGTCGTAGTTTTTCGGTTCCCATGCCTGTCCGCCAGTTTGGCCGGCGGAGAACGATACCGGCGTGTCGCTGATCATGGTCGAGGGCGAGAAACCGCGTTCAAGCGAGGCGGAATAGATGAACGGCTTGAACGACGAACCGGGCTGACGCCACGCCTGCGTGACGTGGTTGAACTTGTTGCGGTTGAAATCGAAACCGCCGACCAGCGCGCGGATAGCGCCATCCTGCGTGTTGACCGCGACGAATGCCGATTCAACCTGCGGCATCTGCGTGATGCTCCAGCCTTTCGGGTCTTCGCTCACGCGGATGATCGAACCGCGCTTGATTTTGCGGTTTGGCGCGGCGTTCGCGGCCAGCGCGCCGGCAGCGAAGGTCAGCCCCGGGCCGGTGATGGTGATTTCATCGCCGCTCGACAAGGCCGCCCGCACCGATTTGGGCGAGGCTTCGAGCACGACTGCCGGCAAGATGTCGTCGCTTTCAGGATGGTCGGCCAGTTCGGTTTCGATCGCGTCCGCCGCTTCTTCCTTCGATGCCGGAATTTCCATGTGGCCTTCCGGGCCGCGATAGCCGTGGCGCTTTTCATAGTCCATCACGCCCTTGCGCAGCGCCAGGTAGGCGGCGTCCTGATCGGCCTTGGTGATGGTGGTGTAAACGTTCAGGCCGCGGGTGTAGGTGTCTTCCTTGTATTGCTCGTACACTAGTTGCCGCGCCATTTCCGCCACATATTCGGCATGCATGCCGAACTGGCTGCTGTCAGTCTTGATTTTGACATGCTCGTTCTTTGCCTGTTCGTATTGCGCATTGGTGATGTAGCCAAGCTTTTGCATCCGTTGCAGGATATATTGCTGGCGCACCTTGGCCCGATCCGGGTTGGCGACCGGGTTGTTGGCCGATGGCGCTTTCGGCAGGCCGGCCAGCATAGCCGCTTCAGCCGCCGTGATGTCCTTCAGGTCCTTGCCAAAATAGATTTGCGCCGCCGAGGCAAAGCCGAATGCGCGCTGACCAAGATAGATCTGGTTCATGTAAACCTCAAGAATCTGATCCTTGGTCAGATGCTTTTCGATTTTCCATGCCAGCAGCACTTCATACAGCTTGCGCTTCAAGGTCTGTTCGCTGGTCAAGAAGAAATTGCGCGCGACCTGCTGCGTGATGGTCGAGGCGCCCTGGCGCGCGCCGCCGCTGACGTTATGCAGGACGTTATGCAGTGCTGCACGCAGGATGCCGAGGTAATCGACGCCGCCGTGCTCGTAGAAACGGTCGTCTTCGATTGCCAGCACGGCTTTTTTCATCACATCCGGCACATCCTTGATGCGCACCAGGTTGCGGCGTTCCTCGCCGAATTCGCCAATCAGCACGTTGTCGGCCGAGTAGATGCGCAGCGGCATTTTCGGGCGGTAATCGGTCAGCGAGTCGATGGCGGGCAGGCTCGGGTAGGCGACAGCGAGCGCAAACGCCACCAGCATGCCGCCAACGACGGACAGGCCGCCAAACAGAATTAGACATCCA
>JAGTRJ010000040.1 GCA_018261755.1 Burkholderiaceae bacterium
CCGCGCGAAATGTACGCAATGCTGAAGGAATCGCGCGCCGACATCATGCTGTCCGGCTCGCGTTCGCAATTCGTCGCGCTGAAAGCCAGGATGCCATGGCTGGATGTAAATCAGGAACGGATGCATGGTTATGCCGGCTACGAAGGCATGGTCAGGCTGGTGCAGGAAATAGACCGGAGCATCAACAATCCCGTCTGGGAACATGTGCGCGCAGAAGCACCATGGGACTGACAAGGCATGACATTTGCAAGGGTTAGAACATCATGGCCAAAGTTAGCAAATCCGTTAAAGCTGCCAGCGTCAATCCGCTGAAGATGAGTTCACCGCTGGGCGCCTGTCAGGCATTTCTCGGCATCGATCGCTGCATGCCGATGATGCATGGTTCCCAGGGATGCGCCTCGCTCGGGCTGGTGCTGCTCGGTCGCCACTATCGCGAAACCATCCCGATTCAGACCAGTGCGATGAATGAAGTCACCAGCATTCTCGGCGGGCACGAAAACCTCGAACAGGCGATTCTGAATATCCGTCAGCGTGCAAAGCCGGAACTGATCGGCATCTGCTCGACCGGTTTGACGGAAACTCGCGGCGACGACGTATCCGGGCATCTGACGCTAATCCGTCAGCTTCACCCAGAACTTGCCGATACCGCCATCGTCCATGTATCGACACCGGATTACATTGGCGCCTTTCAGGATGGCTGGGCGAACGCGGTGCTCGCGACCATCCGCACGCTGGTGCAACCGGCGGCATCGACCGACAGCCGGCAGGTGAACATCCTCGCCGGTTGCCACCTGACCGTGGCCGACATCGAGGAAATCCGCGAAATCGTTGAATCCTTCGGCTTGCGCCCGATCATCCTGCCAGATATTTCCGGTTCGCTCGACGGCCACATTCCGGACGATTTCAGCCCCACCACCATCGGTGGCACCAGCATGGCTGACATCAAGACGATGGGCGGTTCGGTGGTCACGCTGGCCATCGGGGAACAGATGCGCGCCAGCGCAACCGAACTGGAGCGCATCACCGGCATTCCGTTTGTGCTGTTTGACTGCCTGACCGGGCTGGAGGCCAACGACCGGTTCCTGGCCTATCTATCCTGGCTCAGCGACCTACCCATCCCAGCCAGATATCGACGCCAGCGCAGCCAGTTGCAGGATGCGATGCTCGATGCGCATTTTTCCTTTGGCGGCAAAAAAGTTGCCATCGGCGCCGAACCGGATTTGCTGTGGTCTCTGGCGAACCTAGTGACGGCAATGGGCTGCGTGCTCAAAAGCGCGGTCACGACAACCGAATCACCTTTGCTGGAAAACATACCGGTAGACGAAGTACTGATCGGCGACCTCGAAGATCTGGAGGCTGGCGCCAGTGGATGCGATCTGCTGATCACGCATTCGCATGGCCGTCAGGCAGCAGCGCGGCTGGACATTCCGTTTTACCGCGCCGGCTTGCCCATTTTCGATCGTCTTGGCGCAGCGCATCAGCTATCGGTCGGATACCGCGGCACGCGCGGCCAGTTATTCACCATTGGCAACATCTTTCTGTCCAACCTCACGCCCAAGCACCCGGGGCAATGGCAGTTGCCAGAATCCAGCCTGCGTGCCATCGCCAACGCAGAAATTGAACAATCCGAGCTGAAAAAGGAGTCATGATGAAAATCGCATTTGCAACTGAAGACTTGCGGCGGGTCGATGCGCACTTTGGCTGGGCCAGGAACATCATGGTTTATGACCTGACCCCCGACGGCCATTCGCTGCTTGAAACCTTCACTTTCGGCGGCTTGCTGGAAGAAGATGGCAACGAAGACAAGGTCGGCCCCAAAATCGAAGCCATCAAGGATTGCGCCATTGTGTATGTGGCCGACATTGGTGGCCCCGCTGCTGCCCGGGTCGTGGCCAACAAGATTCATCCGGTAAAAGCCAAGGAGAAGGAATTCATCCCAGATATTCTGGAGAAAATCCGCCAGGTGATGAAGGGTACGCCACCGCCGTGGCTGCGCAAAGCGATGATGAAAGGCCAGGAACGCACGGTCGATTTCGAGTCGGAGGCTCCCCATGGCTGAAACAGAAGCCACTGGCGCGAGCACGAATGCTTCATCGGAATTCGTGGCTGAACTGGTCAAACAACTGCGGGCGCAGGACTGGAGCGGCGCGCTGGACAAGAAGACGCCTGATGAACTGCTAGCGCCATACATCGTGACGCGCGAGCAGCGGCGCAAGATGCCACTCATTGGCGATCCGGACGCCAGAACGCTGTTGCGGATCGAACTGTTTTACAACGCCGTCGGCATGGCAATCGAAAAACGTACCGGCGTGATGGCATCACCAATGCTCAAGCTGCACCAGGAAGGGTTTGGCCGTCTGGTGATGATTGCCGGCCGTCTGGTGGTGCTGAACCGCACGCTGCGCGATGTGCACCGTTTCGGCTTCGACAGCATCGGAATGATGACGGCCGAAGGCGAAAAACTGGTCGATGGCTGCGTCGAAATGATTAATGCCTTCCCCGCTGTCGTCAATTACGACAGCTAACCAAGAAAGAAAATCTCATGAGCAACTTTACCGTTACCCTGCCCTCCGGAGAACTATGGACTCCGCTGTTTGTCACCGGCATCGATGCTGAAAAGTGCATCGGCTGCGGACGCTGTTTCAAGGTTTGTGCACGTAACGTGCTAACCTTGATCGGCATCGACGAAGACGGCAACCGCATCGCACTCGATGGCGATGACGACGACGATGAATACGAAAAGAAGGTGATGTCGGTTTCAAAGCAGGAAAGCTGCATCGGTTGCGAAGCCTGTGCCAGAATCTGCCCGCGAAAATGCTATTCGCACGCACCGGCACAAACCTGAATTCGAGGAGCAAGGCCATGGCAACGCCGGAACAGAATTATCGCAATCTCATCGCGGCAGCGCGCCATCCGCAGGATGTCGTCACTATCGCGCTGGCCGGCGTCATCGCGCTGCGGACGCTGCGCAAACCGCCGTATGACGTGCCGATTGCGGGGCTCGACCGGCTTGCCATGGATGCGCTGAAACAGCAGTTTTTCCCTGCGATGGACATTGATTTGCACGCCAGCGTGTCCGCTAGCGACAACAGTCAGCCAAGCGACGAATTCTCCGATCTGGTTGGGCTGTTGCTGGAGCACCGCAGCCGCCACGACGAACAATCGCTATGGCTGGCGCATGCGATCGCCACCGCCAGCATGGCGGACAATCATCTGTGGCAAGACATGGGATTGCCGAACCGCGCCACGCTGTCCGAATTGATGGCCAGCCATTTCACGCCGCTGGCCAGCCGCAATACCGGCGACATGAAGTGGAAGAAATTCTTTTACCGCGAACTGTGCGCACGCGAAGGGCTGACGCTGTGCCGCGCACCGAGTTGCGGTGTATGCGCCGACCAGCCGCAATGCTTCGGGCCGGAGGATTCGGCCAGCGGCAGCTTCCTGCTGTATGCATCCAGCCGCCCATCGAGCATATGAAAACAGCGGAAATTTGCCTGAAAATATACTGGTACCAGTATGCATGAACAGCCGCAGGATTGCCCGAGGAACCCGGTGATTTCGAAGCATACCCCGCACAATCAGAACCATGCCAGCTTCGGCGACGAATGCGCCGGCGTCTGCATTTTTTCGATCAGCGTGCTGATGTTCTGCCTTCAGCTGCCGCTGGCGGAATATGCCTGAACTGCGCCCCGGCCTGCATACCCGGCCGGCAGCGTCACTCCATCAGCGCGACCGATTTGATCTGCACCCAGACATCTTCACCACGCGCAATGCCCAGATTGTCCGCGGCACGTCTGGTCAGGCGTGACAGCAGTATCGAATCGCCGACCCGAATGCGCACCAGCGCCAGGCCAGGGTGATCGTCGCCAACGATTTCATCGACCTGCCCCCGCATCACGTTCTGGATGCTGATCTGTTCCGGCCGCTGGCGTGCCAGGCTAACATCACGCGCCAGCACATGAACCCGCACCCGCCTGCCAGGCGGCAAACCAAGCGAACGGGTCCACAGGCCGCCGCCAGGAAAATCGACCCGCATCAAATGCCACTTCTCATCGATTTCGCCGACCACCGCATCCAGAATCGCGCCGACTTCCTCGCCGAGCCGAATCGGCAAATCGAGCCGCGCCAGCGTTTCCACCAACGGGCCGGAAGCCAGCACCCGGCCTTTGTCCAGCGCCACGATGTGATCCGCCAGCCGCGCCACCTCGTCCGATGCATGGCTGACGTAAATGATTGGAATATCGAGTTCTTCTCGCAGACGCTCCAGATAAGGCATGATTTCCCGCTTGCGGCGCAAGTCCAGCGCCGCAAGCGGCTCATCCATCAGCAGCAGACTTGCATTGACAGCCAGTGCGCGCGCGATGCTGACACGGCTGCGTTCGCCGCCTGAAAGACGTTCGGGCCGTCTATCCAGCAAATGTTCAATCCCCAGCAGGCCGATGGCCTTGTCGAGATTGAACTGCTGTTCGCCGGTAATCCGCTTCATGCCGTAACGCAGGTTGTCGAGCACGTTCAGATGCGCAAACAGACTCGCTTCCTGAAAGACATAACCAATCGGCCGCCGGTGCGTCGGCAGGAAAATGCCATCATCCTGCCAGACGTCGCCATCAACCACCAGCCTGCCGCCGGCAACCCGCTCCAGCCCGGCAATCGCGCGCAGCAGCGAAGTCTTGCCCGAGCCGGACTGTCCAAACAGCGCCGTGATGCCAGACGATGGCAACGTCAGATCGACATCCAGCGAAAAGCCGGGGTACGCCAGCTTGAAACAAGCTTCGATACTCATTTTTTCTTTCCGGTCGGATTCAGCACGTAAAGCGCCAGCAGCACGCAAAACGAAAACAGCACCATGCCGCCGGCCAGCCAGTGCGCCTGCGCATATTCGAGCGCCTCGACATGATCGTAAATCTGTACCGACACCAGCCGGGTTTTGTCCGGAATATTGCCGCCGATCATCAGCACGACCCCGAATTCCCCGACCGTATGCGCAAACCCCATGATGCATGCGGTCAAAAAACCCGGCTTTGCCAGCGGCATGGCCACGCTGAAAAAAGCGTCCAGCGGGCTGGCTCGCAGCGTTGCCGCCACTTCCAGCGGCCGATCGCCGATCGCTTCGAACGCATTTTGAATCGGCTGCACCACGAACGGCATCGAATAAAATACCGACGCCACCACCAGCCCCCAGAACGTGAATGGCAGCAAGCCAAGTCCGGCCCATTCGGTGAAACGCCCTATCGGGCCATTCGGCCCCATCACCAGCAGCAGGTAAAAACCCAGCACAGTCGGCGGCAGCACCAGCGGCAATGCCACCACCGCACCGACCGGCCCTTTCCACCAGGATTTGGTACGCGCCAGCCACCAGGCGATGGGCGTACCGATGAGCAGCAGCAACAGCGTCGTGAGTGTCGCCAGCTTGAGCGTCAACCAAATTGCAGCGAAATCCGAAGAATCAGGCATCGTTAAAGGTCATAGCCATATGATTTGATAACCGACCGCGCCTTGTTCCCGCGAAGATATTTCATCCAGGCGAGCGCCGCGCGATTGTTTGCACCCTTGGCCAGAATGACGGCATCCTGCCGGATTGGCTGATGCAATCTGGCGGGCACTATCCAGACCGAACCGTTCTCCAGTTTGCCATCGCTGGTGACCTGCGACAATGCCACGAAGCCGAGTTCCGCATTGCCGCTGGCAATAAACTGAAATGCCTGCGCGATATTTTCCGCCTGAACCAGCTTCGGTTGCAAGCTTTCGGCCAATTTCAGCGCCGCCAGCGTTTCCATCGCCGCCAGACCATAAGGCGCCAGCTTCGGATTGGCAATCGCGAGATGGCGGAAATTGCCTGTTTTCAGCACATTGCCTTTACCATCAACCAATCTTCCCCTGGCCGACCACAGCACCAGTTTGCCGGTCGCGTAAGTGAAACGGCTGCCGGCGACTGCCAGGCCTTCCTTTTCCATTCTGGCGGGCGTGGTGTCATCGGCCGATAGCAGCACATCGAACGGCGCGCCGTTGGCTATCTGCGCATAAAATTTTCCGGTCGCACCAAATGAAAGCACAAGCTTGTGCCCTGTGTCATGCTCGAACTGCGCGCCAATGGCCTTGGCCGGCGCGGTGAAATTGGCGGCCACCGCCACCCGGACTTCATCCGCCCATGAAAAGGCAGATGCCACCAGCAAAACAAAACATAACGCGATTCGTTTCATGAAAAATTCCCCTGAAAAATAGCAATCTGCAACAGCGGGAAAAATGTATGAGCCTGAGACCACCATCACTGACACCATGTTTCCGCAACCATTTTCCATACTCAAGCAAATAGCACACCTGCTTCTGCTGTAGATTTCAATTCAATGCAAGTGACATCATCATCGGCGCGCAAGCATAAGCATTCGGCACCACAGGTCGCGCCAACACTAAACCACAGCGGAAAATGCAGTCTCCGTGGTTCGATCGAGCGCCAGCGCCAGCAACGCGCTGGCCTGATCGGTGATGGCGCGCACCACGTCTCGTTCCAGTCGGTTCAGCCAGCGCGACGGCAGCATGCGCGCGCCGCAACGCGCGCCAACCAGCATCCCGACCAGCGCGCCATTCGTATCGGCATCCTCGCCGCGATTAACCGCAATCAGCATCGCTTCCTCGAAATCATCGCTGCTGGCAAAGGCGTGCAGCACGGTTTGCACCGTATCGACCACATAACCGCTCGCGCGTCCTCGATAAGGCCGGAAAGCGAATTTCGGCCATGCGCGCACCCACTCCGCCAGAAAGCCGTAGATGGCCCGGTTATCGGCGCCGGTCAAAATCATCCGCAGCAACCGTCCGATTCCCAGCACGGCCGCATCCGATAGCGGGTGATGGTGCGTGAGCCGCGACTGCGCGATCGATACCCGCTCGAACGCAACATCGTCGCCCAGCGTCGCAATGGCCACCGGCAGGTTGCGCATCAATGCTCCATTGCCGCCGTCGCCGTCGTTCTGCTCGCCGGACAGGCTGCCGTCGCGCAGGTAACGCTGAATGCCGCGCCGGCAGGTGTTGCCGCAATCGACCGGCTTGCCGCGCAGCCAGGCAACGAAGGCATCGGCCATCAGCACCGTATCGAACGGACGACCGCTGCGCGCGCCTTCCAGCAGCGCTTCGCCCAGCGCCAGGCTCATGGTCGTGTCATCGGTAACCTGACCAGGAGCGAGTTTCAGCCAGCCGCCGCCGATGATGTGCCGGTGCATGCCGCCTTCACGCGCAAACTGGTGCGCAATCTCGCCCGGCGTCATGAACTCGACCGTGGCGCCAAGCGCATCGCCAATCGCCAGTCCAAGATATGCGCCCAGTACGCGATCGAGCAGGCGTTGCGGCGATTCGCGGACGAACTCAAGGGCCATACGAAACCTCCACTTCGTAATCTCCACCGATGGCCAGCACTTCGGATTCGCCGCGCAGGGATGTGGTATTGAGCAGTCCTGGAATCAGCAACAGTTTTTTCTTCGGCACCTGCACTCGCATCACCCAGTCGCCGAAACATCCTGCCGTTTCGCGCTCAAGCGTGAATGACACCAGATTGTTGAGATTGACCGTGCAATGCCGATCGCGCAGCGAACCGGAAACGATCTGCTGCTCGAAATTCAGGCTGCCGCGCCAAAGTGTGACCAGCGGCTCAGGCCCTAGCAGCTCGAAACGCTTCAGCATCCACTGGCAGAATTCGAACAGCAGATCGAGCTGCTGGTAGATGCTGTTGTTGTGGTAGCGGCTGGACGATTTCTGTTCGAGGTACGACATCCAGACTGGCGACGGAAAGCGGACGAGCGTGCCACCATGAAAACTTGGCACCAGCCCGAACCGGCTTTCTACCCAGCCCTTGAGAACCGCTCCTGACGGACTGTTCGCGTCCAGTCCCCAGCCCTGCAGCAGTTTCAAGTAACTTGACCGCCAGCGCCGCCGTTCGGCCGTGCCGCCTTCCCCGGTTGCGTCCGGCTCCGGCCTGGCAAGCCCGAACACGACGCTCATGTAATGCTCGAACACCGCGCGCGCCTCGTCGGCCGCATTGCAGCGGTCAAGCAGCGAAAAAAGTCCGCGATTCGACTCCCTCGCACCAGCGACATGCAACGTCTGCGGATGTGCATTGAACGCGGCGCTGCCGATTATGGCGGCAGGTATTCCCACGAGGTTCGTGGTGTACCAGTACGATGGATGTGGATGCACCTCGTCTGTCATGCCGTCCGGACCTCGCAGAAATCGTGTTGCACATCGCCGCCATCAGCAGCCGCCCATGAGCGACGCCACGCTTGCTATTCGCCCTGACTGTCGATAAATGACGGCAGATTCTGCACCGCCGCCTTGCGCCTGGCGGTGCTGGCCTTTCTCAACGCCTTGGCATCGACCACGAACAGCGCCTTGGTCGCACAGGCGCGCACGCACTCCGGGCCATTCTCGGCAAAACTGCAAAGGTCGCATTTGACCGCCACCGTAGCAGCGACTGGAGGCGCACTAGCTTCACGTTCGCCATCGTCCTTCGCCGCAGCCCCCTTGGCGCCCGAACTGGAAAACGAAATCACGCCAAACGGACAAGCCACCGCACACAGCTTGCAGCCAATGCAGTCTGCTTCGCTCAGTTCCACCGCATTCTCGCCCAGCGAAATGGCATTCACGGGACAAATCGTTGCGCAAGGCGCGTTCTCGCAGTGGCGGCAAGTGATCGGCGACGACACATCACCGCTGCGAACGATGGTAATCCTAGCCTGCGCCTGCAATCCTGCAGCCTTGTGCGCATCCGCACAGGCATCCACACAAGCGTCGCACCCGGCACATAATTTCGGATTGGCGAAAATAAAACGATTCATGTTTCTGCTCCCCAAATAAAGGTTTCACTGGAGATTTGAGCAAATCCTGTGCCACGGCCTGAGTGCTGCCATCAGCGGCATAATGACGCGCCGCACGATTTTTTTGCACAAAACACGACAATATTTGAAGCAAAAATACCGACAATGAAAAATCCGGCCCCGGGCTATTTCATCTGCCGGCTCATGAAAGGCAGCACAGCCTGTGCCGCCGCCTTGCGTTTGGCATTGCCATCTTTCCTGAGCGTCTTGGCATCGAGCAGAAACAGCGCTTTGGTTGGGCAGACCCGCACGCACTCAGGGCCCTGGGCGGAAAAATCGCACAGGTCGCATTTGACCGCGACGCATTTGTCTTCGACCGCAGCCGCGGCGATATTGCCCTCACCCGCCGGCTGTGCCGGACTGCGCCAGCCGCTGGTGCCAGAATTGGAAAACGTGATCACGCCGAACGGACAGGCCGGCTCGCATCGCCGGCAGCCATCGCACTTCGTCTCGTTCAATTCGACCCCGTTCTTGCCCATCGCAATGGCATTGATCGGACATGCGCTGATGCATGGCGCATTGTCACAATGGCGGCAGGTAATCGGGGTAGATGCCTGCCAGCTGCGCGCAACGAAAAGCCGCGGCTGCGGCGGCATGCCTGCGGCCATGTGCGTACTCATGCAGGCAGCCAGGCAGGTATCGCAACCAATGCACAATTTCGGATTCGCGAAAACAAAACGGTTCATGAGTCTGCCCTCCGGTCAATAAACCTGCATTGGCGACACGGCGCAAAATGGCCCGCCGCTCAACCGTGCTGCCGCAACGATTGCCGCAATGATTCAACCGGAACGCGATGTCCGTCAGCATCTTGCAAGACCTTGAATACTTTTTCCTGTCGCGGCGTCGAATGCACAAAATCCGCATAAGCCTTCGCCAGCATGTGATGCATCTTGCGGAACATCTCGACTTCATCCATCAAATCCATCACCTGTTCCTGCCGCATGTACTGGAAGAACCGCTTCAGGATATGCCAGATTCCTCCTGAAATATCGTGCCGGTTTGCTGGGTGTCGGAAGCAAACAGCTTCCCCTCTTGGTAAAACCGTGTCAGTTCTCCAACGCATGGACTGTGTTTGGTCTGTATTGCATGCTGGCGTATCCGCTCCAGCAGAAGCCTGGCCATTGCCGGCGTCAGATTCACCCCCAGCCGCCGATAGGCATCGCTGACCGCGTGCAGCCCTGAATGCTTGCCCAGCACGGTGCTGTGCGCCCGGCCCAGTTCAGACGGGCTGAAGCCTTCATAGTTGAGCACGTTCTTCAGCAAACCATCGACATGGATACCCGATTCGTGCGTGAACACCTTGGCGCCGACGATGCTCTTGTTCGGCGCCACCACCCTGCCGGACGCATCGGCCACCATCTGTGAAATCCGGCAGAGATGCCGCGCATCGACACCCGTCTCAACCGCGTACAGATGCTTCAGGCTCATCACCACTTCTTCCAGCGGCGCATTGCCGGCCCGCTCGCCCAGACCGTTGACCGTGGTATTCGCATGCGTTGCGCCGGCACGAATCGCCGCCAGCGTATTTGCCGTTGCCAGCCCAAGATCATCATGCGCATGGATCTCGATTTCGAGGTCGCTCACTGCGCGCAGCTTGGCAATGCGTTCGAAAGTCATGAACGGGTCGAGCACGCCCAGCGTATCGGCGAACCTCAAGCGGCGCGCACCAGCCTGTTGCGCCGTTTCCATCACTGCGCACAGAAAATCCATATCGGCACGGGATGAATCCTCGCAACCAACGCTCACCTGCATGCAGCAGTCCAGCGCCAGCGGAACGTAGCGGCGTATCTGCTCCAGCACCCATGAGCGGCTGCGACCGAGCAGTGCTGCCATCGCGCGGATGGCGTCTATTTCTCCCTCCCCCATCGCCGGAATACCGACTTCCATTTCTGGCACGCCGAGGCCGTCGAGCGCTTGCGCAATCGCCAGCTTTTCTTCCGCGGTAAATGCAACGCCGGCGGTCTGTTCGCCATCGCGCAAGGTGGTGTCGTTAATCGTGGCCATGGTGCGCTACCTGTGATGAAGGATTTCCTGTTCACAAGAGATTTAGCAATTCATGTGCCAAGGTTTTTTACACTGGCAGCGGCCATTTTTCTCCGCCCTGTGCGACATTTCTGGCGCAATGCGATGCTCGCCAGCCGCGCTTGTCGCTTTTGTGCGATTTCGCACAGGACCGGATGAAACTCAATCGTTGCCGCTGTCCAGCTGATGCGCCAGCCGTTCCAGCGTCTGACCGGCCAGCGCCTGCCGGATGCCGGCATCCATCCGGCGCGCGGCGAACTCAGCTGTCGCTTCGCTCAATGCGGCAGAAGCTGCCCGCAACGCCTGCAAACCGCCATCCTCGTATTCGCTGCCGGTTTCGATGATGTCGGACAGGATATAAATGTGGCTCGCAATCAGTGCGCGTTCCGGCGGCGAAAGCAGCGCCATGCCATCCTGTTTCAACGCCGATTCGGTCGCATCAATCAGGCGTCGCGCATCGACCTGCGCCTCGCGCAGCATCCTGATGCGCATGTCTGAATCGGCGCGGCCATAAGCATCGAGCAGCATTCTGGCGATACCGGTATCGTCCAGCCCGTAAGACGGCTTGACCGTGACCGACGCTTCTACGCCGGAATGCGTCTCCCGCGCCGACACCGACAGCAAACCGTCCGCATCCACCTGATACGTAATCCGGATCCGTGCCGCGCCGGCCGCCATCGGCGGGATACCCCTTAACGTGAACTGCGCCAGCGAGCGGCAGTCGCTCACCAGTTCGCGCTCGCCTTGC
>JAGTRJ010000026.1 GCA_018261755.1 Burkholderiaceae bacterium
AATCGTTCAGTGTATCGGCGCCGTGGTGGACGTGGAGTTCCCGCGCGATGCGATGCCCAAGGTGTTCGATGCCTTGAAAATGGAAGGTTCCGAGCTGACCCTCGAAGTGCAGCAGCAGCTGGGTGATGGCATTGTCCGCACCATTGCGCTGGGCTCTTCCGATGGTCTGCGTCGCGGCATGATCATTCAAAATACGGGCGAACCGATCAAGGTACCGGTGGGCGAAGCAACGCTCGGCCGCATCATGGACGTTCTCGGCAATCCGATCGACGAAGCAGGCCCGGTCCAGACCGACGTGCGCGCATCGATTCACCGCAAGGCGCCGACGTACGAAGAACTGTCGCCGTCGCAGGAACTGCTCGAAACCGGCATCAAGGTTATTGACCTGATTTGCCCGTTCGCCAAGGGCGGCAAGGTTGGTCTGTTCGGTGGCGCCGGTGTGGGCAAGACCGTTAACATGATGGAACTGATTAACAACATCGCGAAGCAGCACTCCGGTCTGTCCGTGTTCGCAGGCGTTGGTGAGCGTACCCGTGAGGGCAACGACTTCTACCACGAAATGAAGGACTCGAACGTTCTGGACAAGGTGGCGATGGTGTATGGTCAGATGAACGAACCGCCGGGCAACCGTCTGCGCGTCGCGCTGACCGGTCTGACCATTGCGGAAAGCTTCCGCGATGAAGGCCGCGACGTTCTGTTCTTCGTCGATAACATCTACCGTTTCACGCTGGCCGGCACCGAAGTGTCCGCGCTGCTGGGCCGTATGCCGTCTGCGGTGGGTTACCAGCCGACGCTGGCGGAAGAAATGGGCCGCTTGCAAGAGCGCATTACTTCGACCAACACGGGTTCGATTACGTCGATTCAGGCCGTTTACGTTCCTGCGGATGACTTGACCGACCCGTCGCCGGCAACGACCTTCGCCCACTTGGATTCGACCGTCGTTTTGTCGCGTGATATCGCCTCGCTCGGTATTTACCCGGCAGTGGACCCGCTCGACTCGACCTCGCGTCAGCTCGACCCGCTGGTGGTGGGTGACGATCACTACAACACTGCACGTTCGGTGCAGGGTACGCTGCAGCGCTACAAGGAATTGCGCGACATTATCGCGATTCTGGGCATGGACGAACTGTCGCCGGAAGACAAGCTGGTCGTGGCTCGCGCCCGCAAGATGCAGCGCTTCCTGTCGCAGCCGTTCACCGTGGCGGAAGTGTTTACCGGTTCGCCGGGCAAATACGTCACGCTGGCCGACACCATCAAGGGCTTCAAGATGATCGCCAACGGCGAACTCGATCACCTGCCGGAACAGGCGTTCTACATGGTTGGCCCGATCGAAGAAGCCATCGAAAAAGGCAAGGGCATGGCCTGATGCCGCGCACGCTGCGGCGCCTAGTGTCGCAGCGTGATTTTTTCGATAGAACAGAAAAGGTTCAAACATGGCAAAAACCATACAGGTAGAGGTCGTATCAGCCGAGGAGCAAATCTTCTCTGGCGCGGCGGAATTCGTCGCATTGCCGGCTGAACTTGGCGAAATCGGTGTTCTGCCAGGACACACGCCGCTGATCACGCGCATCAAGCCGGGTACGGTACGTATCAAGCTGCCAGAGGAAACGGAACAGAATTACGTGTTCGTTGCCGGCGGCATTCTTGAAGTGCAGCCGAACAAGGTCACGGTTCTGGCCGATACCGCAATTCGTGGTCGCGACCTGGACGAAGCCAAGGTGCAGGAGGCGAAGAAGCAGGCCGAGGAAGCTTTGGGCAACCGCGAATCCGCTATCGATTACGCCAAAGCGCAGGCAGAGATTGCGCTGATGGTGGCGCAGTTGGCGGCAATTCGCAAATTGCGCGAGCGTCGCTGATTTTTGCGCGTTCCAAAACAAAAAAGGCAGCTGCGGCTGCCTTTTTTGTTGCCCCAAACCAGTTGCATTGGCCAAGAGCCGCATTTACAACCCCGCTAGCATAATGTTGGGGTATATCGCAAAAACCGTGTTCTGGGCCACATATTTTCTGGGGTATTTTAAATACTACTCCCAGTATATTTTTGGGGCTAATTAAACAAAAAAGGGTTGGGCGTCAGTTATTTTGACTGTTTTGCCGGGCAGGCATGACAGTCTGACTCCAATGTCCGAGGATTTGGATCGCTACCTGGGACAGCGTGCCATGCTGCAGAAGATTTGCTGTCCGACGGGCTGTCGTGATGGGCGGCCCGCCGGAATCGCAGTGCAAGGGCGTGGTACGGGTTACTCGCACAAATCTAGCCAGCAAGTGACCATGCCACCGGAGCTGGCGGAGATGCCAGGCTTTCGCGTTTTCAGCGCATGTTTGAGTTATGCGCCATTTGCTGCACCAGCTTATTTACTACTGGTGCAGATTTCACTTACGGCGTTATCCGCTCCGGCATCCTGTAGCGAAACCAATAACCTGAGATTTTCGCGCTCCATTCAGTAAGGCTTTGCTGGCTGAGGGAAGCATCGTATGAGATTCTGGTAAGCATTGAGTGAGATTTACATTCTCGCGACAAACCCTGTCTAGTCGTCGAGTACCTTCTTGAAAACGGTTCCCCATCAATTGAGCGCCCCAATTCCGCCTGAGTATTGGACCTTTTTTTCATGTTTCCAATGAGAAGAAAGGGTGCTGTGCATATTTGCACGAGTTCAGCCACCTTTGGGCACACCATACCTGCCTGGAATTAGTATCTTAAACCTGTCAGGTCGTATACGACAGGAGGCCGTAGTTTCGGCAGAAGCTGCCATTGTCAATGTTGGTATAAGGGGCTGTACCGACCAATGCGGACGCTTGAGCATTTAACGTTTGAATTCACCGGCCAGCGCGGCTTTTTACGCAGATTAGTTGGAATTAGGGGTTAGGTCTCTGCATGATGTCCACGGCGACTCCGAACAGGCTTTTGCTTCAATATATCAGCGCGTCGTGCAGCTTCAAATGAGCGACGCGCCCAGAGCGCAGCCTCATTGATATCCTCCAATATGGATTCTGGTGCCTGATAATATGACAAGCCAATAGCTTTCTCTTGCCTAATATACTCAAATTGCGGAAGCCCTTGGACTCGGAAATCTGCGATGTTTTCCGCATCCACCTTCAAATACAAGGTTTCGTCGTAAACCAAACCGAACATGATTCCATCGCGAAAAAGACCATAGCCTGAGAACATCCGGCGCAGTGACACTGGTCCGAACAATCGAAAGACATCAGCCATATGTTGTGCAAATTCATCCACCGTGGCTCGACTTTGCATGTTCAATTAGAGTGAAAAATTTCTTCCTAACCTAGCGGCCTGTCCGTGTAACTTGATAGGCAAATTCGCTGCAGTCCGCACCAATGCTAGCACCTACACATTTCCCAAGGTTAGACAGCAAATAGAAATCTGCAAAAGCGGACAAAGCTAGGAGCTTCGAGCTGGCAAGGACCGAGTTGCCTTGACAGTTAATAGCTACTTGAGGGAACGCCTTGCAGCATAAACCAGCAGTTTGCCACAAATTTCTATACTTTCGCCTCGTCCGAACTACGGTCAAGAAGATTGAAGAGGCCAAACATCGTCCAAAGCAGCCGTTGCCCTAGGCAAGACCACGTCGGCTATCGACCCCAAGCAGACATTTAACGTTTGAGCTAAGGGACGTCCCCTTGAGCGAGATGTTAGGGGCGAGATTCATGCGCCCCTGCTGAAAGCAGAAAGGGCTCCGAAGAGCCCTTTCTTAGTAGAGGCACCTTTGGGGCACCGAACTAGAGGACGCCTTTGGGGCGTCGAATAATAATTGCAGTTTAATTGAACCCCCTTTGATTTGCAAGGGTGGCTACGCCGGAGGCTTGATGGCCGCAATTCGGCCAAAGCAGCCACTGGCCTATGTGAGGGCAGCGGCTCATCCCGGTCAGACGCAGACAGAGACACCAACGCTCAAAGTAATTCCAAAACATAAGATTGAAAAATAAGTGCTATATTTGCAATAATTGCTCACTATCAGGGGTATGTTATCCGTCGCTTTAAGTGTGTCGTTATTGAAAACCAAATACGAGGTTCATATGTCAGGCACATCGAGACTTCCTCCTTGGAAAATTTCAAGGAAGCAAATTTATTCCGCATGCATTGTATTTATTTTGCTTGGCTGCTATCTAAATGAAGGAAAAACCGCAGATTTGGGCGCATGGATTTTTCCACTCAAACAGTCATCTTTTAAAGTTGACGTCACGAACAAAAGCGAACAAGTTTTCGATATCGATATCAAGCGGCGCTGCCTTTTTGTACGCTGTGCGGTCAGTTTCGGGCTAGAGTTCACAAGCACGCGCGGCGTTGTGAAAAATGACCCTACCGACCCTGTTATAAACGCTCACGTCCAAGATTACCTCTTCATCGACCGCCCAGGAAAAACAAAAAAATTTCGATTTCCCATTGACGCACATGTAAAACTTCTTAATCAAAAATCAGAAGTCATATTTGATGATTCAAAGCACATTGGAGACAGTGGAAGTAATTATGGGAGTGCTCCAACGATAACTGGATACGTAGGTGGTATTTATCACTGCCTCCCCTCTGGAAAATACAAAGCCGTTGTGCAAATCAACCAAGCTGACCAAGGTATCCAAGAGTTTTCAGTAAAGCTGGTTGTGGTAAATGAATTCAATGTTGGGTGTGAAATTAGATAGAAGACAAGAACGATTAATGTGGTTTTGCCGATTTTGTGAATGAAGCATTGGCAGAAATGCCAAAGTGTTATTTGTCTAAAGGAGGTTTTTGTTCTGGACGACCGTCCGCATTTGGCCACATTCTGGCCTCCCATCAACGTAGGCTAAGCGGCTGCTTCGGCCGAACTACAGCCGGTGTGCCTTGCCCCAAAATGGCCTTTAGCGGCACTAGCTAGGCGAGGGCAAATGCTCTTGCCATTTGAGCCTGCTCGTTACGTGTAACTCCTAACTTGGTGGCAAGTGTCTCCCATTGTTTAACGATGGCTTGCATATCGCTTAAACGCTTTTGGGCTTGAGCAGGCTTTAATCGAAAATACCCGGCGACTGAAAGCGCAAGATGGAGGTCGAGCGAGTTATCGACTTCATTGACGTTGAGTTTTAGGCCTTGTGCGCCATGTGGAGTTGGGTTGACGTCGTACAGAGGCGCAAGTCGCCAGCCGTTTGCATCAAGCAGGAAACCGTGATTTCGCAAATGGTCGTCTGTGTTGGATACCAGCATATTAAACACCATGCGCGACCATAGTTCATGTAAGTCCACCTCAGTCTTGGTGCCATGCTGGATAAGTATTTGAGCCAGTTCCAAGTAGCTTGCCCCATCGGAGTGGTCTTGACCATCGCTTCGCCCTGTCAAGGTCATCGCCGACGCGAAATGAATTCTACCGCCATCTGGGTTCCGGTCGAATCTTTCAATCAGGAAGGTGTGGTTGTCACTTGCGAAGGTTTCAACCTCAAAGTCTGGCACATTTAAATCGCAAGCATCAGCTAAAGTCATGGCAACCGCTTCCCACGCGCCCACATTGCCTTTGTCACGTGTGCTCGGAAACTTTGCTATCCAGAGGCGGCCGTCCGGGTGCTGTACTGATGCTTTTGGGCGCGCTCCGCCGAGTGAGCCGCCTGGCGCGATGAGCATGCGTAACCATGCATCAACTTCATCATCGTTGCCCGTTTCGACTTGGTGGCAGGCCTCCTCCAAATCTCGCAAGTGCACAAAGGGGGGCGCTGCTTTGATACTGTCGTGGGCTTCGTAGTGAACTCCGTTGTTTAGGCGTAGGCGCAAGGCACCCACACGAAAGAGGTCGTGTACGCCAAGTAAGAAATCGCTTGTGTTTAGGCGTGCAGTCTCATCTACGGTGCCAGCTCGCTTTTGCTGATTAAGCCTACGCTCCATCAACAATCGTCCCCAGCGGTCTGGGGAGGCATCTTGAAACAGACCAAATATCGGGAGCGAGTCAATGCAGTATTGTTCGCCCTCGAGTGGTTTTAGGTGAGGGTCGAGCACCACGGCTCTTTCGGGCTCCTGCGCTAAAAAATCTTTGGCGAATTCAAACGAAAAAACATCTCGTACGCGCGAGCCTCGATTACGCAATACGCCTATTTGAGTCGGCTTATCTGTGTCCAGAAATGCGTGTATCTCGGAGTTTTGGTTTATTAGTTTCACTCAGTGCCTGGTTTCTTCAGCAGAGATTTCAGGGAGTCGCGATTGAGGCGTTCGCGACTGGGCGCGGGCACAGAGGGACTCGCCTTTTTGTTGACCTCTTGGGTTTTATCCAAAAACTCCTCTGAAGGTTTTGCTGTGACTCTGGGTTTTGAGCGGCGAACACGCATGCCACCATGTGTTGTCGAGTCCTGCAGCGTTCGCCCCAATTCATCCACAACAGCCCAGTTGGCCACATCGGATTGAAGTCCAAGCACTTGAAGCACAGATAGGTAGGCTCCCATCGTTGCGCCTGTTTGCCCCCGCTCAATTTTTCGCAAAGTAACTTCAGTCATGCCGGCGCGTTCAGCCACCTGCTTGGCTGGGAGTCTGCGGCGCAATCGAGCGAGGCGAATCCGCTCCCCAAAATCTTGCAGAAGCTTTTCGGTTGATGGCAGGATTGATGCGGTGGCGTTACCCATGACATTAATTTATCACTTTATGATGCATATAGATATTATAATATCACTTAACAAAAAATTCAAATAACAGATATTGAGCTATCGATTAGCTTTTTTGTATGATATCTAACTATCATTTATGCGGCATTTGCTCTAGGGGAGGATACTAAAAAGTCTACTAGGAATATAGTCGTCTCATTTTTAGAGGCGCTAAAAATTAAAACTAATAGTGTCTGCTTTACTGCTGATACCTGTAGCTCACATTCACGTTACTGAATTTCCGCTTTGGCCGAATGGCAGTCGCTAATTACGTTGGGAGTTAAAAATCGAACCTCACCCTCATGAATTTGTGCAAATAAAGTGGCTTCATCAGCCTACGCGAGAACTATACAAAGTGTGGGCGATATTTGTAGCTCACCGCCCGGCTGGTCGGGGACACAACAGCAGCGGCCGGGGGACAGCACCGAACTGTGGGAAAGCATTTGAAAATCGGTGGCGGGTGGCGAAGGCAGCGCCCGCAATGCGAACGGCTACCGGGTGATGCGGCTCCATACCTGCAAAAATTTTCAGGCTGGTGGTTGGGTCAGAAGGCTAATCCAATCGCTTTTGCGTAGGATGGCTGGGCTCAACCCTCCACCCTGCAGCTACGAATCTAAAGAACGACAATCCGCTTTTTGGTTGAGCCTTTGGCTCACAAAGCGACAACAAGCCACCTTATATCCGTTCTACCCATTACATACGTCCATCGGTCGAAGAAATTACATCATATTGCCGCAGGTACGAACAAGTCGTGTCCTGCTCGTGCTCCGAGCACAGCAAGCCGTCCAAGGTCTTCAATACGAATCAGCCCACCACGCATGGCCCCACTTGGGAGTTGTTTGGCGCCCACCAATTTGATGTTGGGTAGCAGTTGCACCAGCGCAGAGGATTTCGTCCCCATCGCACGCGCAAGGTCGGCTAGTGGAACAAAGGTCTGGCGAAACGCTAGCAACTGGTGCGGTAGTACGACACGGCACGGCCGTCCTCGCAATTGAATTGACTCCGAATGGAGCAGGCCATCCTCAATCCATTGCGAGATACTCTCCCACTTCCAGCCGGTACTTTTGGCTAACTGTTGGACGGACATTCCAGATTCGAGAAGCGGTGTACCAAAATATTCATATACATCTTCACGCAGGAACCGCATCTCACCCAACGTGTTGCCAAACGCAACGGCCTTTACGCGGCCATCCGAAATGGCCTGCATCAAGGATTCAATTGCCCTTCGGTCACCCATTCGACGGCTAGTGAATTGGGCTATAGCTAGCGTCGTATCATCCTGGATGAAAGCCGGTTCAGCTAAATGTCGGACACGCTCGTAAGCATCAATAATTGACTGGCGTTCGACCGGGCCGCCTTTCATGATGTCTTCACGCCAGCGGATGTCTGACCGAATAAAGTCGGCCGCTTTCATGCGCTCGAGTACGGCCGATTGTACGCCAGCCAGTGTGCAGGCTTCTTCATCGGTAATCCATCCTGCACGCAGCAACTGGATTCGTTCCACCTCGGCGCAAGGAATTTCATACACTTGGCCACGTGTGCCTATACGACGCGTGCGGTGCTTACATTCTCCAGAACGAATCGAGTCATGTAGACGTGAAACGCTGACGCCTATGGCTTTGGCGGCATCCGGTGCACGCATGTATCCAGTTGCATCTTCAGCCATATCCTTGGCTGAGTCGAGTCCAAGTACACAATCGGATTTTTCGACTGCGACGTCGATGATAATTTGCAGAAGCGGCTCAAGTGTTGTGCCCTGGCAGAGTTTGCGCAGGCTGATATACCAGTCGCCCAGCAACGTGTTCAGTGTGCGAGCTTCCTTGCGTCCTGCTGCAATGCGTTGCTCAACATGAGCACGGAAGTTAATTGGCCAATCTGCCAGCAGGGCTTCAAGTGGCGCGAGGAATTGGACCGCTTCAGCAACATATTTTGGCACAGCCTCATTGCGCGACAACTTGGGTTGCTTCGGGTCGGCATACAAGCAAAGCGTCTGGATAACTTTCTCCAGAACATTGATGTCTATACCATCTATGACTGGCTTCATGCTGCCAGCCGGTCGTCCATTATTTGCAACGAGCGTCGACAACCACTGCTGCGCCTGGGTTGCAGGCACAAGCGGCAGGCTGGTCAAGTCATGGCCACACGAGCACAACCCTATGTAGAGTCGCTCAGGGGACAGATGCTCTCCGCATACGTTGCATCGGTCAACTAACTGCACGTGGTGATGCGGACATGCTGTGACATAGGCGTGTTCCCACTGGTGTCGTAGGTAAGGTGATTCTGCTAGGCATAATGGACACACAGCATCAGCTTGCGTCCGATGTAGTCGCCCCCAGTTACGGCAGAGGTCTTCTTTTTCCTTAGTGGACTCAGCCCACTTCAGTTCCATACCAAGATTGCGGGCCACATCGTCCGTGCGCAGTAATAATGCGCGACGATTACGTTCGATGCCCGCGGTGTCCGTCAGGTTACGCCAGTTAAAAAGTGCATTGTCGGCGGAAAGTCGACGGTAGTAACCCATTCCGGACTCGTCGTCCCGAGGTGCATAAGTAATGACAAGGCTCATTTTATCTCCTATTTTTTACGAACCGGCACAGATGCCATGTTGCTGGTCAGGACATGGACATATGCCTGCTTCAGGGCTGCCGGTGCCACGCCAGCGTCTTCGATGCCAGAATCTTGGAACGCCACTTGATGCGGTGACCCTGCGTGGCTGACGTATTCACTTGCCTTCTGGCAGTCAGCGTATGTGATAGGCCGTGGCGCTTCGTTTGCCACTACGCAAGAAAGCTCACGCATGAAGTTAGCGAGCACCCCGACCAAGCCACCAGTGAGTAGATAGCTTTGCTGCGTGAGCACGCGAGTGCCCACATTAATGGGGTAGCCCGCCGCCTCGAACATGCGCACATAGTTTTTGACGCACGAAATGTATTCCTTCATTTCTTTTGGGTCACTTGCGTCGTATGGAAAGAAATTACGCGCAGGGCAAGCACGTAGACGCAACTGTTCATTTGCTGTGAAAAGTCGTTCTAACCGAGGAATGCCGAAGAAAATCAGCGTCATCTTGAGTGTGTCGTGCAGAGCCTTAAGCCAGTCGCTGGCGGCACGTGGTGGCACCCGCGACCCTTCATCAACAAGGTGCGATATCTCGTCAAAAATCACCACTCGTGTACCGGCAAGGCGAAGTTGCATCTCCATCAAATCGCGCATAGCTCCAGCCGTCATGCTGCCTCGCACCTGGATGCCTAACGCATGCAAAACACACTTTGGAAGCAGCTTGGCCGTCGCAGCTTGCGGCACATTCACAACCAACACGGGCACATGGCGTCGTCCGTCAATACGTTCTTCAGGATAGTCGCGTTTTAGTGTTGCAATGAGTGAAGATTTGCCCACGCGGCTTGGACCCGGCACGCGAACGACTGTAGGGGCAAAGCCAGCGATGGCATCATCGATACGCCGTTTTAGCTCATAGAGGTGTTCCACAAACATGTGATGTTGTAGTTCGCAAGTTTCGATATTTTTGCGTAGTTGTCGAGCGGGTGTCACAGCAGTTTTTCTCCGGTATTTCTGTTTACGATATTCAATAGCGGCTCATCGTCGTCATAAATGGCAGCCGCTTGTAGGTCTTCAGTGAGCAAAAATGGATTGAGCGAAGGTGTCGGCCCAAACGGAGCGACAGACGAAAGCGGATTTTTGATGGCGCGTTGGAGAGCAGAATGCTCTTTGGCAAGTTGTACGGTTTTCTGGTCTTCTTCGCGCTTCTTGGGAGATTTGGTTTTTCGGCCTTTTTCGTTGCGGGTGACCATATCGTCAAGGTCGCGCATAAACCGGGTTTTGTCGTCTGGAACCATCCAGTCATCCATGCCGGAATCAAATCGTGTTTTGGCTTCCGCAAAGGTCCATGCAGGCGTTTCTGGGCGGACGTGTTCCTGCGTTAGCGTAACGAGCGGCAGGTCATCCGACTCGTACACGTACGCCTGACGAAAATCATCGGGGTTGTAGAGCACATGGAGCTGCGCGCAGTCACCGTACTTAGACAGCAGATAGGAAATGGCATCGCCTTTGTAGCGAAATCCGTGCTCAAGCGTGATGCCAGTCTTGGCACTCAGCGTACATCTCGTGTGGTCATAAAGCGCACCCATCCATTCATGACGAGGAGGTGGCATAGTGATGGGATATCCCATTTCTTCTGTCAGGTAATTCAGGCGCTCAAGCGGCGTTTTCCCCTTGACTGAATCGACCAGCAATTCGTCCCAACGCAGACGCTCAAGTGATGTATTTACCCAGTCCTCGTAGAGCCACCTTACAATCCATTTTTCAAGCTCGTCGATAGTCATCAGCTCATCACCTAAAGCAACAGGGTCGCGCTTACCATCCTTTCCATCAAAGCGAGTGCACCCTGAGAGGCGTTGCAAGGCTTCTTTAAGCGACCTGTTTAAGCGCTCTATGAATGGCTTGCCTTGTGCCTCTTTTGCTTTGCAGTGCTTGACATCCATCGCCAGCAGCTCAAGCCGAACAATTCGCCCACCTTTAGTCTCCGGACCGTTATCAAAAATGACCTGTGCAGGCGTGCCATATAGGTTGTGCGCATTGACGATGCCAAATTCCTTGAAGCAGGCCGCCTTGACTGGCGTCAAATATTTTTCGAGACACAGCAACGTATCCATCTCACGCGGCTGGCCAATGACGAGATGCCATCCAACCGGATACCCGGTGCAGACATCAATCGCAAGGACCAGATAGACGTTCCTGGCCACGCCATGAGGTGTATGTACAACGAATGGCAGATGCACTGCATCCTGCTCAATTCGAGCAAGCGGAAATGCCGCACGAATGCGTTTCTTTGCGTACGACTTGCCGGCAACCCGGTTAAGCGGGTCCATTCGGTCATATTCGGCATCAACGGTCAGATGCTGAATCCTGGATGCGACGAATTTGCGGCTGATAGCGTTTTTGGCCGCATGCAGGCCACGACGCCTGGACTCACGATTGATGTACCCCGTTAGGTCCTGAACAGTCCACTTTGATTCCGTAACGAGGAACTGATTTTGGACAGTCTCTTCGATGAATTCGATAATTTCCTTTGAATATCTAGGCGTCGCATTACCTTTGTTTCTATCGCCCTTGAGAACCGGCAACCCAAGTTGCTGACTTCTTCGAGCACGGTACAAGCTTGCACGAGATGGAAAGGAACTGACCATTTGTTTGTCTGCGTTCTCCTCCATATAAGCTTCGCGGGCTGATGGTATCGCCGCGCTAAACGACAGGCCCAGTTTTGACTGTATGTTTCCAATGCGCCTCAGGGCATCGTTCAGACCACGTACTTTGGCATGCAGCGACGGATTATCGTACTGGGCTGCGATGCCGACACGCGGCTTCCCTTTTCGATGCAATATCAAGCTGCCTGCCGAAATGCCTGCGCGTATGGCAGCTTCATCAACATACCTGGCCTCGCGTTTCTCAACATCGAAAACATTGATAGCGCCTGCATGGATTCGGTTATCCAGTACCTCGACATAACTGTCAGGCTTGCCGGGCGGCGCCAATCTGTCTCCCACGCGCAAGTCGGAAATCATGACCCCAGCTCCTCAATAAGACAAAGGTGGCCCAGGTCGCCGTATCCGGCCGACAGCTTCAAGGAGGCGCAGATGTGGTGATGCGCCACGTCTGCCTGCAGTACACCGGTAGCAAGTAAAGGCGGAATCAAGCCTGTCGGTATCTGAAGGTCTGTGCACAAAGCGCGCTGCAGCACTGGGCCAGATTCGCAATAGTGTTCAACCCGGTCGATGATGTCCTGGGTCAGGTATTTATGCGCGTGCGCCACCGCTGGCTTAAGCAGTTGTGCGTTGACGACGACCGGGTGTCGTTCATTCGCCGGAACAATCACCGTAGATAACGGATAGCAGTACGCCTCCATGATTGCTCGGCCGCGCTCGATTTTCGCCCAGTACCGCTCGTCACCTTCGTAGCCCTCACGCTTGACTTCATACGCGCACTGCAGACCATCGATTTGAACTGTGGCAAAGTCCGGTGTGTACTCTGCACCGCCGGTTCGGCCTCCCCGCATCCTGCGTGCCTCTGACACTTCTTCACGTGTGAACAGCAACCTTTCACCAACCAAGTCAACTGTGAACGGTTGTTGCTTGAAGGAGCGCACGCGCGGGTCGACACTTAATATGTGCGCCACCAGACGTTCCGTGTCAGAGTCGACGGTGATGTGGCCGTTGGCTTTTTCGGCATAGGTGCCAATGCGTGCTTTGCCGTAAGTCCGAGCTGTGAGCCGGACGCCGGCGTTCTCCGCAGTCCGGCGGCTGCGGACGCCATAGGATGGGACGCTTTTCATTTTGTACCTCCGTGGCTCGGCAACAGGATGCCCGCATGGATGGTTGTCAAAAAAATAATGCCGTTCTCTCGAACCGGCGCGGATGGTAAAGTTTTTGTCAGCAATTTTTTCTCACCAAAATATTTTGCTGAGGAGGTATAGTGCTGAGGAATTTGCATCAGTCGTATACGACTGAAAATTGTCGTGAGAAAATATCGATACGAAAAAATCGAGGGCCATTTGAAGGCCAAGGAGTAGCAGTGAGCAGACCGCCGCGCGGGAATATCCCGCAGACTCAGCCTTACGAAGCTTGGGAGCAGACCGCGAAGGAAATGATAGAAATCGAGATGATGCGGTGCGGCATCCGTTACAAACAGCTTGCGAAAATGCTGGAGGAGCTTGGAATCGAGGAATCGTCCGACCAGATAAATCGCAAGGTCAATCGCAAGCGGTTCAGCGCGGCATTCCTGCTCGCCTGTCTGCATGCTATGGGTGTGGAGAGCATCTCTCTTAAGTAGGATTAGCATCGCTCGACGTGGTCGGCATGCTACCCGTTCCGCCAGATTCGCCCACAAGCAGATAGTTTTCATAGCCAACTCCCTCGTCGTACCCTCTCATAAAAAGGGGACCCGACCGGGCAGTTGGTCATAAAAGCGCATCCAGGCTCATCGTGGTACTACACTTCGGCATTGCACCGAAGCATTTCTACAACATAGTCGAGGATGGCGGGATTTTCAAGTTAGACGCTCCCAAATTATCGGTTACAGCAATAAATACTCCCAGGAAATGAAATTTCCTCACCCAGCTTGTCCGCATTCAGCATACTAATTACCGAATAACGCTGCGACGCAGTGGTATGCACTGACGCCAGCAAGAAATGGGCACGCGGGGCAATCAACCCCATCTTTGTCATTATCAAACGTCATGCTGACTGCCTTGCGCACTGGCTTCAATGTGGAACGTTAAATATCTCCGGCCTTACGTCTGCTGGCGCGGCGCTATCCCCAAAGCGATACATGCATCAACACCAAAGCGACGCTCCTCTGCCAGCAAATCCGGAGCGTTAAGCCCAATCGAGAATCCAAAGACATCCACTCCTCCAACTTTACCAAACGCATCAACACGTCCAACGGGGGAATTCGACGGATACACCAAGCCGCAGATGGCCGTGCCATAGGCCAAAGCATAAGTGAGAGCCTGATTAATGTCGTTGCGGTCTGGCATGCCTGAATAAGGCTTGTACTTGACATCGAGGACGCAGACCGGCACGCCTTGGTCATTACGGATGAGGACATCAGGCGTCGTGTGGACGTTCCGCGTGAGGTGGTGTGTCGAGTTCAGAAACAAAAGTTGTTTTGCCCCTGTGGGTGCCGCGAAATTACCGTCAATCACGAATGCTGAACAGTGCTTGGCCAGACACCCCCTGATGTACTGCTCAAAGGCATCAGCCACATCAAAAATCAACGAGTTTAATGAAAAGCTTGGTGGCAGATTTCGTTGACTCGGTCCAGAACTCCGCAGAACCGCATTTGCTAGTGGCAACGTCTTTTCGTAAGGTACAGATAACCGTTCATACGACATGCGACGCTCTACTTCGTTCGCGATGGATAGCGCATTCCCCTTCGCTTCAACCTCCGAAAAGTTCTGCCATGCAACGTTTAGGCGAGATAGTCTTTTGCTGCGTCGAGATTCTGGGCGGCCTAAAGACAACGTGTGAATCAGATGTTCGAGTGCAAAGCGAATGCAAATGTTGAATACGTTTTCTGAACCACGCTCGAATCGTGAAGTTGAGGCCGAAACGGTGCCTGGGTTCTTTGCACGCAGGTGGGACGTCTCTTTTACTAGTATTCGGCCAGAGCGTGGGTGCCCGTGGTAAATCCTACGACCATATTCCTTGTGCTTTCCCCATTCCACAATCTCTTCAACACCTTCTATCAAGGCATCTGCTAAGAGGTCAATGAGGTAGGAGGCCTCTTCGGAAGCCGCATATCCCCGGCTGATGAGGCTAAATATCCTGTGCGACGCATCAGCCTGCTGAAGGATGCGGTCAAGATTTGATATCTTTACGCGAGGAGCAACCTCAATAGCTACATCTTCGTTAATGGGGATGAGTCCAACATAGCTGCCGCACTGAAAAATCAAATCGGCACCGCGGGAATAAACCTGAAAGTAGTTTTTTCCCTTCACCTCCTCAAAGATATTGAGTCGGCCATTTTGAAGCATCGCTGCAAGAGGAATAGCGACTTCTGTGTGCTCATACCCTCGATATATCGTCGGCTCTTTAAGGGGTTCCAACTCCGTCACTGCGGCCGCCTACAGACTTACTGAGAAACTGTAACGTCAGAAACTGTAGGCTGCTGAGCAATCTCAATCGCTTGCTCTACCGCCGCGACGGGCTCAGCAGGTATGGCTGCAGCCGCGCCCTGTGCCTCACGAAAGATGCCGTCCCACGCGTTAGAAATCTGCGAGAACTCTTGGGGGCTTTGGCGAAATGCCTTTTCGAAGTGAAATCGCAGCTGGTATTCCCACAGGCGCTGCAATGCACCGACTGAACCGACTCTTGAAAAATAAGCGTGCCCGATTCTGGCAAATTGATTCCGATGCTGTTGAACAGTCCGAAAAAATGCGACCACGCGCCGGACCTGAACTTCGGGCAGTCCATTTGTTTTCAACATCGACTCGAGGATGTTGACGTCTGGGTCCATGGAAATCTTGGCGAACCGACGTTCGAATGCCATGTCAAGTTCGTCAACCCCGCGGTCCCATGGATTCATCGTGGCAACGATAAAGATATTGGACGGAATCTGAACACGCCGTCCAGATGCGAGTTCGAACTCCACGTTCCTTTGAGACTTCTCCAAGTATGTGAGCGCCTCTCCGAATACACGCACCGCATCACAACGACTCAATTCGTCAATGACCAAAACGAAGGTTGAATCGGGAGAGGCCGTTGCCTGGTCACAAAGGGTTAAAAATGTGCGCGCTTTGGGTTTGAATCCACCACTGTCCGTTGGCTCGTAACTTTCAATAAAATCCTCGTACTGATACGAAGGGTGAAACTGGACAAAGCGAACACGCTCGGCATCGTTTTCAGCCAATGAAAAAGCAAGCCTTCGCGCATACCAGCTCTTGCTGGTTCCAGGTGGCCCAGACAAGATGACGCCTGCAAAACCATCCTCAATTAGGTTCTTCGTCCTCTGCAGCACTTTGTCCTCAGCAGGAAGTGACGAAGGACCCGTCGGATAGACTTCCGTAGTGGTAATTGCGTCGGTAGCCGCATTGAGTGTCGGCTTAAGAACGCCAAAACCGCCTGCAGGAGTCTGGCGCGTGGGTACGGATGAAAGTCTGATGGACATAATGAGGACTACGTATTGAGCTGGTTAACTTGCTGGTTGAGGGGGAGCCCAAATCTGACCGAAGTCAAACTCTTCATCTTCTACAAATATTGACTTGGAAAACCTGCCATCGTTGAAGCCGAGGAGGACGTACAACTCTCTCACCAAATCGGTGATGGTAGGAGTCTGCCCGTTCGTCAAAATAAAGGAATGGTCTCGAAATAAGAAACCGCTTAGGGCCACCGCATTGACTGGATGCCCGAACAACAGGTGCTCAAGACACGCACTTTCGTGTTCCTCTACCAACGAGAAAGTTGCCGATTTTCCTGTGCCGAACAGTTCCGCTACTCGGCGAAGCGGGGCCTGAGGGCGGAGGGAACTGACGGCATACGAACCCGCCACGTTACCGTTGAGCCAAACGTTCGCATCGGAACTCCCTGACTCATTAAAAGGCACGACATAAGGTGTGGCCTCCGGTGCATCTCCAACAAGTAAAAAACGGTCGAAGAACGCCTTGAATGCCGGCTTTAGGTTCCTCTCTCTGCCCTCCCGCGTTGCCGTAAAACAAAGGCAGAGATAGCCTGCGAAGTGTCGATGAATTTTCTGACTTCGAAGATGGTGGATGCATCGAGCGACAAATCCCAAATCGAGAAACGCTACTTGCTCCACTGAGATTGGCTCTTTTGGCATTGGTTATTCGTCTGTATGAGAGAAAGAGGCAAGGTCTACGCCTATCGCAACCCGCCCCATTGCGCTTGCGACTCGAAGTGTTGTTCCCGTCCCGCAGAAGGGGTCAAGAACCACCGCTGGACGAAAGTCAACTTTACATTCACAACTAGTCCAACCTATTGTCCGCTTCTTCGCGAACGTGAATTCACGGAAATAACCGCCCAATGCCTTCTTAGCTTCGGCTGCAAGCCGCTTTACGTCGACGGTGTTCTTGCCGGTGCCAGTCTGCACTCGGAGCGCTTTGCCCGCGTCTGAGATGCCTGTTGCCTGGATTGCGGCAATGTGCGCAGCTGTCAGTCCCTTCTCTCGAGCCAACTCCATCGCGCGGCGCCCCTGAGGCCTCGATTCGTCTAACTCCGCAGTGCGTTGATAGATTCGCGAACGGAGGTGGCCACAAACCGGACACACCTCGCTCGGACATGCCAGCGTAATGGCTCGCTCAACCAGTTCCTCAGGGAATGGCGCCAGGTGCTTACTCATGTCCCGCTTGAGATTTACGTTCCAAACATCCCCGGGGTTAGCGCCGTTCCCGTACTTCTCCGAGTAGCCCACGATGTCGTAGTAGTAGTTCTGTGTGGGTGTCAAGTGAAGGATGTATTCATGGCGGTTAGCGAGCCTGGTTTTTGACGGCTCAGGCATCCCATTTTCTTTGGCCCAAATAATTCGGTTCCGAAGCTTCCACCCATCATCGCAAGCTGCCGCCTCAATTCTCCCAGGAATACCGGCGAGACTTTTGTTGTGGTACGTGTCCCCCATGTTGAGAAATACAGAACCTGCAGGCTTGAGAATTCGTCTCCACTCTGTTAGCGCCGCTTGAATGTTGGCGACAAATTCCTGCGGGGTTTTCTCCAACCCAATTTGCTCTGGATACCCATAGTCGCGTTTTTTCCAGTATGGAGGAGACGTAATAATCAAATCGACGCTGGCGTCGGGCAGCGGAATCTTTCTTGCATCAGCAGTAATAATTTTTGTTGCGCCCGGCGCGACAGGAATTCCAACATATTTGCCCGAACTCTTCTTTTTTTGGGGGGGCCGGCGGCGGTCAGGTTCGCCATTATCAAAGGCGGCGATGGTGCGTGCATAGTCGCCCATTTCGAGACTCATTAAGCGCTCCTAATCATGTTGTTCTGCAAAGCCAGCACTGCTGTCAGACGCTTTTCGCCTGCTCAGCCGGAAAACTTCGCTGAGCTGGATAGTTCTCTCGGTTGAGGAAATCCCTCACTAGCTTGGCAATAAGCGTTGATTTCTTAAAGTCACATTCCTCGCAATAAGCTTCGAACCTAGAAGCCTTCTCATTCGAAAGTATGACCAAGGCCTTCTGCATATGAGCGTTCTGCCTGCATCCGGTCTTTTAACTCACTCAGACGGACAAGTCAACAAAAGTGCAAACTTAATCTTTGAACAATTCAGTCATGGCACTACCGCCCGATTAGGTTGTTTTATGAAGATTCAATAATCCAAAAAACAAAATTCTCTATGCGACAACAAAAAGCCCACCCTCTTTCAAAGGTGGGCTTGAATCAAACTGACAGTATAACTATTCTCAGCTTATGGGTACCAACATCAATCAAATCTCAATGGATGCTTCCCAAAATCTCAGGTTATGGGTCTAGCTACAATCCGTTCAAATGTCGATATTCGCTGCTTTGAGCGCGTTGCCTTCGATGAACGCACGGCGCGGTTCGACGTTGTCGCCCATCAGCGTGGTGAAGATTTGATCTGCCGAAATAGCATCTTCGATCTGCACCTTCAGCAGTCGGCGAACGCCCGGATCCATCGTCGTTTCCCACAGTTGTTCCGGGTTCATTTCGCCCAGTCCCTTGTAGCGTTGCTTCGACACGCCGCGATCGGCTTCGGCGCGCAACCACAGCATTGCCTGATGAAAGTTGTCGATCGCGACTTCGCGCATCCGCTCGCCTTCGCCGCGACGGATGAAGGCGCCGGGTCCGATCAGTCCCTGGAAGGTGGCTGCTGCGCTGACCAGCGCGCGGTAATCGGCGCTACGGACGAAATCAGGCGTAATCACGCTGACGCGCACGTTGCCGTGCACCATGCGTTCAATCTGCAGCACGTTTTCATCGCTGGCTTCATCCAGCCGCGCGGCGACGCGCAGCAGCGGATCGCCAATCGCATCGGCCAGCGCTTTGGCCGATTCCTGCGCATCGGCCAGCGTTTCCAGATTAAGTTTGACGCCGGTCATGATCGCAGTCAGCGCGGCATCATCAATCACGCGGCCCAGGCGCAGGATGATGGCGTTCGCCAGGTTGTACTGGCGCACCAGTTCGGCCAGCGGATCGCCGCTGATCGGCGCGGCATTTTCAGCCGGAATCAGCGTTGCGCCATTCAGCGCCACTTGCAGCATGTAGCTCGTTTCCTCGATGTCGTCCTTCAGATAACGCTCGTCGCGGCCAGCCTTGACCTTGTACAGCGGCGGTTGTGCGATGTAGACATAACCGCGCTCGATCAGTTCCGGCATCTGGCGATAGAACAGCGTCAGCAGCAGCGTGCGGATATGCGCGCCATCGACGTCGGCATCGGTCATGATGATGATGCGGTGGTAGCGCAGTTTCTCGATATTGAATTCGTCCGCGCCGATGCTGGTGCCAAGCGTGGCAATCAGCGTCGTGATTTGTTCGGACGACAGCATTTTTTCGAAGCGCGCTTTTTCGACGTTCAGCACCTTGCCGCGTAGCGGCAGGATCGCCTGAAACTTGCGGTCGCGACCCTGCTTGGCCGAGCCGCCAGCCGAATCGCCCTCGACGATGTACAGTTCGGACAACGCCGGATCGCGTTCCTGGCAATCGGCCAGCTTGGATGACAGGCCCAAGCCATCCATCACGCCTTTGCGCCGCGTCAGGTCACGCGCCTTGCGTGCCGCTTCACGTGCCCTGGCTGCCTCAACGATTTTGCCGCAGATGATTTTTGCGTCATTCGGTTTTTCCTGCAGGAAGTCGGTCAGCGTCTTGGCGACGATTTCCTCCACCGGGCCGCGCACTTCGCTCGAAACCAGCTTGTCCTTCGTCTGCGAACTGAATTTCGGTTCCGGCACTTTCACTGACAACACGCAGGTCAGCCCTTCGCGCATGTCGTCGCCGCTGATATCGACCTTGGCCTTTTTCGCCAGTTCGTTTTCTTCGATGTACTTGTTGATCACGCGCGTCATCGCCGCGCGCAGTCCGGTCAGATGGGTGCCGCCGTCGCGCTGCGGGATGTTGTTGGTGAAGCACAGCACCTGTTCGTTGTAGGCGTCGTTCCATTGCATCGAAACATCGACCGTGATCAGCGTGTCCTGATCGGACGCGCGCTCGCCGGTTGCCTGGAAAATCGTCGGATGCAGCGCGGTCTTCGACTTGTTGATGTATTCGACGAAACCGCGTGTGCCGCCTTCGAACGCAAAGGTTTCTTCCTTGCCGCTGCGCTGGTCGGTCAGGCGGATGAACACGCCATTGTTCAGGAATGACAGCTCGCGGATGCGGCGCGCGAGCACTTCGTAATGAAATTCAACGTGGCCGAAAATTTCTTCGTCCGGCCAGAAATGGACTTCGGTGCCGCGCTGGTCGGTATCGCCAACCACTTTCATCGGCGAGCATTCGACGCCGTTGATGACTTCGATTTTCCGCTCCAGCGGCACGCCGCGCGCGAATTTCATGCAATGCGTCTTGCCATCGCGGCGCACGGTCAGCTTCAGTTTTTTTGACAGGCCGTTGACGCACGAAACGCCAACGCCGTGCAAGCCGCCGGAAACCTTGTATGCATTCTGGTCAAACTTGCCGCCGGCGTGCAGTTCGGTCATCACGATTTCGGCCGCGCTGCGTTTCGGTTCGTGCTTGTCGTCGAATTTGATGCCAGTCGGTACGCCGCGGCCATTGTCGATGATCGAAATCGAGTTGTCGGCATGGATCGTGACGTGAATCTCAGTACAGTAGCCCGCCAGCGATTCGTCGATCGAGTTGTCCAGCACTTCGAACACCAGATGGTGCAGGCCGGTGCCGTCGGACGTGTCGCCGATGTACATGCCGGGGCGCTTGCGCACCGCTTCGAGGCCTTCGAGAATCTGGATGGAACCGGCGCCGTAGTCGCTCGATTTAGGTTCGATGTGATTGTCTTGCGAGTTGTCTGACATGGCACTGCTTTCCTGAAAAACTGCCTTGGGTGCTGCGAATATCCGGGTTCTTGTCGACTGGCGCGATGCCTGCTTCGCGCCAGTCGGTCATCAAATGCGCATCGGCATGACGACGTATCTGAAATCCTGGTTGTCGGGAACGGAGATCAGCGCTGACGAATTCGCATCGCCCAGCGCGATATTGACCTGTTCGTTCTTGAGGTTGTTCAGCACGTCGAGCAGATAGCTGACGTTGAAGCCGATGTCGATGCTGTCGCCGCCGTAATCGATTTCAAGTTCTTCCACCGCTTCTTCCTGATCGGCATTGGTCGAACTGATTTTCAGGCTGCCCGGCGCAACGATGCAGCGCACACCCTTGAACTTGTCGCTAGTCATGATCGCTGCGCGCTGCAATGCACGCAGCAGGGTTTCGCGGTCGATGGTGAAGTTGTTCTTGTAACCCTTTGGCATTACGCGGCCATAATCGGGGAACTTGCCCTCGACCAGTTTCGATACCAGTTCGGTCTCGCCGAAGCCCAGCTTGATCTGGTTGCCGGAAATGTCGATTTCGATCGGTTGATCGCTTTCTTCCAGCAGCCGTTGCAATTCAAGAATGGTCTTGCGCGGGATGATGACTTCCTGCCGCGGGCAATCCTGCTCGGTTGCCGCCTGGCAGAACGCAAGACGGTGGCCGTCGGTCGCGACTGCAATCACGCTCTTGCCATCGACGATCAGCAGCAGGCCGTTCAGGTAATAGCGGATGTCTTGCTGCGCCATCGCGAAATGCACCATGTTGAACAGGTTGCGCAGCGTTTTTTGCGGCAGCACCAGCTTCGTGCCGTAATTGTCTGCCGGCGCAACGGTCGGGAAATCTTCGGCTGCCAGCGTTTGCAGCGAGAAGCGCGCCTTGCCTGCCTGCACGGCCAGCTTCTTGTTGGCCAGCGTCAGCGTTACGTCGGCGGATTCCGGCAGCGAGCGCAGGATATCGAGCAGTTTGCGCGCCGCGACCGTGGTGGCGCCTTCGTCATTGCCGTCGCCAACCTGCGCGTGGGTCGTGATCTGGATTTCGGTGTCGGTGGACAGGAAGGAAACGTCGTCGCCCTGCTTGCGGATGAGGATATTGGCCAGAATCGGCAAGGTTTGCCGACGCTCGACAATACCGCTCACGATTTGCAGCGGCCGAAGTATGCTGTCCCTGCTGGTTTTAACCAATTGCATATGCGAGTCCTTGAAAAAATCCTTCAGTCAAATAAAACCGTCCCGCTGCTGCGGGAATTCCCATCCATCATAAATGCGCATTGTGACATGAAAAACAACGCGCATAATTCTGTCGCATCAACCCTTCAGTGTCTGTTCCAGCACGTGCAGCTGATGATTCAGCTCCGGGTCGCGTGCACGATCCTGTGTAATCTTGCGGACCGCGTGCAGCACCGTCGTGTGATCGCGTCCACCGAAAAGCTCGCCGATTTCCGGCAGGCTTTTCTGCGTCAGCTCCTTCGCCATATACATCGCAACCTGGCGTGGGCGCACGATGTTCGCCGGCCGTCGTTTCGAGTACATGTCGGCGACCTTGATATTGAAAAAGTCTGCCACGGTTTTCTGGATGTTTTCGACCGACACCTGCCGGTTCTGCACCGACAGCAGGTCCTTCAGCGCCTCACGCGCGACGTCGATCGTGATGTCCTTGTTCTGGAAGCGGGAATACGCCAGTATCTGGCTTAGCGCGCCTTCAAGCTCGCGCACATTCGAGCGCAGATGCTTGGCGACAAAGAATGCGACATCGTCCGACAGCAGCTGGTTTTGCTGGCTGGCCTTCTTTTGCAGGATCGCCACCCGCATTTCCAGCTCGGGCGGTTCAATGGCGACCGTCAGGCCGGAACCGAAGCGCGAGGTCAGCCGGCTGTCGATGCCGCTTAGTTCCTTCGGGTAGGTGTCGCTGGTGATGATGATTTGCTTTCGGGCGGCAATCAGCGTTTCAAAAGCGTAGAAGAATTCTTCCTGCGTGCGCGCTTTGTTGCCGCCAATGAATTGGATATCATCGATCAGCAGCAGGTCAAGCGAATGGTAATAGCGCTTGAAGTCGTCGAACCCCTTGCGCTGATAGGCGGTGACAACGTCGGTCACATAGTGGTCGGCCCGAATGTAACGGATGCGTGCGTCCGGCCGATCCAGCATGACCTGGTTGCCGATGGCGTGGATCAGATGCGTCTTGCCCAGGCCGACGCCGCCATATATGAATAGCGGGTTGTACGATCCGCCCGGATTGTTGGCAACCTGAACGGCGGCGGCGCGCGCTAGCTGGTTGGCGTTGCCGGTCACGAGGTTGTCGAAAGTCAGTTCGGCATTGATGCGGCTCTGTTCGCGATGCTGCGTGTTATCGCCGTCCGGTTCTTCGCTCCGGCCTTGTGCTTCTGCAACAAAGGCGGGTTCGCTGCGGTCGTTTTGCGCCAGGGGCGCAGCTTGCTTTGACGCGCCTGATTTTGGCGCTAGTACGAACAGCACCGTAACCGATGTGCCTAAATGCTGCGCGACCAACGTAGTGATTCTGGCACCATATTGCGTCTTGACCCAATCAAGCTTGAAACGGTTCGGCGCTGCGATGCGCAGCGTATCGCCGTCGAGATCCAGCGGCATTAGCGGCTTGATCCATGCGCCATACTGTTGAGGCGTCAACTCCATCTCCAGTTGAGCGGAACAGGCTTGCCAGAAATTGTCCATGAATCTCGTAATCTTTAAGCAGGGGAAGGCTGGCAGCACGCGGCATCAGCAGGCGTGAGGCGGCGCGATGAAAAGAAACTGCAGCAAGTGCTATTTTAACCGCGCCGGACAAAGTTATCCACAGGGGAGCGTAAATTTTAATCAGGGTGGGGCGAGTGCCGATTTTATATAATATCTTGACAATCGCGGGCGAAGTGTAGTTTAATTCAAGGTTTCCTGTGCGCTGAATTTGCGGGGTTGCGTTGGCTGTCAATATGACAGTGGCGTGTCTGGCACTTAAGGTGTGACGGGAGCAATACCGATTACCTGCTGAATACGAGGCCACCATGAAACGTACTTACCAACCTTCCGTCGTGCGTCGCAAGCGCACCCACGGCTTCCGCGCGCGCATGGCGACCCGGAGCGGCCGCGCTGTGCTGAATGCCCGTCGTGCCAAAGGGCGCAAGCGCCTGGCTGACAGGACCGCGCATTTCGTGCTGTATGCGAGAGTCAATCAGTTGCACAAGGCGCGGATTGGCCTTGTCGTGGCAAAACGGTTTGCGCCGCGTGCCGCGACCCGCAACACGATTAAGCGCGTGGCGCGGGAAATTTTCAGGCGCGCGAACATGCGGCACTGCGACTATATTGTCCGCCAGACGGCGCCGTTCGGCACCAAATCGCAGCCAGCGAGCGGCCAATGGCTGAAGACGGAATTGCAACAGGAGCTGCTGAGCCTGTTATCATCACAGTTTTTGAGGACAGCCGGCTGAATGGCCGGTGTTTCTGCCGGAGACAACGTGCTGAAGTCACCTGTGAAATCCCTGCTGCTGTTACTGCTGCGCCTGTATCAGGTATGCATCAGTCCGCTGCTTGGCCCTAGGTGCCGGTTTTACCCTTCGTGCTCGAATTACGCGATAGAAGCTATTCGCGAACATGGCGTCGGCAAGGGTTCCCTGCTGACGGCGAAACGCCTGTGCAAATGCCACCCATGGCATCCTGGTGGATTCGATCCCGTGCCGTCTAAACATGGCGCGACAACAACCACGACCGCCTGCGGTTGCAAACCATCCTGACCAAACCAATTATGAATTTCAGAAACCGTACTACGCTGTGGCTTGTGCTGGCGATCTCGATAGTGATGCTGTGGGATAACTGGCAGGTCTATAACGGCGGCACATCGCTGTTCTTCCGTTCGGGGTCCGACAAGGCGCAGTCTGCATCGGCCAGAAGGTCGCGAGCCAAGACGGATTTGCTGCAAGCGGGCAAGGCGGCCGAGGGGCAGCCGGCTGAAAGCAAGAAAACCATCCCGACCGAAACCGTGCGCATAACGACCGACGTGGTGGCGGCGGACATTGATACCGCTGGCGGCGTGCTCAAGCGCCTTGAACTGCTCAAGCACAAGGACAAGGTCGATCCCGAAAAGAATCTGGTGCTGTTCGACACCAATGCGCCGCGAACCTATCTGGCGCAGACCGGCCTGACCGGTGGTACGTTCCCGAACCACAACACGGCCTTCGTTGCGCGCCCGGGCGTGCGTACGCTTGACAAGGGTGATGAAATCCAACTGGTGCTGGAAGCAGAGCAGGGTGGGGTGAAGCTGGTCAAGACCTTCACCTTCAAGCGCGGTGACTATGCGATTGGCGTCAAGCATGAAATTGTCAACCGCAGCAATGCGCCGATTGAGCCATCACTGTACTTACAACTGGTGCGCGACGGCGACAAGCCAGAAGGCGAATCGAAGCTGGCCAGCACCTTCACCGGACCGGCCGTATATACCGATGCGGACAAGTTCCAGAAGCTGGATTTCGAAAAGATCGAGAAGGGCAAGGAAGAACACGCGAACAGGGCCGACAATGGCTGGATCGCGATGGTGCAGCACTACTTCGTATCGGCCTTCATTCTGCCGGAGAAGACCGAGCGTGAAATCTATTCGCGCAAGGTGGACACAAACCTGTATGCATTGGGTGATATCGTGCCGCTCGGAACCGTAGCACCTGGCGCCAGTGTGGCGTTCGATGCGCGCCTGTATTCCGGGCCGCAGGATTCCGTGATACTGGAGAAAACGGCGGTCGGGCTCGATCTGGTCAAGGACTATGGCTGGGTGACTATCGTGGCGAAGCCGATTTTTTGGCTGATGACGCATATCCAGACATACGTCGGCAACTGGGGCTGGACCATCATTGTACTGACCGTGCTGATCAAGCTGCTGTTCTTCCCGCTGTCGGCTGCCAGCTACCGCAGCATGGCGAACATGAAGGAAGTGCAGCCGAAGATCACCGACCTCCGCGAGCGCTACAAGGATGACAAGCCGGCGATGAACAAGGCGATGATGGACTTGTACAAGACGGAAAAAATCAACCCGCTCGGTGGCTGTCTGCCAGTGGCGGTTCAGGTGCCGGTGTTCATCGCACTGTACTGGGTGCTGCTGGCCAGCGTTGAAATCCGCAATGCGCCGTGGATCGGCTGGATTACCGATCTGGCCATGCCGGATCCGTGGTACATCCTGCCGGTTTTGATGGCTGTGTCGATGTTCATTCAGCAGCGGATGACCCCGCCGCCGGCGGATCCGATGCAAGCGAAGGTGATGAATTTCGTGCCGATCATTTTCTCGGTCATGTTCTTCTTCTTCCCGTCTGGGCTGGTGCTGTACTGGATTGTGAACAACGTGCTGTCGATTGCGCAGCAATGGTGGGTCAACAAGCAGTACGAAGCCAGCAAGGCGAAAAAGAAAAACCCGGCCTGATCGAAAAAGCCCGAGCGATTGCCCGGGCTTTTTTTTATGCACATTATGCTTTGGCTGTTCGACCTCGACAATACGCTGCACGACGCATCGCACGCGATCTTCCCGGCGATTACGGCGAACATGAATGCATTTCTGGCGAAAACGCTGGGCAGCGAGGACGAGCCTGCCGATAGCGAAACCGTGAATGCGGTCAGGATGAAGTACTGGCAGCGTTATGGCGCGACGCTGCTCGGGATGATGCGCCATCACGATGTGCGGATGGAAGACTTCCTGCGCGAAGCGCATCAGTTCGACGATCTCTCGGCGATGATCCGCGCCGAACGTGGTGTGCACCGTTTCCTGAAGCGCCTCCCGGGGCGCAAGATTCTGCTGACGAATGCGCCGCTTCGCTATTCGCGCGAAGTCATGCGCCATCTGGGGTTGCACCGGCATTTCGCGCGGCATGTGCCGATTGAATCGATGCGCGTGCATCGCAGTCTGCGACCGAAGCCATCGCGCCATCTGCTGAAGAAACTGCTGGCAAAGGAAAAGGTCGGGGCACGTCAGGCAGTTCTGGTTGAAGACACGGCCAAAACGCTGAAGGCCGCCAGGTCGCTCGGCATGCGCACGGTGCTGGTCACGCAATATTTGTCGGCGCAGGCGGCGAAGCAACTTGTCACTCTGGCGCAACCTGAACGCAGAAATCGCCCCGTTTACGTTGATGTCAAAGTACAATCAATTCGGCAACTTCCCGCCTATCTGCGCCGTTTGCGGGATTAGCCAGGCACCGTTCCCACCATCAGAGGCGACATGGCAACCACCAGACAGCAGGGCGAACGCAAATTGCAAATCCTCCAAGCGCTGGCGGAAATGCTCGAACAGCCGAAAGGCGAAAAAATCACCACCGCGGCGCTAGCCGGCAAGCTGGCCGTGTCCGAAGCCGCACTGTATCGTCACTTCGCCAGCAAGGCGCAAATGTTCGAAGGCCTGATCGAATTCATCGAATCGACCATCTTTGGACTGATCAGCCGCATCGAACAGGAACAGGACGATGGTCTGGCGCAGGCGCAGGCAATGGTGCTGATGCTGCTGAATTTTGCCGTTCGCAATCCGGGCATGACGCGCGTGCTGATCGGCGATGCGCTGGTGAACGAGGATGAGCGACTGCAGAGCAGGATGAATCAGTTGCTCGAACGAATCGAGCTGGCAATCCGGCAGGCGCTGCGCGTGGCGGCGGCGCAGCATCAGGCGAAGGCCGATGATCTGGTTGCGCGGGCGAACCTGCTGACTTGTTTCATCATTGGTCGCTGGCACCGTTTTGCCAAGGGCGGGTTTCGCCTGGATCCGTTCGACGGGGCGCAGTCGCAGGTGGAGCTGATGCTCTCTGGCATTTGTGTGCGCGGAGCGTGTTGAATGTATTGCGTGTGCCGGATTCAGGCTGGTTGCCGCGCATAGGCAGGGCGCATTTTCGCTTATAATTCATGGTTTTATCGTGCAAATGTCTGCCCAGAAAAGATAATCGGCAGGTGTTTGCGCTGCATCAGACCCTTGTGACAATGCAACCTGTAACGTACCATTCGACTGAAACATCCGATACTGCCGTCCTTATGCAGCATGCCGTACAGCCAGAAAACCATGCACCGCGTACAACTGTTCAAGCGGGAGGTGAGCGATGATGAATGAAAACATCGCGCAGCGGTTGCGCTACTGTTCGACGCTGCCGAGCCTGCCGGGCGTGGCGATACGCATCATCGATTTGGCCAACAAGCCGGATACCAGCATGGTGCAGATTTGCGAACAGGTATCGCTTGATCCGGCGCTGTCGGCCAAATTCCTCAAGGTTGCTCGCTCGCCGCTGTATCTGACACGTCGTGCCGCAAACAATGTCCGACAGGCGGTCAGCCTGTTGGGTACCCACGCATCGATCATGATTGCGCTTTCGTTTTCGTTGATGCATTCGTTTCGCGCCAATCCCGACAGCAAGCATATCGATACCGCCCGTTTCTGGCGCCGTGCGGTGTTGTGCGCGCTGGCATGCCGCGCGCTGGGTGAAAAATGCGGACTGAAAAAGCTCGATGATCTGTTCCTGGCCGGGTTGATGCAGGATATTGGCGTGCTGGTGTTCGACGTGATGATGCCGGACGAATACGCGCCGGTGAACCTGGCGGCGACCGGGCATGATGCGCTACTGCAAGCCGAGCACGAAGCATTCGGCGCCGGGCATGACGAAGTTGGCTACTGGTTGCTCAAGCGCTGGAAGCTGCCGGACTATCTTGCGCTGTCCTGCCTGGCCAGCCACAGCCTGACGCAGGAAAAGGAAGCGATGTCGAAGATGACGGCATGCATTGCGGTCTCCGGTTATATCGCCGATCAGTTCCTGAATATGGGCAACCGCGAAATTGCGTCGCGTGCGGTGGCGGTGGCGAAGGAATTCCTGGAACTGGACGATGATGGTCTGGCCGGCGTGCTCGATGCGGTTGCAATGAGCCTGCCCGAAGCGGAAGACCTGTTCGATATCAGCCTGCTTGATGCATCCGAAATTTCGGCCATCATGGGCGAGGCGCGCGATTTGCAAATGCTGCGCCAGCTGAAAAAATCGCGTGAGCTTGAACTCAATTCGCAGCGCGATGCGCTCACAGGGGCGCACAACCGTGGCTATTTCGATACGATACTGGAGCGGGAATTCGATCTGTCATCGCGCCACGGCTGGCCTTTGTCGGTCGCGATGATCGACCTCGACCACTTCAAGACCGTGAACGATATGTACGGCCACCAGGTTGGCGATGCGGTGCTGATTTCGGTGGTGCGCGCGGTGCAAGGAGTGCTGCGGCCAGATGACATTTTCGCGCGCTACGGTGGTGAGGAATTCGTGGTTGTGCTACCCGGCACCAGCCTGGAAAACACATTGCGGGTGCTTGATCGCTTGAGGGAAAGCATTTCGTCGCTGGAGCATTTTCCGACCAAGGGCGAGCCGTTGCGCATTACCGCTTCGATCGGGGTCGCGACGCACATGGATGCAGGCCAGCGTTTCGAGCGCATCGAAGACATCGTTACTGCGATCGACCAGGCGATGTATCTGGCGAAGAATCGCGGCCGCAATCGCATCGAAATGTGGCGGCAATGACACCCCTGTTCGCCTCAGCATGCCGCGGCTTGCGGCGCCTTCATTCACGGTAAAACATGCTTGATCTTCTTCTGTTCGCGCCGCCTGGCAAGATTTATCCGGCCGCCATCGCCGGCATTCTTGGTCTGCTGATAGGCAGTTTCCTCAATGTCGTGATCTACCGCATGCCGAAAATGATGCAGCGCGAATCCGACAATTACATCGCCGAGGAATTGGGCCGGGAACCGCCGCATACCGATCGCTTCAACCTGATCATGCCGCGTTCGGCCTGTCCGCAGTGCGGCCATCAAATTACCGCGCTGGAAAACATTCCGGTACTCAGCTATCTGTTCCTCGGCGGCAAGTGCAGCGCCTGCAAGGCGAAAATTCCGTGGCGCTACCCGCTGATCGAGCTGGTTACCGGCCTGCTGTCCGCGTATCTCATATGGCGCTTCGGCAGCGGCTTGACCGGGCTGGCAACGCTGCCATTTGCGTGGCTGCTGCTGGCGATGACTTTCATCGATCTGGACACGCAGTTCCTGCCGGATGATCTGACCTATTCGCTGCTGTGGCTCGGATTGCTGGTGAACCTGAAAGGCGGCTTCGTGCCGCTGCAGGATGCGGTCATCGGCGCCGCCGCCGGCTATCTTGCGCTATGGTCGATCTACTGGCTGTTCAAGCTGACCACCGGCAAGGAAGGGATGGGCTACGGCGACTTCAAGCTGCTGGCGGCGCTTGGCGCATGGATGGGGTGGACCATGCTGCCGGCGATCATCCTGCTGTCGTCGGCGGTTGGCGCGGTGGTCGGCATCTGCCTGATACTGTTCGCCAAACATGGCCGTGACAAGCCGATTCCATTCGGCCCCTATCTGGCGGCCGCCGGCATGCTGGCATTGCTGGCGGGCAAGCCGCTGTCGCAATTCCTTTACGGGTTCCTCTGATGGCGGCTGCCGGGGCATTTTCCATCGGCCTGACCGGCGGAATCGGCAGCGGCAAAACCACGATCGCCGGGCTGTTCGCGCAGCGCGGCGCCACCATTGTCGATACCGACGCGATCGCGCGCGGCCTGACGCAGCCCGGCGGCGCGGCGATTGATGCGATCCGGGCCGAATTCGGCCCGGAAGCGATCGATGCCTCAGGTGCGATGAACCGCGAACGGATGCGCGAGCAGGTATTTGCCGATCAACTGCTCAAAAAACGGCTCGAAGGCATTCTGCATCCGCTGATCCGGCTGCAGTGCGAGCGGGCTGCAAGCGCGGCAACCGGCGACTATGTGATATTCGATGTGCCGCTCTTGGTGGAAACGCCGCACTGGCGCGAACGGGTTACGCGCATTCTGGTGGTCGATTGTCCGGAAGAATTGCAGTTGCGCCGCGTGATGGCGCGCAGCGGCATGAGCGAGGCGCAGGTGAAGGCGATCATCGCCGCGCAAACGACGCGCGCACAGCGGCTGTCGGTGGCTGACGACGTGATTGTCAATGATGGCGACGTTGCGTCGCTGGCGGCGGAAGTAGATCGGCTGCATGCGCTATATTGCCGATTGGCTGCCGCGGCTGACGGAAAATGACGGCGACATTGTAATTTCGCGCCGCTTGGGTCAAAATCACGTCATATTGTCCGGCCAATTACGATACGGTTGCTCCCTTGATTACCTACGAATATCCATTCAACGAGCGGATTCGCACCCTGCTGCGGCTGGAAGACCTGTACGAAAAATTCATTTTCTTTCTGAATCAGGGGCACGCGCAGGAGCATCATGTTGCTCTGGCGACGATTTTCGAAATGCTTGAAGTCGCCGGCAGGGCCGATCTGAAATCCGATTTGCTGCAGGAACTGGAGCGCCAGAAGCAGACGCTGCAAGGTTTCCGCTCGAACCCGAATGTCGAAACGGAAGCGCTGGATGCGATTCTGAATGAACTCGAACAGGTCGGCGCGGCATTGATGGCGGCGCAGGGCAAGACCGGCCAGAACATCCGCGACAACGAATGGCTGATGAGCATTCGCGGCCGCACCATCATTCCCGGCGGCGCATGCGAATTCGATTTGCCGGCCTACTACGCGTGGCAATTGCAGCCGTTTGAAAAGCGCTATGCCGACATTTCCGGCTGGTTTGCGCCGCTGCAACCGCTGTTCAACGGCCTGTCGCTGGTATTGCGGTTGCTGCGCGACTCTGGCCGCACGACCAAGATGATTGCCCACGCTGGCAGCTATCAGCAAATGTTGCAGGGCAAGACTTACCAGATGCTGCGCCTGACGGTGAATCCGGAACTGGGCGTGATCCCTGAAATCTCGGCCAACAAGTATATGCTGTGGGTGCGCTTCACCACGCAGGAGGGCGATCAGAAGCCGAAGCCGTTCGAGGATGACGTGTCGTTCGACCTGACGCTGTGTAACTTCTGATGGCGCCGGTGGTTGATTGCCCGACCTGCGGCAAGAAGGTCGAATGGAGCGAAAAGAATCCGTACCGGCCTTTCTGTTCCGAACGCTGCAAGCAGATCGATCTTGGCGCCTGGGCCGAAGAAAAATACGCGATCCCGGCGGCCGAGCCGGAAGAAATGGATGACGACGCGCCGAACGGGTTACAATAGGCCCTCGCGCACGCAAACGGTTTCAAGATACTGTATGGTGTATTTCCAGACAGCCAGCGCTTACCTGGCACAGCACATGCAATTCCCCGCATACTCCCACTCTCGATGGCGGCGCCCCGCCTGATTCCGGCGGGCGGCCGGGCGGTTTTCGCGCCCCGGCCAGCACGCATCTCTCAGCATGCGGCTCCGCGTGCTGCATGCATCAAAACCATCGAATGATTCGGCCGCGTTGCGGCCAGTCACAGTTTTCAGGGGTAAATCATGTTACTGATGATCGACAATTACGATTCGTTCACCTACAACCTGGTGCAGTATTTCGGCGAGCTGGGCGAAGAAGTGCGCACCTACCGCAATGATGAAATCACCATCGAGCAGATCGAGGCAATGAAGCCGGATCGCATCTGCCTTTCGCCCGGGCCCTGCACGCCGGCCGAAGCCGGCATCTGCATTGACGTCTTGAAACACTTCGCCGGCAAGATTCCGATGCTCGGTGTCTGCCTCGGCCATCAGGCGATTGGCGCCGCGTTCGGCGGCAAGGTGGTGCGGGCGCAGGAAATCATGCATGGCAAGACGTCCGACATCACGCACACCGGGGTCGGCATCTTCCGCGGCTTGCCCAGTCCGTTCACCGTCATCCGCTACCACTCGCTCGCGATCGAACGCGAATCGCTGCCGGATTGCCTCGAAATCACCGCGCAGACGGCAGACGGCGAAATCATGGGTGTGCGCCACAAAGAGTATCCGATTGAGGGGGTGCAGTTCCACCCGGAATCGATCCTGTCCGAGCACGGCCACGCGCTGCTGAAAAACTTCCTGGAGGGCTGAGCGATGTCAATAACGCCGCAGGAAGCGCTGCTACGCTGCATCGAGCACCGCGAGATTTTCCACGATGAAATGCTGACGCTGTTCCGGAAAATCATGTCCGGCGAAATGTCGCCGGTGATGATCGCCGCGCTGACGATGGGTTTGCGCGTGAAGAAGGAAACGGTGGGTGAAATCGCCGCCGCCGCGCAGGTGATGCGCGAATTTTCGACCAAGGTGCCGCTGACCGACACCGCCAATCTGGTCGACATCGTCGGCACTGGCGGCGATGGCGCCAACACGTTCAACATTTCGACCGCGTCGATGTTCGTCGCCGCCGCCGCCGGCGCGCGCGTGGCCAAGCATGGCGGCCGCGGCGTATCGTCGTCGTCCGGTAGCGCCGATCTGGTCGAATCGCTGGGGGCGAAGATCGACCTCACGCCGCCGCAGGTGGCCGAATGTTTTGCCCAGACCGGCATCTGTTTCATGTTCGCGCCGCAGCACCATGCGGCGATGAAACATGCGGCGCCGGTGCGGCGCGAACTCGGCGTGCGCACGATTTTCAATATTCTGGGTCCGCTGACCAATCCGGCCGGCGCGCCGAACATCCTGCTGGGTGTGTTCCATCCCGATCTGGTCGGGATTCAGGTGCGCGTGCTGCAAAAGCTGGGCGCGCAACATGCGCTGGTGGTCTGGGGGCGCGACAATCTGGACGAGGTTTCGCTCGGCGCCGGCACGCTGGTGGGCGAACTGAGGGATGGCAAGATCCGCGAATATGAGATCCATCCGGAAGATTTCGGCATGCAGATGGTGGCGACGCGCAATTTCGCGGTCGCGAACGCGGCCGAATCGAAGGAAAAGGTGCTGGCGGCGCTGGCGAACGAGCCGGGGGCAGTATCCGACATCGTAGCCATCAATGCCGGCGCGGCGCTGTATGCGGCCAACATCGCGAAATCGATCGCCGATGGCATCGAGCGCGCGCGCACGGTGATGGCCTCCGGCGCTGCGCGGGCGAAGCTGGAGCAGTTCGTGAACGTGACGCGGCGCATCAGCGAGGGGAAGTGACATGTCCGACATTCTGAAAAAAATCCTGTCGGTAAAGGCAGAGGAAATCGCGGCGGCGAAAGCGGCGCGCTCGCTGGTCAGTTTGCGGGGCGAAGTCGAATCCGGTCTGTCGCCGGACAAGGCGGTGCGCGGCTTCGAGCGCGGGTTGCGGGCGAAAATCGCCGCCGGCAAGGCAGGCGTGATCGCCGAGGTGAAAAAGGCGTCGCCATCGAAAGGCGTGATTCGCGCCGATTTCCGCCCGGCTGAAATCGCCGTCAGCTATGAAACGCATGGCGCGGCCTGCCTGTCGGTACTGACCGATGCGCCGTTCTTCCAGGGCGCGCCAGAATTCCTGCGGCAGGCACGCGCCGCGTGCGCATTGCCGGTGCTGCGCAAGGATTTCATCGTCGATCCGTATCAGGTGTACCAAGCGCGGCTGTGGGGCGCCGACTGCATCCTGCTGATCGTGGCCGCGCTGGCGCCAAGCCAGATGGCCGAACTGGAAGCGTGCGCGCTGGAGCTGGGGATGGACGTGCTGGTCGAGTCGCATGACGGCAAGGAGCTGGATGCGGCGCTGCGGCTGAAAACGCCGCTGATGGGGATCAACAACCGCAACCTGCGCACGTTCGAAACTTCGCTTGAGACCACGCTCGGCCTGCTGAAAAACGTGCCGGCCGACCGGCTGGTGGTGACCGAATCCGGCATCCTGACGCCGGCCGATGTGAAGCGGATGCGCGACGCGAACGTGCATGCGTTCCTGGTGGGCGAAGCCTTCATGCGCGCGCCGGAGCCTGGCGTCGAGCTGGAACGGCTGTTCGCCTGAAATCGGGCGCTGCCGGGCAGGCTGTCACTGGCAGGTCAAAATAACTGACTCAAGCGGCGTTTTGGGTCAGTAAGGTCTAAAAATATACTCCGCCCAGTATTTAAAAACAGCCAGCAAAATCGTGGCCCAGAGGCTGGTTTTTGCTATATACCCCCACAGGTTTTTGCGTGCGCTGCCTGTTGGTGGCGCCTAGCGCACGAACCAGTCGAACATTGCCGGCAGCAGCCGGAAATTCTGGGTCAGGTTTTTGCCGTCGGCCTCGCGCGCGAACGGCATCAGCGGCGAACCGCATGGAATCATCAGGCGCGAGCTGGACAGTTCAACCTGCGCATACACCGCGTCCAGATCGTAACCGGCGCCGGCGTAAAACTCCCCGGCAAATGCGGCCACGGCGGCCTTGCCGGCCTCGTTCAGACGACCGATGCAATCGTAGCCCTCGTCAAATTTCTTGCGTGCGCTTTCGTAATCCACTTGTTCCATATTGTGTCCGTAATGTGTCCGTAACGGGTTATTGCGCCAGCCAGCCATCGAACAGCTTGGCGGCGGCAGCCGATTTGCGTTTCACCTGCAATTTGGCCTGCGGCGTGTTGTCGCCCTGCAGCGTAATGTCGAACGTCATCAGCTCGTCGCGGCGGAAGGCGTGGGCCGTGATTCTGTCGCCGACCGCGTAACGCGCCAGCAACGCATCCAGATTGGTGGCGGTGACACGCAAGCCGTCAAGCGCGAGCAGCACGTCGTGCGCCGACAGGGCGGCCAGATGCGCCGCGCCGCCTTCATACACATGCGCCAGCTTGCATTCGTTGCCGCGCACCGCGGCGGAGGCGATTCGCACGTCGAGGCTGGCCGCATGGCGCTTGCGGTTGTCGCTGTACGCGATGCCGAACGGCGTCAGCAGCCGCGCCAGCGGCAAGTCGTCCGTGCCGCGCAGGTACTGGTCGAAGAAGCGCTTGAGCTTCAGACCGCTGACTTCGCTGATCAATGCTTCGATTTCATCATCGGTGATGCCGCGCTGCGCCGCGCCTTCGCGGTAGAAATCGCGGCCATAGCGCTGCCACAGCGCGCGCATCACGTCATCCAGCGATTTGTCGCCGTCGGTCTTGGCGCGGATGGTCAGGTCGAGCGCCAGCGCCACCAGCGCGCCCTTGGTGTAGTAATTCACCAGCGCGTTGGGCGAATTTTCATCCTGACGGTAATACTTGATCCACGCATCGAAACTGGCATCGGCCACGCTTTGCTTGAAGCGGCCGCCGCTGCGCAGCACGTTGTTGATCGTGCGCTCGACCTGCTTCAGGTAGCCGGCAATATCGATCACGCCGCTTCGCACCAGCATCAGGTCGTCGTAATAACTGGTGAAGCCTTCGAACAGCCACAGCAGCGGGGTGTAATTCTCGTTTTGCAGGTCATACGGCACGAACGTGGCCGGTTTGATCCGCTTCACGTGCCAGGTATGGAAATATTCGTGGCTGCACAGGCCGAGGAAGGTGCGGTAGCCGTCGCTCATTTCGGTCTTGCCCGCGACCGGCAAATCGTTGCGCGAACACAGCAGCGCGGTCGAGGCGCGGTGTTCCAGTCCGCCATAGCCTTCTCCCACCACCATCACCAGAAAGACGTAGCGCTCCATCGGCGCACTCAGCGATTTCGGTTCGAACAGCGCGATTTGCGCTTCGCACACTTTCTTCAGGTCGGCCGTGATGCGCGCCAGGTCGAGATTCGGCACCTGGCCGGTAACCGCGACTTCATGCAGCACGCCATGCGCCTTGAAACTAGCCAGCGTGAAATGGCCCATTTCGACCGGGTGGTCGATCAGTTCGTCGTAATTCGCGGCGATGTAGCTGCCAAAGTCGTGCCGCGTCGCGCGCCATTCCGGCAGCGAGGTGGCGATGCGCCATCCCCTGCACGCAGCCTCGGCCGGGCGGCGGATGTCGATCACATGCGGCAGATGCTCTTGCCCGTGCACGCGCAGGAACACGCTGCTGCCGTTGAAAAAGCCGTGCGTCTGATCGAGATGCGCGGCGCGCACCGACAGATCCCAGGCGTAAACGTCGTAGCTCAGCACCAGCTGTCCGCTGCACGGTGCCGCATGCCAGGTGTCCTTGCTCCGCTTTTCCAGCGCGACTGGCAGGCCGCTGCATTCGGCGCGAATCTGCACGATGTTGCGCGCGAATTCGCGCAGCATGTAGCTGCCAGGAATCCATGCCGGCAGCGAAAAAAGCTGGCCGTCCGCGGCTGGCCGTTCGACCGTCAGCGTGATCGAAAACAGGTGGGCGCCGGCATCCTTGACCGCAATCGCGTATTCAATCCGGTTTCTGGCCGCCGCTTTCATCATGCCCTCACGTTAACCGCGATTAGCGTCAGCAGTTGAGCGCCGATGACGACGCAGGTCAGCCGGTAGCGCAGCGTCAGCACCCATTCCGGCATGTGGTATTGCGGGTACATCCGGCGGTCGAAGCGGTAGGCAAGGATGAAGCAGGCCATCGACAGCGCAAAGCCGAGGCCGACATCGATCAGCACGCCGACCCACGCCAGAATCGCCGGCGCCACGCCCCATAGCAGCACCTTCTTCGTTTCTTCGCCGCTCATGTCGCCGGTCAACAGCGCCGCGCCCCAGTGGATGCCGCCGATGAACGACAGGATCGCGATGCCATACGACAGCTGGCCGCGGACGAGATCGCCAATCCAGTCCGGATGGACGATCCAGCAGCCGATCGACAGCAGCACGAAGGGCGCCAGCGCGCCGATGCCCAGCACGTGCGCCAGTCGTTTGTCGAAGAAATGGTTGTTCAGGAACTGCTTGTACGAAAGCATGGGGCAACCTCGTGTGCGATGGTTTGGTCTATAAATTCGGTGCAAGCCAGTGTTTCAGCTGCTGTTCGCTGATGCCGCGCCGCGCAGCCATGTCGGCCACCTGATCGGCGCCGATCTTGCCGATGCCGAAGAATTTCGCCTGCGGATGTGCGAAGTAGAAGCCGCACACCGACGATCCGGGCAGCATCGCGAACGATTCGGTCAGCGTCATGCCGATCCGGTCGCATTGCAGCAGCTTGAACATTTCGGCCTTGACCGTATGTTCCGGGCAGGCGGGATAGCCCGGCGCGGGGCGGATGCCGCGATATTTTTCCTTGTGCAGATCGTCCTTGCTCAGCTGTTCGTCGTGCGCGTAGGCCCAGATGTCTTTCCTCACCAGTTCGTGCAGGTATTCGGCGAACGCCTCGACCAGCCGGTCGGCCAGCGCCTGCAGCATGATGGCGCTGTAATCGTCATTCGCTTGCTTGAACTGCTGCAGGTGCGGCTCAATGCCAATCCCGGTCGTGACCGCGAACAGGCCGATGTAATCGGCGATGCCGGATGCCTTCGGCGCGATGTAATCGGCCAGCGCATGGTTCGGGTGCGGCACGCCATTGACCACCGGTTTTTCGGTCTGCTGCCGCAAGCCGTGCCAAGTGAACGCAGTTTGTGTGCGGCTCTCGTCGGTATAGATTTCGATGTCGTCGCCGACGCTGTTGGCCGGCATCAGCGCTACCGCCGCGTGCGCGGTCAGCCATTTGCCTTCGATGATCTTCGCCAGCATCGCTTGCGCATCGGCAAACACTTTCCTCGCTTCCTCGCCCACCTTTTCATCGCTCAGAATGGCCGGATAGTGGCCGCTCAGTTCCCAGGTGTGGAAGAAAGGTCCCCAGTCGATGTATTGCGCAATCGTCGCCAGATCGGCGTTCTTCAGCAGCCGCTGGCCGATCATGGTCGGCTTCTTCGGCGCGCTGTCGCCGCTGAAATCGAGCGGGGTCGCATTCGCGCGCGCAGCCGCCAGCAGCAGCATCGCCGGCTGCTTCTTGCTGGCATGCAGTGCGCGCAGGTGGGCGTAATCGGCGGCGGTTTCCTGCAGGAATTTTTCGCGCTGACCTTCCGTCAGCAATGCCGCCGCCACCGATACCGCGCGCGACGCATCGGCGGTCTGGATCACCGGCCCGTCGTAATTCGGCGCGATCTTGACCGCGGTGTGCGCGCGGCTGGTGGTGGCGCCGCCGACCATCAGCGGGATGTTGCGTTCGCGGAACCACGGGTCGCGCTGCATTTCACTGGCGACGTAGGACATTTCTTCCAGCGAGGGCGTGATCAGTCCGGACAGGCAGACGATGTCGGCGTTCTCTTCCTTTGCCTTGGCCAGAATTTCAGCCGCCGGCACCATCACCCCCATGTTGACCACTTCGAAGTTGTTGCATTGCAACACGACCGCGACGATGTTCTTGCCGATGTCATGCACGTCGCCTTTCACGGTGGCGATCACGATCTTGCCCTTGGGCTTGGATTCGCCCAGCATCTTCTTTTCTTCTTCGATGTGCGGCACCAGATGCGCCACCGCCTGCTTCATCACCCGCGCCGATTTCACCACCTGCGGCAAAAACATCTTGCCCTGACCGAACAGGTCGCCGACCGTGTTCATGCCATCCATCAGCGGGCCTTCGATCACGTGGATCGGGCGCCCGCCGCCGGCCATGATTTCCTGTCGTGCCGCTTCGGTGTCTTCGTCGATCCATTGCGTGATGCCATGCACCAGCGCGTGCGACAGGCGTTTGCCGACTGGCTCATTGCGCCATTCCAGCGTCGCTTCTTCCTGCTTGCCGCCGGCCTTGAATTGCGCCGCGCATTCGATCATCCGTTCGGTCGCATCCTCCCTGCGGTTCAGCACCACATCCTCGACCCGCTCGCGCAGCTGGGCCGGAATTTCGTCATACACGCCGACCATGCCGGCGTTGACGATGCCCATCGTCATTCCGGCCTGAATCGCGTGGTACAGGAACACGGTATGGATCGCTTCGCGCGCAGGGTCGTTGCCACGGAAGGAAAAGCTGACGTTGGACACGCCGCCGCTGATCTTCGCCAGCGGCAGGTGCTGCTTGATCCAGCGCGTCGCTTCGATGAAATCGACCGCGTAATTGTTGTGCTCGTCGATGCCGGTCGCAATCGCGAAAATGTTCGGATCGAAAATGATGTCTTCCGGCGGGAAGCCGACTTCATTCACCAGCAGGTTATAGGCACGTTGGCAAATTTCGACCTTGCGCGCGAACGTGTCGGCCTGACCTTTTTCATCGAACGCCATCACGATCACGGCCGCGCCATAGCGGCGGCACAGCTTCGCGTGCTGCAGGAAGATTTCCTCGCCTTCCTTCATCGAAATCGAGTTCACGATGCCCTTGCCCTGCAGGCATTTCAGCCCGGCTTCGATCACTTCCCATTTGCTCGAATCGAGCATGATCGGTACGCGCGCGATGTCCGGTTCGGATGCGATCAGGTTCAAAAAGCGCGTCATCGCGGCGACCGAATCGAGCATCGCTTCATCCATGTTGATGTCGATGATCTGCGCGCCGTTCTCGACCTGTTGCCGCGCGACCGCCAGCGCCTCGTCATACTTTTCGCCGATGATCAGCCGCGCAAACGCCTTTGAGCCGGTCACATTCGTGCGCTCGCCCACATTCACGAACAGCGAAGAGTCGTCAATGATGAACGGTTCCAGCCCCGAGAGCCGCATCGCCGGCGCAATTTCCGGCACGGCGCGCGGCGTAATGTCTTCAATCGCGGCCGCAATCGCGCGGATGTGATCCGGCGTGGTGCCGCAGCAGCCGCCGGCGATGTTCACCAGCCCGGCTTGCGCGAATTCCTTCACCAGTGCGGATGTGTCGGCCGGGCCTTCGTCGAAGCCGGTGTCGCTCATCGGGTTCGGCAGGCCGGCGTTTGGGTAAATGCAGACGAAGGTGTCGGCGATCTTCGAGATTTCTTCCGCATACGGACGCATCAGCGAGGCGCCAAGCGCGCAGTTCAGGCCGATGGTTAGCGGACGTGCGTGGCGCACCGAATGCCAGAACGCGGTCACCGTCTGGCCGGACAGGATGCGGCCGGACGCATCAGTCACCGTGCCGGAAATCATGATCGGCAGTTTTTTTCCGCTTTGCTCGAAGAAGGTGTCGATCGCGAACAGAGCCGCTTTCGCGTTCAGCGTGTCGAAAATCGTTTCCACCAGCAGCAGGTCGATGCCGCCTTCGACCAGCGCGCGCACCTGCTCCAGATAGGCCGCCACCAGTTGGTCGAAGCTGATGTTCCTCGCGCCCGGGTCGTTCACGTCGGGCGAAATCGACGCGGTCTTGGGCGTCGGGCCGACCGCGCCGGCGACGAAGCGCGGACGATCCGGGGTTGAATACTTGTCGCACGCGGCGCGCGCGATCTTCGCCGCTTCGACGTTCATCTCAACCACCAGATGCGCCATGTGGTAATCATCCTGCGCGACGCTGGTGGCGCCGAAGGTGTTGGTTTCGATGATGTCGGCCCCGGCGGCCAGATATTGCTCGTGAATCTCGCCGATGATCTGCGGCTGGGTCAGCGTCAGCAGTTCGTTGTTGCCCTTGACGAACAGTTCGCGCGCGCCGGCTTCGGGCGGCGCAAAATCGGCAAAGCGCGCGCCGCGGTAATCGGCTTCGGTCAGCTTGTAGCGCTGGATCATCGTGCCCATCGCGCCGTCGAGAATCATGATGCGGCGGCTGAGGATGGCGCGCAATTGCGCCTCGACGGGGGAAATCGCGGGTTGTTTCATGTTGTTCGTTCGTGAAGGCAAAAAACCCGGCCCGTCTGGCGTGCGGGTCGGGTGGTCAGGCATTGGCCGAGCCGGGCATTCGCCAGGCATTGTCAGGTCTGAAATTATAACGTCGAATCAAAGGCTTGCCGCGCCTTTGTGGCCGCTGACAGCGCGATTTGGCGCTGTCAGTCGCATTTTCGGCACAAAATATACTGGCTGGGGGTATTTCTTGGGCGCCGCAAAACTGTTGGCGGGGCGCTGCATTTCTGCTGCATACCCCTGCCAGTTCTCCGATGTCGATTATTTGATGGTGGACAGTTTCTGTTCCAGCATCTTGGCGTCGATCGCGCCTGGCACGCGGCTGCCATCGGTGAAGAAAATGGTCGGCGTGCCACTGACCTGCAGTTTGCGTCCCAGTTCGAACACCTGTGCTTCCGGGCTGGCGCAGTCTGCCTTGGCATTCGCGGCCGGTTTGCCATCAACCATCCAGGCTTGCCATGCCTTGTTCTTGTCGGCGGCGCACCAGATATTCTTCGCCTTGCTGGCCGAATCCTGCGACAGGATCGGGAAGATGAAGGTATAGACGGTGATGTTGTCCACTTCCTTCAGTGTCTGTTCGAAACGCTTGCAGTAGCCGCAGTTCGGGTCGGAGAATACCGCGATCGTGCGCGAACCGTTGCCCTTGACCGTTTTCATCGCCAGATTCAGCGGCAGGTCGGAGAACTGGATCTTGTTCAGTTCGTCGATCCGTTCCTTGGTGTAGTTGTGCTTGGTTTTCGCATCGAAAATCTGGCCGGCGAAAATGTATTGCGCCTTCGCGTCGGTATAGATCACGCTGCCGCCAGTGCGCACTTCATACAATCCGGCATACGGCGTTTGCTTGACCTCGTCGATCTTCGCGCCTTCGCCGATATTCTGTTCGATCAGTTTTTTGACTTCACCTTCCTGCGGTGTTTCGGCACATGCGGTGGCAACGGTCAGCACCATCAGTGCGCTTGCCCCCTTCAGCATGCAGCGTTTTAACGATCTGTTCATGTTTTTCCCTTATGGTTTGGTTCAAGGATGGCGGCAAGCCACGCGCTGAAAGTATAGCGTTATTGCCGTAGCCGCGGATAGCCGACTGGTTTGCATGAGAGCAGGCACTGGAATTGCATCTCTGCAAGCTTGGGCGAACAGGGATAGAATCCGTTTGAAGCCTGTGGTTATTGAGTCACCCCTCCGGAGAAATCATGCGCAACAACCAGCCTGTCACGAACAAAGAATACGTTTTACAAGATTGGGAAACGATAGTTTCCAAGACCGACCTGAAGGGCAGAATCACTTACGTCAACGGCGATTTCGTCCGCATCAGTGGCTTCTCCGAAGAAGAATTGCTGGGTAAGGCGCATAACATCGTGCGCCATCCGGACATGCCGCCGGAAGCGTTCGCCGACATGTGGAAAACCCTGCAGGCCGGCAAGGCGTGGACCGGCATGGTCAAGAATCGCTGCAAGAATGGCGACCATTACTGGGTCGAGGCGAATGCGGCCCCGCTGATCCAGAACCACGAGGTCGTCGGCTATACCTCGGTGCGCGGCAAGCCGTCACGCGATCAGGTGCAGGCGGCAGAAGCTGCGTATAAGGCAATCAGGGAGGGTGACAAAAGTCTGGTGATTCGGGAAGGCAATGCTGTGCCGTGTCGTTCGCTTAACCCGATGAAGGCGTTGCGAAATTTGCCGATTAGCAGTCGTTTGTCATTCTGGTTTGGTGCAATTTTTCTGTTATTTGTTGCAAGCGCTATGACCTCCTGGCTGTCAACAGGGCAAGGTGGTCAGCATTTCGCGTGGTGGTCAATGGGTCTGGCTTCCTGCGGTGCCTTGTTTGCCGTTATTGTGGCTTTCATCTTGCGCGCTAATTTTGTGAAGCCGCTTCTTTCAGCGGCCAAGGCCATTCAGCAGATGAGTTCTGGCGATATGACGGGAACCATTGTGTCGGCTGGCCGTGACGAAATGGCGCAGATGCAGCAAGCTCTGCGGGTGCTGCAAATCAACATCAAATTATTGATTGGGCAGATCTCCGAGGCGACAGAACATGTGAATTCCGGTGCGAATGAGATTGCGGCCGGGAATCTTGATTTGTCGGCGCGCACCGAATCGCAGGCATCGAGCCTGGAACAAACGGCGTCGGCGATGGAACAGCTGACCTCGACCGTGCGCCAGAATTCCGACAATGCACAGGAAGCGACGCAACTGGTGCACTCGACCTCGGAAATCGCGGTTCGTGGTGGCGCTTCGGTCGGTCAGGTGGTCGATACGATGGGATCGATCAAGGAAAGCTCGCGCAAGATCGTCGATATCATCAGCCTGATCGACGGCATTGCATTCCAGACCAACATTCTGGCGTTGAACGCTGCGGTTGAAGCGGCGCGCGCGGGGGAGCAGGGACGCGGCTTTGCTGTGGTGGCAACCGAAGTGCGCAGTCTGGCGCAGCGCAGTGCCGCTGCCGCTCGCGAAATCCAGACGCTGATCAACGATACGGTTGGCCGCATTGATGCTGGTGCCGAAACGGTGGATGAGGCCGGCAGGCAGATGACCGAGATCGTCGATTCGGTCAAGCGTGCATCGACCATCATGGGCGACATTTCCGCCTCCAGCCGCGAACAGAGCGCCGGCATTGAGGAAGTCAATACCGCCATCGTGCAGATGGATCAGATCACGCAGCAGAATGCCGCGCTGGTCGAACAGGCCGCCGCTGCTGCGCAATCAATGCGCGAACAGGCAGACAAGCTGACCGGACTGGTCGATTCGTTCAAGATCATGTCCGGCGGCAAGATGGTGCGCAAGCAGCCGGCGAAACCGGCGCGCCAGCCGATTGCCAAAGCGCCTACGGTGCGGACGCCGAAAAAAGCCGTAACGGCAAGAGCGCCGGTGGCGCCGAAGGCGGTCGAGCCGAAGCGAATTGCTAGCGCCGGCGGAAGCGATGACTGGGAGGAGTTCTGATGGTTGGCAAGAATGGCGATCTTTGCTAGAATCGCGAATTCTTCGCCGTTGTAGCTCAGTTGGTAGAGCAACTGATTCGTAATCAGTAGGTCGGAAGTTCGATTCTTCTCAACGGCACCAGTAATATCAAGGGGTTAGCTTTAGGGCTAACCCCTTTGTTTTTGGCATTGTCCTCGCCGTGTCCATTCTAGTGCCTGCGGTTTAATTCACACCAACCAGAGCCCCTCGGTGCCGAACTGTGTGGCCAGCAATTCAGGTGCATTGACCCAGCAGGCGATCAGTTCAGCGCGGCTGTGGGAATCAAGGTAGCTGTCCCAATAAGCCAGACCGCCTGCATCCGGCTCTCTCAGGAGGGCGTTCTGGTAGAGATTGGTCAGGAAGGCGGTATCGTCCATTGTGCCGTAAAGTACATCAAACTCAGGTACCCCAGTAAAACACTTGGCCAAGCTAACGGCATCCATTTCCTGCCCAGCCCAGTAGTTGACTCCTCCCACATCACCGGCTCGACCCAGCACGATTTGGTACATCAGTCCTATGGTTTGCAATGTGTCAGCTGATGCTTGCGTAAAACCCAGATCAACGGTCGTGCCTGCAAAGTCGCCCAGCTCGATTTCCCTGATCGTATCAATGTCGCCACTGGCGCTGGCAACAATCCTGACTTCGCCATCCGTGCCCAGCACGATCCGGTAGTCGGCCAGTGCGCCGGTATAACCGGCCGTGTCGCTGCCCGCACCGCCAATCAGGGTGTCGTTGCCGCGCATGCCGTACAGGAGGTTGTCGGCGTCATTG
>JAGTRJ010000009.1 GCA_018261755.1 Burkholderiaceae bacterium
GCATCCGGTCGCTGGATGGCACTCGCCTGCGCCAACCCGTGATATTAACAAAGGTCTGACCCCGATGGCTGATTTATCCGATATTTCGGGCAAAATCGACGAATCGAAATTCGTCGAATTCCCCGATTCCCCGTTCCACCTGTACCAGCTGTTTCCGCCATCCGGCGACCAGCCGGAGGCGATCGACAAGCTGGTCGAGGGCATCGACGACGGGCTGGCGTTCCAGACGCTTCTGGGCGTGACCGGCTCCGGCAAGACCTACACCATGGCCAACGTGATTGCCCGTACCGGCAGGCCGGCGATCGTGTTCGCGCCGAACAAGACGCTGGCGGCGCAGCTGTACAGCGAATTCCGCGAATTCTTCCCGCAGAACGCGGTCGAATACTTCGTCAGCTATTACGATTACTACCAGCCGGAAGCCTATGTGCCGCAGCGCGACCTGTTCATCGAAAAGGATTCGTCGATCAACGACCACATCGAGCAGATGCGGCTGTCGTGCACAAAATCGCTGTTGGAGCGGCGCGACGTGGTGATCGTCGCCACCGTGTCCGCAATTTACGGCATCGGCAATCCGGACGAATACCACCAGATGATCCTGACCCTGCGCCAGGGCGACAAACTCAGTCCGCGCGACGTGATTGCGCGCCTAATCCAGATGCAATACAAACGCAACGAGATGGATTTCGACCGCGGCACCTTCCGCGTGCGCGGCGACGTGATCGACATCTTCCCGGCCGAGCACGCCGAACTGGCGGTGCGGGTCGACCTGTTCGACGACGAGGTGGACAGCATCCAGCTATTCGACCCGCTGACAGGCAAGGTGCGGCAGAAAATTCCGCGCTTCACGCTGTACCCCGGCTCGCATTACGTCACGCCACGTGCGACCGTGCTGAGGGCAATCGAAAGCATCAAGGGCGAACTGCGCGATCGGCTGCAATGGTTCCGTGAACAAAACAAGCTGGTGGAAGAACAGCGGCTCGAGCAGCGTACGCGCTTCGATCTGGAAATGCTGGAACAGGTCGGCTTCACCAAGGGAATCGAAAACTATTCGCGCCACTTGAGCGGCGGCAAGCCGGGCGATCCGCCGCCGACGCTGGTCGATTACCTGCCAAAAGACGCGCTGATGTTCATCGACGAATCACACGTCACCATCGGCCAGTTGAACGGCATGTACAACGGCGACCGCTCGCGCAAGGTGAATCTGGTCGATTATGGCTTCCGCCTGCCGTCAGCGCTGGACAACCGGCCGCTGCGCTTCGACGAATTCGAACACCGGATGCGGCAGATGGTGTTCGTCTCCGCCACGCCGGCCAATTACGAACAGCAGCATGCGGGGCAGGTGGTCGAACAGGTGGTACGGCCGACCGGGCTGGTCGATCCGGAAATCAGCGTGCGACCGGCGGGCACGCAAGTCGATGATCTGATGCAGGAAATCGTCAAGCGCGTGAATGTGAACGAGCGCGTGCTGGTGACCACGCTGACCAAGCGCATGGCGGAGCAGCTGACCGAATTTTTCGCCGACAACGGCATCAAGGTGCGCTACCTGCACAGCGATATCGACACGGTCGAGCGGGTCGAGATCCTGCGCGATTTGCGGCTGGGCACGTTCGACGTGCTGGTCGGCATCAACCTGCTGCGCGAAGGGCTGGACATCCCGGAAGTATCGCTGGTGGCGATTCTGGACGCCGACAAGGAAGGCTTCCTGCGTTCCGAGCGCAGCCTGATCCAGACTATCGGCCGCGCCGCGCGCAACCTGCACGGCACGGCGATTCTGTACGCCGACCGCATCACCGATTCGATGCGGCGCGCGATCGACGAAACCGAACGCCGCCGTGCGAAGCAGGTCGCCTACAACCAGTCGCACGGCATCACGCCGACCAGTATCGTCAAGGAAATCAAGGACTTGATCGACGGCGTGGTCAGCATGGACGAGGCGCGCGACCAGTTGCAGGTGGCGCAGGAAACGGCGAAATACGAAGCGATGACCGAAAAGCAGGTCAGCAAGGAGATCAAGCGGCTGGAGAAGGCGATGCACGAGCATGCGCAAAACCTCGAATTCGAGCAGGCAGCCAGGGCGCGCGATGAACTGAAGCGGTTAAAGGAAATGCTGTTTGGCGCCGCATTGCCGGACAGCGTGACCGCGCTGTGGAAAAAATCCTGACAAAAGCTGTATTTTTGTCAATTTTTGCCGTTATATAAGGACGAACAACCACCGGCAGGAGGTGTTATGTCCATTTCAATTGATACCGCGGTTTCCTCGCAGAAGGTCGAAACCGGCGCCAGCGTGCAGGCCAGCGGCCGCAGCAGTGCGCAAGTGCAGTTGAATGCCTCGATCATGCAGGCATCGCTGGATGTGTCTATTAGCAGCAAAAACGAGCCGCTGGCGTTGCTGTATCGTTCCGCCATCGACCGCCTGAATGAAGTGCTCAAGCCAGAACTGGGTGAAAACGCGATTCAGAATGCGGCCAGCCAGGACAACACACCCGAGGGAACGGCAGGCCGCATCGTGTCGCTTTCAACCGGATTTTTCGAAGCCTACAAGGCGCAGCATCCGGGCGAAGATGGGGCGTCGGTATTGCAGAATTTCATGGATACCATCCGTTCCGGCTTCGAAAAAGGCTACAAGGAAGCGGTTGATATACTCAAGGGCTTGCAGGTGTTCGAAGGCGATATTGCCTCGGGCATCGGCAAAACCTACGATCTGGTGCTGCAAGGCTATGCCGATTTCCAGCAGGCGCAAACGGAGCTGCTGACGAAGGCAAGCCAGACGGCGCAGTCAGGCTCGGAAACGGCCTGACCGTTGCGGGCAATGATGGCGGAGGCTGGGCGATTAACGCAGCACTCCGCCTGCGTTGGCGCTCGCTTTGGCCGCAGGTCGGGCGCGAGTCAAAATAAATGACCGAAGTGGCGTTTTCGGTCAGTAAGGCTAAAAAATATACTCCGGAGCAGTATTTAAAAACAGCCAGCAAAACTGAGGCCCGGCAGCATGTTTTGACTATATACCCCAATCTTTGGCTATATCGTATTCGACGGTGGCAACTTTCAAATAAACGGATGGCGCATATTCGTGCTCGTGATGCCTGCACTGTCATTCCAGCCGCCGTTTCCCCGCGCGCTGCCGGATTCCGGCAGGCGCTGGTGATGGTTATTGCATCGTTTCCGGGCCGGCGACTGGTGGCGACAGCGCCAGTTTCAGCGCGGTCACGGCCGCGTCGCAGCTGGTGTTGCCGGCGGCAGCGCCTTTTTCGTACCAGACGAGCGCCATTTTCGGATTCCTTTCAACTCCCTGGCCATCGCGGTACAGGTTGCCAATCCACTGGTAGGCCGGCAGGAAATTGCTTGCCATTGCGTTGTGCAGCAGTTGCAGCCCGCGTGCGACGTCGGTCTTGCCGTGGCTGCCGGAAACGAGGTAATGGCCGAGGATCGCCATGCTGCGTCCGTCACCCCGGTCAGCCACTTTGGCCAGCCATTCGTGCGCCAGTTCCAGATCCTGCGGCACGTGCTTGCCGAGGAAATAGGCATCCGCAATCTGGTTGCCGGCGTTGTTGTAGCCTTCGTTGAACGATTCTTCCAGTAGCGCAAGGCCGCGTGCCGGGTCGGCTGCGCAGCCTTCGCCCGCCAGCAGCATTAGCCCGACCGAGGCCTTGGCCACGAATACGCCGCCTTCCGCGCCGATGGACAGCAGCCGGAACGCTTCGTCCTTGTCTTCCGGAATGTTGCCGAAGCCGTACAGGTAAATCCAGCCGAGGTTGCAGTGCGAGCGCAGGTCGCCGACGGCAATGCCGCGCCGGTACCAGCTTTCCGCTTCTTGCATGTCCTGCGGCACGCCCAGACCGAGCACGTGCATCTTCCCCATTTGGAAGATCGCGGTCGGATGGCCGGTTTCGGCCAGCGCGCGGATGCGTTCGGCCGCGTGCGTGTAGCCTGTTGGCGCCTGTCCCGAGTTTTCCATCGTTTGCAGCCGCTGCTGCACTTGATCGCGGTACTGCGCCTTTTGCGGGCGGTGGATCAGGTAACAGACAAAATCCGCGCGCGAAGGGCTGTCCTTGATGGCGTCCCACACGATGTCGTCAATTTCGCGGTCGTCGAAAAAATCGGGCCACACGGCCTCGTCGAACATGTCCATGGCATTGTTTTCCTTTTTATGTTTGTGTTTGATTGTGCGCGGCTTGAGTATAGCCCGAGGCACGGCAATCCGCAGCGCCAGACAGCGAGCAAATTCGGTAATGATGCGGTATGCGAACGATCGAATGGTCAGGATTTGCGGTACACCGGGTTGGTGTAGGCTTGCGCGTAGTTGTCTGCGCCTTGCACGTAGACGATGACCCATTTGCTGTCGCTCAGATCGAGTTCGACCGTTTGCCTGAAGCTGTGGCTGTCGGCGAAGCGGATTTCGTCCTTGATCACGCCGTCGGCGACGATCAGCGCGCGGTTGACTGGCTTGTTGCTGACCACGTTGATGCTGACGGGTGTCTTGCGGCTAAATTCCGCGCTATCGCCCGGCGCGGCGCTACCGACGGTGGCAAACAGCAGCGGGCCGGTGGTGATGAAGCTTTTGCCAGCCTTGAGCGCCGCCTGCAGCGCATCCTTGTCGAACTGGCCGCCGGTGTACGCATAGGTGCGCGGCATGCCGACCGTGGTGCCCATGTGTTCGAGGTTGTATTCGACGAAATCCGGATGGTGCAGCATCACGGCCGCTTCAACGCTTTTCAGCCGCGCGGCATGGGCGCGGACCGATGCGCCAATCTGCTGCTGGCTCCAGCCGGTGGTGTCCGGCCATCGCAGCGTGCCGGCCTTTACTTGCGCCGCCAGCGCGTTATAGCTGGCAATCATTCTGCTGGCAAAACGGTCGTGGCAATCGCTGTCGCCGACCGAGGCCAGCCTGTAACCGGCATTCAGCAGTTTGTACCACGCATCCATCGCCTGCTGGGTGCCTTCGATCGGGTTTTGCGTATCGGGATTGCCGGCGGTATCGAAGGTGTACAGCGTTCTGGGCAGGCCGTTGCCGCTGTTCCAGATTTCGGTGGTATCGACCAGCGCCAGGATGCTGGCCGCATGCGCGACCCAGTCGAGCGAACTGGAGATGAAGCTGGTGCCATCCTGCAGATCGCCAATGCCTTGCTGCTCCCAGGTCGCGCCGCTGAATGGATGGTTGATCTGCAGATAGCGGCTGTGGCTGCGCAGCTTCGCCAGATGCCGCGGCATGGTGGCGATCATGCGCGCAGTGCTGCTTTGGTCGAGCAGGTTCGGGCTGACGACCGGTTTGCCCGCGCTGTCCGCCGGTTCCCACACGTTCAGGTGGCCGACGCGGTTGGTTGCTTCGTTGCCGCCGATCACCAGCAGGCCGTAGCCGCTGTCGGAGTCATAGGATTTTGCCAACCTCTTGTATTCATCGTTCTGCGCCAGTTCGTTGTGGTCGGACGCAACGATGAAATGCAACCCGGCCGCAGCGCTAGCCTGCACCATCTCGGCTGGCGTATTGATGCCGTCGCTATGCTGCGTATGCATGTGCAGATCGCCGGAGAACCAGCCCTGCGGCGCGAGGTTGGCGATGCGCGCCAGCGCGATGTTCAGCTTGTGTTCCTGGCCCGATGCCACGCTGACGTAAATCCTGTCCAGATGTTCGTATTCCGGCCCGCGCGAAACGATCACTTCGTATTTGCCTGGCGGCACCTTCAGGCGAAAGCTGCCGCTGGTATCGCTGAAGCCCTGCGCGACGATATCGATGTGGCGCGCGCTGCGCACACGGTTGAACACGCGCACGAAGGCGGGCATGCCCTTGCCGGCGGAATTGGTGATGGTGCCGCTGATGGAAGCATTGTTGCTGGCGGTGACGGTATCCTGGCCGACAATCGATTTGACGGCGCCGCTGTAATCCAGACGCATCGCTGCGGGTGCGCTGACCTTGTCGTCATCCGAACCGCCGCAGGAAACCAGAATCAGGGCGGAGCAGATGATTGATGCCGCAAGCAGTGCTTTTTTCATGTCGCCGTTCGGTTCCTTCCGTGGTCATGCACCATGGGCGAAGCTGGCATCTGGTCGTGCTTGTGGCTACGCCGTGCCAGTCACGGCGAGATTAGTGTTGGCAGATGACGGTTTGGCTACGTCTTGATGACAGTTTGGTTATGCGCGACAGATGCACGCGGCGGTGGGCACGCACCATGCAGCCGGTCATTTTCGTCATGCGCAGTTGCGGGCGTTAGAATGGGCGTTTTGTCCGCCACCGATGAAAGCCAAGACCGTGATGACCGCTACCACGATTCCCGCCCCGATTCTTGATGCGCTGGCACTGGCGCACCCATCCTGGCGCGATGCGCTGGAAGCCGGTTTGCAGGCCGTGGCGCAGGCCGATGCCGCTTATCTGCCGGCGCTGGCCGCGGACGAATTTCTGCCGAACGGCGGCCGGCTGTTCGCCGCGTTTTCGCAACCGCTACCCGAGGTGCGCTATGTGCTGGTGGGCGAGGGGCCATACCCGCGCGCCGACAGCGCCACCGGCTACTGCTTCATGGATGGCGCGGTGGGCGAGCTGTGGGCGGAAAGCGGGCTGTCGAAAAAGGTTAACCGCGCCACCTCGCTGCGCAACTTCATCAAGATGCTGCTGGTGGCGGACGGCCGCCTGCCGGTGGAGAAAACCAGCGGCAATGCGCTCGCGCCGCTGGCGGCCGAGGCGCTGGCCGATGGTTCAACGATGATCAAAACGCTGCCGGAATTGCAGCGCAATCTGCACCGCCACGGCTTCCTGCTGTTGAACGCCACGCTCGCCTACCGGCCGCACGTGCCGCCGGCAAAGGAAGCGAAGGCATGGCAGCCACTGGTCGAGGCAGTATTGCAGGCACTGGCGCGGCGCGAAGGCGAACAGCCGCTGCTGGTGCTGTGGGGCAAGATCGCCGAACGGCTGGCCGCGATGCCCGCTGCCGCGCACTTGCCGCAGGTGGCATCGGAGCATCCGTACAACCTGTCATTCATTGGCAATGGCACGATGCAGGCGCTGTTCGGCCCGCTGGCGCTGCTGCAGCGGGCAAAATAATACTGGGCGGAGTATTTTTGAACCACCAGCGAATATGCGGCCTGGCGGGATGTTTTTGCCATATACCCCGGAAAACCGCCGTTATTCAGCGGCAAAAACGCGGTTCTTGCCGGCGCGTTTGGCCTGGTACATCGCGCGGTCGGCGCGGTTGACGACCGCGTCCTGTTCTTCGTTCGGGTGGCGCAGCGCGACCCCGGCGCTGAAGGTGATCAGGATTTGTTCGTTCTTGTACAGGAAGAAGTGCCGCGTCAGCGCGCGCTGCACGCGCACCAGCGTGTTGACCGCATCTTCGATCTTCGTTTCTGGCAGCAGGATCAGGAATTCCTCGCCGCCGAAACGGGCGATGACATCGGTCGGGCGCAAGGTTTCCTTGACCACGCGCACCAGATGGATCAGCGCTTGATCGCCGGCGAAGTGGCCGTAGGTGTCGTTGAGCGATTTGAAATTGTCGAGATCCAGCAGCGCGACGCATAATGACAGATTGCGGCGGTCGGAGCGAGCCGCCTCGCGCTCGAACGCGTCTTCCATTCCACGGCGGTTCAGGCTGCCGGTGAGCTGGTCTTCGCGCACCAGTTCGCTCATCTGTTCCAGCCGTTTTTCCAGATCGTGAATCCGGCCTTCTGCTTCTTCCGCTTCCTTACGCGCCGTCAGCATCTGATCGCGCGAATTGCGCGCTTCGGTCTGGATTTGCTTGGTTTCGCGCATCACTTCGTCCAGCACGTCGTTTAGCTCGCCGATGTTGGCCGCCTTGCTGATGCGGACCGAATAGGTTTCCATCTTCGCGTGGTAATTGCCCGTGTTGACCGCAATTTCGCCCAGCCGGTCGATGAAGGTCATCATCATGTTCTTGAGCGTGTTGCGCGCTTCGGTCAGGCTGTGCTTGAGTTGTCCCTGCTTGAAGATGACTTCCTTCAGGCTGATTTCGGCATCTTCGAGCGTGCGGTAATTCAGTGGTCCGGATACGAGGTTCTGGATGACTGTAATTTGTCCGCGCAGCCAACTATCGTCTTCCAGCAGTTCGCCGATGTTATCCAGCAGCAGGTTGAACAGACGCAACAGGATTTCCTGCTGTTCTGCGATGTTGCCCGACTTCATTTCAATGCGGTAGCACAACTGTTTCAAGCGGGAAGCGGCGGAGACGAAATCATCGTCAGTCTGCGCGGCCTTGAGCTGGTTGCCAATTGTTTCGGCATCGGCCGCCAGATCGGGCGCGTCCTGTAGCAGCGAGGCGACGGCAAAGCTCAGCGTGCGCACCAGCAGTTCGCGCAGGCTGGCCAGTTGTTCGCTTTCGGCCAGCACGGGCGCGAGTGAAATGCCGGACGGTACGCCGCCCGAGGGCGATTTAAGATATTTGTCGAACAGCAGCGACAGCGCCTTGCCGTAGTCTTCCCAGTCGTTCGTTTTCGCGGCGCGATGGATGCGGTAACCGAGGTCGGCCACGTCGCCCTTGGCGGTGGTGAGCTTGCGCGCGAAACTGTTGAGCACGGTCAGTGCTTCCGGATCGATTTCCGGCGCGGCGCTTTCCTTTTGTTTTTCTGCCAGCATCGGATCGGGCATGCCGGCCACTTCATAGTACAGTTCGCGGTAGGCTTCCGGCGTGGGCGACGTGCGGCGCTGCCCAAACAGGCGGAATACTTCCTTTGCAATCAGTACCGGGTTCTGTTCTTGCGGAGGCGAGGGTTTTTTCATGATGAAGTGCTGCGTGGCCGGAAAGCGTGTTGCCTAATGCCAGAATATGTTATCAGAAGTGGCGGTGATGGCTGAATAAGCCATTGATCTGCGGTTTTTTTTCGGTGTTTGCCGCGGCCTCATTCGACCAGTTGGTGCTTGATCGCATAGTGCGTCAGCTCGGCGCTGTTTTTTAGCTGCATCTTTGCCAGCAGGCGTGCGCGGTATTCGCTCACCGTCTTGACCGATAGCGACAGTTCGGCAGCAATGTCGCCGACCGATTTGCCGGATGCGATCATCGTCAGCGTCTGGTATTCGCGGTCGGACAGAATTTCATGCCGCGGGGTTTCGATATCCTCGCCGACCTGCCTTGCCAGCGCTTGTGCCAGCGACGGGCTGACATATTTCATCCCTTCCGACACCATGCGGATCGCATTCACCAGTTCGTTCGGCGCGCTCTGCTTGTTCAGGTAGCCGGCCGCGCCTGCCTTGAGCGAGCGGATCGCATACAGTTCCTCGCGGTGCATCGACAGCATCAGCACCGCCAGTTGCGGCATTTCCTTCTTGATTTGCTTCAGCACTTCGATGCCGTTCTTGTCCGGCATCGAAATGTCGAGCAGCATCACCTGCGCCTCGCTGCTGCGCGCCAGCCGGATCGCTTCCAGACCGTTCTTCGCTTCGCCGGCGACCACGATGTCGCTCGTGTCGGCCAGAATCTGCTTCAGTCCTTCGCGCACGATGGCGTGGTCATCGGCGATCAAAACGCGGATGGTGGAGGTGGTGGTATCGGTCATGGAACTATTTTAAGGCAATCCCGGTGGCATGTTCATGCACCCGCCTGATTTGATGGCAGCGGAATACGGAGCGAAATCGTGCATCCGCCGCCATCTGTCTGGCCGATCGACAGCCTGCCGCCTAGGCTGTTGGCGCGCTCGATCATGCCGCGGATGCCGAACGATTGCGGTTTCAGCCGTTCGGCTGCCGCCATGCCCTTGCCGTCGTCGATGATTTTCAGGTTGAGGTTGCCTCGGGTTCGGGCAAGCTGCACCGTGACCTGACTGGCGCCCGCGTGCTTGGCGATGTTGGTCAGCGCTTCCTGGAAAATGCGGAAAATCGCGGTCGCCTGGTCGGAATGCAGCTCGATTTCCTTCGCATTGGTGGTGAATTCGCACGGAATGCCGATCTGCTTTTCGAATTCTTCCGCTTGCCACTCGATCGCGGCCACGATGCCGAAATCGAGAATGCTGGGGCGCAGGTCGCTGGCAATGCGGTGCGCCGATTCGATCGTGCGGTCCACCAGCAAATCGACATAGGCCGCCTTTTCCGCCAGTACCTTGCTGTTGCGCGGCAGGCGGCTGGCCAGCAGCGCCAGCGCCATCTTGATCGCGGTCAGGTTGCCGCCGATGTCGTCGTGCACCTCGCGCGCGATGCGGGTGCGTTCCTGTTCCTTCACATGTTCGATGTGCGCGGACAGTTCGGCCAGATGGGTGCGCGAACGCTTGATTTCGATTTCTTCCAGCTTGCCCTGCGTGATGTTGGTCATCAGCCCGTCCCACTGCACGCTGCCATCGGGCAACTGCCGCGGGGTGGCGCGCAGGTTGACCCATTTGATGTCCTTCCATTCGTCGATCCAGATGCGGCCTTCCCAGTTCCATTCGTGCAGATCATGCGCCGACGCATCCATCGATTCGAGGTAGGACGACCGATCTTCCGGCAAGACCAGCTCGAAAAATTGTTCCGGCCGCGAGAGCAGCTGTTCGGCCGCGATGCCGAGCAATGCGTGGCAGCCATCGCTCAGGTAGTTGAACGACAGCATGCCATTGGGTTGCAGCACAGACTGGTAGACGAGGCCGGGCGTATTCGACACGATCGCGCCAAAGCGGGATTTGTCCGGAAGCGCTTCGTCGTTGCGTTGCTGCCGTTCGCTGATGTCCCTTGCAATCACAATCCAGACCGGCGTTGCATCAGTGCGACAACGGAACAGACGGATTTCCGCCGGATAGCTGCTGCCATCCTGACGGTACAGCGCCGTTTCGAACTGATGCGGCCCGGCGCTGGCTGCGGCCGACATCGGCAGCAGCGTTTCCAGCGTGTGCGGCAAAATGTCTTGCGCGATATCCGTCAACGCCATGCCGGCGAGTTCGGCCGCCGGATATTGCAGGTTGGCGCAGGCGGCTTCGTTCACATGCAGCAAGCGCAGGCTGGCGCCATCCGCGACGTAGATTTCATCGAACGAACCTTGCATGACCACGGGGAGCCATTCTGCCGGCATCATGTCTGGGGAGCCTTTCGCGATTGGTTTGATTCGGCAAAGAATACCCCATCTGCAGGCGAAGATTCAAACGATTCTGCCCGTCGGGCGTATGGGCAATGCGAGGGCGAAGAATGGAAATGAAGGGGAAAATGGCGCTTCTTCCTGATTCGTTGACCAGGCGAAACACGCTACCCTGCAGGCGTGGCGCGAATCGTGCGTGCGGCTGCTGTGGCGTCTTGTTCACGTATTTTGATGAATGTTAAGCGGTTTCCGCTGGAGCAGGTTATATTCTTGCTCCGATGCAATGAATTAAAAAGCGTGTTACCGTTGCACGGCACGGGCGCCTACAGGCGCGCAGTATGGGCTGGGCGGCCAGCAGGATATGACTTTGCAGTGAGGTGGGATGGTGGCTGATGTCAAGGAAATGAAGAACAAGGAATTCGATTTCAACGCGCGTGATTTCGAACGGGTTCGCTCGCTCATTTACAAGCAGGCGGGCATATCCCTGGCCAACAGCAAACACGAAATGGTGTATAGCCGCATTGCGCGCCGCTTGCGCGCATTGGGCATGACTTCGTTTGAAACCTATCTCGACGCGCTTGAGGGCGGCAAGCTGGGGGGCGAGTGGGAATCGTTCGTCAATGCGCTGACCACGAACCTGACCTCATTTTTCCGCGAAGAGCACCATTTCCCGATTCTGGCCGAGCACATGAAGGGGCGGAAAGGGCCGGTGGAAATCTGGTGTTCGGCCAGTTCGACCGGCGAGGAGCCGTATTCGATCGCGATCACGCTGTGTGAAGCGTTTGGCACGCTGACGCCGCCAGCAAAAATCATCGCGACCGACATCGACACCAATGTGCTGGCGACCGCGCAGGCGGGAATCTATTCGGATGACAAGCTGGGCAAAATGTCGCCCGAGCGGGTGCGGAAATTTTTCATGAAAGGCAAGGGCAGCAATGCCGGCATGGTGCGCGCGCGACAGGAGTTGCGCGACATGATTACCTTCCGCCAGCTCAACCTGCTGTCGGACAACTGGCCGATCCGCGGCGGTTTCGACGCGATTTTCTGCCGCAACGTGATGATCTATTTCGACAAGCCGACACAGGGCAAGATTCTGTCGAAGTTTGTTACCCTGATGAAACCGGATGGACTGCTGTTTGCAGGACACTCGGAGAACTTCCAGTATGCGTCGAACGCGTTCAAGCTGCGTGGCAAGACGGTGTACCAGCTCGCCAATCCGGGGGCTGCCAACGTGAATTCAACCAAACGGGATTGAACGCATGAGCAGCCTGCCAGACAAACATCTTGCCACCAATATCTACTACGACCGCGGCTTCGATCTGGATGCGGCCAAGATATTGCCGGGCGAGTTCTATTACACGCCGAAGAACATGGTGATCGTCACCGTGCTCGGTTCGTGCGTGTCGGCTTGCATTCGTGACCGGGTGACCGGCATCGGCGGCATGAACCATTTCATGTTGCCCAGCGATGGAAGCGAGGGCGGTTTGATGTCGGCCTCGATGCGCTACGGCACCTATGCGATGGAAATCCTGATCAACGAATTGCTGAAAGCCGGCGCGAAGCGTGAAAACCTGGAAGCGAAGGTGTTTGGCGGCGGCCATGTGCTGCAGGGATTCATCGCCATTAACGTGGGCGAACGCAATGCGCAGTTCGTGAAGGATTATCTGAAAACGGAAGGCATCCGCATTGTGGCCGAAGATCTGGAAGATATTTATCCGCGCAAGGTATATTATTTCCCGCGCACCGGCAAAGTGCTGGTGAAAAAGCTCAAGCAGCTGCACAACAACACCATCGCGAACCGCGAGCAGGATTACGCCAACCGGCTGTCGAGCAAACCGGTGTCGGGCGAGATCGAACTATTTACCTGAACCGTGTGGCGGCTGGCCGCAAGCGGCGCAACAGGGCCGGCTTTTGCTGGCGGGCAGGCTCAGGCCGCCAGTACCGAATGCAGCATCTTGAGCGCGATGATCAGCAGGTAGCCGCCAAAAACTCGTTTGGCCTTGTCACCATCCCAACGGCTGATCAGTCTGGCGCCCCATGATGCGCCGAGCGACGAGCAGCAGACAATTCCGATCAGCGCCGGCAGATGGACAAAGCCATAGGTCAGCGGCGGCAGATTCGGTGTGGACCAGCCAGAAATGAAATAGCTCAATGCGCCGCCGATGGCCACCGGAACGCCAATGGCCGAGGTGGTGCCGATGGCGCGCTTCATCGGCACATTGTGCCAGGCGAGATACGGCGTGACGATGAAGCCGCCGGTGGCAGCGGTCAGCGCGGCGACAATCCCGAAGAAAAATGAAACGATCAGCTGCCAGTGCGTGCGCGGCAGTTGCCGTGTCGGCGCCGGTTTGAAATTGCTGATCATGTTCACGGCGGCCAGCATGACGATGCCGCTGAAAATCAGCGTCAGCGGTCTGGTCGGCAGATGGCTGGCAATGGTCGAGCCGGCGATGCTGCCCAGTGCCAGTCCGACCGCCATCACCCTGGCTATCGTCCAGTCGACGTTGCCCAGTTTGCGGTGCACGTTCATCGACACCGCCACCGTGACGATCATGCTCATCATCGTGGTGCCAAGGGCCATGTGCATGATGTGTTCGTGCGGGAAATGTTGCGCCGTAAACAGCATGTACAGGATTGGCACCAGCACCAGGCCGCCGCCGACGCCGAACATGCCGGCGATCACGCTGACAACGGCACCAAGCAGCGGGTACGCCAGCCACCACAGAGAAACGCTTTCCATGACCAAATCATCCATCAGCTGCGTCAGTTGGGCATGCGGGAAAATGCATGCCCGGTTCACGCATGGTTTGCATTAGCCGTGATACAGCCCGGCCTGCCGCCCTTCCTCCTGCACCAGCGTCAGCAGAATGTCGATCGTCGGCGTCGGCACGCCGGTGAGCCGGCCGAGTTCCTGCACCGCCGTTACCAGCGCATCGATTTCCATCGAGCGGTGCCGCTCCAGATCCTGCAGCATCGACATCTTGTGTCCGACCGCTTTGCCGGCCACGTTCAGCCGCCGCTCGATCATCTCGTCGCCGATGTGCACGTTCAGCGCCTCGGTCACTGCTTTCGCCTCATGCATCATCTGCATGCACAGTGCGCGCAGGCCCGGCTCGGAGGTGATGCGGTCGAGCGTCGCGTGCGTCAGCGCGCTGATCGGGTTGAAGCAGACATTGCCCCACAGTTTGAGCCACACGTTCCAGCGGATGGCGTCGCGGATCGGCGCATCGAAATTCGCCGCCGTCAGTGCTTCGGCCAGCTTCACCACTCGTTCCGAGCGCGAGCCATCCGGTTCGCCGATGATGAAGCGGTTGAATTCGTGGTGCTCGATCACGCCGGGGGCGATCACTTCGCACGCAGGATCGACCACGCAGCCGATCGCGCGCTCGGGGCCGATCAAATCCCATTGCAGCCCGCCGGGATCGACCGATTCCAGTTTGCGCCCGTCGAATTTGCCGCCTTCCTGATAGAAGTACCACCACGGGATACCGTTCATCGCGGTTACCATCGCCGTGTCTGGGCCGAGCAGCGGCTTGAACGCGGCCGCGCTTTCATGCGACTGGTGCGCCTTCAATGCGCACAGCACGTAATCCTGATGGCCGAAATCGGCCGGGTTGTCGCTGGCCGGAATGCGCGCCACCTTTTCCTGGCCGCCGATCAGCAGCTTCAGGCCATTTTTCTTGATCGCATCAAGGTGCTCGCCGCGCGCGACCACGCACACGTCCTGTCCCGAAAGCGCCAGTTCCACTGCCAGATAGCCGCCGATTGCGCCGGCTCCGAAGATGCAGAATTTCATGTCGAACCTCCGTTGTGGTTGCTTGCCTGTATTTAGTGTAATCGCGGATCACTTATAAGAAAAATACTTTTTGTATTGGTGATTTATATGTTTATCATATGATTTGTTTTTGCCAACCGTACCGATCATGGATATCCGCCAGCTCCGCTATTTCATGGCCATCGTCGAAGAAGGACAGATCAGCCGCGCCGCGCAACGGCTGCATATCGCTCAGCCGCCGCTCAGTTTGCAGCTCAAATTGCTGGAGCAGGAACTGGGGGTGCAACTGATCGAGCGCAGCACGCGTCACCTGCAGCCGACGCAGGCCGGCCATGCGCTGTACCAGCGCGCGGAACAGATTGTCGGGCTGGTCGATGCGGCGGCGAAGGAAATGCGCGAGCACGATGGCGCGATGCGCGGCGTGCTGGCGCTTGGCAGTCCGCCGGCGATAGGCAACCTGTACATGCCGGAGCGCATCCAGATGTTTCATGCGCGCTACCCTGAAGTCCGGTTTCAGTGGCGCGAAGGCAATACTTTCCGCATTCTGGAACTGCTGGATGCGAACGTGATCGAATTCGGCATCGTGCGCCTGCCGGTGCGCGAAGGGGCGTATGACATGATTCCACTGCTGACCGAGCCGTGGGTGGCGATTTTTCCGCGCCAGCGCGGACGCAAACGGCGCGTTCGCGTCACTCTGGGCGAACTGGCCGGCCAGCCTTTGCTGCTGATGAACCGGCAGGCCGGCATTCGCGCGCACGATATGGTGCTGGATGCATTCGCTGCCGCCGGTATCGTGCCGGACGTATTCTGCGAAAGCGACAACGTGCTGGCCTTGCTGTCGCTGGTCGAGCGCCAGTTGGGCGTGGCGATCATGCCGCGCTCGACCCTGAGCTTGCGTTCGGCGGACGATTTCGACGTGTGCGAGATTGCCGATTGCCACCTTGAATCGTCGGTGGCGGTGATCTGGCACCGGAACCGGCGGTTGTCCGCGCCGGCACGCCTGTTCCTTGAACTGTTCGATACGGCTACAATGTCCGGTTCCATTCCCGAACAGACAGGTCCATCATGCTGAGCTACCGCCACGCCTTCCATGCCGGCAACCACGCCGACGTGCTCAAGCACTTCGTGCTGATGCAATTGATCCGGCATTTGCAGCAAAAGGACACACCGTTCCACTATGTCGATACCCACGCCGGCGCCGGTTTGTATGCGCTCGATCAGGGTTACGCCGCCAAGAGCCGCGAGGCTGACACCGGCATTGCGCAACTGTGGCAGCGCAAGGATTTGCCAGAGCCGCTGGCCGAATACTTGCAATTCGTGCGCGAAATGAATGCCGATCGCAAGCTGCGCCATTATCCCGGTTCGCCGTGGATAGCGAACGCGCTGCTGCGCGATCAGGATCGGCTGCGGCTGTTCGAGCTGCACCCGACCGACAACAAAATCCTGTGCGACAACTTCCGCGAACTGGAAAAGCAGCAGGGCAGGCCGCGTGGGCGCGGCACGCGCGTGATGATCGAGCGGGGCGATGGTTTTGCCGCACTCAAGGCACTGCTGCCGCCGCCGTCCAGGCGGGCGCTGGTGCTGATCGACCCGCCGTACGAAGTCAAAACCGATTACCGTAGCGTGCTCGATACGCTGGACGATGCGTTGAAGCGCTTCCCCACCGGCACCTATGCCATCTGGTACCCGGTGCTGCAGCGCAACGAATCGAAGCAGTTGCAGAACCGTCTGAAGCGCCTGCCGGCGGCGAGCTGGCTCGACGTGACGCTATCGGTCACCGGTCCGACGCCGGATGGCTTCGGCCTGCGCGCCAGCGGCATGTTCGTGCTGAACCCGCCGTGGACGCTGGCGGCGACGTTGAACGAAGTAATGCCTTTCCTCGTGTCGGCGCTCGGGCAGGATGCCGACGCTGGCTTCACGCTCGAAACCGGCGAGAACCCGGCTCCGGGCAAGGGCAAAGGCCGGAATGCCGACGACGATTAAGCCAGCTGCCAGCGAAAAAGCCCGTTTTGTCAGGGGTATGTGCCTGAAATAAGCTTCCGAGCCACAGTTTTGCTGGCTTTTTAAAAATACTGGCGGGAGTATATTTTTTGGCCTTGCTGACCAAAACCACCATTCTGGTCAGTTATTTTTGGCTGCCACAGGCGTGTTGCGGTTCAGACAGCAGTTTTTCCGGCCGGGCGGCGTGCTGGCGGCGCAGGTTGCCGCTCAGTCTGGAAGGCTTTTGCAGCACGACGGAATAGGCGAAACGGTTGCCCTGATGGCTGCTTTCGACAAAGCCGGCGGCAGCCGCCATCTCGACCACCTTTTTATGGCTGACGTAGTGCGGGTCGAACACGCTTTCGCACACCAGCAGCTTGCCATCTTCTCTTAGCGCCGCATGAATGACCGGGAACACGCGCTTTGCGTCCGGGATTTCACCTAGCGCCATCACCATCACCGCAGCATCGAGCGAACCGTCGGGCAGGTTCGGCTCGCGCGCATCGCACAGCAACAGGCGGATGTTGGTCAGCCCGTTCTGCTCCGCCTTGGCAGCGATTTTGGTCAGCATTTCCGCCTGCACGTCGAGCGCTATGACTTCGCCGCCGGCAGACAGCGCGCGGGCCAGCGGAATCGTCACGCGCCCCGGGCCGCAGCCGATGTCGGCGATGCAGTCGCTGGTGCCGGGGTCGAGATGGCGCAGGATGGCGGCAGAGCGGGTCACGCGCGCGAGCGGATTTTCCATTTCGACTAGCCAGCTGATTGAGGCGGGGCAGGGGAGCAGGCGTTGACGCGAACCGCGCCGCCAGAAGAACCAGATGGCCGCCACGGCGCACAGCGCGAGAACGGAAAGAATAAGAGCCATGTTGCTTGTCGTGCTTGCTGCAGTGAAGAACCGGCGGTCAATCTAGCACGGCCGCATGGTGGCGGCAAGAATGTCGTGGTGTCTGGCAGACAGCGGCTAGCGCGGGCGTGCAACCGATTCGGGCAAGCCGAAGATCCGGTCAAACGCCCAGTGGAAGGCAATCGCATAAAAAAAGAAAAATACCAGCAGAGCGGCATCGGCCAGCAGCGCGTGCCACAGCGACAGCTTGAGCCACCAGGCAAGCAGCGGTATGGTCATCAGCGCCAGTCCGCCCTCGAATCCGGCTGCGTGTGCCAGCCTGCGCCTGGCCGAGCGCACCGTTTCCGGTTGCCGCCGTTCCCAGCGCTCAAACAGGGTGTTGAAGACGTAATTCCAGCCGACAGCGATCAGCGAGATGACGATGGCCAGCGCGCCGGAGGTGTGCAGCGATTGGTCGAACACCCATCCGAGCACGGGTGAAACGAGTACCATGGCGAGTGCTTCATACAGCACTGCTTGTACGATTTTCCGGGTGCGTGGACGCATGTCTTGTGCGGCGGCCTCAGGCTGCTAGCAACAGAAACACAGTCGGCTTCTTGTGAAAATCCGGCGTTTTGCCGCCAGCCATCTGGCTTTTCCACTGCGCCGCGGTTTGCGTTTTCACCGATTCGTCCGGCGCGGTCAGGTCGGTTGCGACGCAGAGCAGCGTGTCCGGCCTGCAGGCGGCGGCGAGCGCTTCCAGCAGCGCGCCATTGCGGTATGGCGTTTCGATGAACAACTGCGTCTGGTGATCCTTCTTCGAGCGATCTTCCAGCGCGCGGATGCGCTTCGTGCGCTCGGCGGCGTCGGTCGGCAGGTAGCCGTTGAAGGCGAAGCTCTGGCCGTGCAGGCCGCTGGCCATCACCGCCAGCAAGAGCGACGACGGGCCGACCAGCGGCTTGACCGGGATGCCGAGCTTGTGCGCCAGCCGCACCAGATTCGCGCCTGGGTCGGCCACCGCCGGCACGCCGGCTTCCGAGATCAGGCCGCCGTCCGCGCCATCGAGAATCGGTTGCAGCAGCGCCGGCAAGGCATCGACCTTGGTGTTGACGTTCAGTTCGGCGATGCGGATTTCCTGCATCGGTTTTGCCAGCGGGTGCGCGGCAGAGACCAGTTTTAGGAACGCGCGCGTGGTCTTGGCGTTTTCGGCGACGAAGTAGCCGAGCTGTGCGGTGGTTGCCTGCACGTGTTCCGGAATCAGTTGCGCCAGCGGCTGCGCGCCTTCCTGTGCATGGCCGAGGGTGTTGGGAACGAGAAAAAGGGTACCGGACATGGTTTTTGAGGTGAAAATATACTGGGTGGAGTAATTTCAAACCGCCGCAGAATATGTGGCGCGGCGCAATGGTTTGATTGTATACCCCCGTTATTTTGCCAAATTCTGGCGGAAGAATGGCATTCCGGCGTGGCGCAGCATGGTGGTGAGCGCAATCAGCGGCAGGCCGGTGAGCGCGGTCGGGTCGCTGCTTTCGATTTGTTCCAGAATGGCGATGCCGAGCGCCTCGTTTCGCGCGCTGCCGGCGCAGTCATACGGCTGTTCGAGTTTTAGGTAGGCGTCGAGTTCGTCGTCCGGCAGGTCGCGGAAGGTGACGAAGGTTTGCACATTTTCCAGTTGCACTGCGTCCGCGCCGGTCTTGCGGCCGTCGAACAGGCACAGCGCGGTGTGGAAGATCACGCGCCGGCCGCGCATTTTCTGCAACTGTTTCAGCGCATTGTCGTGGTTGCCGGGTTTGCCGATCTGTTCGCCATCGAGCGTGGCCACCTGATCGGAGCCGATTACCAGCGCGCCGGGAAATTTGGCCGCAATCGCTGCCGCTTTTGCCTGTGCCAGCCGCAATGCGGTCGCTTCCGGCGCTTCGCCCGGCAGCGGCGTTTCGTCGATATCGGGCACGGCGACGTCAAACTGGATGCCAAGGCGGGACAGCAATTCCTTGCGATAAACGGAACTGGAACCGAGAATCAGGCGCGGAAGGGGGCGGGATTGATGCATGTTGTCGAAAAAATGGGCTAAGGCTTTGACCAAATGGGGATTATCCTGTTATTATCGCAGGTTTTACCGGCTGGCTTCGCCCGATGAGCGCTTTTGTTGTCGATACCTTCGAATTTTGTCGGTTGGGCGAACGCCGGGAAGGCCGGATTGCGATCGCCGATCTGGCGCGCCTGTCCAAGGAATGTCCGGGTTCAACCGGCGTGCTGGATTGGGTGCTGCAGGGTGGAATCGGAATGTTTAACCATTCGCAACTGACCCTGTCGGTTTCCGCTTCGGTTCAGTTGACATGCCAGCGCTGTCTGGCGCCATTTGCCTTTGAGATCCGTTCGGAATCGTTGCTGATTCTGGCGAAGGATGAGGCTGAGGCGGATGAAATCGAGGGGCGGCTGGCTGATGAAGAAGAAGTTGATGTCATCGTCGGCAGCAAGGCCCAGGATATTCTGCAGCTGATTGAAGACGATGCGTTGCTGGCATTGCCGTTGTCGCCCAGGCATGAGATTTGTCCTGGCAAAACGGCGCTGGATGAGGCTGGCGAAAGCAAGCCGTCGCCATTTGCTGCGCTCAAGGCAATCAAGCGGTAATCCGGCAACAGGAAGTTCCGTTGCGGCAGAAATCTGTCGGGCGGATATGTTAGAATCACGAATTATGTTTTTGTAATCAGGAGTAATCATGGCCGTCCAACAAAACAAGAAGTCCCCGTCCAAGCGCGGCATGCATCGTTCGCACGACTTTCTGGTCGCGCCGCAGCTGTCGGTTGAGCCGACCAGCGGCGAAACGCATATGCGTCATCACATCAGCCCGAACGGTTTCTATCGCGGCAAGAAAGTGCTCAAGACCAAGAACGACGATTGATCGGGCTTCGGTAGTCTGCATCTTTTTGAGTGGCGCGTTGTGTTGCATGACCGGGCGCCATTTTTTATTCGCTTCGAGCCAGGCGTTATTTTGACTCGCGCACATTCCGGCGTGGAATTTTCGGCCGGGGCAGGCACTGAATCAAAACGATGACAATCAGAATTTCTATCGATTGCATGGGCGGGGATCATGGCACACCGGTGACCATCCCGGCTGCTTTTGCTTTCGTGAACAGCCAGCCGGATGTCGAGCTGGTGCTGGTCGGCAACGAGGGGATTATTCGCGCGGAGCTGCAAAAGCTGAATGCGGTGAATCACCCTCGCCTGTCGATCCGGAACGCGACGGAAATCGTCGCCATGGACGATTCGGTCGAGGTTGCGCTGCGGCGCAAACGCGACTCGTCGATGCGCGTGGCAATCAGCCTGGTGCGCGACGGGCAGACGCAGGCCTGCGTTTCCGCCGGCAACACCGGTGCGTTGATGGCTATCTCCCGCTATCTGCTGAAAACCCTGCCGGGCGTCGATCGTCCGGCTATCTGCACCATCCTGCCGAACCAGAAAAACGGGCCGACCTACATGCTCGATCTGGGCGCGAACGTCGATTGCGAGCCGGATCATCTGCGCCAGTTTGCGCGCATGGCATCGGCGCTGGTGTCGTCGGTCGAGGGCAAGAGCAAGCCGACGGTCGGCTTGCTGAATGTCGGCACCGAGCAGATCAAGGGCAACGACGTGGTCAAGCGGGCATCCGAACTGCTGCATGAAGATCACGCCAGAGGGGTGCTGAACTATTACGGCAACGTCGAAGGCAACGACATTTTCGAAGGCACGACCGACATCATCGTTTGCGATGGCTTCGTCGGCAATGTCACGCTGAAGGCAGTTGAGGGGCTGGGGCGGTTCTTCCGCGTGGTCCTGACTTCCGAATTCAAGAGCAGTTTCTTCAATATGCTTGGCGCGCTGATCGCGCGCCGCGCCCTCAAGGCAATTTCCAAACGCATGAATCCGTCGCGTTTCAATGGCGCGAGTTTGCTTGGTCTGCGCGGGCTGGTGTTCAAGAGCCATGGCAGTGCTGATGCGTTTGCGTATGAATGTGCAATCCAGCGTGCGTACGACGCGGTCAAGCGTGACGTGTTGCAACGCATTTCCAATACGATGGCCGAGTTGCTGCCGCAACTGGAAAACGATGTTCCTGGCGCAGCGGCAGACTCAATCGAGCAGAAGACAGCATGACTATTTACAGCAAAATCACCGGCACGGGCAGTTACCTTCCTCCACGGCGCGTAAGCAACGAAGAACTGGTGGCGCAACTGGCGGCGAAAGGGGTTGAAACCTCGGACGAATGGATTGTCACCCGTAGTGGTATTGCTTCGCGTCACTATGCCGACGATGGGGTGCTGGCGAGCGATCTTGGCGTCGAGGCGGCGAAAAGGGCGCTGGAAATGGCAGGCGTGGCAGCGAACGAGGTCGATCTGATTTTGCTGGCAACGACCACGCCTGATCATTACGGCGGTTTCCCCAGCACTGCATGTCGCGTGCAGGCCAAGCTGGGCATCACCAGCCATTGCGCCGCGGTCGATGTGCAGGCTGTGTGCAGCGGTTTCGTCTATGCGATGTCGATGGCGGATGCGTTCATCCGCGCCGGCGTGCACAAGAACATACTGGTGATTGGTGCCGAGATTTATTCGCGTGTGGTCGATTTCAATGACCGCACGACTTGCGTCTTGTTCGGTGATGGCTCGGGCGCGGTGCTGGTGTCCGCGTCGAACGAGCCGGGCATTCTGGCAACGAAAATGCATGCCGATGGTCATCAGAACGAGATCCTGCACATGGATGCACGCCTGAGCTGCGGCGTGATGGAAGGCAGCGGCTTCATGTACATGGATGGGCAGGCGGTATTCAAGCAGGCAGTGACGGTGCTCGATCAGGTCGGGCACGAAGTGATGGAAATGGCTGGCGTACAGCCGACCGATATCGACTGGCTGATTCCGCATCAGGCCAATGTGCGCATCATGCAAAGCGCGGCCAAGCGGCTGAAAATTCCGGCGGAGCGGGTGGTGATCACGGTTGACTGGACTGGCAACACCTCGGCCGCGACCATTCCGATTGCACTCGATACCGCGATGCGCGACGGCCGCATCAAGTCCGGACAAAACATCCTGATGGCAGCCATCGGCGGCGGCCTGACTTGGGGCGCTGTGCTGGCGCGCATGTAAGAAATTTTTAACCATAAAGAGACTATCCGCATGACACAGTTCGCCTTTGTTTTCCCCGGCCAGGGTTCGCAAGCAGTCGGGATGCTGAACGGTTTCGCCGACAACAAGGTCGTGCGTGACACGATTGCCGAAGCGTCCGACGCATTGGGTCTGGATTTGTGGCAGATGATTGCCGAAGGGCCGAAGGAAAGCCTGGATTTGACGACCAACACCCAGCCGGTGATGCTGTCGTCGTCGGTTGCGTTTTATCGCGCCTGGCTGGCAGCAGGCGGCAAGGCGCCTGCTGTCGTGGCAGGCCACAGCTTGGGCGAATTTTCCGCGCTGGTGGCGGCAGGTGTGATCGAGTTTAAGGATGCTGTCAAGCTGGTGCGCTTCCGTGCGCAGGCAATGCAGGAAGCAGTGCCTGTGGGCGAAGGCGGCATGGCGGCGATTCTAGGTTTGTCCGATGCGGACGTGATTGCAGCCTGTGCCGAAGCGGCGCAGGGCGAAGTGGTCGAGCCGGCGAACTTCAATGCGCCGTCGCAACTGGTGATCGCAGGCCACAAGGCGGCGATTGCGCGTGCCTGCGAGATCGCGAAGGCGAAAGGCGCGAAGCGCGCGCTGCCGTTGTCGGTATCGGCGCCGTTCCATTCGTCGCTGCTGAAGCCGGCTTCCGATCGCTTGCGTGATTACATGGCGAACCTGAACTTCTCCGCGCCGAAAATTCCGCTGATCAACAACGTCGATGTTGCTATTATTGACGATCCGGCCGCGATCAAGGATGCGCTGGTGCGTCAGGCTGCCAGCCCGGTGCGCTGGGTCGAAACCGTCAACAAGATGGCTGGTATGGGCATTACGCAGACGGTCGAATGCGGCCCGGGCCGCGTGCTGGCCGGCTTGTCCAAGCGTATTAACGACACCGTTACCGGCGAAGCGATCTTCGATCAGGCGTCGCTGGACAAAGTACTGGAGGCGTTGAAATGAGCACTAGCAATACGCAGGATTTGCTGAATCAGGTAGCGCTGGTCACCGGCGCTTCGCGCGGTATTGGTCATGCGATTGCGCTCGAACTGGCGCGTCGTGGTGCAACCGTGATCGGTACCAGCACGTCCGAATCCGGTGCGGCTGCAGTGACGGCAGAACTGGAAAAAATCCGCCCGGGCGCTGGCAAGGGCATGGTGCTGGATGTGGCCGATGCCGACGCCTGCAATGCGGCGGTCGAGCAGATTGCCAAGGATTTGGGCGGCGTTTCGATTCTGGTCAACAATGCCGGCATAACGCAGGACAATCTGGCGATGCGGATGAAGGACGACGAGTGGGACAGCGTCATCAACGTCAACCTGAATGCGGTTGGCCGTCTGTCGCGCGCGGTGCTGCGCGGCATGATGAAGGCGCGTACTGGCCGCATCATCAACATCACGTCGGTCGTCGGTTCGCTCGGCAATCCGGGACAGATGAATTATGCCGCGTCGAAAGCCGGCGTCGAAGGCATGAGCCGCGCGCTGGCGCGCGAGGTCGGCAGCCGCGGCATTACGGTTAACTGCATCGCGCCGGGGTTCATCGATACCGACATGACCAAATCGCTGAATGAGCAGCAAGTGGCAGCGATGCTGCAGCAAATTCCGCTGGCGCGCTTTGGCACGCCGGATGATGTGGCAGCAGCAACGGCGTTTTTGGCATCACCGCAGGCAAATTACATCACTGGCACGACATTGCATGTCAATGGCGGGATGTTTATGAATTAAGCGTTTTTTTGAATATAATTCCACTTCGTCGGTGGGGCACCCATCCGAAAGATTATTTCCGCGCGCAAACCTGATAGAATGCGCGCACTTTTTGAAAACAACTGGAGCTAAACATGTCCGATATCGAACAACGCGTTAAAAAAATCGTCGCAGAACAACTGGGTGTCGCAGAAGCCGACATCAAGACTGAATCGTCTTTCGTTGATGATCTTGGCGCGGATTCGCTCGACACCGTGGAACTCGTAATGGCACTCGAAGACGAATTCGAAATCGAAATTCCGGACGAGCAAGCCGAGAAAATCACGACCGTGAAACAAGCCATTGATTACGCAACGGCAAACGTCAAGTCGTAATTCCCGTACCAGGTTTGCCGGTGCGGCGTAAAGGCCGCATCCACATGTCTATCTGCCCTTGCCTGATGGAAAGGGCGGTATTTGGCATGGCACGTTTTATTGCTAGGAATCAATAAACAGGAGAACAGCTTGAGCCGTCAACGTCAACGCCGTGTCGTCATTACCGGTCTGGGGTGTATTTCCCCCGTCGGCAACACTGTCGCCGATATGTGGGGCGCCGTTACCGCCGGGAAATCCGGGGTCGGCACTATCACCAAATTCGATGCCTCCCCGTTCAGCACCACTTTTGCGGCTGAAGTGAAGGATTTCAAAATCGAGGATTACATCACCACCAAAGAAGCGCGCACGATGGATACCTTCATCCATTACGGCATGGCGGCAGGCATTCAGGCGATCCAGGACAGTGGACTGGAAGTGACCGAGCAGAACGCCGAACGCATTGGTGTGAACATCAGTTCCGGCATCGGCGGTTTGCCGACGATCGAACAGCAGCATTCGGAATTCCTGAACCGCGGCCCGCGTCGCATCAGCCCGTTCTTCGTGCCGTCGTCGATCATCAACATGATTTCTGGCAACCTGTCGATCAAGTTTGGCCTGAAAGGTCCAAACCTGTCGGTGGTTACTGCCTGCTCGACCGGTTTGCACAGCATCGGCCTGTCGGCGCGGATAATCGAATACGGTGATGCCGACGTGATGGTGGCTGGCGGTTCGGAAGCCTGTGTGTCGCAACTCGGCTTGGGCGGTTTCGCCTCGGCGCGCGCTCTGTCGTCGCGCAACGACGATCCGACTACGGCTTCGCGTCCGTGGGACAAGGATCGCGATGGTTTCGTGCTGGGCGAAGGTGCGGGCGTGATGGTGCTGGAAGAATACGAACACGCGAAGGCGCGCGGCGCGAAAATTTACGCCGAAGTGATCGGTTTTGGCATGAGCGCGGATGCGCATCACATGACTGCGCCGCTTGAAGACGGCAGCGGCGCCGGTCGCTGCATGGCGAATGCGCTCAAGGATGCGGGCATTAACCCGACCGAGGTCAATTACGTCAATGCGCACGGCACCTCGACTCCGCTGGGTGACATGGCCGAAACGGTGGCGGTTAAGCGTACGCTGGGTGATCATGCGAAGAACATCGTGATGAGTTCGTCGAAATCGATGGTTGGCCATCTGCTGGGTGGTGCTGGCGGTCTGGAATCGGTCATCACCGCGCTGGCGTTGCATCATCAGATCATCCCGCCGACGATCAACATCTTCAATCAGGACCCGCAGTGCGATCTGGACTACTGTGCCAATACCGCGCGCGATGCAAAGCTGAATGTGGCACTGAAGAACTCGTTCGGTTTCGGCGGCACGAACGGAACGCTGGTGTTCGCGAAAATATAATCTGGCCAGTCAGGCAGTTTGAACGAAGCCCCTCATTCACGCGAATGAGGGGCTTTTCTTTTGCCGGTGCCTCATGTCGTCGATAGCCATTTCTGCCATCGTCAAACCATCTCGCCTGCTGCTGCGATTGCAACTGGTGATGTGCCTGTGCGTTGCGCTGGCAGGCGTGACCATCGGTGCCGGTATCTGGGGCCATTATCCGTTTGCCGCCAGATGGGCGCTGGCAGCAACATGCTTTGTTTGTGCATTCATTGCGATACTTCAGATCCTGCGGCAAAGAATTGCGTTTTCAATTGATATTTCCGGTATCGGACAAATACGGCTCAGGCAATATAACCTCAGGCAGCAGGAAGTAGCTGGCGAGTGGGAAAGCGTCAGATTGACGGAAGCATCGACCATCTGGCCCGGCATGATGTTTTTGTGTCTGGAATCCAGGCAGGGGAAAAAGTTTGTGCTGCGTGTTTTGCCGGACAGCGTTTCAGCGGACGAGTTCCGCGCGCTGTCGGTAGCCTGCCGCTGGATCGTGGCACGCGGCGGGCGACAGGACGACGCGCAGCAATAAAAGCCAAGACTGGTGTCTGGCAGTGGATGACAGGGGCAGCTATCGTGACCAATGAACGCGAAATCGACCAGCAACTGGTGCAGCGCGTGCAGCGCGGCGAGAAGATTGCTTTCGATCTGCTGGTGTCCAAATATCAGCGCCGGTTGTTCCGGCTGGCGCTGAGGCTGGTGGGAGATCCCAGTGAGGCAGAGGACGTTGTCCAGGAAACCTTCATCAAGGCTTACAAGGCGTTGCCGCAGTTCCGAGGTGATTCGGCTTTTTACACCTGGTTGTACCGGATCGGGATCAATACCGCGCGCAATTTCCTGGAAAACCAGGGGCGACGGATTCCGGTATTAAAGGAGGCTGGCGGCGCTGAACAGCCTGAGGCGGGCAGCGAGCATGCCGGTTCCGGTGACGGGGATACGCCTGAAGCGGCGCTGCTGGCGCGGCAGATCGCCGAAACGATCAACCTGGCGATGGAAGAATTGCCGACGGACTTGCGCTTGGCGCTGTCGTTGCGCGAATTCGACGGCTTGAGCTATGACGAAATCGCCATGGCAATGGCATGTCCGGTAGGCACCGTGCGCAGCCGGATTTTCAGGGCGCGCGAGGCGGTGGCGGAAAAACTTCGACCTTTGCTTGATTCCGGTATTGATAAACACCGGTGAAAAGCCAATAATCCCATATCTGTTTCATGCGTGCAAAGTTCCGTCAGGCGGCAGCCATGCTGTGCAATGCAATGCCCACGAGTTGCCGGCATCGCCCAAAGTGGTGATGGTGGCCGCGCCTTGAGTCAACTGCGGATCGAACGAAAACAGGCGACACATGCGGGAAAAGATTTCGGCTTTGGTTGATGGCGAACTGTCTGGCAGCGATCTCAATGCGGCGCTGACTTTGTTGCACTCGCCGGGAGAATTCGCAACGCTGGATGCCTATCACCGCATTCGTCACCTATTGCGTGCCGGTACGTCCGAACCGATGATGACGGACGATTTTGCCGCAAGGCTGAGAGAACGCTTGTGCAATGGCTGATGCAGCATGAAAAAACATATGGAACAGGGGAGTATGGCAGAAAATATGCCGGTTCGTCCGGATATTTCTTGGCGCTGCAGAAATACTCCGTATAGTATATTTTTGCCGTTGCGGCCGGGGTTGAACAGTATCGGAGCAGGAAAATGGTGATGAAAAGGTTCGTGCGGGCAGGCATGGCGGTTTTGCTGTCCTGTCTTCTGTCATCTGCCGCAAGTGCGGCGACCTCCGTCGCGACTGCGACGCCGGCGCATTCCGGCATGGTGTTTGCGGTTGCCTATTCCGCCAATGGCAAGATGGTGGCATCGGCCGGCGAGGATCGACTCATTCGATTGTGGAATCCTGCCCGCGGGGAATTACGGCGGACGTTGCGCGGACATGCCGGCGCGGTGAAATCGCTGGCATTTTCTGCCAACTCGCAAAGACTGGTTTCCGGTGGCGATGACCGCGCGCTCAGGCTTTGGCGCACCGGCAACGGACGTGAACAGCTTGTGCTGGGCGGACATGCGGGCGAAATCAAATCGGTGGCCATTTCACCAGATGGCAAGGTGCTGGCGTCCGCTGGCGGATGGCAGGACAACACCATCAAGCTGTGGGACGCTGCCAGTGGGCGCATGTTGCGCCAGCTCGCCGGCCACACGCGCAGCGTGAACTCGGTCGCGTTTTCCGCCGATGGCAAGTGGCTGTTGTCCGGCAGTTCCGACGGTAGCGTCAAGGTGTGGGAAGTGGCCAGCGGCGGCCTACTGCAAACGCTGACCGGGCATAACGGGGTCGTGATGTCGGTCGCGTTTTCGCCCAATGGCAAAATTGCCGCCTCCAGCGGCTCAGACAACTCGGTACGCACTTGGGATATCGCCGATGCGCGCGAATTGCGCACAATGCTGGGTCACAACAGTTGGGTTGAAGCGATAGCGTTCTCGCCCGACGGCAAGACCATCGCATCAGCCGGCCGCGACAAGGCCATCCGCCTGTGGCAGGTCGATAACGGCCTGGAGTTGCGGGTGCTCAAGGGACATGCCTGGACCGTGACTTCGGTGGCTTTCTCACCGGATGGCAAAAAGCTGGTGTCGGGCAGCGGCGACAGCACCATCATGTTCTGGGATGTGGCCACAGGACGTGCGCTGCGCACGATAGGCCACGCCAATTCCCGTCCGCTCAGAGGAAAATAAACGGCGGTCAGCATGAAACACATCACCTCACAGCGCCGGGAAGGCTGGTTGCACGCATTGCGCCAGCATGCGCGTGCGCGGCCGCTGGCAGCCCTTGCGCTGGTCGTGTCGTTGCTGGCCATCGCTGTCTTGCTGGCGCAAAGCCTGATGCAGGCCTTGTCCGACGAAGCGCGCACCATCATGCTGCTGGCGCTGATGGGCGGCACAGTGGGTTTTGCTGCTACCGCGCTTGGCGCAGTACCCGGTTTGATTTTGCGCCATATTCCGCAACGGATAGAAGATGCGATGCTCGGCATGGCGGCCGGCATGATGCTGTCGGCCAGTGCGTTTTCGCTGATTTTGCCCGGCATCGCGGCGGGCACGCCCATCATGGGAAGCAAACTGGGAGGCGCCGGCCTGGTTGTGCTGGGGATGGCGCTGGGCGTACTGCTGATGATCGGGTTGGAAGAATTTACGCCGCATCAACATGAAAGTGCTGGCGCCTTCGGTGCCGGACACGAGCGTTATGGCAAGGTGTGGCTGTTCGTGTTCGCGATTGCGCTGCACAATTTGCCCGAAGGCATGGCGATTGGCGTCGGTTTCTCGCAGGGTGACATGAAAGTTGGCCTGCCGCTGATGCTGGCGATCGCCTTGCAGGATTTGCCCGAGGGACTGGCGGTGGCGATTGCATTGCGCAGTGCCGGTTTCTCTCCGTTGAGGGCGGTATTGCTGGCAGCGGCGACCGGCTTGCTCGAACCGGTTGGAGCATTGCTTGGGGTCGGTTTGTCGAGCGGTTTTGCCGCCGCTTATCCGATTGGCCTGGGCCTGTCGGCAGGTGCGATGATTTTCGTGGTGTCGCACGAAGTCATTCCGGAAACGCATCGCAACGGCCATCAGACGCCTGCGACGGTCGGGCTGATGATCGGTTTTGCGCTGATGATGGTGCTCGATACTACACTGGGTTAGGGAAGCGCGCTTTCGTGATAGAATATAAAGTTGCTTACACCGTCATGAAATTGACATAAATCTTTATTTTTATTGGAGTTTTTGCAAAATGGCAATCGAACGCACGCTGTCGATCATCAAACCGGACGCAGTCGCTAAAAACGTTATCGGTCAAATCTATGCACGCTTTGAAGGCGCTGGCCTGAAAATCGTCGCTGCGCGCATGGCGCAACTGTCCCGAGCCGAAGCGGAAGGCTTTTATGCCGTGCACAAGGAGCGTCCATTCTTCAAGGATTTGGTCGATTTCATGATCTCCGGCCCGGTGATGGTGCAAGCGCTGGAAGGCGAAGGCGCGATCGCGAAAAACCGCGAACTGATGGGCGCGACCGACCCGAAGAAAGCTGACAAGGGCACGATCCGCGCTGATTTCGCCGATTCGATCGACGCCAACGCAGTACACGGTTCCGATGCGCCGGAAACGGCAGCGGTCGAAATTGCCTATTTCTTCCCGACGCTGAACGTCTATTCGCGTTAATGGCAAGACAGCGATGACGGCACTCACCAACCTGTTGGATTTCGATCCCCAGCAGCTCGTCGCCTACTGCGGCGAGCTGGGTGAAAAGCCGTTTCGCGCCACCCAACTGCAACGCTGGATGCATGTGTTCGGCGTCAGCGATTTCGACGCGATGACCAATCTGGCGAAATCGCTGCGCGAGAAACTCTCTGGTCGCGCGGTGATTGTAGAACCGGCTGTCATCAGCGACAGCACGTCGCATGACGGTACCCGCAAATGGCTGCTTGATGTCGGGCAGGGCAATGCGGTCGAAACCGTTTTTATTCCCGAGGACGACCGTGGCACGCTGTGCATTTCGACCCAGGCGGGCTGCGCGGTCAATTGCCGTTTCTGTTCGACCGGCAAGCAGGGCTTCAGCCGCAATCTGACCACAGCCGAAATCATCGGTCAGCTCAGAATGGCCGAATTTGCGTTGCGCAAGACGAAAGGCATTGAGCCAGGGCCGAAAGGCGAACGCCAGATCAGCAACGTGGTACTGATGGGCATGGGCGAGCCACTACTGAATTACGATGCGGTCGTGCGGGCGCTGAAGCTGATGCTGGACGACAATGCCTATGGATTGTCGCGCCGGCGCGTGACCGTTTCGACTAGCGGCGTGGTGCCGATGATTGACCGGTTGGCGCAGGATTGCCCGGTATCGCTGGCGGTGTCGCTGCATGCACCGAACGATGCGCTGCGCAACGAACTGGTGCCGCTGAATCGCAAGCATGGCCTGAAGGAGTTGATGGCCGCCTGCAAGCGTTACCTGAAATATGCGCCGCGCGATGCGATCATGTTCGAGTACTGCATGCTCGACGGCGTGAACGATACCGACAAGCACGCGCGTGAACTGATTGCGCTGGTAACGGACAGGGCCAATCCGGTATCGTGCAAATTCAACCTGATTCCATTCAATCCATATCCGGAGTCGGGCCTGAAGCGATCTAGGCATGAGCGCGTGCAGGCATTCGGCAAGATTCTGCTGGATGCGGGATTCATTACCACCGTACGCAAGACCCGCGGCGACGATATCGACGCAGCTTGCGGCCAGTTGGCCGGCGAGGTGCAGGACCGCACGCGTCTACGTGAAAGGCTGCAAAGCTCACGCGAAATTTGCACTCCGACTGACAAGAAACGCATCCGCATTGTGGAGGAAGTGGCATGAACGACATGTTGCGCAGGTTTGGTTGCGTAATGGCAGTGGTGTTGCTTGTTATCACGGCGGGTTGTGCCTCCATGCCAGCCAGCGACGGAGGCGAATTGCAGACGGCTTCCGACCAGACAGATGCGCAAAAACGGGCAGCCATCCGTTTGCAACTGGCTGTTGGCTATTACGAGCAGCGCCAGCCGAAAGTGGCGCTGGATGAAATCAAGCAGGCGCTGGCGATCTATTCCGATTACGCAGAAGCCTACGGCATGCGCGCGCTGATTTACATGGAGCTGGGTGAGACACGCCTGGCTGAAGAAAACTTCACTCGTGCGCTCGGACTGGCGCCAAAAAATCCGGATTTGTCGAACAATTACGGCTGGTTCCTGTGCCAGAATGACCAGGAGAGCAAGGCAATGCAATATTTTGAGGCGGCATTCTCCAGTCGAAGCTATCAGTCGCCATCGAAAGCATTGAACAATGCGGGGCTTTGCAGTCTGAAACAGAAAGACAGAAAGGCGGCCGAACGGTATTTCGCCCGGGCATTCCAGTTCGATCCGTCGAATCCGGTAACGAATGCCAATCTGGCGAAAATATTTTACGACCGACAGGATTACGAACGGGCGCATTTTTATATTGGCCGGGTGATTCAGTCAGAAATCTGGGCAGCGGACGTGTTGTGGTTGGCCATCAAGATTGAACACAAGCGCGGCAACAGCGAGGCAGAGCGATCCCACGCGATGCAATTGCGCAGCCGCCATCCTGGTTCGCCCGAATATGCAGCGTATCAACGTGGAGCATTTGATGAGTGATTCAGATTTGAATGTGCAGCAGGCGCAGCCGGAACCGGAATCGGTGACGCCACCAGAAGCGGCGCCATCTCCGCGCTTGCCGGGAGCGGAACTGGCGGCACGCCGGCAGCAACTGGGCTTGACGGTCGAGCAGATGGCGGTTCGGCTGAAATTGACGCAGCGGCAGATCGTTGCCCTTGAATCCGATAATTACGCTGCCTTGCCGGGCATGGCGATCGTGCGCGGTTTTGTCCGTGCGTATGCGAAAGCCATCAATCTCGATCCGGTTCCGCTGGTGGCGCTGCTGCAAGAAGAAAAAAAGGCGCCTGATTTTCAGAATCTCGCACCTTCGCTGCGCGGCATGTCGACCTCTTACACGGAAACGCGATTGCCAACACTGGGCCGTTCGCAAGCGCTGTCCAGACAATGGCTGATAGCGGTGGCTGCGGTGCTGGTGCTGATAGCCGCGCTGGTGGGGGTGAAGTATATGGGCTGGTTGCCCAACCTGTCTGACATGAAGGCGTCGCCGAAGGAAGGGGCGCAGGTTTCGGCGCCAGCGGCAGCAGACGCGAAGAGTGCCGAGTCTGCCAGCGTCGCAGGCAGCGAGGCTGGCAAGCTGGTGCAAAAGGAATTGCCGCCGCTTAAACCGGAGCAGGTATTGCCGGCCACAGAGGAAAATGTTGCTCCGTCGCCGGATGGCAAGGCCGCGGATGCGCCAGCCGCTGCCGCTGAAACGCCAGTCGGCCCGGCAGGGGCGCTGGTACTGAAGGCGCGCGAGCAGTCATGGTACGAAATTCGTCGCGTGAATGGCACCGTGGTCAGATCAGGCATGTTGCATGCGGGAGCGTCGGAAACCATTGAAGTGGCAGAGCCGCTGCTGCTGACGCTAGGCAATGCTCCGGGCGTCGGTGCGACATTGCGTGGCGCACCGCTGGAAATCCGGCCTGAAGAAGGCAGCCGGGTGGTCAAGTTGAGCGTGAAGTAAAAAGTACGGTTTATGTCGTCCAGCAAACATCCGGTGGCATCCGGACCCCAGCCACGCATGATGCGGCGCGGTGTGCCGGTTGAATATGGTGCACGACGAGTGATCATTGGCGGCGGTGCGCCGGTGGTGGTGCAGTCGATGACCAATACCGACACCGCGAACGTGACGGCAACAGTGACGCAGGTAGCGGAACTGGCGCGTGCCGGTTCGGAACTGGTGCGGATCACGGTGAACACGCTGGAAGCTGCTGAGGCAGTGCCGACGATCCGCGAGCAGCTCGATCGCCTTAGTATCGACGTGCCGCTGGTCGGTGATTTCCATTACAACGGCCACACGCTGTTGAAGAATTTTCCTGATTGCGCGCGCGCGCTGTCGAAGTACCGCATCAATCCGGGTAATGTTGGCCAGGGTGCGAAGCGCGATGCGCAGTTCGCGCAGATGATCGAAGTGGCATGCGAATACGGCAAACCGGTGCGCATTGGCGTCAACTGGGGCAGCCTCGATCAGGCGCTGCTGGCACGTGTGATGGATGAAAATGCGGCGCGCACCGAACCGTGGAACGCGCAGGCGGTGATGTATGAAGCGCTGATTACGTCGGCGATCGAAAGCGCGCAGATGGCGGAAAGCCTCGGCCTGCCGGGCGAAAAGATCGTGCTGTCGTGCAAGGTGTCGGGTGTGCAGGATTTGATCGCGGTCTATCGCGCGCTGGGGCGCCGCTGCGATTACGCGCTGCATCTCGGGTTGACCGAGGCGGGCATGGGCAGCAAGGGCATTGTCGCCTCGACTGCGGCCATGGGCGTGCTGCTGCAGGAAGGCATCGGCGATACGATTCGCGTGTCGCTGACACCGGAGCCGGGCGGCGCGCGCACGCAGGAAGTGATCGTCGCGCAGGAAATACTGCAGACGATGGGTTTGCGCCAGTTCATGCCGATGGTGGCGTCGTGCCCGGGGTGTGGCCGCACGACCTCGACCGTGTTCCAGGAACTGGCGGCCAGCATTCAGGATTTTCTGCGCACGCAGATGCCAGAATGGCGGGAACGTTATCCCGGCATCGAAAACATGAGCGTGGCGGTGATGGGTTGCATCGTCAATGGCCCGGGAGAATCGAAGCACGCGAACATCGGCATCAGCCTGCCGGGAATGGGCGAATCGCCGGCGGCACCGGTGTTCATTGACGGGGAAAAGAAAATGACGTTGCGCGGTGCGCGCATCGCCGAGGAATTCCAGCAGATTGTGCTGGAGTATGTGCAAAAGAATTATGGGAAGCAGGCTACCGCCGTTTGAGGCGCGGCCGACAAGAAACTTCATGTCAGACAAAGCAAAAAAAATCACAGGCATCAAGGGGATGAACGACATCCTGCCGGCCGATGCGCCGCTGTGGGAACTTTTCGAAAACACCGTGCAGTCGGTGCTGAAAAGCTACGGCTACCAGCAGATCCGCACGCCAATCGTCGAGGAAACGGCGCTGTTCGCGCGCGGCTTGGGTGCGGTGACCGACATCGTCGAAAAGGAAATGTATTCGTTCGAGGATTCGCTCAACGGCGACAACCTGACGCTGCGACCTGAATGCACCGCCGGCGTGGTTCGTTCGGTGCTGGAACACAACCTGACTTACGATGGCCCGAAGCGGCTGTGGTACACCGGCCCGATGTTCCGCCATGAACGTCCGCAGCGCGGGCGCTACCGCCAGTTCCATCAGGTTGGCGCGGAAGCGGTCGGTTTTGCTGGGCCGGACATCGATGCCGAGCTGATCATGCTTTGTCAGCGGTTGTGGGATGATCTCGGTCTGACCGGCGTCCGGCTGGAGCTGAACTCGATCGGCAATGCGGAGGAGCGCCACCGCCACCGTGCCGATCTGATCGCGTATTTCGAGCGCCACCACGAACTGCTCGATGGCGACGCGCAGCGTCGGCTGCACAGCAATCCGCTGCGCATTCTCGATACCAAGAATCCGGCGATGCAGGAAATGGTGAATGCAGCGCCAAAGCTGATCGATTATCTCGATGCCGAATCGCTGGCGCATTTCGAAGGCGTGCAAAAGATTTTGCGGCACAATAGCATTCCGTACACGGTCAATCCGCGGCTGGTGCGCGGCATGGATTATTACAATCGCACCGTGTTCGAATGGGTCAGCGACGAATTGGGCGCGCAGGGCACGGTCTGCGGCGGCGGCCGTTACGATCCGCTGGTCGGCATGTTTGGCGGCAAGTTCACGCCGGCCTGCGGTTTTGCGATGGGGGTCGAGCGGCTGATCGAACTGATGCGCGCATCGGGTGAGCCGATGCAGCAAAGCCAGTGCGATGTGTATCTGGTGCATCAGGGCGAAGCGGCGCAAATGCAGGCGTTCGTGCTGGCTGAGCGGCTGCGCGATGCTGGTCTGTCGGTCGTACTGCACTGCGCGGCGGACGGCGCTGGTGGTAGCTTCAAGTCGCAGATGAAGCGCGCGGACGGCAGCGGCGCCGGGTATGCGATCATCCTGGGCGAAGATGAAGTGGCGGCGGGCGAAGCATCGATCAAGGCGTTGCGCGCCGACAGCATGGAAAACAACCAGCAGCGCGTCGCTTTCGATGGCGTGGTCGATTATCTGGTCGATCAGATGATAGGTGGTGACGAACACGATTGCGATTGCTGCGGCTGAGAATCATACAAAAGCATTGAAAAAATATTATTAATATCGGGTCTACGACATGGCATACGATCTTGAAGAACAGGAACAGATAGACGCGCTCAAGGCGTGGTGGAAACAGTACGGCAACCTGGTGACCTGGGTGCTGATCATCGTGCTGGGCGCTTACTCGGCCTGGTCGGCATGGAAATATTACGAGCGCCGGCAGGCAGCGCAGGCATCACAACTGTACGAGGAAATGCACAAGGCGATTGCAGCCAAGGACAATGCACTGGTACAGCGCGCGGCAGCCGACATGAAGGATAAATTCAGCCGCACGACTTACGCCCAGATGGCCGGGATGATTGCATCGCGCGTGGCCTACGAGGCGGGCGACATCAAAGCGACCAAGGAGCAGCTCGAATGGGTCGCGGCAAACGCGATTGATGACGAATACAAGGCGCTGGCGAAAATCCGCCTGGCCGGCATCCTGCTGGATGAGAAAGCCTACGACGAAGGGCTGAAACTGGTTTCTAGCGATTATCCGGATGCGTTCGCTTCGCTGGCCGCCGATCGCAAGGGTGACATTCTGGTGGCGCAGGAAAAGATTGACGATGCGCGTGCCGCCTACCAGCTGGCGCTGGACAAGGCCGATCCGAAGGATCCGGGGCGGCAACTGATTCAATTGAAACTTGATGGCATCGGCGGCGCACCAGCCGCCAAGCCTGCAGCCTAATCAGACAGGAGAACGGATATGCGGATCGCGGTCAGGGTAGTGGCTATTGGAATGTTCGCCATGTTGGCAGGTTGTTCATCGCTGAACCCGTTTGCCAGCAAGCCGGTGCCGCGCCATGTGCCGGCGCCGCTGCAGGATTTCAAGCAGACGCTGACTGCGCGTACCGTTTGGACGGCGTCGGTCGGTAATGCCGGTGCCCACATCTTCTCGCCGGCATTGGCGCAAAGCAGTGTGTTTGCGGCGGCGGCGGATGGCACGATTTCGCGCCTTTCCGCCATTACCGGCGGCAGTGAATGGCAGATTAAGGCTGAAATACCGCTGACTGCGGGTGTCGGCACCGATGGCAACGTGGTTGCGGTCGGTGGCGAAAAGGGCGTGTTGCTGGCCTATGACGGCTACGGCAAGCTGTTGTGGAAGGCGCAGGCATCAAGCGAAATTCTGTCCGCGCCCGCGGTCGGGCAGGGAGTGGTGGTGGTGCGCAGCCAGGATAACCGCATCGCCGCTTATGATGTCACCACCGGCAAGCGCAAATGGGTTGTGCAGCGCACGGCGCCCGCATTGGCGTTGCGTTCAGCGCCAGGGCTGATGATTGTAGGCCCGACAGTGGTGGTCGCATTGCCGGGTGGCAGGCTGGTATCGCTAATGCTGTCTAATGGTGGCATGTTGTGGGAAATTGCGGTCGGCGATCCGCGCGGCTCGACCGAACTGGAGCGCATCGCCGACGTGTCCGGCTTCCCGGCGGTGCATGGGCGCGAAGTGTGCGCTACGTCCTATCAGGGCCGCCTGGGTTGCCTCGATGCGGTGACCGGTGCGGCACACTGGTCGAAAAAGTTGTCAAGCAACGTTGGCCCGGCGATGGATGACCGCTTCGTATTCGCTGCTGACGAGAACGGCGCCGTGTCGGCGTTCACCCGTGACGGGCAAAGCGTCTGGCGCAGCGACAAACTCGCGCATCGTGGTCTGTCGGCGCCGGCTTCGTTCGGTTCCGCCGTGGCCGTGGCGGATGCACAAGGTTACGTGCATTTCCTGTCGCGCGACAGCGGTTCGATCATCGGGCGCATCGCGACCGATGGCAGCCCGGTTCTGGCAGGGCCGGTCAGCGCGGGCAACATGCTGATTGTGCAGACTAAGTCAGGAATGCTGTCGGCCATCGCCGCCGACTGATTGACCTGCGAACCGGCTACATCGCCGCAGCCATGCCGCTATCGGGCATCGCTGCGGCGCCTGTTTTTCCGGCTGCGATAAAAACTTGAATCCGGTGGGGTATGCGCAGAAAACATGCCTTTGCGCCGGATATTCCGGGGTGGTTTGAAAATACACCATGGAGTATATTTTTGGCCTGAAATGGCTGGAACATGCCTTCAAAAGAGGCGTTACACTGACCTGCGGCCGTACGCCGTCCGGTCCTTGAATCTGGAATTTGACTGATGAAACCTGTTATCGCTCTGGTTGGCCGTCCGAATGTGGGCAAGTCAACGCTGTTCAACCGGCTGACGCGCTCGCGTGATGCGCTGGTGGCCGATTTGCCGGGGCTGACCCGCGACCGCCATTACGGCGAAGGGCGGATCGGCAAGCGGCCGTTCCTGGTGATCGACACCGGCGGTTTCGAACCGGTGGCGAAGGAAGGTATCATGCACCAGATGGCGCTGCAGACCAAGCAGGCGGTGGCCGAGGCCGACGTGGTGGTATTCATCGTCGACGGCCGCCAGGGGATGACGCCGCACGACAAGACCATCACCGAATTCCTGCGCAAGTCCGGCCGTCCGGTGATGCTGGTGGTGAACAAGACCGAGGGGATGAAATATTCGGCGGTCGCGGCCGATTTTTACGAGCTGGGCCTGGGCGATCCGCGCGTGATCTCGTCCGCGCACGGCGACGGCGTGCACGACATGGTGGACGAGGCGCTTGATCTGGCGCTGGCGCAGACCGCGCCGGTGGAGGAAGAGCCGGCGGAAGCGGTCGATCGCGGCATCAAGATCGCGATTGTCGGCCGGCCGAACGTCGGCAAATCGACGCTGGTGAATGCGCTCTTGGGCGAAGAGCGCGTGATTGCGTTCGACATGCCGGGCACGACGCGCGATTCGATCGAGATCCCGTTCGAGCGCGACGGCCGCCAGTACACGCTGATCGACACCGCCGGCATCCGGCGCCGCGGCAAGGTGTTCGAGGCGATCGAAAAGTTTTCGGTGGTCAAGACGCTGCAATCGATTTCGGAGGCAAACGTCGTGATTCTGCTGCTCGATGCGCAGCAGGACATCGCCGAGCAGGATGCGCACATCGCCGGTTTCGTGCTGGAATCCGGCCGCGCGCTGGTGGTCGGTGTGAACAAGTGGGATGGCTTGCCGGCCGATCGGCGCGATTTCATCAAGGCCGAGGTGGAACGCAAGCTGCATTTCCTGTCGTTCGCCAAATTCCATTTCATTTCGGCGCTGAAAACCTCCGGTATCGGGCCGCTGATGAAATCGGTCAACGCCGCCTATGCCGCCGCGACCGCGAAGCTGACCACGCCCAAGCTCACGCGCGCGCTGCAGGAAGCAGTCGAACACCAGCAACCGCCGCGCAAGGGCGCGGTGCGGCCGAAACTGCGCTATGCGCACCAGGGCGGGCAGAACCCGCCGATCATCGTCATCCACGGCAATGCGCTCGAAGCGGTCAGCGATGTGTACAAGCGCTACCTTGAAAAGCATTTCCGCGAGACTTTCTCGCTCACGGGCACGCCATTGCGAATCGAATTGCGCACCGGCAAAAACCCGTTTGCAACTTCGTCAACATGAATGTGTAAAGATTTGTAGTTGGTCAATACGCGCCGTCCGGATTTGTATAGAATGGGCGGCATAGTGGCGCTAACAGGAACGTTTACGACACTTGAAAAACTGTCCGCAGTCTCCACCTATCAACAACACAATATCAATAACAACAACTGGAGCCGTCATGAGCAATAACAAAGGGCAAATCCTGCAAGACCCGTTCCTGAACATCCTGCGCAAGGAACATGTTCCGGTTTCGATCTATCTCGTCAACGGCATCAAGCTGCAAGGTCAGATCGAATCCTTCGACCAATACGTCGTGCTGCTGCGCAACACCGTCACCCAAATGGTATACAAACACGCGATTTCGACCGTCGTGCCGGCGCGCGCCATCACCCTTCCGACTACCGAGCCAAGCGCCTGATGACTGATTGCACAGCGACCATCGCGACGATGGGAGCCTGCTGATGCGTGCGGTTCTCGTCGGGGTCGATTTCGGCAAGGGCGACTTTGCCGCCAGTCTGAGCGAGCTGTCACTGCTGACGGAATCCGCCGGCGCCCAGCCGGTGGCCACCATCACCGGCAAGCGCGCCAGTCCGGATGCGGCGTATTTCACCGGCACCGGCAAGGTGGACGAGATTGCGCAGGCAATCGCGGAACATCGCGCCGACATGGTGATCTTCAACCATGCGCTCTCGCCTGCGCAGCAGCGCAACCTTGAGCGGCGGCTGAACGTCAACATCGTCGATCGCACCAGCCTGATTCTGGATATCTTCGCGCAGCGGGCGCAAAGCCACGAGGGCAAGGTGCAGGTCGAACTGGCGCAGTTGCAGCATCTGGCGACGCGACTGGTGCGAGGCTGGACCCACCTTGACCGCGAAAAGGGTGGCATCGGTTTGCGCGGTCCGGGTGAAACGCAACTTGAAACCGACCGCCGGTTGCTTGGCGATCGGGTCAAGGTGCTGCGCCAGCGGCTGGAAAAACTGCAGCGCCAGCGTGAAACGCGGCGCAAGTCGCGTGGTCGCGGTCATGCATTTTCAATCTCGCTGGTCGGCTATACCAATGCCGGCAAATCGACGCTGTTCAACGCGCTGACGAAAGCAGGCACCTACGTTGCCGACCAGTTGTTCGCGACGCTGGACACGACTTCGCGTCGTGTATATCTGGAAGAAGCGGGCAATGTCGTCATCTCCGATACGGTCGGTTTCGTGCGCGAGTTGCCGCACCAACTGGTGGCTGCTTTCCGCGCCACGCTCGAAGAAACCATCCACGCCGATTTGCTGCTGCATGTGGTCGATGCGGCCAGCCCGGCGCGCATGGAACAGATCGAGCAGGTGAACCATGTGTTGCGCGAAATCGGTGCCGAAAACATTCCGCAGTTGCTCGTCTGGAACAAGATCGACTCGGTTGGCCTTGAACCGGTTCTGGAGCGTGACGAATATGATAAAATCGTTCGCGTTTTTGTCAGCGCCCGGACAGGTTCCGGTTTGGGTCTGTTGCGTCAGGCGATGGTCGAATTCGCGGCCAGTCACGCGGAGCGTGCAGGCAGTGCAGAAGCAGAATTTCCGGAAGACGATGTGCGTGATCTGCCGGAAAGCCTGATATCCAACCGATGATTTTGGCCAGACATCCAAAATGCTCCTTTCTTCTATAACGAAAAAATTTGGCGTCAAGTTTTCCGACCTGTGGGGGCGTGGCTCCGACAGTGAGGAAGAACAGAAAAGCTACCGCGACAGCAAACCACCGGATCTCGACAAGCTCTGGCGCCGTTTCAAGGAGCGCCTGAACAAGCTGTTTGGCCGCGGCGGTGGTGAAGGCGGCGATGGCGGTGGCGATTCATCCACCGCGGGCATAGGCGTGGCGGCCGTGTTGCTGTTCCTGATCGTCGGCTCGGTCTGGCTGGTCAGCGGCACTTTCATCGTGCAGGAAGGTCAGGTCGGCGTGGTGATGACCTTCGGCAAGCATACCGAAACCAAGATTCCCGGCATCAGTTGGCGCTGGCCGTATCCGATCCAGTCGCATGAAATCGTGAACGTGTCGCAGGTGCGCACGGTCGAGGTCGGTTATCGCTCGTCGGTCAAGGACAAGCAGCCGAAAGAGGCGCTGATGCTGACCAATGACGAAAACATCATCGACATCCAGTTCGCGGTGCAGTACCGGTTGAAGAATGCGTCCGACTGGGTATTTAACAACCGCAACCAGGAAGACATGGTGCGGCAGGTGGCCGAAACCGCGATCCGCGAAGTGGTCGGCAAGAGCAAGATGGATTTCGTGCTGTATGAAGGTCGTGACAAGATCGCGGCCGACGTCAACAAGTTGATGCAAAACGTATTCGATCAATATCGTTCCGGCGTGCAGATCACGAACGTGACCATGCAGGGCGTCCAGCCGCCGGAGCAGGTACAGGCGGCATTCGACGATGCTGTCAAGGCTGGCCAGGATCGCGAGCGCCAGAAAAACGAAGGCCAGGCGTATGCGAACGACGTGATTCCGAAAGCGCGCGGCGCCGCTTCGCGCCTGACTCAGGAAGCGGAAGCATATCGTGCGCGAGTGATTGCCAACGCCGAAGGCGATGCGGCGCGTTTCAAACAGGTGCTGACCGAATACCAGAAGGCGCCGGTGGTTACGCGCGACCGGATGTATCTGGAAACGATGCAGCACATTTTCACCCGCACCACCAAGCTGATGGTTGACGCGAAAGGCGGCAACAAGCTGCTGTACCTGCCGCTGGACAAGCTGATGGCCAAGACCTCCAACGAGGGCGAGGCAGCGAAGCCGACCGCGCCGGCTGCGCCTGCGGCTGAATCACAGTCGGCGGCACCCGCCGCCGCACCGGCGGCTTCGGCGGCAGCGCCAGCTTCGGTGCCACCGTCGCAGCGTGCGCGTGAAACGCGTGGCAGGGAGAGCCGATAATGAGAAGAATCTTTGCCTGGATTCTGGTGGCGCTGGTCGCCTATCCGATGATCGCATCCACCTTCTTCATCGTCGATCAGCGGCAATACGCGATCGTGTTTGCTTTGGGCGAGGTCAAGGAAGTGGTCGAGCAGCCGGGGTTGTATTTCAAGCTGCCAGCGCCACTGCAGAACGTGCTGTTCATGGACAAGCGCATCCTGACCACCGAATCGAACGAGCCTGACCGGATCATCACCGCCGAAAAAATGAACATTCTGGTCGATGCGTTCGTCAAATGGCGCGTGGTCGATGCAAAACAGTTTTTCGTCAGCTTCAGCGGCGAGGAACAGCGCGCGCAGGATCGGATGCAGCAAATCTTGAAGGCGGCGTTAAACGATGAAATCACCAAGCGCACCGTGGGTGAAGTGATCGCCGGCGACCGTACGAAGCTGATGGCGGGCATCATCAAGAAAATGGGCGAGGAAACCGCGCATATCGGCATTGAAATCATTGACGTGCGCCTGAAGCGGGTCGATTACGTCGAGCAGATCAACACCTCGGTTTACGAGCGGATGCGCGCCGAGCGTACTCGGGTCGCGAACGAGCAGCGTTCGACCGGTGCGGCCGAGTCGGAGAAAATCCGCGCCGATGCCGACAAGCAGCGCACGATCATCCTGGCGGAAGCATTCCGCGATGCGGAAAAAATCCGCGGTGAAGGCGACGCCAAAGCCTCGCGCCTGTATGCGCAGGTGTTCGGGCAGAACCCGGAGTTTTACAGGTTCTACCGCAGCCTGGAAGCATACCGTGCGAGCTTCAACAACAAGAGCGACGTGATGGTGGTTGATCCATCGTCTGAATTTTTCAAGTACATGAAAAGTTCGAGGGGCGGAGGGGGCAAGTAAATCCTGCGTCATCCGGACTGGCCGGACGCGGACACCAAGGCCTGAGCGCATGCTGATGCACTCAGGCCTGAAGTTTGTCGGCGCCGGCGTTTTTCATTGAATTAATATTTTCTGCAAATGCAAAACTGGCTTCTACCTGAATACATCGCCGATGTCTTGCCCGCCGAGGCGCGCAAGATAGAGGATTTGCGACGTGTCACCCTCGACAATTTCCGTCTGTACGGTTATGAGCTGGTGATGCCGCCGATGCTCGAATACCTGGAATCGCTGCTCTCGGGCACCGGGCAGGACACCGACCTGTCCACCTTCCGCCTGATCGATCAGCTTTCGGGGCGGACGATGGGCATCCGTGCCGACATGACGACGCAGGTGGCGCGCATCGATGCGCACCTGCTCAACCGTCCGTCGGTCACGCGCCTGTGCTATGCCGGCAGCGTGCTGCATGCGCGCCCATCAGGCCTGTATGCGACGCGCGAGCCGTTCCAGATCGGTGCCGAAATTTACGGCCACGGCGGGCTGGAATCCGATGCCGAAATTCAGGAGCTCGCGCTGGTATCGCTGCAACTGGCGGGCATTTCCGGCGTCTGCATCAACCTGTGCCATGTCGGCGTGATTCGCGATTTGCTCGCCAGCGAGCCGAAGCTGAAAAAGGTTGAAAGCGAACTGTTTAGCCTGCTGGAAGGCAAGGATGTGGTCGGCCTGTCCGAACTGACCAAGGGTTTCGATGCCAAGCTGCGCGCCGCGCTCTTGGCGCTGCCCGGCCTGTATGGCGGCGTGGAGATCATTGCCGAAGCGCGCAAGGTGCTGCCGCCGCTGCCGGGCATCGTGCGGGCGCTGGACGAACTCGAGGCGCTGGCTGCAATGTCGGCCGCCCAAGGCGTCGATGTGACGGTCGATCTGGCCGACCTCGGCGGCTATCAATACCACAGCGGCGTGATGTTCGCCGCCTATGTGCCGGGATTGCCGAACGCGCTCGCGCGCGGCGGACGTTACGACCATGTGGGCGAGGTATTTGGCCGTGCTCGTCCGGCAACGGGGTTCTCGATGGATTTGCGCGAACTGGCGCGGCTGGTGCCATGCGGCGAACCGCAAAAGGCGATTCGCGCGCCGTGGGGAAAATCGACGGAATTGCGCGAAAAAATCAAGGAATTGCGCCAAAACGGTGAAGTTGTGATACAAAGCCTGCCGGGGCAGGGCAACGATCAGGATGAATTCGATTGCGATCGTGAATTGGCAGCCGGCGAAAATGGCGGCTGGGTGCTGAAAAAACTGGTTTAATTTACAAGAAAGACTTATGGCAAAGAATGTCGTAGTGATTGGCACCCAATGGGGTGACGAGGGCAAGGGGAAAATCGTTGACTGGCTGACCGAGCACGCGCAGGGCGTGGTGCGGTTCCAGGGCGGCCACAATGCCGGGCATACGCTGGTCATCAATGGCCAGAAAACCGCGCTGCAACTGATTCCATCGGGCATCATGCGCCCGGGTGTTGCCTGCTATATCGGCAATGGCGTGGTGCTGTCGGTGCCGGACCTGCTGCGCGAGATCGATCGGCTTGAATCGCTTGGCGTCGAAGTCATGTCGCGACTGAAAGTGTCAGAAGCCTGCCCGGTCATCCTGCCGTATCACGTATCCATCGATCTGGCGCGCGAAGAAGCGCGCGGCGATGCGAAAATCGGCACCACCGGCAAGGGCATCGGCCCGACCTACGAAGACAAGGTCGCGCGGCGCGCGATCCGCGTGGCCGACCTGATGTGTCCGGTGCGCCTGTCCGAGAAGCTGCGCGAAAATCTCGACTATCACAACCATGTGCTGGTCAACTTCCTGCACAAGCCCGCGATCGACTTCCAGAAAACGCTGGATGATGCGCTTGTGTCGGCCGAACGCCTGCGCCCGCTGGTGGCGGACGTTTCGAGCGCGCTGCACGAAACCTTCCGCAACGGCGGCAACCTGCTGTTCGAAGGCGCGCAGGGCAGCATGCTCGACGTCGATCACGGCACCTATCCGTATGTCACGTCCAGCAACTGCGTCGCAGGCAATGCGGCTGCCGGTTCCGGCGTCGGCCCGAACATGCTGCACTACATCCTTGGCATCACCAAGGCCTACACCACGCGCGTCGGCTCTGGCCCGTTCCCGTCCGAACTGCCGACCGATGCTGGCGTTGGCCATCACCTGTCTACTGTCGGGAAGGAATTCGGCACCGTCACCGGCCGTCCGCGCCGCTGCGGCTGGTTCGATGCCGCGCTCCTGAAGCGCTCGGTGCAAATTAACGGTGTGTCCGGCATCTGCCTGACCAAGCTCGACGTGCTCGACGGCATCGAAACCATCAAGCTGTGCACGGGCTACAAGCTCAACGGCAAGGAAATCGACATCTTCCCAGTCGGGGCCGAGGATGCCGCGCATTGCGAACCGATCTACGAAGAAATGCCCGGCTGGAAGGACAGCACGCTCGGCGCCAAATCGTTCGATGCGCTGCCGGCAACGGCGCAAGCCTACATCCGACGGGTGGAGCAACTGATCGGTGTGCCGATCGACATGGTTTCTACCGGCCCGGATCGCGAAGAAACGCTGGTTTTGCGGCATCCGTTCCAGTAAGCCCAAGCGAACACCGGGCGAGCGCGCCTCGCCCGGGTTTGTCTCACCTGCTCCGCGCACCGCCCTGAACACGACGTCATCCAGAATATACCCACTGGTGTATTTTTCAACTGCCGCAGAACTTCAGGCGCGGCAAAATGATTTGCTCGCATACCCCCTGATTTTTGCCTGTTTTTAGGCCGAATCAGAGGCGTTTCATTTCCGTTGGCCGTCAAAATAACTGACTCAGAAGACATTTTGGGTCATTGGGGTCAAAAATATACTCCACTCAGTATTTAAAAAAAGCCAGCAAATATGTGGCCCGGCACCATATTATTGCTATATACCCCCCATATTATTCTGTTTCGAATTTGACGATTGAAACAATATTCGGGTAAGCCAGCGGCAAGCTGCGCTCATGACAGACGTTGCTGGGCGAAGGTTGACCCTGGTGGCTGGCGCTTTGTTCGTGTTTGGAGCAACAAAAAAAGGACGGCGGCCGCCGCTGTGACGAACCGTCCGTCCTTTTGCGCTGGGCGCTTAGTCAAACGACGGGTAGAGGCCGCTCCAGGCGATGCAGTAGGTCAGGCCAAGCTGCGGTGGCAGCGTAGGCGTGGCTGCTGCTGCGTTTGCGCCGGTATTCGGGTTGACGGTGACCGAGCCGCCGTTCACTGCTTGAATCGTGATCGTTTGCGCTGGCGTGGTTGGCCTGAGGTTGGTGGCGTCGACACTGGCTGAGATGCCGTTCAGTGTTGCTGTCGTTCCGCTGCCGGGTTGGGTTTTGGTATATGGCCCCGAGCCTGAGCCGGAGCGTCCTGCCAGCCAGTAACCGTTATTGTTGACCGGGGTGCTGACTTCGCCGCCGGCACTAAGCGCTGCCGTTGTGACTGCTGCATTCATTTGCAGGCCGGAACCTGTCTGAGCCGGGATGGTGGCTTGCACGTTGCCGGTGGTGGCGGTAAAGGTGGCAGGGTGCACGTGCGCCGGAACGCCCGATTGCGCTGCCGTCAGCGTCACGCCTTCCGCGCCGCGCAGTTGGCCCAATGCGACTGCGGACGTCGGCGCTGCGCCAGAGATGGATGTGGCTGGGCCAGTGCCGACCGGCACGCGGCCGTTCAGGTTTGGCAGCATGAAATTGGTGCTGCCGTTGCCACCAAAGGTCGCGCCGATCAGGGAAAAAAGGGCACTGTATTGCTGGATTGTCAGGGTGCGTCCGTCGGCTGGAAAAAATCCGCTCGGGCATCCCCGTACATAGGAAACGATGCAGATGCTGCCCAGAAGTTGGGTGCCATCGCCGGCGCAGGCGAAAGCTTGCGGTGCGGCGGCGATGGTGCTACAGGCGAGGGCGAGGGCGAGGGCGTGGCGAGCGGGTTTTTGCATGAATTTCATGGGGGCTCCAATGAGAGGGTGGGTGTTATTAATTGAAAAATAGAAATGTCAAATTTCTGTCACTTTCAGGTAATAAACGATATGGCATAAAAACAGGAATGAATACAAAAAACAATGATTAGCTCTCTTTTTAGGCCATTAACGCAATTTATCTGAAACTGAATTGCAAGTAAATAAACAAGTTTCATTTGTGCAATATGCATGAAAATGGCAATATAATTCAGTGAAAAATGGGTTATTTTGCATTTTTAGCGATGCATTGGTGGTATTCATATCCGCAGTTTTTTTATCGATGCACTGTCTTCCCGCTAACAAAACCGCACATGAGGTTGCGACATGACAACAAGTACGTTCCAGGAAGTTTCCTCCCTCCCTGATTTGCTGCAAACCGTGGACAGCATCGTTGGCACGGCTGCTTTGGCATCGGCCGTGAGCCGGGAAGTGGTGTTCATCGAATCCGGAGTGGCCGATCTTGCCACGCTGACCAAAAGCATCGGTTCAGGCATCGAGATCGTGATGCTCGACGGCGACAGCGACGGCCTGGCGCAGATGGCGGCATGGGCGCAGACGCATTCCGGCTACGACGCCATTCACCTGATCAGCCACGGCAGTACAGGCAGCGTCGATCTCGGCGCAGCCACATTGACTGTCGCCAACCTGAACGAACACGCGGGAGAACTGGCCGCGATTGGTGCGGCGCTGAAAACGGGCGGCGATCTGCTGCTGTACGGCTGCGACGTCGCTCAAGGCAGCACAGGGCTGGAACTGATCGGCAAACTGTCGCAGGCCACCGGCGCGGATGTGGCGGCATCGACCAACGTCACCGGCCAGAATGGCGACTGGGTACTGGAAGTAGCTACTGGCGCCATTCAGGCGAACACCTTGGCCGTGCTGAATTATGCCGGCAATTTGCTCGGAGGAACTGTCAGCTTTACGGTGTTGAACGGCAACTTTACTAGTTATCCGTCGATCATCGATGGCAGTTCCACTGCTGACTATGATAGTGCAAACGACATCGCGGGCGTCGATATCAAGTTTGAGGCAGCGAATCTGGGGCAGCACAATACGGATGGAACGGGTTCTGTCGTCAGCAACGGTGGCGGCGGCACCGGCGAAGGGCTGGCGGCGGTGAGTACTGCGGGCGATGGGAATGGCAGCCTGATCATTACCTGCGCGGGTTATACCTTTGATTTCACAGGTTTTCAGCTCAGTTCGCAGAATTGGGACAACATTGGTTGTGGCAGCTCCGATATTGTCATCACCGCTTACGATGCCAGCGATGCCGCTATGGGTGCGCCGATCACTCTAGTCAAAGATGCAGGAGGCACTTACAGTTATATCGTTGGCGTAGGAAGCTTTGTAACGAGCAACGTCGACCTGTCCTCCGCAGGTTTTACCGGCGTCAGCAAAATCGTGATCGATGTCGATTCCCACAACCTCGCGACGAACAATTTTGCCTTCAGCAACATTACGCCTGTTGCTACCGGCGCGAAACCGGTACTGACCCTTCCCGATGCGCCCAGCTATACGGAAAATGCCTCCGCCATCCAGATCGCGCCGAATGCTTCACTGACCGATGCGGACAATGGCGGGTTAGGCAACTGGAACGGCGGCAAGCTCGACGTGCAGATTTCCGCCAACGGCGAAGCGGTGGATCGCATCAGCATCGTTGACAGCGATGGCGATGCGACGGCAATCACAGTTAGCGGCACGGACATTTCTGCCAACGGCACTAAGATCGGCACGTTGAGTACCAGCGGTGGCGTGGTTACTGGTACGACCAAGCTGACCGTGAGCTTCAATGCCGACGCCAACAATACGTCCGTGCAGGAAGTGATTCAGTCACTCAAGTACGACAACACGTCGGATGCGCCGGGAACGTCGGCGCGTACCGTGGCGTATACCCTGACCGATGAGGGAAATCAGGTGCTCAACAAGAGCAGCACGATCACCGTTTCCGCCGTCAACGACGCCCCCACCGCGACTGTCCCCGGCGCACAATCGATTACCGAAGACGGCACGCTGACTTTCAGTTCAGCGGGTGGCAAACTGATCAGCATCAGTGACGCCGATGTGGGTGTACTAAACGACATACAAGTCACGCTGACCGCAACCAACGGCACGGTTTCGCTGAACGGCACCGGTGGCCTGACGTTTACCACTGGCGATGGTACGGCGGATGCAACAATGACCTTTACCGGTACGTTGGCCAATATCAATAATCACCTTAACGGCATGACGTTCACGCCGACCTTGAACTACAGCGGCGCAGCATCGGTCGTGATCTCGGTCAGCGATCAGGGCAATACCGGCAGCGGCGGCGCGCTGACCGATAGCGAAACGGTCAACATCACCGTTGGCGGCAGCAACGATGCGCCCGTGGTCACCGCCAGCGGCGGCACGACCGCGTTCACCGAAGGCAATAATGTGACTTCGACGCCGGTCGTGATCGATAGCGGTCTGACTTTGAGCGATGCGGACAATGCCACGCTGGCTTCGGCTACGGTCAGCATTACCGGCAATTTCCAATCCGGAGAGGACCGGCTGGCGTTCACCAATGCCGCCGGCATGGGCAACATTTCAGAGAGCTGGAATGTCGGCACAGGCGTGCTGACGTTGACATCGGCTGGTGCAACCGCAACCGTCGCAGAGTGGCAGGCCGCGTTGCATGCGGTCACTTACACCAACAGTTCCGATACGCCGAGTACGTTAAACCGCACCATCAGCTTCACGGCTTACGATGGCGCTGATAGCAGCGCAACAGTCACCAAGACTGTCAGCGTGTCCGCAGTCAACGATACGCCGCTCATTGCCGCGAATACCGGCCTGAGCGTCATCCAGGGGGCGGCCGGAACGGTCGTCACGTCAGCCAAACTGGGCGTGAGCGATCTGGATAATGCCGCCGCGCAACGGACCTATACCGTTGGCACGGCCACAACGCATGGCACGTTGTACAAATCCGGTGTGGCACTGAGCGCGGGCAACACCTTCACCCAGGCCGACATTGATGCCGGCAACATCACCTACACCAACGATGGCTTGAGTGCGGCGGCAGACAGCTTTGCTTTTACCGTTAGCGACGGTGCGGGCGGCAGCATCGCATCGACCACTTTCACGATCAACGTTGCACCGCCCGGGCCGCTCGTTACGAATGTCACCAGCGCGGCAGCGAACGGGACATACAAGATCGGTGATGTCATCGCCATCACGGTCACTTTCGACAAGGCGGTCAATGTCACTGGCGCGCCCACGCTGCTGCTAGAAACCGGCACGACCGATCATGTGGCCAGCTATGCTTCTGGCACCGGCTCGAACACCCTGATCTTTAATTACACGGTGCAGGCAGGCGACAGCAGCGCCGATTTGGATTACGCGAATGCGGCAACCTCGCTGGCGCTGAATGGTGGCACCATCAAGGATGCATCCAGTGCCGATAATGCGGTGCTGACGCTGGCAGCGACGGGCGCGGCCGGTTCGCTGGGCGCGAACAAGGCCATCGTCATTGACGGTATCGCGCCGACGGTGACGGATGCAAAAATCTCGATTTCCGGCGCTAGCGGCACCGGCGGCGCATACAAGGTTGGCGATACGGTAACAGCCACATGGAACAACACGGCTGCTGGCGACAACAACAATGACATTGCTGCGGTGAAGGTCGATTTCTCGCAGTTCGGTGGCGGCGCAAATGTGGCGGCGACCAATGCCGCCGGCATCTGGAGCGCGACCTACACCATCACCGAAGACGGCGGCGGCTCGATTGACGCGACCAACCGGAATGTTTCCGTCACCGCCACTGACAATGCCGACAACGCCACCACGACCGCGGATAGCACCAACGCCACGGTGGACAACGATAGCCCCGGCACGCCGAATGCGGTTGCACCGCTGACGGTGGCGGAAAACAGTGCGAACGGCACCGTGGTCGGCACGATGAGCGGCGGCGGCGCGGACGGCGTGACCTACAGCCTGACTGATAATGCCGGCGGGCGTTTTGCCATCAACGCGAGCACTGGTGTGGTCACGGTGGCCAATGGCAGTCTGCTGAATTACGAGATGGCAACCAGCTACAGCATCACCGTGCGCGCTACCGACAATGCCGGCAATACGACCGATGGCACGCCGAGCGTCACCATCACCAACGTCAATGAGGCGTCGACGCTGACCGGGGCGCCGGCGTCAATCACGGTCATCGAAGACACGGCCGGCAATGTCGATCTCTCGGCGGCGACCTTCGCTGATATCGATACCGCCGGCAACGTTTCATTCAAGATTGTTGCCAGCGCAGGCACGCTGACGGCGACGAGCGGCGGTAGCGTCACGGTGGCCGGCTCGGGCACGGGCACGCTGACGCTGACCGGCACGGCGGCGAACATCGATACCTTCCTGAACACGGCCAGCAATATCAAGTACACCGGCGCAACGAACGTCAACGGCGCCAATGCCGCCACGCTGACGTTGACTGCGAATGATGGCGGCGGTGACGCGGCGCTGGGCGCGGTAGCGGTGGACATCACGGCGGTCAACGATGCGCCGGCCTTCACCAAAGGCGCGAACCAGACCGTGCTTGAAAGCGCCAGCGCACAAACGGTGCCCAACTGGGCCACCGGCATCAGCAGCGGGCCGGCGGACGAGGCGGGCCAGGTCGTGAATTTCGTGGTCAGCAATAACAACAATGCACTGTTTGACGTGCAGCCAACGATCAATGCCAGCGGCAACCTGACCTACACCCCGAACGCGAGCGCCAGTGGCAGCGCGACGGTAACCGTGGCGCTGCATGATGACGGCGGCACAGCCAATGGCGGTGTTGACACCAGCGCCGCTCAAACCTTCACCATCACCGTCACGCCAACGCCGCCAGCGCTGACCAGCGCCACCTATGACGCCAGTACGCATGTGCTCGCCGTCACCGGCACGAAGCTGGTGGCGCAGGCAGGCGCGAGCAACGACATCGACGTCAGCAAGCTGACCCTCACCGGCGAAGGCGGCACAACCTACACGTTGACCGACACAGCCGATGTTGAAATTGCTTCTGCCACCTCGTTTAGCGTGACGCTCAGTGCCACCGACCGTGCCGCGGTCGAAACCCTGCTGCTGAACAAGAATGGCACTGCCTCGACCGGCGGCACTACCTACAATCTGGCTGCCGCCGACGACTGGGCCACGGGTGCGGATAGCAGCGTTAATATCGCCGATACCGCCGGCAACGGCATTACGGTATCGAATGTGGCCGCGCCAGCGATCACCAGCGCGGCATATAACGCGAACAGCGGTGTGATGACAGTCACCGGCACCGGCTTTCTCAAGCTGGCGGGAGCGGCCAACGACATCGTGGCCAACAAATTCGCCTTTACCGGACAGGGTGGCGCGACCTACACGCTGACCGATACCGCCAACGTGGAGATCACGGACGCAACCCATTTCACGCTGACGCTCTCGGCGACCGACAAGGCGGCGGTCAACCTGCTGCTCAACAAGACTGGCACCGCTTCGAATGACAGCACCACCTACAACCTGGCCGCGGCGGAAGACTGGGCGGCGGGCGCGGATGCGGCAGTGGTGGTGGCTGATCTGGCTGGCAACGGCATCGACGTTTCCGATAGTGGTGGAGGCGGCACTCCGGTTACCCCGCCTTCCGCTGGCACGGTTGACGGCGTGGCGGTGCAGCAGCAGACAAGCACGAACACGCAGACGGGCATCACGCAAACCACCACCACGGTGCCGACCATCACCACTGGCCGGGTGGACGACCCGACGACCGCGCACACCGCGCTGGCCGACATCCCAGTCGGTCCGACAGGCGCCACGAATGC
>JAGTRJ010000010.1 GCA_018261755.1 Burkholderiaceae bacterium
CCTGAGCGATCGGCTCATAGGCCTTGAAGTTTGCGTACGGGCCGGATGCGCCGAAGCCTTTCAGCGTTGCGTAGATGATGCCCGGGTTGATTTCTTGCAACCTTTCCAGCGTGTAGCCGAAACGGTCCAGAACGCCAGGACCGAAGTTTTCCATCATGACGTCGCTGTTCTTGACCAGCGCTTCGAACGCCTCGCAGCCAGCTTTGCTCTTCATGTTGACCGTGATCGAGCGTTTGTTGCTGTTGAGCATCGTGAAGTACAAGCTATCCACATCCTTGATGTGACGCAGTTGCGAGCGGGTGATGTCGCCCGTGCCCGGCGGCTCGAACTTGATGACGTCCGCGCCCATCCATGCCAGGAGCTGCGACGAGGTCGGACCCGCTTGAACGTGGGTCATGTCGAGGACGCGCACGCCCGATAATGCATACTTACCCATATTGAACTACCTCCAATGTGAATCAGTTAGGTTAGTTTAAGTACTTAGTACCCTTTTTGTACAAAGGGGGAAGTAAATACTTCCCCCATTGGTCTTACTACCTGCTTAACTATACTCACCGCTTGGTCGATGACGCAGACATCAGCCATGCACGCCCCTTTGCGCTGCCGCTTTCTACTGCAACAAGTTGCCTTTCGCATGAATCCGTGCCCCTTAATAATCCGCGACGCTTAAAATCGACTTTTTCACCAACAGACAGACCCCCCGCTCACGCGAAAATTCTGGCCTGCAAACTTCTCAAATACCCTGCACCGACAAACACGACAATCATCATCGCAATGCTTATGCTTACACCGGATATTCTTAAGCTAATTACTATCATAGCCGTTCCGGCGCCGATACATTCTTGACCGCAGTCAATTTTCAGGACCTGGCTGGCGGTTTTTTTATGCCTCTGCGCCCTCATTCGAAACGCGGCGAAAAAACATCCAGCCGCTTCGCCAATGGCGCTGACCGCCTCGCGCCTCCGCAGGTAGCGCTTCCAGTGCGCATGCGTTTGACATCGCGCAGAATGCCGTTGCACAAACCAGCACAATATCGAATAAACCATTTTCAGGGAAACGCCATGGAAACCGGAAGCCAGCACAGAAAGCAAAGCCATCCTGTCAGTCAATTATTCATCGACCGCTGGTCCCCCAGGGCAATGTCAGGCGAAGGCATCGCTGAATCCGACCTGATGACACTGTTCGAGGCGGCACGGTGGGCGCCATCGTCGAACAACAACCAGCCGTGGCGCATTCTGTATGCGCGGCGCGAAAGCGCACACTGGCCGCTATTCCTCGGCTTGCTGACAGAGTCAAACCAGGTCTGGGCGCAGCATGCCGCCGCGCTGTTGCTGTTCATCTCGAAAACGACGTTCGATTTCAATGGCAAGCCATCGATCACGCATTCGTTCGACACCGGCGCTGCGTGGGAAAACCTGGCGCTGCAGGGATGGCTCAACGGCTACGTCGTGCACGGCATGCAAGGCTTCAGCTATCAGCGCGCCAGGGATGAGTTGCAAATTCCGGATGCTTTCCAGATCGAAGCAATGGCGGCCATCGGCAAACCCGGCGCAGTCAGCACGCTGCCGGAAGCCTTACAGCAACGCGAATTTCCCAGCGATCGGCGCGAATTGCAACAGACGGTGTGCGAAGGGCCGTTCCGGCTGTAGCCAGTCTGCTACGCCGCAGCCGGCTTCCACTTCAGCGGCTCAATCGCCACCGTCTGATCACCGCCGGTCCACAGCATTTGTCCATCCTGCACCGTGCACTGCAGTTGCATTGTGCGTTCGGCCAGTCTGGCCAGCGACTTGGTTTCCTCAACCGGCAGGCGAAGCACAGTCAGGTTGGCTAGTCGCTCCAGCTTGCTGCGTTGCTGGTTCCACCAGACATCGGCCGCCTGACCGTAGCAAACCACCACCACCCGCCGCGCGCGCCCGCACGCCTGACGCAACCGTTTTTCATCCGGCAAACCGGCTTCGAGCCAAAGTTCGATTGCGCCAGTCAAATCCTTTTGCCACAAATCCGGCTCGTCGTCGCTGCTCAAGCCCTTGCCGAACGCCAGTTGCTCATCGGCGAACAGCGCGAACGCCAACAGGCGCACCATCATCCGTTCGTCGGTTTCGGACGGATGGCGCGCCAGCGTCAGCGGATATTCGTGATAGTGGTTGCGGTCGATGTCCGCCACCTGCAGACTAGCCTTGAAAATCGTTGCCTTGAGTGCCATCGCGAAGCTCTTTTGCCCGAAATATACTGCCCGGTGTATTTTTAAACTGCCGCAGAAATTCGGGCCAGACAGGTATATTTCACCCCATACCCCCCCGGAATTTTCCGCACCGTACCTTCGGCGGCACATTGCGCGCAAGACGCACGCTGCGCCGCCGCGCTTACGCCATCCCGTCAGCCGTCCTCGCCCACCTTCACCGCATGTTCGCGCGTTTCGTGGAAAGTCAGCTTCGGCCAGCGTTCCTGCGTCAGCCGCAGGTTCACCGACGAGGTTGCCAGATACGCCAGATTGCCCGCCGCATCGTGCGCCAGATTGTGCGATAGCGCCTTTTCGAAATCACCAAGAATGCGCTTGTCGTCACCGCTGACCCAGCGCGCGCTACTGATGCTGGTGCCTTCGAACGCGGCATCGACGCCGTATTCGTGCAGCAGACGGCTGGCGACCACCTCGAACTGCAGCACGCCGACTGCGCCCAGGATCAGATCGCCGCCGGCCAGCGGCTTGAACACCTGCACCGCGCCCTCTTCGCCCAGCTGCTGCAAGCCTTTTTGCAACTGCTTGATCTTCAGCGGATTCCGGATGCGCACCACGCGGAAGAAATCCGGCGCGAAGTACGGAATGCCGGTGAATTGCAGCAGTTCGCCTTCGGAAAAGCTGTCGCCAATCTGCATGTTGCCGTGGTTCGGCAAGCCGATGATGTCGCCCGCGTACGCCTCTTCCACCTGCTCGCGGCTGGACGCCATGAAGGTCACCACGCTGGACACGCGTACGTCGCGCCCCAGCCGCAGGTGGCGGATGCGCATGCCGCGCTCGAACCGGCCGGAACAGACGCGCAGGAACGCGATTCGGTCGCGGTGCGCCGGATCCATGTTGGCCTGAATCTTGAACACGAAGCCGGAAAACGCCGGCTCGGTCGGCCCGACCATGCGCACGGTCGCATCGCGCGGGCGCGGCGGCTGCGCCCAGTCAAGCAGCGCATTCAAAATTTCGCGCACGCCGAAGTTGTTAATCGCCGAACCAAAAAACACCGGCGTCAGCTCACCGGCGAGGAATTCTTCCAGGTTGAACGGGTTCGATGCGCCATGCACCAGTTCAACCTCGTTCCGCAACTGTTCGATCTCCATCGGGAACATTTCGTCCAGTTTCGGATTGGCGATGCCCTTGATGATCTCGAACGCCTGATCGGCACGCTCGCTGCCGGCCTCGAACAGCATGATCTCGTCGTTGATCAGGTGGTACACGCCGCGGAAAGTCTTGCCCATGCCGATCGGCCAGGTGATGGGCGCGCAACGGATCTTCAGCACCGTCTCGACCTCGTCCAGCAGTTCCAGCGGGTCACGCGCTTCGCGGTCGAGCTTATTCATGAAGGTGATGATCGGCGTATTGCGCATCCGGCACACGTTCAGCAGCTTGATCGTCTGCTCCTCAACGCCATTGCCGGCGTCGATCACCATCAGCGCCGAATCGACCGCCGTCAGCACACGGTAGGTATCCTCGGAAAAGTCCTGGTGGCCTGGCGTATCGAGCAAGTTGACCACATGGTCACGATACTCGAACTGCATCACCGAACTGGCGACCGAAATGCCGCGCTGCTTTTCAATGTCCATCCAGTCAGAAGTCGCATGGCGCGCGCTCTTTCGCGCCTTGACCGTGCCGGCGAGCTGAATCGCACCTGAAAACAGCAGCAGCTTCTCGGTCAGCGTGGTCTTGCCAGCGTCCGGATGCGAGATGATGCCGAACGTGCGGCGGCGCGCGACTTCCTTCGCGATCAGTTTCGAGAGGGCATCATTGCTGGATGAAGGTTTGTCCTGTTCGGCTTCCATGAGGTCTGTCTTTGATGGAAAACGTGCAAGTTTAATAGCTATTGGCGCCCTCGTCCAATGACAGTAAGATGGCCGCATTGCTCATTTGACCATCTTCAGAAAGGCTGCCATGCGTCACACCTGTCCGCTTCTGCTGCTCTCTGCCCTGCTGTTGTCCACGCCGACCATTCATGCCGAACGCCTGCGCAGCACGCTCGCCGACCAAAAGGAGGTCGCCGTCACAATCTACAACAGCGATCTGGCGCTGGTGAAGGATCAGCGCAAAATCGCCCTGAAAGGCGGCACGTTTGATCTGGCTTTTCGCGACGTAAGCGCACTGATGCGGCCGGAAACTGCGCTGCTGAGGAGCGTATCCGCGCCGGGCAAACTGTCGGTGGTCGAGCAGAATTTCAATTTCGACCTGCTGACGCCGCAAAAAATGCTGGAAAAATATGTCGGCAAAACCGTGACTGTGGTCAAAACCAATCCGCACACCGGAGCTGAAACGCGCGAACAGGCGCGCGTGCTGGCGGCCAACAACGGCGTCGTGCTGAAGATCGGCAACCGGATCGAAACCGGGTTTCCCGGCCGGATCGTGTATGGCGACGTGCCATCCAACCTGTATGACCGCCCCACGCTGGAAATGACGCTGCACAATAACGGCGCGCAGCAGCAGAACGTCGAACTCAGCTACCTGACCGGCGGACTGGCGTGGAAGGCGGATTACGTCGCCAACCTGAATGCGGACGACTCGCGGCTGGATCTTTCCGGCTGGGTCACGCTGACCAACACCAGTGGCGCCACCTACCGCAACGCAAAACTGCAACTGGTCGCTGGCGATGTGAACCGCGTGCGCGAAACGATGACCGCTGGCGCACCTCGCCTGACAATGAAAGCGGCACCAGCGCCCAGCACCGCCATCGCACAAGAATCGCTGCTCGAATACCACCTGTACACGCTTGAACGGCCAACCACCATCGCGGAAAACCAGACCAAGCAGGTAGCGCTACTGGCAGCGACCAATGTGCCGGTGAAAAAGGAACTGCTGCTGCGCGGCAGCGACTATTACTACCGCAGCAGCTACGGCGATCTGGGCCAGAAAATGAAACTCGGCGTATTCGTCGAATTTGAAAACAAGGCGTCGGGCAACCTCGGCCTGCCACTGCCCAAGGGCGTGATTCGCGTTTACAAACGGGATGGCAGCGGCAACGCTCAATTCGTCGGCGAAGACCGGATCGACCACACGCCTAAAAACGAAACCATCCGGCTGAAACTGGGCGATGCGTTCGACGTCACCGCCGACAAAAAACAAACCAGCTTCCGCAAGATCGATGGCGACAAAAAGTACAACTACACCTTCGAAAGTGCCTACCAGATTGTGCTGAAGAATGCGAAAAAGGAAGACGTCACTGTCACCGTGCAGGAACCCATGCCGGGTGACTGGAAAATCAGCGACGAAAGCCATCCGCATGTGAAGTCGGCCAGCAACACCGCGACTTGGCAAATCAAGGTACCAGCCGAAAGCCGCACCACGCTGACCTACACCACCACCGTGCGCTATTGAACCTTGAGCTAAGCCATGCTTGGACATGGCTGGCATCGAAGAATCGTCGCCCCATTTCTGTGCCATTGAATGATGCTGCTATCGCAGTGCTGGAACGACAGAATGGTAATACCCCACAAGAGTGTTCTCTCTTAATGCAGCTAATGCGAAAGCATGGCAGGCTGCCTTGAAGAGGGGCGGGGGGAGAACTGGGGCGATATGCGCAGTTTGCTCCTGACCATCTGGCGCAAGCTGCTTCGCGGTTGGAGGAGGTATTGGCTGGCTACGATTTAGCTACGCAAGGCTAAAAAGAAAAACGGCTTACATCGCTGTAAGCCGTTTGAATCTGGTGGCCAGGGACAGAATCGAACTGTCGACACGCGGATTTTCAGCCGCTTATTGATTTTGTAAATATTGTTTAATATCAATCGCTTACAATGCTTGCCGGCATTGAAAAACCACAGTAAACAACCGAAACAAGCTTTAATTAATGGTGTTGTGTCACAAATTTGGCACATCACTCTCAGTTGAGATGGGGCGTTTAAATTTTTAACGTTGGCGGTCAGACATCCGACCAGCTGATTACGAAGCGTTCAGAGACTTTTGAATATTCTCCCAAAATCCGACATTGATTCTCGTTGCATAACCGCCACCGATTCTCATTTCATATCATCCAATCATAGGCAGGAATGTCTACTGCGGCCGGGGTAGTTCAGGGCAGTGATTGCGAAAGCACAAAAATTCTAACTATTGACGAACTAACACGATTGCTTGTCGAATACATTAGCGTATCAAACACAAAATATGAAGCTAATGCGCATGAGTCCAAGAATGAAAAATCTGTGGAAGCCATGGATTATCTTAGCCAGCATCTTTACCGTTGGCATGGCAGCGTTCTTGGTTTTTACAACACCAACTAACGTAAGCTTTCCTTTGGTCAAAGGCACAAAGCTAACGGTCTCAGCATTCCGCCTTCAGCAAAGTGGTCTGCCACTCATTCTCGAGTTTAAAAAAGCTGTCGATAACAAGCGCCCCGAGCACGATAATTCAGCCACTTCCGTTGATCCGTGTAAAACGGGATACCTCTATTACCCAGCATCAGGGGAACCGATAAAAGTCAAGGAGTGTCTCTTTTACAAGCGTCCAGAGCACGGGAGTCAAGCTACTCACTTTGATTGGAGGAAAACAGGATACCTCTATTACGTGTCACCAGGGGAGCCGGTAAAAATCAGGATAACGAAGATGGCTACCAAAGAAAGCGTCATTTTTGAGGCGACACCAGGAGATGCTTGCAATGACGACAGATGCAGACGAAGGCTGGTACCGTACATAGATGACGGAGATCCGAAGCGCTTCACTTGGCCTCCAACTGGAGGATTGCTTCTGCCTGCTGGAAATTCCGACCTGCAGATTGATGTCATGGAAGTTGGTGAGCGCATTTCAGGCGAACAAGTGACTCTTAAGATAGAGCCACCCTTGGACTTCAAGTTTGTCTCCGCAGACCCTCTCTCTAGGCTTCTTTGGTGGTTCTTCTTTTGGCCGTTCTATGCATTTGTCTTGCTTGCCTGGGCGATCCTTTTGATATTGATAGGTCTTCCAGGCACACCTGAGTGATCAGCTTAAATTTAAAGCCCATCTTGAAGACTGTGTCGTGGCGTTTTGTTATGCAAATATCTGGCGGATTTGAATGCGAAATTGTGATGGTTTTCAGATCTGAACCACTGGCGGCTTTAGGGGGAGAATTAGTGGCGGAATCCGTGCGAATACTCAGGATCAAAAATGGCAGGTCTAGAGCGCACTTAGTCAGGGCATAGACTTATATGAAACAACATGCGCTTTAACAAACTATCTGCTAGCGACATCCGTCTTTTTCTTGCAAATTCTGTAGCATTTGAGGAGCTTGTTGAAGAGGTCAACAACGGAATCAAAGCCAATCCTTCTAGCTTTTTTCCAGACAACTGTATCCGCCCCTTTTGGTGCCGTTACTATGAAATGCCGATACATGAGCATATTACCCGCGTTGCTGGTACGTTTTGTATGCAAGATGAGCTTTCTGGATTCGGGAGTACATCTGAACACATAAAAGCAACTGCCGAGTTGCTGGGTTATATCGGGAATGTTGAGGAGTCATGCCTCGCCGAAATGGCTAGAGAAATAAATGACGGTGTAGTTGATAAAAATAACGCTATTCTGGCGCTAGCGCACGGCACCTCTTTGCAACGCACATTTCGTTGTTTGTTGATTTATGGTTGCTATCTCAATGAGCTGATTACCCTCGTTTCTGCTGGCGGAAAACATGCCGACAAGGCACTTTTCTGCGCTGTTCGAATCGATCCAACTGTAGTTGGTTGCTCTGCTGTGATGGGTCGCATTAGCCAAGCGGTAATGCAAAGCGACGAAAAATTCATGAAAAACCTCAGGAATGCAATGAGTGGCAAGCTGGGCAAACAAGATGAAATGAATGCCCAAAAACGGCGGTTGGTATTGCAGATTCTTCATGAGGAAGGCGCACTTAAGCTCTCGGATGATGACCTGTATGAACTCTTTGTTACCGAACTAGGCATTTACGACACACACATGAAGGATGGTTTGGAGAAATCGGATGCTGCGAGAAGCCTGCGGCAAATGGCATATAGGTTTATTAGGGAAAAGTCATCTACATAAAAACGCAAATTTTGTGTAGATGCATTGGCAAAGCCTCATGCATAAAGTCTGTATCCGTTGCAGGAAACGAAAGTCGTATGCCTGCCGAGAAAAACGGATACAACCATGTCAAACAATCCAAGACGTGGTGGATTATGTTCACCACACCCAGCGGCGAGCGCATTAGACGCTCTGCTGCAACAGAAGTTAAAGCAAGGGCGCAAGAACTCCACGACCAGTTAAAGGCTGAATCGTGGCGGATTGCAAAACTGGGTGAAAAGCCAAGGCGCACATGGGATGAAGCGGCCTTGAAATGGCTGGAAGAGACACAGCATAAAAAGTCACATCACGACGATGTGGCCAAGATACGGTGGCTCCAACAGTTCTTTCGCGGCAAATATCTCGATGAGCTGAAACGGGATGTGATTGCCAGCATTGGCGAACTCAAACGCAAGGAACGGACACCGGCAACTGCTAATCGTATCCTCGCCTTGATTCGCTCAATACTACGCAGAGCGGCCTATGATTGGGAATGGATAGAGAAACCGCCCATGATTAAGCTGTACCGCGAACCGAAACGGCGCGTGCGTTACCTGACACCGATGCAGGCGAGCAAATTGCTGAATGAATTGCCGGAACATCTGGCAGACATGACGCGGTTCTCACTGGCCACGGGGTTAAGGAAGGCGAATGTCACCAAGCTGGAATGGTCACAGGTGGATATTGCGCGCAAGGTGGCGTGGATACACCCAGACCAAGCCAAAGCGGGAAAACCGATTCATGTCACGTTGAATGCCACGGCCATCAATGTGCTGACCAAGCAAATCGGCAAGCATCCGAAATGGGTGTTTACCTATAAGGGCAAGCCGATAGAACAGGTCAACACCAAAGCTTGGTACAAGGCGTTGGAGCGTGCGGGGATTGAGAATTTCCGCTGGCACGATTTGCGGCACACTTGGGCGAGCTGGTTGACTCAACAGGGTGTACCGTTAAACGTGATTCAGGAGATGGGGGCGTGGGAATCGTCGGAGATGGTCAGGCGCTATGCGCATCTGGCTCCTGAACAGTTCTCGCAACATGCCAAGGTTGTGGATGACCTTCTTGGTGACACAATTTTGGCACAAGCGGAGAATGGGCAATAAAAAAAGGGTCACAGGAAAACCTGTAACCCTTTGAAACTGCTAGAAATTCTGGTGGCCAGGGACAGAATCGAACTGTCGACACGCGGATTTTCAGTCCGCTGCTCTACCAACTGAGCTACCTAGCCAAGAAGCGGAATTATATCCCAGCATGCCGGGATACGCAAGAACTTGATGTTCATGGCCGCGCGCGCCGCTATTTTGCATTCGTTTCGCTACCCAGTGGATCTGGATTTACAATCATAAAAACCAAAACATGGCCTTGGGCGACATCGCTCCAATAAAGCGGTTGGGCATCGCCGCGTAGCTCTACTTCTGATCCCAGTTAAAAACAAAGAAATTACCATTGCAAGCATAAGCACGAAACGGCCTATCCAGTGGTTGATGTCGTAAACAACATAACGAATAGTTACCTTAACGAAAGGATGGTCAGATGAATCAGAATACCCAAGCAGTTCATCACGCAGTTATGTCATTTCTTGACGCTTACGCCAAAGGCGATGTTAACGGCTGCATGGCGCTTATTGCCCAAAACAGCCCTATCCTGATATTTGGAACCAATCTGGATGAAGTGTGCAAAAGCAAGGATGAGGTTCAAGCGGCACTACAGCGCGATATCGCCACTATGTCGAACGTAAGGTGGGGCGAGGTACGACATATCCAGATCACTCAAGATACCTCCTGCGCTAACGTTTTGCTTGAATTGCCGCTGGCCTATGTTGCGGGCGGCAAAGAGGAGCAAGTGGTTTTCCGCTATGTTTTCTGCTTGGTCACGGAATCTGGGCAATGGAAGATTGCGACAGGCATGGCAAGCGTCCCCACAGCGGAAGGATGCTATTCATTTTCTTGATGTCCTTGTCATTACAAGTATAAGCACTCCACCAGCACACCAACTCGTCCCTCGCCCAGTCATTGAACATGTTCGCAGGATTACTCACAGTTTATGTGTGCAATCCTGTGAATAATTTCGTGATAGGTGAGGTAGTGCGCTGATCCGCCATCATTATTTTCCCTTGCCAAAAATCAAGGCAGCCCATGATGGCAGGCTGAAATTCTCACCGTAACCTACCTTTATTGGCAGAAAAATGCTTCTCACCCGCACAAATAGCGGAAGTTCAGACCTGATTTGACAGCGACACTTTGTCAAACCGGATAATGGCAACTCGAATTGAGACTTTTCTGACGAAATCCCCAAATCATGTGAGCAATCCTGTGAATAATCCTTAGATAGATAGGCGAACCATATGATTTGAATGAATAAATTCATCCTGCTGAAATTCAAGGCAGCTAATCCAATCCCTCCACCACCTGCCGCGAGCATGACTGAATGTTCTATGCGTTTTCAGAAAACCAGCTGATTCGCCCTTGTCCATCTTCATTCAGGCGAGCGACCAGTTCATCCGCCGTTGACGCAGCCAGAGTGAAGATGAACTCCACGTCATCGCCATGAGCAACATCCTTCAACGTTCCTCCAACGACTTCGATTTCCCGCCGCAGCAATCCTTCGAGAGCATACGGAACCGCGCACCGCAGGGTGCGCGTCTTGATGATGGGAACTTTCTGCGCATTTTTCAACGCCTGCGCAATGCAGTCGGTATAGGCGCGCATCAGGCCACCCGCGCCAAGCTTCACCCCTCCGTAATAGCGCACAACGGTTGCAAGCACACCATCCAAATCTTGATGCCGCAGCACCTCAAGCATCGGGCGACCGGCTGTTCCGGTGGGCTCACCATCATCCATTGCAGCCGACTGACCGCCCGCCAGCAAGGCCCAGCAAACATGAGCCGCCACCGGATGCTGCTCACGCAGGCCGGCAACAATGGCCTGCGCGCTAGCGCGGTTGGCTACAGGTTGAACACAACCGATGAATCTGCTTTTTTTGATCAGCAAATCGCTTCCTGCTGCTGCGGCAATAGTGTGTGTCATAAGCGATGTGGGTGCGATTCTTCCGTTGCGTACGGGTCAGCCGCTAACGCATACATGAACCATTGAGAACCGACCGGGCATGAAGAAATCACCTCTGCGCAGAGAATACAATCCCGCCAACTATCATGCCGAACGCTGCCAGATGATACAAATGCGGCGTTTCACCCAAAAAGGCGGCCGAGAATATCGCCGCAAACAATGGCGTCAGATTGCTGAAAAATCCGGCCACAGTCGGCCCGGCGCGCTGCACGCCCATGCCCCAGCAACGAAGTGCAATGATGGCCGGCCCGATTGCAACGAACAGCAGAGCCGCCGCCAGCCCCCAGCTCCACTCTATTCGATGGCTGCCAATCGCCCATTCACCGGCAGTAAAAACGGCTGACCAGATGACGCCAAAGCCAATCTGCGCCATCAGAAATGCCGACCAGTTGCCGCGTATGCTTTCCGGTTCTTTGGGACGAGTCAGCATCCAGCTATAACAAGCCCATGCGATGGTTGCCACGATCATGTAGAGATCGCCCGGAACCAGATGCATGGCCAGGAGCACATGCCATTCTCCGCGACTAAGAACAAGCAGCACGCCTGCAATCGATAACACGGCACCAACCACACGCTTGAACCCGATCCTGACGCCATAAAATAATTTGCCGATGAGCAGCATCCAGAAAGGCATGCTGGCGGCGACAAGCGTGACGTTGATTGGGGATGAACTCTGCAAGGCCAAATATTGAAGCGAGTTGTACAACCCCACGCTTAACAGCCCCAAGATTGCAAAACGTTTCCAGCTGCCCCACAGCTCACTGCCGGAACGAAAGATGAAACCAGCGAGCGGCATCAGGATGACCATGGCAATGGCCCAGCGCAACAGGTTCAACGTCATCGGCGACACCAACGCGCGAACCATGCGTCCGACCACCGCATTACCCGCCCATAGCAATGGTGGCACGGTCAGCAAAAAGGCGGTCTGAAAGGTGATTCTGGAAGTCAAGGTAATCAGGAACTTTCGCAGAAATATCTGCAGGCAAAGAGTCCCGATTATGTCTGGTTAGGGGTTTTTTGCCAATGTGTGCAATCGGCAACCAGGTGAATGTCTATGCGCCGGCATGAACGACGCAGTTTCGCCCCTGGCGTTTGGCGTCATAAAGCGCCTGGTCAGCGCGGGCATAGGCATCTTCAAAACGCCCGGCAGTTTTGCTGTGGCTGACACCGAAACTGGCGGTAACCCGTCGCTGCGGCAGTATGGCAAATGGACGATCGGCCACGGCCTGGCGCAGCATTTCTGCTGACACAATGGCATCTGCAAGACTGCGTGCCGGCAACAGGATGACGAATTCTTCACCGCCGACACGTCCTACCTCACCCACGCCATCAAGCGTGCCGACCAACCGCCCGGACAGTTCCTGCAGCACCGAATCGCCAGCGGGATGACCGAACTGGTCGTTGATGCTTTTGAACAGGTCGATATCAAGCACAATCACGGACAGCGGCCCGTTTTGCAGATGGTTCCGGGCGCGCTCGAAGATGGCGCCACGATTGAACACCTCGGTCAGCGCATCGTGTTTCGCCTTGTGGTCGAGCTGTTCAGTCAGATGCTGCAACTGCGCATTGAGCTCGTTCATTTCGCGTTCCGCGCGGTCACTGCGGCGAATCAGGCGTCGCATCTCGCGCAGTAGGCGATCGTAATCCTTTATCAAATCCCCAAGCGCAGAACGGTATGCCACCGCATCCAATGACTCCTGCGCCAGAACCTTGCGCGCCAGTTCCAGTGTGGCGGTTTCAACATCGAACAGATCGGGTTCAGTCATCAGCTATTGCATGCTCATGAAATTTCATGGCGGAAAAATCGTCCTGCAAATCCTGCCCGAATTCGCGCATCGTGTCGTCATCTTCGTGACGGTACCAGTTGACGGTCACATCCGCGCCATCCGCCGCCCTGTCGTTGAGCGTGCCGAACAACGTAAACAGCATTTTGGTGCTGGAGCTGTTGAAATACGTCAGTTCGACATTGAGTGTAATAGCTTGCGGACGCACTTCACCGTCCAGATATTCATTCAGCGAGGAAATGATGCCGCTGTAAAATGCGGCGGCATTTTCAGGGTAGGACTCGCCCCTGAGCGAAAGCACATTCTCGGTAAAACGAAAATCGACTTCCGGCGAACTCGGCGTGGCGGAAATATACAGATTTTCCATGGTTAAATCGTGGCCTTCAAATAAAACATGGTGATACCCGCTTCACGCGAGGGAGCAAAATCGAATTCCAGCGGTTCGCTGGCGTCGCGTGCCATCGTCAACAGCCCAAGACCCGCGCCCTTGCTGCCATCCGGCGCATCCGACTGCAGCATTTTTTTGTAGGCGGCCTTGATTTCATCGATCGTCATCGTGCGCAGCGGTTCCAGCGTCGCGCGCAACTGCTCCGCCATTTCCGTCTTGATCGGGTTGGCGCAAATCAGAAAATATTTCTCGCCATGAATGCCGATGCAAACCGACCCGTGCCGCATTTCGCGGTCGTTCCTGTCCTCCGGCGTCAGCGCGTCAGCCGAATAATGAACGATATTTTGCGCCATCTCGACGAATGATGAAAACAGCCGGCGCCGGGTCTGGCCGGCAGCGCCGATATGTTCGACCCCCATTTTCACCGCATCGGCCATGGCAGAAATAATGCTTTGCGAAAAATAGCCTACATAGTAAAAAATGACCCGTCGCTTGCAGGCAATTTCGCAAAATTCCCGATATTGGGCGTACATCGTGTTTGAATTCATTTTTCTCCGCCCTCCGTTACTTCACGCGAAAACCGAACAGCGTCACGTCATCACGCCGCATCTGCTGCCCCTGATAAGCCTTGAATTCATCCATCAGCACATCAGCGAATGCCTTCATCGGCAACTGGCGCTGCGCGATGATGGAGTCACGCAGCCGCCGCTTGCCATATGAAATGTTTTTCAGGCCGCCGATTTGATCAGTAAAACCGTCGGTCGTGGCAATCACGATGGCGCCTTCCGGCAGACTCAGAATCTTGCTCGTCCAGGCGGCATCTTCCGGCGTATTGACATAGCCGAGGCCGATGCGTTCGCCATCCACCATCTTGACCCCCGGTTCGTCCGGCACCAGCACAAACAGCGGCAGTTTTGCGCCGGCGAATGTCAGCTTGCGCATAGTTGCGTCGTAGCACATGAAAACCGCATCCATCCCCTCGTCCGACTCAGACCAGCGCGAATCGCCATCGTTCTGCCCCAGCGCATGCTTGATGCTGCGATTGACTTCCTCCAGCAGTTTGGCCGGATCACGCGCGCCATGCCGGTCGATCGCCTGCTTCAGCGCAGATGACGCGATCAGCGTCAAAAACGCGCCCGGCACACCGTGACCGGTACAATCGGCCACTGCCGCGAACCAGCCATCGCCCAACCGTTCGAAATGGTAAAAGTCGCCGCCAACCAGATCGCGCGGTTCCCATACCAGAAATGCGTCATCCAGTTCGCCAGCCATCGCCTCATGCGACGTGCTCAGCATCGCGCGTTGAATCACACTCGCATATTCGATGCTCTGCATTACATGCCGGTTCTTTTCCGCCTGCAACTCAACCACGACCCGCATCAGTTCCAGCCCGGAAGCCAGCCCCATCAGCTTGCCGTCCTTGACGATGACGAAACCATCCGCCAGCGTTTTGTCGCCCATCTGCACCGCCATCTCCGCAATCTGCTCGACACCGGTATCGGCATCGACGATCAGCGGATCCTTGTCCATGAATGCAATGCAGCTTTTCTTGTCGTAGATTTCCCGCTGGAACGGACGCGACATCTGCGACATGAAGATGTTGCGGCTGATCAGCCCAATCGGCCGGTCATTTTCCAGCACCGGCAAACTGATTAGCTCACGATGCTTGCTGAAAATTTCGAGCACGGTGGCATTGTTGCGTTCTGCGGCAATGCTGGGGGTGGCGACGCACAGGTCGCTTGCCTGCGGCTGCCGGAACAGGCGGCTCGCAGCCGACATCAGGGTGTTACCGAGGGTCATGTTCACGATAAATCAGAAGTTGCGCCCGCATGAAACGGGGAAGATGGCCATTGAAAACCGTTTTAGCCGGTAGCCTACTTCTGAAATATGACTGGCGCATGACCATGGCGGACGCGCGCATTTCCGCTCCACCACCAGATCAAAAAAGCGGGGGTATAGCCCAAAACCATGCCGCTAGGCCACCATTTCTGGGGCACTTCAAATATACCCGGCGGAGTATTTTTCAGGCCAAAATCCGCCGCCGCAACAGGTATTAGTGCAGTTGCGGTTCCGCGCCACAGCACTGCTTGAACTTGGTCCCGCTGCCGCATGGGCACGGATCGTTCCTGCCGGCCTTGGGCGCGGCGCGCATCACCGTTTCCACCCCCGATTTGCGTTTTCCCTGCCAGAAGCGGTGAATCAGCGGCAGGTTGGCTTCAATTTCAAACGCCAGTTTCTGGCATTGCTCCGGATCATCCACCAGCGCCAGCTCTTCTTCCTCGATATCGTCCGCGCCAAGCAAATAAATTGGCCGCATCAACGGCGCCTGTTCCGATTCCCAGAGGGGCTGCCACGCGTCAACGCGCAAATTCATCGCCACCCAGAAACCGTAGGCCCAAGCTTCGCCATCGAGCAACGTTTTTCCTTCCCATTCATGTTCGCAAAACAGCGGCTCGAATTCCTTCGGCGCCACCTCGAACGTGATCGCGATTTCATTCATGTAGCGCAGGATCAGCCGCAAAACCCGCTCCTGCTCCTTTTTCGATTTGAATGCCGGCGCCTTGTTTGCTTCGCCCCAGACATGCGGTAGCCATTCGGACATCGGAATTGCTTCCGGTCCGATGACAATCGCCGTCAGGAAACCGTGCAGGGTATCCATCGTCATCGCGCCGTCCGGACAGCGTTCGGACAGCAGGAATTGGTCAAGTTCATCGAACTCCTGATCGGATAGCGGCTGGTCGAGTGGCATGTCTGTTCCCGGAAAGGTTGTAATAAACGTGAGTGTAACTCGCGGTGCGCTCAGTACGCGGCTGTCGCCGTTTTTTTTGCCAGCAGCGGTGCCAGCAAGGCCATCGTCCGCTCGGTCGCGCCACGCTGCCGCGACGCGAATGCGAGTGCATCCCGCCCCATCTGCCCGCGCGAGGCATCGTCGCGCAACAAGCGGGCCGCCAGCCGCATGACTTCAGCCGCATCCGGCGCGCGCACCGCCGCATTCGCGGCAATCGCATCTTCGGTAATCGCGGCAAAATTGAAAGTGTGCGGCCCGACGATCACCGGCTTGCCAACCGCGCACGCTTCGATCAGGTTCTGCCCGCCCAGCGGCAGCAAACTGCCGCCGACGAACGCACAATCGCAGGCTGCGTAATACGCGAACATTTCGCCCATCGAATCGCCCAGCAGCACGCGCACATCCGGCGGCAACGGCTCATCGTCCACCAATTGAGAGCGGCGCACCAGCGACAAGCCACGCACGGCAACCATCTGCGCCACTTCGTCAAAACGCTGCGGATGGCGCGGCACGAGCACCAGCAGCGCGTCCGGCACATCAAGTTGCGCCAGCGCATCCAGCAGTAATGCTTCTTCGCCTTCCCTGGTGCTGGCGCACAGCAGCACCGGCCGTGTGCCGAAACGGTCGCGAAACGCTGCCCCAAGCGCAATGGCTGCATCAGGCACCGCTACGTCGAACTTCACGCTGCCAGTCACTTCAACCCGCGCCTGCCCGAACAGGCGCAGCCGCGCCGCATCGGCTTCAGTCTGCGCCGCGACGCAAACAATCCCGGCCGCGGCTTCCCGCATCAGCGCGCCGAAACGCTGGCCACGCGCGAGCGAACGCTCGGACAAGCGCGCATTCACCAGCGCCAGCGGCACCCGGTGCTGCACGCACTGCGCAATCAGGTTCGGCCAGATTTCGGTTTCCATCAGGATGCACAGACTCGGCTTGAAATGGCACAGAAAGCGCGCCACCAGCACGCCAATATCGTATGGCAGATAGGATTGCACCACCCTGTCGCCGTAGTGCTTGAACAGCGCCGCGCCGGTTGCCCGGCCGGTCGGCGTCATGTGCGTCAGCAGCACGCCATACTCGGAATAAGCCGCCAGCAGCGTATCGACCAGCGGTTCGGCGGCGCGGGTTTCGCCAACCGATACCGCGTGCACCCAAATAAGCGGCCTGTACGGTACCGATTGCGGATAACACCCCAGACGTTCGCCGATATGCTGGCGGTAGCCGCGCTCCCTGCGGCCGCGCCACCACAGCCGCAGCAGCGCGAACGGCAACGCCAGCAACCAGGCAACGGAATAAAGCGCGCGCATCAGGCGGAAATAAAAAGCGAAATGTTCATCGGCAGCATTATCGCGGAATCGCGGCGCAAACACCAAGCCTGCCGCTTCTCATGACACCCCCTGCCGCCCCGGAATCGCCGCCAGCAGCGTCTGCGTGTAAGGATGCTGCGGATTGCGATACAGGTCGTCCGAATCGGCCATCTCGACCACAGCGCCATCGCGCATCACCATCACGCGATCGGCCATGTAGCGCACCACCGACAGGTCATGCGAGATGAAGATGTAGCTCAGGCCGAAATCGTCCTGCAAATCCTGCAGCAGGTTCAGCACCTGTGCCTGCACCGACACATCAAGCGCCGACACCGATTCGTCGCACACCAGCACTTCCGGGTGCAGCGTCAGACAGCGCGCAATCGCGATGCGCTGACGCTGTCCGCCGGAAAATTCGTGCGGATAGCGGTGAAACGCTTCCACCGGCAAGCCAACCCGCTCCATCCATTTGAAGCACAGCGCGTTGCGTTCGCGATCGTCGGCGCCGATATTGTGGATGCGCATCGGTTCCAGCAGAATCTGGCCTACGGTGAAGCGCGGGTTGAGCGACGCGAACGGATTCTGGAAAACGATCTGCAGCCGCCGTTTGTAATCGTGAAATTCGCGGCTGCTCATCGCGAGGATGTCTTTCCCGCGAAAAAACGCCTGTCCGCCAGTCGCTTCATGCAAACGCAGCAGCGTCAGCCCAACCGTCGTCTTGCCGGAACCCGATTCGCCCACGATGCCAAGCGTCTTGCCACGCGGCAGCGTGAACGATACGTCCTTGACCGCCTTGAACTCCTTCTGGCCGAACAAGCCTTCGCGGCTGTAAAAGCTCTTGCTCAGATTTTTCACCACCAGCAATGGCCGTTCATCTTCCACATAGCCGCGCGTGCGTTCTGCCAGCACGATGGCCGGGCTTTCATCGCCGCGCATCATGTCATCGATCACCGGCAAATGATGTGGCCGAGCATCCAGCGGCGGCCGACATTCGAGCAGCGCACGGGTATACGGATGCTGCGGCTGCAGGAAAACCTGCCGTGTATCGCCCTGCTCCTGCACTTCGCCATTGCGCATCACGATCACGCGGTCGGCCATTTCCGCCACCAGCGCAAGATCGTGCGTGATGAACAGCACCGACATCCGGTGCCGCTGCTGCAATGCCTTGAGCAACTCGATGATCTGTTTCTGGATGGTCACATCGAGCGCCGTGGTTGGTTCGTCCGCAATCAGCAGCTTCGGCTCGCATGCGATCGCCATCGCGATCATCACGCGCTGCTGCTGGCCGCCAGACAACTGATTCGGGTAGTAATCGATACGCGCCGCCGGCTCAGGAATGCCAACTTCGTCCAGCAATTCGACCGTGCGCGCGCGCGCCGCTTTCGCGCCCATGCCCTTGTGCAGCCGCAACACCTCGCCAATCTGATAGCCGACGGTGAGCACCGGATTGAGTGACGACATCGGTTCCTGGAAAATCATCGACAGGTCGCGTCCGCACAGCGCGCGGCGCTGCCCGGACGGCATCGTCTGCAATTCCCTCCCATCGAACGAAATTTTCGACGCCGGCTCGATCAGCGCGTTTTCTACCGGCAACAACCCCATCACCGCCAGTGCGCTGACCGATTTGCCGCTGCCCGATTCGCCGACCAGTGCCACCGTCGCATTTCTCGGCACGTCGAACGACACCCCCTTCACTGCCTCGAACTCGTTTTTCTTGTCGAGGCGGAAGCGGATGCGCAGGTCGCGCACTTCAAGCAGGTTGTCGCTGTCTTCCAGACTCATCTATTATCACCGGCCATCGCAAAAAGGGTTGCTCGCGTCATGCATGCCACCATGCTTCACTTCAGTTTCGGATCGAGCGCATCGCGCAGCGCGTCGGTAAACAATGAAAACGCGGTCACCAGCACCGCCATCGCACCAGTGGCGGCGGTCAGCTGCCACCACTTGCCGAGAATCAGCTCGTTCTGCGCCTCGTTCAGCATGCTGCCCCACGACACGACCCCAACCGGCACGCCAAAACCGAGGAAGCTCAAAATCACTTCGGACTTGATGAAACCGACCGCCAGAATCGACATCTGCACCAGCGCCACATGGCTGATGTTCGGAAAAATGTGGATGAACATCCGGCCCAGATGCGACCCACCAATCGCGCCGGCAGCCAGCACGTATTCCCGTTCCTTGTGCTTCATGTATTCGGCCCGCACCAGCCGGAACACACCGGTCCAGCCAGTCAGCCCGAGAATCAGGATAATGGTTGTCACACCTTTCTGCTGCAGCACCGCCGCCACCGCCAGAATCAGCAGCAAATATGGGATCGAAGTAAAAATGCTGTAGAACCAGTTGAAGAAATCGTCGGTGCGACCACCGAAATAGCCTGCCAGCGCACCGAACAGCGTGCCGAGGAAGGTGGCCACCAGCGCCGCCACCAGCCCGACCACAATCGAGGTTTCAGCGCCCTTGATCGTTTTCTTGATCACGTCGTGGCCCCATTTGTCCGCGCCGAACGGCAGCGTCGTCTTTTTCTCGCTCGTGACATGGGTGGCCGCACCGGAAGGCATGCCGCGGATTTCAGCCAGTTCCTTTTCCAGCGGATCGGCAATGCCGTAGCTGTCCTCTGCGCCAGCTTCACCTCCGGCAGCGGCCGCCACGCTCGCGCCATCCATTTCGGCGCGTAACTCGCGTATCACATCTTTCAATGGATCGAGCGGATTTTCCGGCGGTACTTCGGTCGCGGCAGGCTCGGCCGTGCGATGCGCCGCATCAGCCTGCGCGCCTATGAACGAAGGCGGCGCATAATGCACGCCGATTTCATCCGCCCAGTCGTTCGCCAGCCAACCAGACATCGACGCGGCCAGCATCGCCGCGAACAGCAGCAGCACCGCCAGCGCAGCCATCGCTACCCTGTCTGCGCGCAAACGCCGCCAGGCGAGCGTCCACAGTCCGGGAGATAGGTGGCTGGACGAGGCAAACATCGGCACCCTATCGCAGTTTCACGCGCGGATCGACTGCCTGGTACAGCAAATCCGTCAGCAGGTTGAATAGCATGGTCGCGAACGCGACATACACGGTAATCGCCTTGATCACCGGAAAGTCGCTGCGTTCGACCGCCAGAATGATTTCCCGCCCGATGCCCGGAATCGAAAAGAAGCGCTCGACCAGAAACGCGCCGATCAGCAGCGACGGCAGATTCGACATCACATGCGTGATGATCGGGATGGCCGCATTGCGCAGCACATGCACCCACAGGATGCGCCCTTCGCTCAGCCCCTTGGCGCGCGCGGTGCGCACGTAATCCTGATTGACTTCATCCAGCACGAAGGTGCGGAACAGCCGCAGGTTCGGCGCCAGGCTGACCGCCAGCAGGATCAGGATCGGCAGCGCCGAATAGCGCAGCAGGTTGTGCGCGAAACTGTCGCCCCAGCCCTGCACCGGAAACAGCCCCAGCTTATAGCCCAGCCAGTACTGGAACACGATGATGTACACCAGAATGCTGATCGACATGCCGACCGTACACGCGATCATCACCGCCCTATCGGTCAGCGAACCACGCACGCGTGCAATCAGCAGCGCCAGCGCAATCGCAATCACGGTTTCCAGAATGGTCAGCGGAATCAGCAGCGTCAGCGACGGGCCGAGGCGGGTCGAAATGACGCGCGACACCTGCTCGCCGGTACTCCAGCTAGCGCCAAAATCGAAGGTAACGATCTGTTTGATGAAGATCCACAACTGCACATACACCGGCTCGTCAATGCCGAGCTGCCGACGGATATTCGCAATTTGCTCCGGGTTCGACATCTTGCCGGCGAGGATGTACGCCGGATCGCCGCCAACCCAGTTGAACAGCAAAAACACCAGCAACACGACCCCCAGCATCGTGGGGATCATCTGCCATAACCTGCGGACGATGTAGGCCAGCATGGGCGCCTTATGCCGTTGCGCTCACTTCGCCCGCTTGCCGCCGATTTCGTTGAAGAACGCCTTGCTGTCCGGCTCACGCCCGAGGAAGCCGCGCACCAGTTCGCTGCCGCGCAATTCGCCGCCGCGCGCCAGGATCGCTTTGCGGTAAGCCATGCCGACTTCCGGATCCAGCATGCGACCATCAAAGCGCGACCGCATGTCGAGCGCAATCACTTCGGACCACATGTAGCCGTAATAGCCGGCGGCGTAACCGCCCATCAGATGGCTGAACTGGCCCGGAAATTCGGTACCGGGCAGATAGCCCTGCGGCGTCGCGCCTTCCATTTTCTGCCACAGCTGCAGCGGTTCGCCACCAGCCTGATGTAATGCCATGTCGAAATTCGCATACAGATGCTGGCGCGCATAGCGGATGCCGCGCCCGAAATCGTGCGCCGCCTTCAGCCGCTGCACCAGCCCCTTGTCCACCGTCGGGCAAGGCGTGGAACAGAATGCCGGCAGCAGCGCCAGCGATTCGCTGCGACGCCCCCATTCCTCGAACATCTGCGATGGCGCTTCGACGAAATCGCGCTCAACGCTGGTGCCGGCATGGTCGGCATAACGCGTTTCCGACAGCACGCCATGCAGGATGTGGCCGAATTCATGCAGCAGCGTTTCCAGTTCGGTCGCGTCCAGCCCCTCGCGGTTGAAGTTCGCCACCAACACCGAGATTGGCGTGCGCCCGGTCAGCGTGCTGGCGCCGCGGGTGCCGAACGCCGCCGCATGGCCGTATTTGCCTTCGCGCGGGAAAATGTCGAGATAGATGCCGCCGATGCGCTGCAGCGTTTTACTGTCGATCACGTCGTAGTAGCGCACATCCTTGTGCCACACCGGCACCTCGGCCTGCCTGAACTGCACGCCATACAATGTGCCGGCCAGCGCCATGGTCCATTTCACCGAGGCATCGGTCGGGAAATACTTGCGCAGCGCATTCTGGTCGATGTCGTACAGCGCCTTTTTCATTTTCTGCTGCCAGTACGGCGTATCCCAGCGCTCGATGCGCACCGACGCGAGGTCGATGCCGGTCGTTTTCGCCTTGTATTCGCGCAACTCGTCCAGCTCCGCCTTTTCCAGCCCGGTCACCGCCTGTTGCACCTCGGCCAGGAATTGGTTGACCGCTGCCGGCTTGCCCGCCATCCGGCGACGCAACGCGAAATCGGCGTAGCTTGGCATACCGAACAGCGCCGCCATTTCCTGCCGCAGCGCGGCGGCTTCCTTCATCAGTTGCAGATTCCTTGGCGTGCCGCGGTTGATGAACGCGGTCAGATAACGCCGGCGCGCATTCTCGTTGTCAGCGTACTGCATAAACGGATGGAACTCGGTATATTCGAAACCGAGTTGGTAATTGCCGCCGCTGTCACGCTTGGCCTTCGCCAGAAATTCCGGCGGCAAGCCCTGCATTTCGGCCGGGGTAAAGGTCAGCTTTTGCCGGTTGTCGCGGATGTTGCGCGCGAATTCCTGCTTGAGCTGGGTCAGCCGTTCAAGGATGGCCTTCATTCGCGCCTGCTTTTCCGGCGGCAATGAAACGCCGGTATCGTCGAAGCTGTCGAGTATGTCCTGCCGCAGTTTTTTCTCGATCGGATCGGCCGGATTGGTGGCCTTGAGCCGCTGGTACAGCCGTTCATTCTGGAACAGCTCGGTCGCGAATTTGGTAATCGCCACCTGGCAAGGCTCGGCGCTACGGCGCACCGCCGGATCCGGCGACACGTTCATCAACAGCGCCACCGGCCCCTGCAAGTCTTCCAGCCCAATCTGCATCGCATTCCATTCGCGGAATACCACCTTCGCGTCTTGCGCCTCAAGGTCGGTCATGTTCGTCAACGCCAGCACCTTGCTGCGCAGGCCGGACAGATCCTGCTCGCAGCGCGACGCAAGCTCACCGGCTTTCAGCAGCGGAATCAGCGGGCGCGCGCCCTGTTCCGGCGCAGCAGCGAATGAAATGGCTGGCGCCAGCATGGCCAGTGACAGCAGGAATTGCGGCAATGAGCGTTTCATGTATTCACCATTCAGAGGGAAATTTCCGGTATTTTCGCAGACCTGACGCCGACATACCATCACCGGCGCATATCGAGGTCAATATAGCGCCATTCGGCATGCAGCACCGGATGTTTCTTGTAACCGATCACCCGCGGCTGCGCCAGCATGTTGCGGTAACGCGCATAGCCGATGATGGTCGGCGCGGTCACTTCCATCAGCCGCGCCATCTTGTGATACAGCAGGTCGCGCTCCAACCCGTGCGGCAGTTTTTGCGACGCTTCGTACAAGCGATCGTATTCCGCCATCTGCATGCAGCCGTTGTTGCTCTTGCCGACATTGCGACCATAGAACAGCTGCATGAAATTGTCGCCGTCCGGGTAATCAGCAATCCACGGGCTGGTACGCATCATCAGCCGGCACTGCTTCTCGGCCTTCAGCAAATCGGGGAATGGGCGCTTGTCGCTTTCCATCCGGATCGACAAGGAATCGAACGTCTTTTTCCACATTTCCGCCTGCTGCTGTCCGACTGAATCGGCACGCACCGAAAACGTTATCACGAGCGGCTGGCCGCTGGGCAGCGTGCGCCAGCCATCTGCGCCTTTTTTGTAGTGAAATTTGTCGAGCAGCGCATTCGCGGTTTTCGGGTCGAATTTCACTTTGCTGCGGTATTTCGGATCATGCCCGACGATACCGGGCGGGATCGGGTATTCGAGCTTGACCGCCTGGCCGTTCCAGATGATGTTGATTTCTTCCTGCACGTTGTGCGCCATTGCAATCGCGCGCCGCAACGCGATTTTCTCCTTCGTCAGCCCGCCCAGCACCGGATGCTGCATATTGAAGTAATAGTGGCTCAGTTCCGGCTCGATCAGCCGCGACAGCTTCACGCCTTTTGCCGCCAGTTCCGGCCGCAATTTGCCATGGTCGAGCGCGCGCGGTGCCAGCGGGCCATCGAGATTGAACAGGTCGATTTCGCCATTCTGGAATGCCAGCCAGCGCGACTGGTCTTCCGGCACGACGGTAATCTCGACCCGACCGATGCGCGGCATCGTTTTGCCCTTCATCGCGGCCACAATCGCCTTGTCTTCCTCGCTACCGGGCGCGAAATCCCACACCAAACCGCGGTAATCCGGATTCGCCACCAGCACCATCTTCGCCCCGCGCTGCCAGCTCGCCAGCAGATACGGCCCGGTGCCGACCGGATGCGCCATCGCGTGGCCGTTGCCGTCGCGGTATTTTTCGATCACTTCGCGCGCCACGGCCGAGGTCGGCGTGTGCGCCAGAATCTGGCCGAGGTTATAGTCCGGCGCATTCAGCCGGATGCGCAACGTGTAGCGATCGGGCGTCTGCAGGCCGGCGATCTTCGCGTCGTAATCAAACTTGCCGCTCTTTTTTGCCTGCATCGCCAGCGCGTCCAGCCCGGCAATCTTGCCTTCGACCAGCCAGCTCCACGGCGAGCGCAGCGCCGGGTCAATCAGCCGCTTGAGCGAATAGGCGTAATCGGCTGCGGTCAACTCGCGCCGCCGGCCATTGAATGCCGGATCGGGCGCGAAGAAAATGCCTTTCTGCACGCGAATGGTCCACACCCGCCCGCCCTGCGCCACCTGCGGCATCGCAGCCGCCGTTTGCGGCATCAGCTTCGCCGGCCGTGCCAGATAATCGTAGGTGAACAGCGTTTCGAAAATCGAGGCGTTGATTTGCGATGAATACAGATCGTGCGACGCTACCGGATCGAAACCTGTTTCCGCCGCGGCAAACACGGTGCGCAGCACCTTGCTAGGGTCTGCCGCCGCCATCGTCTGCAGCGGCAGGCACAGCGCAAAACAAAGCAGCAGGCGACGCAGAAATGTCAGGCTCATGATTTTCCTGAAAAATGGCGAGATAGCGCGCTATTGTAAGCCGCGCCGCGCGCAATTGACTGGAAAATATGCTCCATGCAGCAATTGAATTACACCGGATCTTGCCTGGCTGAACAGCATGATTTCCATTCATACTCTGTAACAAAGTGATTTGTCGCCGCCAAGGGTTCTGGCGTAGAATGCCCGCACAGTATTCCGGCGAAACCCGGCCAAATTGCCTGTTACTTCACAGAAGGAAAACACCATGACCTTACGATTTGCACATACGCTGGCGGCAGCCACGCTCGCCGTCGCCGCCCTGCCCGTCCTGGCGCAAAACCTCGCGACCGTCAACGGCAAGGCCGTGCCGGCATCGCGCGCCGATGCGCTGACCAAGCAGCTGGTCGCACAAGGCCAGAAGGACACCCCCGAACTGCGCCAGATGGTGAAGCAGGAAATCATCATCCGCGAAATCCTGGCGCAGGAGGCGCAAAAGCGCGGCATCGCGAACCAGACTGAAGTCAAGAACCAGCTGGAAATGGGCCGGCAAACCATCCTGATCAATGCGATGCGGATGGATTTCGTGCGCAAGAACCCGGTGACCGATGCCGCGGTAAAGGCAGAATACGATCGACTGGTGAAAGTCCATGCCGACGACAAGGAATACCACGCGCGCCACATTCTGGTGGAAAAGGAAGACGATGCGAAGGCCATCATCGCCAAGCTGAAGGATGGCGCGAAATTTGAAGACCTGGCAAAGCAGTCGAAGGATACCGGCTCGGCCGAAAAAGGCGGCGACCTCGACTGGTCGGTCGCGAACCGCTACGTGAAACCGTTCGCCGATGCGCTGGCGGCGCTGAAGAAAGGCCAGTTGACCGAAACACCGGTCAAGACGCAATTCGGCTATCACGTAATCCGGCTGGAAGACGTCCGCACTGCCAAGACGCCTACGTTCGACGAAGTCAAGCCGCAAATCGAGAAATCGCTGCTGGACAAGAAACTGCAGTCGTTTCAGGAAGGTATCGTCAAGGGCGCGAAGGTCAAATAAGCGTCCTGCGATTAATGAAAAAGCGCCGGGAATTCCGGCGCCTCGAGATGAAACCGGCGCATGCGGCAAACATGCGCCGGTTTTTTTATTGCCGCGTAATAACGGAAGAGGCCACTCCTAGAGGCGCCGCAACCACTTTCGCCACATCCGCCCTCATTTCCAGCAACTGCTCGGCTTTGGCCAGCCGCACCAGATTACGCAAGGATTCACGGAATAGATGCCGCGCCCGAATGTCCTGACTATCGACGCCGCTGGCGGCCACCATCGCTGCAATGACCTGTTCCGTCGTTATACGTTCGTCCATGAGTATTTGCTCCTCCCTTACCCGGAATTTCGACAATCGGATTGTGTCGCCAATCCTCAGCTTGCCATTTGAGAAAGATCAATTCCGACCGGATTTTGTTGCCACCCACCAACTTTAATTACCGGATGGCAAAAAAACGTCAAACAAATACTGCCGGTGAGTATAACGGCGAGCGCCAAGGCATACCTTGCAGAATCAATGGTTTTGGATCATACCCCCAACATGCAAAAATAACTGACTGTAATGAACAGCGAGTCAGTAAGGCCTAAAAGTATACTCCAGCCAGTATTTGAAAACAGCCAGCAAATATGTGGCCCGGCGGCATGATTTGAGCATATACCCCCGGGATTTTTGCTACACGGCGAAACCAGGCTGGCTCAGGCGAGCAGCTTCCTCAGCCAGGTGCTGATGTCGATGATTTCCGGCATGCACAGCGTGTGCGGCATCTGGTATTCATGCCACTCGACCTTTTGCCCAAGTTCATTCAGCACGTCGAGCGCGTCGCGCGCGCGGCCGACTGGCACCACATCATCCTGCGTGCCGTGCGCGAAAAACACCGGCACATCCTTGTTGGCCGGGTTGTAGCGCTCGCGGAATCCGCCCAAAAGCGGGATGTAACCGGACAGGCCAATCACGCCGGCCAGTTTTTCCGGATAGCGCAACCCGGTTTCCAGCGCCATCGCGCAGCCCTGCGAAAAGCCGGCGAGGAAAATCCTGTCGGCTGCGATGCCGCGCGCTTTTTCCTGCGCAATCAGTTCCTCGATCCATTCGCGCGACTGGTTCACGCCATCGGCATCCTCGACCCGGTCGTCTGCGAAACTGCCGAAAATGTCGAACCATGCGCTCATTTCGTAGCCGCCGTTGGCAGTCACCGGACGCTCGATCGCGTGCGGGAAGATGAAGCGGATCGGCGGGCAGCCGGTCAGGTCGAATTCCGGCACCAGAGGCACGAAGCTGGAGCCGTGGTCGCCAATGCCGTGCATCCAGATGACCGACACGGTCGGGTTCGGGCCGGTTTCGACCTGTTCGTATTCGAGGAAGGGTTTGCTCATGTTGTGCTTTCGGTTGGGTTGGATGGATTCGTGACTGTGCTGCCGGATTTATTTCTGCCGGATCGCCGCCTTCGGGCGCCAGGCCTTGCAGACCGCCTCGTCGGTTTCGATGTACGGCCCTTTGATCAGGTCAATGCAGTACGGCACCGCGGCGAAGATGCCGGCGACCAGTGGCTTGCCCTCGGCATCCTTCAAGCCTTCAAGCGTTTCGCGGATCGCATTCGGCTGCCCCGGCAGGTTCATGATCAGCGCCGCGTGCTCGCCGGTTTCACGGATCACGGCCACCTGCCGCGACAGGATCGCGGTCGGCACGAAATGCAGGCTCACTTGCCGCATCTGCTCGCCGAAGCCCGGCATTTCCTTGGTGCCCACCGCCAGCGTCGCCTCAGGCGTCACGTCGCGCCGCGCCGGGCCGGTGCCGCCGGTGGTCACCACCAGATCGCAACCCAGCTGGTCCACCAGCTCGATCAGCGTCCTTTCAATCAGCTCACGCTCGTCCGGAATCAGCCGCGTTTCACTTTTCCACGGACTGGTCAGCGCGCGGGTGAACCAGTCGCGCAGCGCGGGAATACCCTTGTCTTCGTATGTGCCGTCGGAAGCTCGATCGGAAATCGACACGAAGCCGATCAGCGCTTCATCAGGATTCGTCTTCTTCGGCGGATTCATCATGCTCCTCCTGCTGTTCAGACTGGTTTTGCAATGCCTTCAAGATCTGGAAAATTTCGCGGTAAGCCTTCGGCGGCTTGCTCTGCTCCTGCTCTTTCCTCGCATTCCTAATCAGCGTGCGCAACTGCTGCGCATCGAGCGCCGGATGGTCTGCCAGCAATTCCGTCAGCGCGCCATCGTCGGCCAGCAACCGTTCGCGTTGCCGCTCCAGCGCATGCATCAGCGCGGTTTCAGACTTTGACTGTCCGCGCCAGCCCTCGATCGTTTTCCTGATGGCGGCCAGCTGCTCTTCATCCAGCTCGCGCATTTTCTTGCCGACGAACTGCAGCTGCCGGCGACGGCCTTCATGCCCGCGGATGCGCTGGCATTCGAGAATCGCATCGCGCAATTCATCCGGCATCGGCACCCGCAGCACGCGCTCCTTCGGTTCATCGACCAACTGCTGGCCGAGCTTTTGCAGCGCGGTCATCTCGCGCTTCATTTGCGACTTGGACGGACGGTCATATTCCTGCTCGAATTCGTTCGACTGGAAACCGGTCGCGCCTCTATTGGCATTAACCATGTGAAATCGTGATATCTGGTGGAAACGGCTGCTATCATAACCGCTTTGCGTCGACTCAAGGAAATCAGGATGAGCCAGCCCGTGTTTACCCATACCCACGAACAGTTGCAGCAATTTGCGGATGACGTGCTGCGCCACGCCAAGCGCCTCGGCGCGAGCGATGCCGCGGTCGATGTCAGCGAAGGCGGCGGGCTGTCGGTTGGCGTGCGCAAGGGCAAGGTCGAAACCATCGAACAGAACCAGGACAAGGGCGCGAGCGTCACCGTCTATCTCGGTCAGAAACGCGGCAATGCCAGCACGTCCGATTTCTCGCCCGCCGCGCTGCAGGCAGCGGTCGAAGCGGCGTACAACATTGCGCGCTTCACCGCCGATGACCCCTGCGCCGGCCTGCCTGATGCCGACAAACTGGAAATGCAGCCGATGGACTTGCAGCTATGCTACCCGTGGTTGCTGCCGACCGAAGCTGCGATCGACATCGCGCTGCGCTGTGAGACGGCCAGCTTCGCCACCGACCGCCGCATCAGCAACAGCGACGGCGCCAATGTCTATACGCAGCAAAGCCACTTCGTTTCCGCCAACACGCGCGGCTTCATTGGCGGCTATCCGTATTCGCGCCACTCGATTTCAGTCGCGCCGATCGCCGGCAAAGGCGCGAAAATGCAGCGCGATTCCTGGTATTCGTCGCAGCGCGACCCGGCAAAACTGTCTGCGCCCGAAGCCATCGGGCGTTACGCCGCAGAACGTGCGCTGTCGCGGCTGAATGCGCGCCGGCTCTCGACGCGCAACTGCCCAGTGCTGTTCGAGGCGCCGCTGGCCATCGGCCTCCTGGGCGCGTTCGTGCAGGCCATTTCCGGCGGCGCGCTATACCGCAAATCCAGCTTCCTGCTAGATTCGCTCGGCCAGCAAATCTTTCCGGCGCATGTCCGCATCGCTGAAGACCCGCACCTCATCGGCGCGGTCGGCTCGGCACCCTTTGATGACGAAGGCGTGAAAACGGTGAAGCGCGACGTGGTCGCCAACGGCATCGTGCAGGGTTACTTTCTGTCGAGCTATTCGGCGCGCCAGCTCGGGATGCAAACCACCGGCAATGCCGGCGGCTCGCACAACCTGTTCCTGACATCGTCGCTGACGAAAAAGGCCGACAATTTCGAACGGATGCTGAAAAAACTCGACACCGGCCTGCTGGTCACCGGCCTGATGGGCCAGGGCGTGAATTACGTCACCGGCGACTATTCGCGCGGCGCCTCCGGGTTCTGGGTCGAGCAGGGCGAAATCCAGTATCCGGTCGAGGAAATCACGATCGCCGGCAACCTGAAGGACATGTTCCAGCAAATCGTCGCCATTGGTACCGATACCGTAACGCGCGGCACGAAGGAAACAGGTTCGATCCTGATTGAGAACATGACGATCGCGGGCAGTTAGGCGATTTGCGGTGAAATGCGGCCAACTGCGCATGGCGTCATTCCACCGCACCTGAACACCATCTAACAGCCGCACACAAGCCGGACACGCATTCGTTCCCATGTTCCGCAGACTGCTGACGGAATTCGCGCACACCCCGGCAAAGTCATCTTTTTGTCATGAACGGCAGATAGCATCAGGACGCTATTGCTTTGATAGTCGTTCATGACCCAGAGAAAAATTCTCTTGTTAAGCGTGTCCGCCGGTGCCGGACACACACGCGCGGCCGAAGCGCTTCGCGCCATCGTCTGCACCAAAAATTGTGGTGTAACCGCCACGCATCTCGACGTCATGCATTATGTGACGCGAAGCTTGCACCGGCTGTATGTCGATTTCTACATTTTTCTCGTCCAGCGCGCGCCCGGATTGTGGGGCCTGCTGTACCGAATCACCAACAATGCCAAACCGGATGGTCTGGCGCACAGATTTCGCCGTTGGTTTGAACGGTTGAACAGCAAGCCGCTGCTCAGGAAAATCGCCGAATTCCAGCCGGATGCCGTTGTCTGCACTCATTTTCTACCGGCAGAAATCCTGTCCGGACTGATCGCCAGCGGACGCCTGAATTGCCCGGTCTGGGTGCAGGTAACGGATTTCGATCTGCACAGCATGTGGGTACAGCCACACATGACAGGGTACTTTGCGCCCAATGAAGAAGTGGCGTTCGGCATGCGTGAAAACGGCATTGATGCCACAGCAATTCATGTCACCGGAATTCCTATCATGGAGGCATTTTCAGCGCCACTCGACCGCACGGTCTGCGCCCGCGAGCTGGGAATTGATCCAAATGTACCCACGCTGCTGCTGATGGGTGGCGGCGCAGGACTTGGCAGTCTGACCGCCATAGCCGGGCACCTGCTCGGCCTGCAGGAAAACTTCCAGCTGGTTGTAATGGCAGGCAAGAACGAAGCAGCGTTGGCCGCGCTGCAGAAGCTGGCCCAACATTACCCCGGCCGGTTGACACCACATGGCTATACCAACCAGGTCGAGCGCCTGATGGCGTGCGCCGATCTGGCCATCACCAAACCCGGCGGGCTCAGTACGTCCGAATGTCTTGCGATGGGGCTGCCGATGATTCTCAATGCGCCGATTCCCGGTCAGGAAGAACACAACGCCAACTACCTGCTGGAAGAAGGTGCGGCGGTCAGTGCCTTGATCTGGTCACGCTGCAATACCGGGTTCGGCATTTGCTGGCCAATCCCGCCAAGTTGCAGGCGATGCGGCTCAAGGCCAGGGCGCTTGGCCGCCCTCGCGCCGCGCATCACGTCCGCGACACCGTTATAGGAAAGATGGCTGAAAATGATTTCTGAACAAATTCTGCAACTGATTCTGACCCTGGGCAGTGTCATTGTTCTGGCTTTCTTTTTTGCACAGGCCGAAATTCATATCGAGGGTGACGCCGGATGGGCGGCGAACCTGCCAACATGGCGCATTGAAAATCACTGGCTGCTCGATATTTTCTGGGGCGGGCGCGCGATGACCGGTTACCACGCCTGGGTATTTCTATTCATCGCGATCTTCTTCCATTTCCCCTTGTGTTTCATGGCGCAGTGGTCGTTGCCGCTGGAAGCGCGCGCCGTTGCCTCGATCATGCTGTTCTGGATTGCGGAAGATTTTCTCTGGTTTATAGCCAATCCAGCTTTTGGATGGAAACGATTCCGAAAAGAAGATGCGATCTGGCACAAGAACTGGATATGCGGCGCACCGGTGGAATACTGGATTTTCTCCGTATTCAGCGCACTGCTATTCTGGTACTCGTATTGACTGCGCCGGCAACCTCGCAAGAATGGACTCTGGTCGCAAATGCCAGCCCAAGACCATGACGCACCCGCGCGCAAAACTCCTCCGGCGAGCGCGAGATCACGTCCTCCGGCACGCCGTATTTCATTGTCAGCCTGTCATGGTCTTCGAAACCGTACGAAACCATGAACGGATGCATGCCGGCACCAATCGCCGCACACATAGGCGCGCGCCGGGTTGACGACAAACCGCTTCCGGGCCAGGCGGAACTGCTCGGTCTTCATTTCTCCGACCGGAATGTGCGCGAGAAAGTCCAGTTCATCGATATCGATGCCATGGCGCATGAACAACTGGCGCAGCGTTTCCATCGGTTCGTTGGTAATGTTCTTCGTAACCAGACCAACGATGATGTCCGGCGCGCGAATCAGCGTTTGCAGCAATTCCGGAATCCCCGGATACAGCCGCGCTTCGCTGCGGTAAACGCCAGTCAGGGTATCGACCACTTTTTTCCGGCTTTTCTTGCTCAAGCTTTTTTTCAGATTCGAGGGAAACTCCTTCAGGCCGCCGAGATATTTGAACAGGTGATGCCGCTTCTGGAAGTTAACCTCGTCCCCGAGGGTCATGCCATGCTGGGAAAACGCGTCTTCGATGGCCTGATAGGCATCGATTGTCGTGCCATCCGCGTCGAAGATTATCAACTGCTTGTCGCTCTTGTATATGTTTTCGTACTGTTCGGATATTCCCATTGTCACCACACTCTGCAACCGTCCGGTTGCCTGCCCTTGGATAGGCACAAACTTATATTTTCCGTATTACCGATATGTGACCATTCCGATGGCTTGCGAAAACATGTCGTTTTTTTGCTCAATACCAATTCGCGCGCAGACAACCTCCATTCCCACTGAAAAATCATGCAGGACAAAGCGACCAAAACTCCCAAAAGCCATTTCAGGAGCATTTTCCTTAGCGATGTCCATCTTGGCTCGAAAGCCTGTCATGCCGAGCTCTTGAACAACTTCCTGAAAAACCATTCCTGCGATAACCTGTATTTGCTGGGCGACATTATCGACGGCTGGCGAATCAAGAAAAATTTCTACTGGCCTGAATCTCACAGCCACGTCATCCGGCAACTGATCAACAAACAACGGCACAATGCGAAGATCGTTTACGTGCTGGGAAATCATGACGGATTTCTGCGGCAGTGGATGACAGAAATTCTCCTCGAAGGCGTCACCCTGTGCAATGAAGCGACCCACACCGGAGTGGACGGCAAGAATTATCTTCTGCTCCACGGCGACATCTTTGACGCAGCACTCAATGCGACCAAATGGATGACCCTCGTCGGCGATTCCGCCTATGACGTGCTAATTTTCACGAACCGGATATTGAACGGGATACGAAAACTATTCCGGATGAAGCACTACAGCCTGAGTAGCAAGATCAAAAACAATGTGCAGCACGCCATTGATTTCGTGAGCCGGTATGAATCCATTCTTTTGAATTACTGCGTCACCAGGAAGCATGATGGCGTGATATGCGGCCACATTCATTTTCCCGCCATTCGTGAAGCGGACGACATCCGCTACATGAATCCCGGCGACTGGCAGGAAAGCTGTTCCGCCTTGGTCGAACATATCGATGGAACATTTGAACTGATCTATTGGAATGAGTTTCGATGATCACCCGAGCGGAGAAACCGGTCTGCCCAGCTGGATTTGACATACAATACGGCCTGTTTTGCGCGACATTTCAGGAAAAGCGAGCATGAAGATTTACAAAGTCACCGACGCAGGCATGGAAGAAATCCGGCAATTCATGCAGGACCATCACCGCCGTCCCGACGAAGCAACCACCGACAGCGCGCTGGCCAAATGGGTGATGGATGCCGAGATTTATGCCGACCTGTACGACATGGCGGTCGTCACCATTCCGGCCGAAGACAGCAAACAGGGCGAAGCGATATCGATCGAACTGGAAGGTGCGAGTCTGGATGTGGTTCAACTGGACGAAGAGCACAACTAGCCGCCCCTCTGGACGCGTGGCGCACGCCACGCTTCGTCAATCAAAAACTTCCGCCGCTGCCAACAAAGCCCCTTGGCCATCCTTGTCTGACAGTATGGCCGCGCCTGGCAGTTGCCAGTCAATGCCGAGCGCCGGGTCATTCCAGCGCAGGCAGCGTTCATGCTGCGGCGCCCAGTAATCGGTCACCTTGTACAGCACGTCGGCCGATTCACCGGTGACCGCGAAACCATGCGCAAACCCCGGCGGCACCCATAGCTGACGACGATTTTCGGCCGACAGCGTAACGCCGAACCAGTGGCCGAAAGTGCGTGACGACTGGCGCAAATCGACCACCACATCACGGATTTCGCCGGCCAGCACGGTCACCAGCTTGCCCTGCGGCTGGCGAATCTGATAATGCAGCCCGCGCACGACATTTTTGGCCGAATGCGAAATATTGTCCTGCACGAAACGCACGTCCAGTCCGGTTGCATCGCTGAAATGGCGCTGGTTGAAGCTCTCGAAAAACCAGCCGCGCGCATCGGGATAGACGTCCGGCTCAATCAGCAGCACGCCAGACAGATCAGCAGGCAGAACTTTCATCGTGTCGAAACCATTTTCATCGTTTTCAGGCCGATTGGGGGGGCAAAATATACTAGCAGGAGTATTCTTGAGCCACCTCAAAACTTCTGGCCCAAGCGGGTATTTTTGCCATATACCCCAGCTATTTGCCGCGACTCTCCGACTGTTTCAGATACCACGCGACCGTTTGCCGCAAACCATCGTCGAATGCCACCACCGGCCGCCAGCCAAGCTCGCGCTCGATCTTGCCGGTATTCATCGCATATCGACGGTCATGGCCCGGACGGTCGGCGACATGCGCAATCAGCGCGCGATAGCCACCCGCCGGCGCAGTTTGCGGCGCCAGTTCATCCAGCAACCTGCACAGCGCATCCAGCACCTGCAGGTTGGTCCGCTCACAATTGCCGCCAATATTGTAGCTGTCGCCGATTCTGCCCGCTTCGAGCACGCGCCGCAATGCCGCGCAGTGGTCGCTCACGTACAGCCAGTCGCGCACCTGTTCGCCATCACCATATATCGGCAGCGGCTCGCCAGCGAGCGCATGCGCGACCATCTTCGGAATCAGCTTTTCCGGGTACTGGCGCGGGCCGTAATTGTTCGAGCAGTTGACAGTCAGCGTCGGCAAACCGTAAGTGCAGTGCCAGGCACGCACCAGATGGTCGGCCGCCGCTTTCGACGCTGCATACGGGTTGTTCGGCGCATAACGCGACGTTTCGGTGAATGGCGCTTCGCCCGGCGCGAGCGAGCCGAACACTTCGTCGGTCGATATGTGCAGAAAGCGGAACGCCGATTTCGCTGTCCCGCCCAGCCCTTCCCAGTAGCCACGCACCGCTTCCAGCAGGTTCAGCGTGCCATTGACATTCGCGGTCACGAATGCGCTCGCGCCTTCGATCGAACGATCGACGTGTGTTTCGGCTGCGAAATGCACCACCGCGCGCGGCCGGTATTTGGCCAGCAAGGCTGCGATTCGCGCGCGGTCGTTGATGTCGGCCTGCACGAACACATGGCCCGGATCGGCAGCCAGCGGCGCGAGATAACCGAGATTGCCGGCATAGGTCAGCCGATCGATGTTGAGCACCGGCTCGTCGCATTGCGCCAGCCAGTCGAGCACGAAGTTCGAGCCGATGAAGCCGGCACCGCCAGTGACGACGATCATGCGTCGCCTTCTGGTATCGCCGCCGTTTCCGCGGACGCCTGTTTCGGTTTCGCCCCTTCGCGCCGGTTGAAGCCGGCCACCATGTCGAAGCGGAACAACCGGCACTCGAGCGCGCCATTGAAAAACGGTGTCTTGCGCGACTCCTTCAGCCGCAGCAATTTCGGTACGCCCAGATCGGCGGTGAACAGAAACACTTTCCAGCCGGCGAAACGCTGCTTCAGGGTATTGCCGAACGCGCTGTAAAACGATTCCGCCAGATCGTCCGCCGGCAGCGAACGGTCGCCGCGGACGCCAATGCGCTCGCCATACGGCGGGTTGGTCAGCACGATGCCTGGCGTATCGCAAGGCGGGCGCACTTCCTGCGCTTCGATCTGTTTCAGCGGCACATCGAACAGCACGCCGGCGCGCTCCAGATTGTGCCGCGTCATCGCGATCATGTCGCCGGAAATGTCGCTGCCGAAAATCGTCGGCTCGACCGGAACCGGGTTCGGCCGGAACGCGGTTTTCATCTCGTTCCATTCATCGGCATTGAAATTCTTGAAGCGCTCGAACGCGAAATGGCGACGTGCGCCGGCGGGAATGCCGAGCACCATCTGCGCCGCTTCAGCCAGGATCGTGCCGGAGCCGCACATCGGATCGAACAGCGGCATGCCCGGCTTCCAGCCAGCGACGCGCAACAGTCCGGCGGCGAGATTCTCGCGCAGCGGCGCATCGCCTTTTTCCTCGCGCCAGCCGCGCTTGAACAGCGATTCGCCGCTGGTATCGAGATACAGCGTGAAATTGCGTGCATCGACAAAGCCGAACAGCCGCATGTCCGGATCACGCGTGTTGACCGACGGCCGCTTGCCGAAGCGTTCACGGAAATGATCGCAAGCGCCATCCTTGATTTTCAGCGTCGCGAATTCCAGGCTTTTCAACGGCGATTTGATCGCGGTCAGGTCGACCCGGATGGTGCAATCAACGTCGAACCAGTCTTCCCAGCGCTGTGCCTGCGCAAGGTCATAAATGTCATTTTCGTTGCTGTAGGACGACTGCGCGATGCGCAGCAGCACGCGCGACGCAATGCGCGAATGCAGGTTGATGCGCCATGCATCCTGCATCGCGCCCGAACAGTGGACGCCGCCGGGCACCTGCTGGTGCACTTTCAGCGTCTTGCTCTGCTGTGCAATTTCGCCCAGTTCCTCGGCCAGCGGCGCCTCCATGCCTCGTGGGCAGGGGCAGAAGTAGGAAAATACTTTAGTCATGGTGGAGTACCCTTTATCCGTGTTGTATTACTTGTCGCCCCGGCGCATGCCGAAGCCCGGTGCCGTTTGCTGCCATGTCGCAAGACAACGTCGCTGGATTCCAGCCTGTGCCGGCATGACGCCCTGTACCAATTCAACGCAGCAATTCTGGCAAACGCCAGCGCCAGCGGTTGCCGTTACTTCCTGACCTCGCCGTGCCCAAGCACGACGTATTTGACCGAAGTCAGCCCTTCGAGACCAACCGGGCCGCGCGCGTGCAATTTGTCGTTCGAAATACCGATTTCGGCGCCGAGACCGTATTCAAACCCGTCGGCAAACCGGGTCGAGGCATTCACCATCACCGACGACGAATCGACTTCGCGCAGAAAGCGCAGCGCGCGGCTGTAATCCTCGGTGATGATCGAATCGGTGTGCTGCGACGAATAGCTGTTGATGTGGTCGATCGCCTGATCGAGGCCTGTTACCACACGCACCGCCAGCACCGGCGCCAGGTATTCGGTGCGCCAGTCTTCCTCGGTGGCTGATTTCAGGAATGGGTAGCTGGCCAGAAGGTGCCGGCTGTCGGCATCGCAGCGCAGTTCGACCTTTTCGTGCACGTACAGCGACGCAAGTTGCGGCAGCACTTCCGCCGCAACGCTTTTCGCCACCAGCAACGTTTCCATCGTGTTGCAGGTGCCATAGCGCTGGCACTTGGCGTTGAAGCAAACTTTGAGCGCCTTGTCCAGATCGGCCTTGTCGTCGATGTACACATGGCAGATGCCGTCCAGATGCTTGATCATCGGCACCTTCGATTCCTTCATCAGCCGCTCGATCAAGCCCTTGCCGCCGCGCGGCACAATCACGTCCACATACTCCGGCATCGTCACCAGCGCGCCGACAGCGGCGCGGTCGGTGGTATCGACCACCTGCACCGCCTGTTCCGGCAAGCCGGCGCCGGTCAGCCCTTCGCACACCAACTTCGCCAATGCGCGGTTGCAGTGAATCGCTTCCGAACCGCCGCGCAGGATGGTCGCGTTGCCGCTCTTGATGCACAAGCCGGCCGCATCGACCGTCACGTTCGGCCGCGCTTCGTAAATGATGCCAATCACGCCCAGCGGCACGCGCATCTGCCCGACCTGGATCCCGGTCGGGCGGTAGCGCAAGTTGGTGATTTCGCCGATCGGATCGGGCAGCGAGGCGATCTGTTCCAGCCCGTCGGCCATGGTCGCAATGCCTTTGTCCGTCAGCGTCAGCCGGTCGATCATTGCCGCTTCCAGCCCGTTCGCCCGCGCTGCCGCCAGATCCTGTTCATTCGCTGCGCGCAGCAGCGCCGCATCGCGCCGGATCGCAGCCGCAATCAGCGCCAGTGCGCGATTTTTCGTGTTCGAATCTGCCTTCGCCATCAGACGCGAAGCGGCCCGCGCCTGCTGGCCAATCTGATGCATATAAGTGGTAATGTCCATGATAATCCGGTTCAATAATCGTCAATCGATACGGCACTGCCGACTTCAGGTTGGGTATGCGCCGACAGGGAAAACAAAACCCGCACAGCATTCCCGTCGGGATATTCTGCGCGGGCCGTTGCGCGATGCCGCGTAAAGCAATACTGGTGGCAAAACTAGTTGAATACGCCCAGATATTCGCACAGCTTGAACAAGCCATACACTGCGCCACCCAATACGCAGAACACAATCAGCACGAACTTGAAATAAAACATCCGGTTGCCGGCCGGCATCCCGGCAGCGCAGCACGGATTGAAATCCTGATATTCCTGTTCGCCACTTGAGGAAACCGCCGGACCGCTGACGATCGGTGAATTCTCGATGGGAGCACTCACTATCGGTGAATTGATGATCGGCGAATTCACTATCGGAGAATTAATGATGGGCGAATCAGTAGTGTTGACTGTGTTCATGGGCGACCTCCCCTGTGGAAGCAATCAGCAAAACAGCAAGAAAGCCTGAGCCGCGTCCCGCCGCAATGCGGGATGCAAAAAAACGTCACCTGGAAAACCATTGCAGCAGCATGTAGACGCCAGCAGCGCCAAGACCGAACACGCCACAAATTATCACCACAAATTTGAGATACAAACCGAGCTGGCTGACGGGCATCCACTGCGCACCACCGCAGACTTCAATATCATCATAGCCATCCGCCAGTTCAACAGAAGCAGGACTGTTGACGATCGGAGACTCATTGGCGTTGGATATGCTCATGGCGACCTGTGTTTATCGTTATGTTAATCAACCCCCGGCATCGGCTCGTCGACTGGAGCGTGGGGCCTGACAGCTGAAAATTATACCTTGATTCGCCAGAACACCTGCTTAGCCACCAGCGATTTTCAGGCCGAGCTGCAATAACGCATCCCACGCATCGCCCAGCTGTGCTTCGGCCCGCAAGCCCTTGACCAGCTTGTCCACCTGCGCCGCATCCTGCTGCGCGCCACGCAACGTGATCAGATCGAGCCGGCGCAATGCCGCACCAACCAGCCGTTCGCGCGGCCCCCAAACGCGGTTTTCCTTGCACAACGCCGCCAGCGGCCGCCCCTGATCGATGCCAGCGCGCAACTTAAGCAGAGTGCGGATTTCATCGCTCACCGCCCACAGCACCAGCGGCAGCGGCTCGCCTTCGCCTTTCAAGCCTTCGATCATCCGCACCAGCCGTGCGGTATCGCCGGTCAGCATCGCCTCACTCAGCTTGAACACGTCGTAGCGCGCCACGTTCAGCACCGCATCGTGCACCTGCTCGAAACTCAGCTTGCCTTCCGGGTACAGCAAGCCGAGCTTCTGGATTTCCTGATGCGCCGCCAGCAAGTTGCCTTCGACCCGCTCGACGATGAATTCCAGCGCCGACCGCTCGGCGCCCTGTTTTTGTGCCGCCAGCCGCGCCGCAATCCACGCCGGCAATTGCGCGCGTTCAACCAGCGGGATCTCGATGTAGACCGCCGCCTTTTGCAGCGCCGCCACCCAGCCGGCCTTTTTCGTCTGCCAGTCAAGCGCCGGCAGCGCAATCAGCGTCACCGTATCGGGATTTGCTTCGGCCGCATATTGCTGCAGCGCCTGTCCGCCTTCGCGCCCGGGCTTGCCGGTCGGAATACGCAATTCGATCAGCTTGCGATCGCCAAACAGCGACATCGATTGGCTCGCCGCCAGCAGTTCGCCCCAGTTGAAATAACGGTTCGCCGTCAGCACCTCGCGCTCGGAAAACCCCTGCGCGCGCGCCGCCTTGCGGATCTTGTCGGCCGCTTCCAGCGCCAGCAGATGCTCGTCGCTGGTGATCACATACAGCGGCGACAGCGGCTGCGCCAGATGCGCATCAAGGCTGTCGTGCCGGAGCTGCATTGGCCGGAGAAACAGATGCTTCAGGCGTGAGCTTGACCGTCGCCAGCCTGCGAATCAATTGGGCGATGATGTCCGACTGCATGTCGCGGTACAGGTCGGCTTCCTCGATTTCCTTCGCCAGCGCATAGGTTTCGTTATAGTCCAGCGTGCGTTTCTGCACGATCTCGGTCGGCTGCATCAGCACCCGGCCCTTCGCATCCTTCAGCTGAAAACGCAGCGAATACACCAGTTCGTACTGGCGCGCGCGCCCCATCGCATTCAGCGACAGGATGCTCTTAGTTCTCTTTTCCGCCAGCAGTTCCAGCGACACCTGCGCCGCGCTGCGATTCGGCACGATGACCGTGCCGCCGCCACGCAGATTGCGCTTCAGTTCAACCGCAAGCGGAGCGGAATCGGGAAACGCGAAGTGAATGGTCGCAAACGGCAGGCTGTCGTGCGGGCTGGTGCCGCGCAAGTGGAAACCGCAAGCCGACAGCAACACCGCCACTGCCAATAGCAGCCCGGTGAGCGGAAAAATGCGTTTCATTTCAAACCCTCCATTCGCGTTCTCACTGCATTAAACGACGATGTTCACCAGCTTGCCCGGCACCACGATCACCTTCTTCGGCGCGCCGGTAATGAACTTTTGCGCCGCCTCGTTCGCCAGTGCCGCCGCTTCGATCGTCGCCTTGTCGGCTTCTTTTGCCACCGTGATGTTGCCGCGCAATTTGCCGTTGACCTGCACCACCAGCGTGATTTCGTTCTGCTCCAGCGCCGCCGGATCGACCTGCGGCCACGGTGCGTTCAGAATGTCGCCCAAGGCCTTCGCATAACTAAGCTCCTGCCACAGCACATGCGTGATGTGCGGTGCCACCGGGTTCAAGACGCGCAGGAAAATCGAGAAGCCTTCGGCGATGACCGCGTTCGAGGCGGCGGAGCCGTCCAGCTTCGCGCCTTCGAGCGTGTTCAGCAGAATCATGCAGGCGGAGACCACGGTGTTGTACTGGATCCGTTTCAGATCGTTGTCGGCCTGCTGCAGCGTGCGGTGGATCGTGCGCCGCACCGCCTTTTGCGCTTCGTCCAGGCTGGCGGCGTCGAGCGGCGCCGCGCCATTGATGTTCGCCGACTGCGCCAGCGCGAAATTCCACACGCGGCGCAAGAAGCGGTTCGCGCCTTCGACGCCGGAACCCGACCATTCGAGCGTCTGCTCCGGCGGCGAAGCGAACATCGTGAACAGCCGCGCGGTATCGGCACCGTACTGTTCGATGATCGCCTGTGGGTCGATGCCATTATTCTTCGATTTCGACATCTTTTCCGTGCCGCCAATCCCGACCGGCTGGCCGTCCGATTTCAGCTTGGCCGACACTGGCCTTCCGCGCTCGTCGGCCGTCAGTTCGACATCTTCCGGATTGAACCAGGTCTTGCGGCCTTCGGCATCTTCGCGGTAGTAGGTTTCGTTCAGCACCATGCCCTGCGTCAGCAGCTTGGTGAACGGCTCGTCGAAACGCACCAGCCCGAGATCGCGCATCACCTTGGTCCAGAAGCGCGCATACAGCAGATGCAATACCGCGTGCTCGATGCCGCCGATGTACTGGTCCATCGGCATCCAGTAATCGTTCCTGGCATCGATCATCGCCTCGTTCGAACCGGGCGAGCAGTAGCGCATGTAATACCAGCAGGAATCGACGAAGGTATCCATCGTGTCGGTTTCGCGCCGCGCCGGTTTGCCGCAGCATGGGCAATCAACCTTCAGGAAGGCCGCATGTTTATTGAGCGGATTGCCGCTGCCATCCGGCACGCAGTCTTCCGGCAGCACCACCGGCAAATCCTTTTCCGGCACCGGCACCGCGCCGCAAGTGTCGCAATGGATGATCGGGATCGGCGTGCCCCAGTAGCGCTGGCGCGAAATGCCCCAGTCGCGCAGGCGGTAGGTGATTTTCTTTTCGCCCAGATTCATCGCGCCCAGATCGGCCGCGACCGCATCGACCGCGCCCTGATAGCCCAGTCCGTCGTACTTGCCGGACGCGATGCAGCGGCCGGCTTCCTTGTCCGCATACCATTCCTGCCAGGCGTCGGTGGAGAATTCCTTGCCTTCAACCGCGATCACCTGCTTGATCGGCAACTGGTATTTTTTAGCAAACTCGAAGTCCCGCTCGTCGTGCGCCGGCACCGCCATCACCGCGCCGTCGCCGTAGCTCATCAGCACGTAGTTGCCGACCCAGACTTCCACTTTTTCCCCGGTCAGCGGGTGGGTGACGAACAGGCCAGTCGGCATGCCCTTCTTTTCCATCGTCGCCATATCGGCTTCGATCACGCTGCCTTTCTTGCACTCGTCGATGAACGCCGCCAACTCCGGATTGGCTTGCGCCGCCAGCGTCGGCAGCGGGTGCTCGGCCGCGACCGCGCAGAAAGTCACGCCCATGATGGTGTCGGCGCGGGTGGTGAATACCCACAACTTGCCGTCATCGATCAGCTTGCCGTCCGCGCCGACAATGTCATGCGTGAACGCAAAGCGCACGCCGGTCGATTTGCCGATCCAGTTCGATTGCATGATGCGCACGCGCTCCGGCCAGCCCGGCAGGCCGTTATCGACCTCGTTCAGCAATTCTTCCGCGTAAGCGGTGATTTTGGCGTAATACATCGGGATTTCGCGCTTTTCGATCAGCGCGCCGGAACGCCAGCCACGGCCGTCGATCACCTGTTCGTTCGCCAGCACCGTCTGGTCGATCGGGTCCCAGTTCACCGTGCCGGTGTGCGGATAGATGATGCCCTTTTCCAGCATCTTCAAAAACATCCACTGGTTCCACTTGTAGTATTCCGGCTTGCACGCCGCCATCTCGCGCGACCAGTCGATCGCCAGCCCCATCGATTCCATCTGGCCGCGCATGTGGTCGATGTTGGAATAGGTCCACTGCGCCGGCGGCACTTTGTTCGCCATCGCCGCGTTTTCCGCCGGCATGCCGAACGCATCCCAGCCCATCGGCATCAGCACGTTGTAGCCGTTCATCCGCAGATAGCGGTACATCACGTCGTTGATGGTGTAGTTGCGCACATGGCCCATGTGCAGACGTCCGGACGGATACGGCAGCATCGAGCAGGCGTAAAACTTGCCTTTCGGGAAGCGCGGATCGTTCTCGACCGCGCGGTAGGCGTCGATCGCTTTCCAGTGGTCTTGCGCCGATTTCTCGACCTCGGCAGGACTGTATTTTTCTTGCATGGCGGATGAAACGTGAGAGAGGTTCAAACCATGCATTATACCGGTTTGATCGGGCGGAAAATCGCGTTTTGGCGGCCATGCGACGTTGGTAAAAACCGCCTTCAGACCGGATTTTTCAGGGATCTTGCGGGGTATATAAGCAAATTCCGCCGCCGGGCCACAATTTCCGGCGCGGTTTCAAAATACTCCCACCAGTATTTTTGAACTAAAAATCGCGCCTTTTTCGGGCGCATTCTGCCAGCACCACTGCCGGCCTGCCGCATACCCGGTCTTTCTTGCCTGGCCTTATTTGCCCGGCGCGGCCGGACTCTTTTCCGATTCGGTCACGAAGGCGATTTTGGTCAGCCCGCCCTGCTGCGCCGCCGCCATCACTTTCGCGATCACGTCGTAGCGTGTTTCCTTGTCGGCGCGCAGATGGAGCGCCGGCAGCGGCCGCTGCTGCGACGCGGCCACGATCCGCTGCTGCAGTTCGGCGAATGCCATTTCATCGTTGTTCCAGAAGATGCGTCCCTGACCGTCGATCGAAAGCGAAATCGTTTCCGGCTTTTCCGGCGCCGGTGCCGTTTGCGCCTGCGGCAAATCGAGCTTGACCGCATGCGTGAACAGTGGCGCGGTGATGATGAAGATCACCAGCAGCACCAGCATCACGTCCACCATCGGCGTGACGTTGATGTCCGCCATCGGCTTGTGCGGCCCGTCGTCGTTGAAGCTGCCGAATGCCATCGCCTGCCCCTTTCCGTTATTGCCCGACGCGCGCGCCAGTGGTCAGGTACGCGTGCAGGTCGTAAGCGAAGCCATCGAGCTCCGCCAGCGTCAGGCGGTTGACGCGGGTGAAGGCGTTGTATGCCAGCACCGCCGGAATCGCCACCAGCAAGCCCAGCCCGGTCATGATCAGCGCCTCGCCCACCGGGCCGGCAACCTTATCGATCTGCACCGTGCCGGAAGCCGACACCGCCGCCAGCGCATGGTAAATCCCCCAGACGGTGCCGAACAGGCCGATGAATGGCGCGGTCGAGCCGACTGAGGCCAACAGCGTCAGCCCGCTTTCCAGCCGCGCCGACACCCGGTTGATTTCCTGCCGCAAGGTGCGCGTGATCAATTCCCCCGGATCGGTGGCGGCATTCAGGCTTGCGCCCCCTTGGGCGCGCAAGCCGGCTGCTTCGGCTGCCTGCGATGCCAGCGGCGCATACACCCGCTCGCTATCGGCCGCCTGCAGTACCGCAATCGCGTCCGGCAAATCGGCCGCCTGCCAGAAGCCCTCGAGCGCCCGGGCATTTTTACGGATGCGCCACGCGCTCCAGGCTTTGGACAGAATGTAATACCAGCTGGCAATCGACATTGCCAGCAGCACGTAAGCCACGGCATGGCTGACGGCATCGCCTTGCGCCCAGTAGTGCGCCAATCCGGAAGTGGTGGTTGCGGGATTCATGATGGTTAGTCTGACGGGATCAGGAACGTAGTTTAAACGGAATGGCGAGCCGATACCACTCGGCCACCGGCTGGCTGTTGCGCGTGGCAGGCCGAAAGCGCCACGATTGCACCGCCGACAGCGCCGACTGATCCAGCAGCGGATAGCCGCTCGACTGCGCCAGCTGCACCTTGCTGGCTCGCCCGTTTTCGCTGACGAGCACCCGCAGCAAGACCGTGCCCTGCTCGTCATTCTGGCGCGCCAGCAACGGGTATTCCGGCTTGCGGTTGCTGGCCAGATAATCGGCCGGCAGAGAAACCGGCGTGCTGTCGCCGGCAGAGCCGGAAATGTTTGCCGTGCCACCGCTGCCAGCGGCCTTGCCTGCGCCGCCGTCACTCGCGCCACCACCCGCTCCGCCCGAGGCAACGCCAGCGGCTCTGCTTGCCGGCGCGTCCGGCAGCTGCAAGCGCACGGCAAGTGACGTGGTGGCAGATGACGCCGCCGCAAGTACCGTGTGCTGACGTAGGACTGGCGTTGTGCTCGATATTGGAGTCGATGCCGCCAATGCAGCTCCCGCAGGCGCGGCAGCATCGCGCCCGCCACTGGCGGCGGTGGCCCCGCCGGAAACAGGCAACAACGCCACTTCCAGCGTACGGAAATCGTTTCGTGCCGGAACGGCGAGGAATTGCCAGGAAGCACCAAACGCGGCGGCATGCAACGCCAGCGTGGCGACGATGGCCGCAGGTTTCATTCGGCCACCGCAGCGCAGGAAACGGCTAGCGCAGGCCGAGGACTTCCTGCATGTCATACAGGCCGGTCGCCTTGTCCGCCAGGAAACGCGCGGCGCGCAGGCTACCCATCGCGTAGCTGACACGGCTGGACGATTTGTGCGAAATCTCGATCCGCTCGCCAATGCCGGCAAACAGCACCGTATGGTCGCCAACGATGTCGCCACCGCGGATGGTGGCAAAGCCGATCGACGACGGATCGCGCTCGCCGGTCACGCCTTCGCGCGCATACACCGCGCACTCCTTCAGGTCGCGGCCGATCGCATCGGCAATCACTTCACCCATCTTCAGCGCAGTGCCGGACGGCGCGTCGATCTTGTGCCGGTGATGCGCCTCGATGATTTCGATGTCGTAGCCGGTGGCAAAGCTTTTCGCTGCCATTTCCAGCAACTTCATCGTGACGTTCACGCCCACGCTCATGTTTGGCGCGAACACGACCGCGGTCTTGCTCGCCGCGGCGGCAATCGCCGCCTTGCCGGCATCGTCGAAACCGGTGGTACCGACGATGACCTTGATACCGTGCGCGGCGCAGTATTCCAGATGCTTGAGCGTGCCTTCCGGCCGGGTGAAGTCGATCAGGTATTCAGCCCCGGCCAGGCCTTTGGCCAGATCGCTTTCAATCTTCACCCCGCACGGTTTGCCCAGGAATTGCGACGCATCGACGCCGATGTTCGGCGACGACGGCAAATCGACCGCGCCGGTCAGCACCGCATCGTCGGCATTGACGATGGCTTCAATCAACATCCGGCCCATGCGGCCGCTGGCGCCGACAACGGCGATTTTCATTCGATTCATTTGATGGATTTATTCGTTTCGGGTTGTTTATCGGTGCTGGCATCCGGTTTCGCGGCCGGCTTGGCCTCCGGTTTCACCTCGGGTTTTGCCGGCGCCGTTTTTGGTTTTGCATCCGGATTGACGATGCGCGTGATGTAATCCACTTCGTTCGGCAGCTCGCTGTTCTCGAAGCGAATGACGCGATTCTCCTTGAAGAACACGGTCACGCGGTTCGCGGTCAGGCGGCCATCCGGTTTTTGCAGCCGGAACAGGTAATCCCAGCGCCATTCGTGAAACATGTCATTCAACAGCGGAGATCCGAGCAGAAAGCGCACCTGCTCCTTGGTCATGCCTTTGCGCAATTGGGACAGCATTTCTTGCGACACGAAGTTGCCCTGCTGCAGATCGACCCGGTAAGGCCGGAAAAGACTGGCCAGACGCTGCAAGCCGCTTGGCGCAGGCTTGTCCAGCGTGGGAATGGTCGCCGTGGCTGATACTGGCTTGGCACCACTAACGGCAGCCGGCGCGACGGTTGCCGGCTTCGACGCGGGCGAAGCAGCCTGTTTCACTTCCGCCGGCTTGGCATCTGCCGATGGCGCTATCTTTGCCGCCGGTGCGGCCGGGGTCACGGCTTCTGCCTTCGGTTCAGCCTTCGGTTCGGCCTTTTGCTCCGCCTTCGGTTCCGGCTTCGCTTCGCCCGGCGCGGCCACCGCTGCCGCGGTCGAGGATGCCGGGGCGACCGCCCTAGTCGCCGGCGCATCGTCGATCAGCGGGTTCTTCGACGCGCACGCCGTTAACGCCAGTACCAGAAACAGTGCGCTGCCAAGCGCCGGGGCGCGACCGCAGGATGAAAGCAACTTTTGCATGGCCATAATGGGGGCTCAGGGGTTAAATTGGGCAAGAATGCCAAAACGCTATATGATAAAGCAGATCACCGCAAATCATCACAAATACCCGAGTGCACAGAAAGATATGAGCGACAAACCGGCCAACCTCAAAGCCAGCGGCCTGAAAGCCACCGTGCCGCGCCTGAAAATCCTCGACATTTTCAAAAGCAGCCCGACGCGCCATCTGGCGGCGGAAGACGTGTACAAGATTTTACTGGCTGACAACATGGAAGTCGGCCTGGCAACGGTTTACCGCGTGCTGACCCAGTTCGAGCAGGCCGGTCTGCTGAAACGCAACAATTTTGAAACCGGCAAGGCGATTTTCGAGCTGAATGAAGGCGAGCACCACGACCATCTGGTCTGTCTCGACTGCGGCTGGGTCGAGGAATTCCACGACAAGGAAATCGAAAAGCGGCAAAAGAAGATTGCGCAGGAACGCGGGTTTGAAATCGTCAACCATTCGCTCGCGCTGTATTGCCGCTGCAACAAACAAGACTGCAACCATCGCGAAGCCTGAACCTGACCGGAGCCGTCATGCCCAACACCAGCATCGCCGCCTATACCATCGAGGCGCTCAGCTCCATCCGGCAGACCGCGCCGCTGATCCACAACATCACCAATTATGTCGTGATGAACAGTTCGGCCAACATCCTGCTGGCGCTAGGCGCCTCGCCGGTGATGGCGCACTGCCGCGACGAAGTGGAGGAAATGGTGTCGTATGCCGGCGCGCTGGTGCTAAACATCGGCACGCTGCAGCCGGACTGGGTTGACGCCATGATCGTCGCTGGCAAGATGGCGAACGAAAAAGGCGTGCCGGTAATCCTCGACCCGGTTGGCGCCGGCGCCACGCGGCTGCGCACCGAGGCGGTCAACACCATCATGCGCGAATGCGCAATCACGGTGCTGCGCGGCAATGCGTCGGAAATTTTTTCGCTGCGGTCGGCCAACATCAAGACCAAGGGTGTCGATTCTTCGCTGGAACTGGCGGACGAGATGGTCGACGTAGCCCAGGCAATGGCGCTGGAAATGAAATGCGTGATTGCCATTTCCGGCCCGGAAGACTGCATCACCGACGGCCAGCGCGTATTCCGCGTCGGCAATGGCCAGCCCTTGATGACGAAAGTCACCGGCAGCGGCTGCGGGCTGTCGGCCGTGGTCGGCGCCTTCTGCGCCGCCGACCGCGCCGATGCGACGAAAGCGACCGCCGCCGCGTTCGGCTACTACGGCCTGTGCGGCGATCTGGCGATTCAGGTCAGCGACAAACCGGGCAGCTTCGCGGTCGCGTTCATCGATCAGTTGTACGCAACCAGCAACGAACAGATTTCGGCGCTGCTGAAAGTGCGCGCAGGCTGAAGGCACCAAAAATAACTGACCGAAAAGAATTTTCGGTCAGTAAGGCTGAAAATATACTGGGGCCAGTATTTTAACCCCCCCCCAGCAAATATGCGGCCTGGCGCAGTGCTTTTACCACATACCCCACCAAAAATCTGTTCAATCAACCCAGACCGTCACATCCTTGGCCGCCTGCCGCGTTTTTGCCGGCTGCGGATTGATGCGGTAGCCGAACGCCGCCATCACAGCCAGCCCGAACTTGTCCCGATCCAGCACGCCTGCGTCAGCCAGGATTTTTTCGGTCGCTTCCTGATCGTAGCCCTCGATCGCGCATGAATCGATGCCGACCAGCGCCGCCGCGGTCATCATGTTGCCCAGCGCGATATACGCCTGCTTGCATCCCCAGTCGAACAGCGCGCGCGGGCTTTCCAGCAGGTTCAGATCGCGCTGCTGGAAAATGCGGTAGCGCTCGCGCTTGCGTTCGACGCTGTCTTCCGGCAAATGCTGCACTTCGCGCATGAAGTGGTCGATGTAGGCGGAATCGAAGCGCATGTCATCCTTGCGGCACAGGATCGCCAGATAGTGACTGGCGGTCGGCAAACTGTTTTGCGCGCCCCAGACGGTTTGCTTGAGTTTTTCGCGCAGCGCCGGATTCTGGATCACGACGAAACGCCACGGCTCGAAACCAAACGAACTCGGCGACAGGCGCCCCGCTTCGAGAATGAGCTGAAAATCGTCGGCGCTGATGGTTTTGGCCGGGTCGAACTGCTTGCACGCATGGCGAAATTCGAACGCGGCAAGCACCTGTTGTCTGTTGAGCATCGAAAACTCCTTTCATGGCATCCGGAACCAGCATTTTAGCCGTTCCAAACGCCAGTGGCAGGGTTCAGCGCTCGCACATATGGCGCATGATGTCGCGCCAGCTGACAATGCCAACCGGCCGGAAATCCTTGTCCACGATCGGAATGCACGAAATCTTGTGCTGGTTGAAAATGGAAACCGCATCGCGCACGCTGGCGCCTTCGGTCAGCGTGATCGGCTTGCGGCTCATGATCTGGTGCACCCGCTTGTTCAGCGTTGCCGCATCCTTGTAGGTTTCCGTCAGAGTGCCGATGTTCGGGCTGACCGCCTTGAGCAGATCGCGATCCGACACCACGCCAAACAGCTTGCCGTGCTCGATCACCAGCAGATGATGGAATTTTGAGTTGTCGAAAATGTCTTTGACCACGGAAAGCTTGTCGTCCATCTCGACCGTCACCACCTTCCTGGTCATGATTTCATCGATGCGCATGATGACACCTTTCAGCGTAAGCCTTATCCGCCGGCAAGCCGGCGTATTGCCATGAGGCAATATATTATATAACGGTCACCGTTGCTGCATATTGAAGGGCGGCAACATCAAAACAGCACCCAAGCAGCGTCAATAGGGAGTATGTCAAAAAATACCGGCTTTGCGCAAGAGAAACATTGGCGTCCGGAAATTACTGTACCGGGTATATGAAGGTGAAAGAGGCAATCAGGCTTCGCCCTAGGCCTCAACACCGCTCCCACACCGCCGCCAGCATCGACACCGCCGCCATTCCGGCCGTTTCGGTGCGCAGCACGCGCTCGCCTAGCGACAGCAATGTCGCGCCGTTCGCCACCGCTGCCGCTTCTTCCTCAGGCGAAAAGCCGCCTTCGGGGCCGATGGCCAGCGTTACCGGCTGCGGCTGATGCTCGCGCGCCCAGCCGGCGAGCGTCTGCGTCGCGCGCGGCGAGAACAGGATGCGGGGCTCCACCGACGGCTGCGCCATCCAGCGGGAAAAATCGGTCAGCGGTTCCAGCCGCGCCAGCCGGTTGCGACCGCACTGTTCGCTCGCGGCGACGATGATCGCCTGCCAGTGATCACGCCGCTTCTCGGCACGCTCGCCCGACAGCTTGACCACCGAGCGCTGCGCCGCCAGCGGCTGAATCGCGGCCACGCCCAGTTCAACCGCCTTTTCGACGATCCAGTCCATTTTCGAGCCTTCAGGCAACGCTTGCGCCAGCGTCAGCGCAAACGGCAATTCGGCTTCGCGCGGCGAATGCGCGCCAAGCGCGGCGCTGGCGTGCTTCTTGTCGATGCTGGCCAGCTTGGCCGCGTATTCGCCGCCGTTGCCATCGAACAGCGTGATGCCGTCGCCTTCGGTCAGGCGCAGCACATGCAGATGGCGCACGATTTCGGGCGGCAGTGGAACGGTGGCGCCGGCAACCAGCGGCAGTGCGCAGTAAAAGCGTGGCATCGCGATCGGGTCCTTGCTTGTCAGGTTGAGGATTGTCAGATTCCTGTCATCGGATATCTGGTTCAATAATGGAATTTTGCGTTGCTTAGCAGAAAAACCGCTATGCCTCCTTCCCCGATTTTAGCGTCAGATGCACCCGCTCTGGTGTAAAATGCCGGTCTTGCAACAGCATGACCGTGAGGAAAACCGTTCACTCACCGTTCTCCGGACAGACCTCTATGACTACTACGCTCCCAACCTCGAAAATGGCCAATGCGATCCGCGCACTGGCAATGGACGCCGTCCAGAAAGCCAATTCCGGC
>JAGTRJ010000027.1 GCA_018261755.1 Burkholderiaceae bacterium
GGCAAGCACCTGCGCCACAATCCGGCCAATCCGAAATGGATCAACCGCGACCGCTTCGTGCTGTCGAACGGCCACGGCTCGATGCTGCTGTACGCGCTGTTGCACCTGACCGGCTACGATCTGCCGATGGAAGAGCTGAAGAATTTCCGCCAGATGCACTCGAAAACGCCGGGCCATCCGGAATCGCATCTGACGCCGGGCATCGAAACCACCACCGGCCCGCTCGGTCAGGGCATTTCGAATGCGGTCGGCATGGCGCTGGCCGAAAAACTGCTGGCCGCGCAGTTCAATAAACCGAATTTCGATCTGATCGATCACCACACTTATGTTTTCCTCGGCGACGGCTGCCTGATGGAAGGCATTTCGCACGAATCCTGCGCGCTCGCCGGCACGTGGAAGCTGAACAAGCTGATCGCGCTGTACGACGACAATGGCATTTCGATCGACGGCCACGTCGAAGGCTGGTTCACCGATGATACGCCGAAGCGTTTCGAAGCCTATGGCTGGAACGTGATCCGCGCGGTTGATGGCCATGATGTCGCTGCGGTCGATGCCGCCATCGCGCAGGCGAAAAAATCGGACAAGCCGACGCTGATCTGCTGCAAGACCATCATCGGCAAGGGTTCGCCCAACAAGGCCGGCTCGCACGATTGCCACGGCTCGCCGCTGGGCGACAAGGAAATCGCCGCCGCGCGCGAAGCGATCGGCTGGAACCATCCGCCGTTCGAAATGCCGGCCGACGTTTACACCGCGTGGGATGCGAAGGCGACCGGCCGCACCGCGCAGGGCGACTGGGATGCGCTGTTCAAGGCTTACAGCGAACGCTACCCGCTCGATGGCGCCGAACTGGTGCGCCGGATGAAGGGCGAACTGCCGGCGAACTTCGGCGAAACAGTGAAGAATTACCTCGCCGCCTGCAACGAAAAGGCGGAAACCATCGCCACCCGCAAGGCCAGCCAGAATGCGATTCAGGCGCTGGCGCCGACGCTGCCGGAATTCCTCGGCGGCTCGGCCGACTTGACCGGCTCGAACCTGACCAACTGGAAGGAATCGATCTCGCTGCGTGCCGACATTCCGGGCAACCACATCAGCTACGGCGTGCGCGAATTCGGCATGAGCGCCATCATGAACGGCGTGGCGCTGCATGGCGGTTTCATCCCGTTCGGCGCCACCTTCCTCACCTTCTCCGATTACAGCCGCAACGCGATCCGCATGGCGGCGCTGATGCAAATCCGCTCGCTGTTCGTGTTCACACACGATTCGATCGGCCTGGGCGAAGACGGCCCGACGCACCAGTCGGTCGAACATGTCTCCAGCCTGCGCCTGATCCCGAATCTGGACAACTGGCGTCCGTGCGACACGGTCGAATCCGCCGTTGCGTGGGCGCACGCGGTACGGCGTCACAACGGCCCGTCGACGCTGATTTTCTCGCGCCAGAACCTGCCGTTCATGGCGCGTTCGGAAGAACAGATCGCCAACATCAACCGCGGCGGCTACGTGCTGCGCGATGCGCCGGATGCGAAAGTGATCCTGATCGGCACCGGCTCCGAAGTCGAGCTGGCGGTCAAGGCGGCGGAACAACTGGCGCGCGAAGGCATTGGCGCGCGCGTGGTCTCGATGCCGTCGACCGACGTGTTCGATCGTCAGGACACGCTGTACAAGGCCAGCGTGCTGCCGCGCGATCTGCCGCGCGTTGCGGTCGAAGCCGGCGTGACCGATTTCTGGCGCAAGTATGTCGGCCTCGATGGCGCCGTGATCGGCATCGACACCTTTGGCGAATCCGCGCCGGCCGGCGTGCTGTTCAAGCATTTCGGTATCACGATCGAACATGTGGTCGACGCAGCCAAGGGCGTGATTTCCCCATGCTGCGGCGGTTGCTGCAGTTAACCGGTTCATTTTCAAGAAAAACAGTCCAAGCACAAATCAGGAGCAAATAGCATGACTATCCGTGTCGCAATCAATGGTTATGGCCGCATCGGCCGCAACATTCTGCGCGCCCACTACGAAGGCGGCAAAACCCACGACATCCAGATCGTGGCCATCAACGACCTCGGCAATGCGCAAACCAATGCGCACCTGACGCAGTACGACACCGCGCACGGCAAGTTCCCGGGCACCGTTTCGGTCGATGGTGATTACATGATCGTCAACGGCGACCGCATCCGCGTGCTGGCAAACCGCAACCCGGCCGAACTGCCGTGGGGTGAACTGGGCGTTGACGTCGTGCTCGAATGCACCGGCTTTTTCACCAGCAAGGAACGCGCCTCCGCTCACCTGCAAGGCGGCGCGAAGAAGGTCATCATTTCCGCGCCGGGCGGCAAGGATGTCGATGCGACCGTGGTCTACGGCGTCAATGACAGCATCCTGAAAGCAAGCGACACCGTGATCTCGAACGCATCATGCACCACCAACTGCCTCGCGCCAGTGGCGAAGGCGCTGCACGAGAAGATCGGCATCGTGTCCGGCCTGATGACCACGGTTCACGCCTACACCAACGATCAGGTGCTGACCGACGTTTACCACGAAGACCTGCGCCGCGCCCGTTCGGCCACGATGAGCATGATCCCGACCCGCACCGGCGCCGCCGCCGCGGTTGGCTTGGTGCTGCCGGAACTGAACGGCAAGCTCGACGGCCTGTCAGTGCGCGTGCCGACCATCAACGTATCGCTGGTCGACCTGACCTTCACAGCCGCGCGCGCGACCTCGGTGGATGAAATCAACGCCGTGATGAAAGAAGCATCGGCCAATTCGAAAGGCGGCATCCTCGGTTACAACACCGCGCCGCTGGTCTCGATCGATTTCAACCACAACCCTGCTTCCAGCACCTTCGATTCGACCCAGACCCGCGTTTCCAACGGCACGCTGGTAAAAGTCATGTCGTGGTATGACAATGAGTGGGGCTTCAGCAACCGCATGCTGGACACCACCGTTGCATTGATGTCCGCCAAATAAACGTAGTGCCTGGCCCCACTCATTGCGGTGAAGGCTAACATGAGCACAGCGAATGTTAAGCGAACGCAGTGAGCGGCCGAAACCACAACGAGTAATGCCCCGAGCAATCGGGGCATTTTTCAAGGGCTTCAGCAACCGTATGCTGGACACCACCGTTGCGCTGATGTCCGCCAAATAAACGGAGCACATGCGTTCCCGCGAATGCCCCGAATTTTCGGGGCATTTTTATTGCACCTCTGACCGATAATCATGATCGAACTGACCGCCTCCGACGTCGCCGTCATCCTGCGACTGGCCAGCAACAAACCCCTCGACTACCTGCCGCAAGCCGAACTGAACGACGACGGCCAGACTGAAATCGTCCGCTGGATCGAAACTGTCGGCAAGGCCGACGATTCGCTCACGCCCTATGCCTGGTATTCGCTGGCGGAACAAAACGCCACAGCCGGCGATCCGGATGAGCCGGTCACGGTCGAAATGCTGCCGCTGTACACGCTGTCGGGCGAATCCGAAACGCTGGAACTGTGCCGCGAAAGCCACTTCGACTGGTCGATCGAAGCGATTCCGGTAGAAATCATCCAGAATGCGGAAGACCTGAACGACGCAGGCATCCCGGTGCATGTGCTGGTGCTGGCGGAAGCGGCTGGCGAAGCCCTGTTCAAGCAAATCAGCGACGATGACCCCGACGTGGCTGAAAGCGAACCGCAACTGCTGGGTCGCGCCATCAACGCCTTCTTTGTGCTGCTGTGCGACCATGCCGACATCGAGCTGGATGAATGGCTGCGGGTTGAGACGGACGAGGATCAGGTCGGCTGCCACATCGGCCAGGAATTATCCGACGAGGCGCTTCAGGACGCCATCGGCGCCGCGCGCGACACGCTACTGTGGCTCGCGCCCGAACTGGGCGAATCGCTGACCATTCCCGAAGACCTGCTGTTCGACTGACGCCGCGCCGCGGTCAGGCCCGGCTTTGGGGCACGGGGAAGCCTGCGCCGGGGCGGCGATAATGACCGGATCCTCGCCTCCGATTCAGCCACCAGTCGTGACTTAGCCGTTCAGCCAGGGGTATATAGCTAAAACCATGCGCTGGGCCACATTTTCTGTGGTTGTTTTTAGATACACCCACCAGTATATTTTTCAGCCCTATTGAATGAAACTGACTTTTCAGTCAGTTATTTCGGCTTGCGGCGGGCACGCCACGCACCCCAGCGAGCGCCGCAGAGGAAAAAACGGTAAAGGAAACGAGCGGCAGGAACAAGGCCGAACAACCAGGTTCAAGCCGCTATTTTTCGTCCGCCTTGCGTTGCGCCTCCTGAACCGCCTGCTGCGATTTTTCGATGCGCTGCTTGACGTCCTTGACCGTTTGCTGCGCCTGTTTGGCCTCGGCGGCCTTGGTCTTGCCGGCAACGGCCGCGGTTCCGGTGGATTCCAGGCCGCAGGCGGCCAGCGCCAGCGCGAGGGAAATGGTGACAATCACGGTAATGAGCGGTTTCATGGCATTTTTCCGGTGGTTCGAATCGATGGCACCGACGACGGCTGGGTCAATATGGTTGCCCGAACCGTCGCCGATTATTGCCGATGCCAGCCCAATAGACAATGTTTGCGCACAGCAGAAAAAGCCACTGCGACCAAAATCAGGCGCTCAACAGTTTCCGCTCAGGCCGGTTCTCATCGTGCGCGAACGCAGGCGCAATCTGCAATCGCTGGCGGAACGGCAGCACGTCGGGCGTATGTCGTTCAATCACGGCAATCCGCTCCGCCTCCGACAATGCAGCGTCGCCAGCCAGCTGGAATATGCCGACCGCCTGCGTCAATGCCGTTGCCTGCTCCAGCAACGCCTCGGCCGCGACCGCCGCTTCCTCCACCAGCGATGAATTCTGCTGCGTGGTCACGTCCATCTGCCGCACAGCATGATTGACCTGCTCGATGCCATCGCTCTGCTCCTGGCTGGCGACGGTAATATCGCCCATCAAATCGTTCACGCGGGCGATGCTGTCAACCACTTCGCGCATCGTCACGCCGGCATGCTCGACCAGCCTGCTGCCGGCATCAACCTTGCTGACGGAATCGTCGATCAGCGCCTTGATTTCCCGCGCCGAAGATGCACTGCGCTGCGCCAGGTTGCGCACTTCGGCCGCGACCACGGCAAAGCCGCGCCCCTGCTCGCCCGCGCGCGCCGCTTCGACCGCCGCATTCAGCGCCAGGATGTTGGTCTGGAACGCGATGCCATCGATCACGCTGATGATGTCCGCGATCTTTCTGGACGAGGCATTGATTTCACTCATCGTGGCCACCACCTGCGCCACGGCGCGACCGCCTTTTTCGACCACCTCGGACGCTTTCACCGCCAGTTCATGCGCATGGTGCGCGTGATCGGCATTCTGCCGCACGGCCGAGGTCAGCTCGTCCATCGACGACGCGGTTTGTTCGAGCGAGCTGGCCTGCTCTTCGGTACGCGCCGACAAATCCTGATTGCCCGCCACAATCTGCTCGGAAGCCGAAGCCACAGTGCCGGCACTATGGCGAATCTGGCCCACGATGCCGGCCAGCGCAGTCTGCATCAGCCGTACTTCGTGCAGCAGGCTGGACTGATCGCCCTGCTTCGTTTCAAAGGCAACGCCAAGGTTGCCATGCGCAATCTGCTGCACGATGCCAACCGCATATTGCGGTTCGCCCCCCAGCAGCGAATACAGCCGTCGCACCAGCGAAAAACCAATCACGGCAGCGAACACGAGGCCGATCGCGATCGCGCCCGCCATCAGGTAATTGATCCGGTCGAGGTTGGCATTGACCGCCGTGCTGTTCGTCCTGGCGCGCTGGCCCAGGTATTCCGCCAGCGGCAATGACGCTGCCTGCCCGCCGACATAAGCCGGATTGATCTGCTCAGTCACGACCCGTTCCGCTTCGCGCCATTTGCCATGCTGAATCAGTTCGACCGCGACCGTGATGCCGGCCAAGCCGAAACCACTGCTTTTTGTCCGCCAGTCATCCGCCAGCGTCTTCTCCTCGGCAGCGGCAATGCTGGTCGAATACTGTTCCCACAACTGATTGATGCGCTGCGTATTGTCGCGAATCGCGTTCAGGTGCTCTTCGAGCGCATGGCTCTGTGCGCCACCCGCTTTCGCCGGTTCCTGCTGCAATGCGAGCAGCAGGCTGCTGCGGTTCATTTCCATCCGGTACTTGATACGGATGATGCTGGCGTCCGAACGCGCATCGGCGACCGCCGTTTGCTGCAACAGACTGGCGGCATGCTGACCGCCATAAATGCCGAATCCGCCGATGATGACCAGCAACGCGCCCAGCAGGCCCAGCGCGATGGCAATAAGAGATTTAACCTTTAAATTGGCAAACATGATGTTTTCCCGATTGGTGACGTGGAATGAAACAATGGCGGCACCGCTTTTGGCGGTCAGCCACAGGTAGTCAACTGTATTTACGCTCTCCCGTTTGGCAAACCAATAAATGCTGCAATGCTTATTCGACTTGCGACTGAGCCGTGGCGCGTCGCTCGACGAACAGGCTGTTGCCAAAGATTTTTTTCGCCTGTTTCTTCGCTTCAGCCGCAGCCTCGGCGATCTGGTGATGAGAGTGATACTGCCCCGGCAGCACGCGCGTGATGCCGAGCGACAGGCTGATCAGCGGATGGAAGATTTTCCGCCCCTGCCGATCTTCACCGAGGTATCCGCCGCGTTCGCGCTCGGTTTCGGTGTAGTAATCCTGGATGGCTGCGGCAAAGCGGTTCAGGATTCGGTTGCAGCGGAATTCCCAATCCTGACTGCGAAACAGGATCATGAAATCGTCGCCGCCGATGTGGCCGATGAAATCGCATTCCGAATCGCAGTTTTCGCTCAATATCCGCGCGGTCAGACGAATGGCGTCGTCGCCCTTGCGATAACCGTGCACATCGTTGAACGGCTTGAAATGATCGAGGTCGCAATAACAAGCGCAAAACGGCACTTGCTGCTGCAGCAACTGATCTATCTGACCGTTGATTGGCACGTTTCCCGGCAGTTGCGTCAGCGGGTTGGCGTAGCGCGCCGCCAGAATCTGCATCTGCGTGATTTCACGCATCAAATCGTGGCCGGTTCCCATGCCGAGATAACGTCCCTCGCCGGTGATCACGAAGCCGTTGAACAGGTGATGCGCATCGGCTTGCGCCATCATGCGGCTCAGATCCGGCAGGCTGGTGTTCTTGTCGACAATCAGCGGCTTGGCATCCATGAAGCGCGTGCATGACCGGCGGCCATACAGTTCGCGCTGGTAAGGCTGCGCGAAGCACTCAATCATCCGGTGGCGGTTGATCAGACCGACCGGCGCACCGTTATCGACCACCGGCACGATTTGCAGATTCGGATAGCAAGCGAAAACTTCAAATACCTGATTGTTGTTCATCTGCGGCGTCACCACCGGCACGATGCGCAGCAGTTTCAGCGCCGTCATCACCATCGAATCCGTCGGCGCGTTCAGCAAACGCTCGGCTAATTCGCTCGCGCATGGCGCCGCCAGCAAACCGGCTTCGATTTCGGTTGGCGGTTCCGGCATCGGGCGCGAGATATGAAACCCCTGCCCATAGGCAACGCCGAGATCGCGCACCGCCATCAATTCGACCTTGGTTTCGATGCCTTCGGCAATCACCAGCGTGCCGGATTTTTCCGCGATTTCCTGGATCGATTGCACGAATTGACGTTTGATCGGATCGGCCTGAATTCCCTGCACGAAGTGCATGTCGATCTTCACGTATTCCGGTCTAAGCTCAGACCACAGGCGCAGGCTGGAAAAACCCTCACCCAAATCGTCGATCGCAATTTCAAACCCCAGGCTGCGGTAATACAGTACCGCCTGGCGCAACAGCGTATAGTCGCACGCCGGTTCGCTCTCGGTCAGTTCGATGATGACGCGGTTCGGATCGAGGCGAATCTGGCGAATATAAGCTTGCGTCTCGCCGTTTTTCTCCGCCCGTTGCACCAAACTTTCCGGGCTGATGTTCAGAAAAAGCTTGCCCGGCAAGCGCAATTCAACAAATCGCTCGAGCACCACACGGCGGCACAGATGCTCTAACTGCACCCCAAGATTGTGCGCCCGCGCAACGGCAAACAGCGTTGCCGGCGAATGGAGCGGGGTGTTCTGCGGACCGCGGATCAGCCCTTCGTAACCGATGACTTCACCGCTATGCATCTGGATGATGGGCTGGAATACGGCCGTCAGCCGGTTCTGCTCGACGATGTCCTGCAAATCGTCGAGCAACTCCCCATTCGCATCCGGATTTTGCCCGTGGCCGCGCGCATCGGCGATGCTCTGCGCCGCGGATCGCTGCAAGGTTGATGTACTCAGGAAATGCTGTGCCAGCGGCTGACTGTGCGAAGTGAGCTCGACATAATCGTCAAAAGCAATGAAGTCGCATTCATCAAGCGCCACCACACCCTCCATCTCACGCTGTTCAGAATCAATCATTTCGACACAAATCGTATGGAAATTTTGTGACTGGCGAATGACACTGGCTGCCTACAGTGCGGCCAAAACTGCTCGATGACTGCCATTGACAGTTCGCGTGCCAGTGCGGATTATGTCCATGCCACACCAATCTTCGGTCACGACGATTTCCCCCCATTCACGCAGTTGTAACAATTACGCGCCATGCTTCCCGAGTTTGTCTTTCACCAATACAATCAAAGGAAACAACAATGAAAAAAATCCAGACGCTCGCTGCGTTATCCGCGATTTCATTGCTGCTTGCCGGTTGCGGCGGCAGCGGCAGTGACAGCGGATCGTCTTCAACCACGGCCGGTTACTACGCCACCAAGACCGCATACAAACCACAGCAGGATGCTTCGAGCTATGAAGCCGCACCGGCCGGGTTTTCGCCGGTCTATGTGGAACTGGTTGCGCGCCACGGTTCGCGCGGCCTGTCGAGCATGAAATACGACGACGCCGTGCTGAACATGTGGAAGAAGGCCAAGGCCGACAATGCGCTAACCACGCTCGGCGCTCAACTCGGGCCGGACGTCGAAAAAATCATGAAGGCAAATTTTCTGCTTGGTTATGGCGTGAGCGGCATCAGCTCGCCGGGCTACGGCAACCTGACGCAGGTCGGCATCACCGAACATCAGGAACTGGCAAAACGCATGATGTCGCGCATGTCGTCGCTGTTTGCCGCGCTGAAAACCGGCGCGAAAACCAGCCCGCGCACGATCGACGTGATGAACTCCGGCCAGGATCGCGCGGTGGACAGCTCGCAATTCTTCGCCAACGCCATCGCCACCCAAGCACCTGAACTCGCAGGCACCATCACCACACCGCCAACGATTGACCGCTACCAGCTGTATTTTCACAAGCTTGGCAGCAGCGATCAGGTGACCGATAGCAGCAGCATCAATTACACCGTCTACCAAAACAGCCAGGCCTACCAGGCATTTGACGCGGCAACGGATGCCGGCGGCTACGGTACCGAAGTGACGGCAAAAATCGACGCCGTCCGTGCCCTTGATGCCAACAAGGTGGCCGCGCGCACGGTGCTGGAGCGTCTGTTCACCAAGGAATTCGTGGACAAGATCGACAATGGCACCTACAGCTTCGCCAACAATGGCAGCTACACCTACAACAGCGCCGACGGCAAGTTCACCAGCACGCTGACCGGCAACGGCAAAACGAAGATCAAGAGCATGGTCGATGCGGCGCAGTTGATTTACGAGTTGTACATCATCTCGCCGAGCATGAAAAACGAAACCGGCGTCGATTTCAACCAGTACGTTCCGGCAACACAGGCCAAGACCTTCGCCTACCTGCAAGACATCGAGGATTTCTACAAGAAGGGGCCGTCAGCGACCGAATACAACGGCATCGCCTACAACATGGCGCTCGGCCTGCAGCGTGACTTTTTCGACGAAGTCAGCAGGATTGCCAGCGGCGACCTGACGCGCGCCGCCCGCCTGCGTTTCGCCCATGCGGAAACGATCATCCCGTTTGCCGCCATCATGGGTGTTCCGGGCGCCGCCACGCCGGTTGCGCGCGCACAGACCTACAGCTACGACAACAATTCGTGGCGCGGCGATACCGTTTCGCCAATGGCGGCCAACATGCAGTGGGATGTCTATCGCAATGCCAGCGGCAAAGTGCTGGTGAAGATGCTGTACAACGAAAAGGAAACCGACTTCAAGCCGGCGTGCGATTCCGCCCGCTATGCCAGCGGCAGCCGTTTCTATGATTTCCAGAAGCTCAAAGCCTGCTATCTGGGCAACTGATCGGCCTGAGCCGGAGGGTCAAGTTGATTGACACCGTTCCGCGGCGCTAAAAAATACTCTACCCTGTATTTTTGAGACGCCGCGGAACATCTGGCCCAGCAACGGAATATCGACGCACACTCCCGTTTTTTTATCATTCAACCGGGAAAAACTGCATCCCACAGCCGCGCCGCGACCGCTGCCTGCGGCATGATCGCCTCCGCCTCGACGCGCGCATCCTCATCCCCCTGCAGGCGGGCCAGATGCTGCAGGCGCCGCATTTCGCGGTAGGCATCACCAGCGGCGATGCCCAGTCCGGGCGGAATCAGGCCAAGCTCATCGCACATGCGCAACAAGGCGATATTGCCCAGATTTCCGGTCAGCTGCGGATACTGCGCCGCATGCAGCAGCACCAGATACTGTACGATGAATTCGATGTCGATCATCCCGCCGCTGCCGTGCTTCAGGTCAAACAATTGCGGCGATTTGTCCGGATGCGCATCGCGCATTTTCTTGCGCATCGCCAGCACTTCCTGCTTCAGCTTGCCGGCATCGCGCGGCTGGCGCAGCACTTCGTCGCGGATCGCTTCGAAACGCGCGCCGATGTCCCCGTCGCCGGCACAGAAACGCGCCCGGGTCAGCGCCTGATGCTCCCACATCCAGGCAGATTCCCGCTGGTAATGCGCAAACGCCGACAGCGACGACACCAGCATGCCGCTGGCGCCGTCGGGTCGCAATGCGGTATCGACGTCGAACAGGATGCCGGCCGAAGTGTGGCTGGTCATCCAGGTGATGAAGCGTTGCGCCAGACGCGCATACAGCATCGGCGCCTCCGGATGCACATCGTCATACAGGAAAATCACATCCAGATCGGACGCATAGCCGAGTTCCTTGCCGCCCAGCTTGCCATAGGCGATCACCGCGAATTTCGGCACATCGAGATGACGGCTGGCGACCGTGTTCCACACCGCCGTCAGCGTTGCGTCCACGATCACGTCTGCCAGCGCCGTCAGATGATCGGCCAGCCGCTCCATCGTCAGTCCGCCCTGCAAATCGTACGCCAGCAGATGGAACTGCTGCGCATGGTGCACTTCGCGCAGCAAATCCAGCTGCCGTTCGGTATCACCCTGCGATTCGGCCAGTTGTGCGTTCAGATCGTGCAGCAGTTGCTGCCAGTCCGGGATCGCCTTTAGCAGCAGATCGTTGAGCAATTCATCCAGCAGGATCGGATGCTGCGTCAGGAATTTCGCTGCCCAGTCGCTGGCATGCATCATCCGGATCACGCGCTCCAGTGTTTTCGGATATTCGGTCAGCAGCGACAGATAGGCGGCGCGGCGCGCAATCGCCTCAAAAAAATCCATCAGCCGGCCCAGCGTGGCGAAATGCTGCTTGCCCTGCGCGGCAATCAGCGGCAACGCCGCATTGCACAGGCTCGCCAGCCGATCACGGCTCGCTTCCGGCAGCGCCTGGATGCGCGGCGAGCGCCACATCGCCTGCAACCGGCGCGCGCCAGATTCAGGCTGGTCGAAACCGAGCGCTGTCATCCGCGCCTCAAGCGCCTCGCGCTGCTCGGCCTCCGGCAGGCTGTCCAGCACTTTCAGGTCAATCCGGCTGCCGGCATCATCCGTCGGCGCTTCGCCCTTGTCGCTGAAAATCGCATCGAAACGCGCGGCCACAAAGCGGCGATGCGCCACCACCTGCGCCATCAGCGCTTCGACGTCGGCAAAACCCATCATCTGCGCCACGGTCAGCATGTCGGCTTCGCTCGCGGGCAACATGTGCGTCTGCGCATCATCGAGATACTGGATGCGGTGCTCCAGATTGCGCAGGAAGGTGTATGACTCCAGCAATTGCTCGACCACGTCCGGCGCCAGCAAATCCTTTTCCGCCAATGTACGCAAGGTCGCGCGGGTCGAGCGATCGCGCAGCGCCGCGTCGCGCCCGCCACGGATCAGCTGAAACGATTGCGCCAGAAATTCGATTTCGCGGATGCCGCCACGCCCTAGCTTGATATTGTTGCTGCGCTCAGGGTGCAGCCGTTCCTGCCGCGACACTTCAGCCCGAATCTGACCATGCATCGTGCGGATGGCGTCGATCACACCAAAATCGAGGTAACGACGGAAAACGAACGGCCGCACGATGCTTTCCAGATACGCGATGTCGTCCGCCCGGCCGGTGATCGCGCGCGCCTTGACCCATGCGTAGCGCTCCCATTCCCGCCCCTGCACGATCAGGTATTCCTCGATCATCGCCAGGCTGGCGACCAGCGGGCCGGAGGCGCCGTTGGGCCGCAACGCCATGTCCACCCGGAAAACAAAGCCGTCCTCGGCGATTTCCGCCAGCGCATTGATCAGCCGCCGTCCGAGCCGAATGAAAAATTCATGGTTCGACAGTTGCCGCTGCTCCGGCGCATCCGTTTTCGTATCGCCATCCTCGCCGTAAGCAAAAATCAGATCGATGTCGGACGACACGTTCAGCTCGCCGCCGCCGAGCTTGCCCATGCCGAGCACGATCAGTTGCTGCGGCTCGCCATTCTCCCGGCCCATCGGAATGCCATGCGCCGTCACCATTTCGGCCATCAGCGCATCGTGATGCGTGCGGATGGCGAAATCGGCGAACTCGCTCATCGCGCTCACGATCTCGTCCAGATCGGCGCGGCCGCACAGGTCGCGCTCGATCAAGGCTGCAATCAGCAGATTGCGCAGGCGGCGCATCGCGCGCGGCAATGAATGGCCAGCATCTGTTTCGTTTTGTAACAGCGCAGCAAAATCGAGCGATGAAGCGGATAATTGCGCCAATGAGGCCACCTGCTGCGCCCGCGCTGGATCGGCATTGCACCAGTGCAGGAAAAAACGCGACGCTTGCGAACTGGCCAAAAGGGAGCGGTTCATGATGATTTTTTGTTTGCAGAGTTATATCGGGGGTGTTGCGACATGCGCGCACCGTGCGCTGAAAAACGGAACAAACCGCAGCCAGTCGCCGCTTTTGATTGTATCCTTGCCCGTGTACCCTGCATAGTAAAGACGCGCAATCCTGACTCCGAACCCGCCAATGGCCAACGACCCGCAAAATCAGCCCAATCCGCTGCCGTTCCCGCAGCGCGTTGCCGCCGCGTGGAATGCGCTGGCCGCAGGCTATCGGCGCGCGAATGCCGCCGCATGGAACCTGCCGGGCATTCTGCTCAAGCTGCTGCTGGCGGTCTATTTCCTGTTCTGCCTCGCATTCCTGTCACTGCGTTTTTTCGTGCTGCCAAACATCGGCCAATACAAGGGCGACATTGAACGGCTGGCCAGCCGCGCGCTCAGCATGCCGGTATCGGTCGCCAGCATCGATGCGTCGTGGCATGGCCTGCGGCCGCAACTGCAACTGGAAGGCGTGGTCGTGCGCGACCGGCAAGGCCGCGCGGCATTGAATCTGCCCGGCGTCAAGGCGGTTGTCGCCTGGCGCTCGATCCCCTCATTCGGCCTGCGGCTGCACCGACTGGAAATCCGCCAGCCTGATCTCGATATCCGGCGCGATGCGAACGGCAAACTTTATGTCGCCGGACTGCCGATATCAACCGAGGCCGACAGCGATGGCGCCGGTGCCGACTGGGTCATGCAGCAGCAGGAAATCGTGATCCGCGACGGACAGTTGCGCTGGACCGACGAAATGCGCAAGGCGCCCGAACTGGCGCTGAAAGATGTCAATCTGATTCTGCAAAACGGCTGGCGCCACCATCGCTTCCAGCTGCGCGCGACACCGCCAGCCGCGCTGGCAGCGCCGCTCGACGTGCGCGCCGACTTCGTCCATCCGCTATTCGCCAAACGCATCTCCGACGTCCGGCTATGGAAAGGCGAACTGTATGCCGATGTGCAAAATACCGACCTGATCGCGTGGAAACCGTATGTCGATTACCCGTTCGAGATCGAACGCGGCTCGGGCGCGGTACGTGCCTGGCTGACGCTTGATCACGCCAAGCTGGCCGATTTCACCGCCGACCTGCGGCTGGCCGATGTTTTTGCGCGTTTGCGCAAGGATCTGGTGCCGCTCGATCTGGTCGAGGTCAAGGGCCGGGTTTCCGCGCACGAAGATTTCAGCCCGGAACATGAAGAGGGAACGCCAACCTTCGGCACGCATGGCCATGCGGTCTCGCTGACTGATTTCAGCCTGAAAACGAAGGATGGACTGACCCTGCCGGAAACCACGGTCAGCGAATCCTATGTGCCGGGCAAAGGCGATGCGCCGGGCACCACCAAGCTGACGACCAGACAGCTGGATCTGAACGTGCTGGCAAGTTTCACCAAATACCTGCCGCTGTCGGCCGACATGCGACAAATGCTGGCCGATTTCGCGCCCAGCGGCCAATTGAAGGATTTCTCGGTCGAATGGCAGGGCAATTATCCGGAACTGGTGTCATACCGCTTGAACGGCCAGTTCGCCAACCTGTCGATGAAAGCGCAAAAGCCGCGTGCCGCCCGCCCGGCCAGCGGCAAGACGCCGGCGCAACCGGCAATTCCCGGCATCCCCGGTTTCGACAATCTGACAGGCCGGGTCGATGCCAACCAGAAAGGCGGCAATTTCACTCTCGATGCAGACAAACTGACGCTGCAGCTGCCGGGCTATTTCGCCGACCCGTCCATGATGTTCGATACCTTCAAGATGCAGGCGAACTGGGCTTTTTTGCCACAGGACCAGTTCCAGTTCCAGGTGGACAAAATGGAATTCACTCAGCAGGGTTTGCGCGGTTCGTTTTCGGGCAAACACCTGATGCCGCTGGTGCGCGAACCGGGCAAGCCGGCCGGCACAATCGACCTGCAAGGCAAGCTCGACAATTTCGATGCCAACACCATCCACCGCTATCTGCCACTGCAAATGCCGGAGTATTCGCGCCAGTGGCTGGGCAATGCGCTCGAAGATGGCAAGGCGCAGGATGTCGTCATTCGCCTGAAAGGCGATCTGGCCGATTTCCCGTTCAAGGCCGACAAGACCGGTCGCCGTCCGAAGGGCGAATTCAAGGTGTCGATGCGGCTTGAGAATTGCAAACTGAACTACACCCCCGGCAAATTCGCGAAGGATGGCAAATCGCCCATGTGGCCGCAAGCCGAGCAAATCAACGGCAGCCTGTCCATCACCAATGAGCGGATGGAAATCCGTGGCGATACGGCCAAAACCGCGAATGTCGATTTGCAAAATGTACTGGCAGTGATTCCCGATTTGACCGCTGACGACATGATGCTGGAAATTTCCGGCCTCGCGGCTGGCGCGTTGCCGGATTTCGTGCGCTACACCACCATCACCCCGGTGGCTGACTGGATTGGCAATTTCACCGAAGACACAAAAGCGGCCGGCAATGCGAAGCTGGCGCTGAAGTTTTCGATGCCAATCAATCGCGCGCGCGACACCACGGTGCAAGGTTCGCTGCAATTTCTCGACAATGAGGTCAATCTGCTCAAGGGGTTGCCCCTGCTGTCACGGGTGAAGGGTAAGCTGGAATTCAGCGAAAAGGGCTTTGGCCTGCACGGTATTTCGGCCCACTTCCTCGGTGGCGCGACCACTATTACGGGCGGCACGCAGTCCAACGGTGCTTTGCTGGTGAAAGCGAACGGCACCCTCACCTCGGACGCGCTGCGCCAGACTTACCCTGCACTGTCGAACCTGTTTTCCGGCAATACGCGTTATGCGCTGACCATCAACGGCAAGGGGCGCCAGCCGGAAATCACGCTCGAATCGAATCTGCGCTGGATGGCGCTGGCCTTGCCCGAACCGCTGAAAAAACCTGCAAATGATGCGTTGCCACTTAAGCTGAAAGTCACGGCAATGACCGCGCCGGCCGGCACGCTGCGTGATGAAATCCGCGTCACGCTGGGCCCAAACATGTCGGCGCGCTACGTGCGGCAGAAATCCAGTGCCAAGAATTCACCGTGGCGCTTGGTGCAAGGCGGGATTGGCGTAAATACATCCGCGCCGGAACAACCGGGAGAACTGGTGCTCGCGGTTGCTGCCAGAACACTGAACCTTGATACGTGGCAAAAGACGCTGTCACCAGCAGCCCAGACCAAATCACAGAAAGCTGCAAAAGTCAGCCCGGCAGATGAACTCGAATTCGCGCAATACATCGAACCAGATCGCGTCACCCTCAAGACAGGCCAGTTGTCATTTTCCGGCCTGTCGCTGGAACAGGCAGAGGTCAATGCCTCGCAGCGCAACGGCAACTGGCAAGCCGACATCAAATCGACGCAGGTCAATGGCCGCGTCGGCTGGCAAGACCTCGGCACCGGCAAGGCAAAGGTGGTCGCGCGGCTGGCCAGCCTGACGGTGCCGAAAACGGCGGTATCGGATGTCAGCGGCGTGCTGACCGGCGAAAAAGGGCCGTCGCAGATTCCCGCGCTCGATATCGTGGCCGAGAATTTCGACCTGTTCGGCAAGAAGCTCGGCCGGATCGAACTCGCCGCCAGCAACACGCCTGGCAGCGGCGGGCGCGAATGGAATATCGACAAGCTGGCGCTGAGCAACCCGGATGGCACGCTGCGCGCCTCGGGCAAATGGAATACGCAAGGCGGCAGGAACGTGACCAAGATGGCCTATGCGCTGCAAGTGGCGAATGCCGGCAAGCTGCTCGGCCGCCTGGGCTATGCCGATGTATTGCGCAATGGCAAGGGGCGGATCGACGGCCATCTCGAATGGCATGGCAGCCCGTTCACGTTCGACATTCCCAGCCTGTCCGGGCAAGTCAACATGGCGATGGAAGCCGGCCAGTTCCTGAAGGCCGAACCGGGCGCCGGCAGGCTGCTCGGCGTGCTCAGCCTGCAATCGCTGCCGCGCCGGCTATCGCTCGATTTCCGCGACATCTTTTCCGCCGGTTTTGCCTTTGACGGCATCACCGCCAATGCCAGCATCGCCAACGGTGTCGCGAAAACCGACAACCTGAAAATGCGCGGCCTGAACGCGAACGTGCTAATCGAGGGGGTTGCCGATATCGGCAAGGAAACGCAGAATCTGCATGTGGTGGTCATCCCGGAAATCAGCGCATCGGCCGCATCGGTCGCCTACGGGCTGGCTATCAACCCGGTGATTGGCGTGGGCACGTTCCTTGCGCAACTGGTGTTGCGCGATCCGCTGCGGAAAATCCTGACGTACGAATATCAGGTCACCGGCAGCTGGAGCGATCCGACCGTGACCAAAATCAACCGTAAACTGGGCGAAGCGCTGAGCGCATCCTCCATCTCCATCGACAGTTAGAACAACAGGAATACCATGACAAAAATCGCTGCCGTACAAATGATTTCCTCGACCTCGATCGACGACAACATCGCCACCGCGCGCCGCCTGATCACGCTGGCGGCAGAAAAAGGGGCGAATCTGGTGCTGCTGCCCGAATACTGGGCCGCGCTTGAAGCACAGGACGCGGACAAGCTGGCCAATGCCGAGGAAGCCGGCCACGGCAAGATTCAGGATTTCCTGTCTGGCATCGCGAAGGAATTCGGCCTGTGGCTGATCGGCGGCACAATATCGATCAAGTCGGATGTGCCTGGCAAGGTGCTGAACACAACCATGGTGTACAACCCGCAAGGCGAGAACATTGCGCGCTACGACAAGATTCACCTGTTCAGCTTCAGGAAGGGCGACGAATCGTATGACGAATCCAGAAACATCGCGCACGGCGATTCGGTGGTCACGTTCGAGACGCCATTCGGCCGCGTCGGGCTGTCGGTCTGCTACGACCTGCGCTTCCCCGAACTGTACCGTGCAATGGGCACCTGCACCGTAATGGTGATGCCGGCCGCGTTCGTCTACACCACCGGCCGCGCGCACTGGGAAATCCTGCTGCGCGCGCGCGCGATCGAAAACCAGTGCTACCTGCTCGCATCCGGTCAGGGCGGCAAGCATGAAACCGGCCGCCGCACCTGGGGCCACAGCATGGTGATCAACCCGTGGGGCGACATCGTCGACGTGCTGCCGGAAGGCGAAGGCGTGGTCATCGGTGAGCTCGAACTGGACAAGATGGGCGATATCCGCGAACGACTGCCGGCGCTCAAGCACCGCAAGCTGTAACCGCCGCCTGCGGCTGGCATCGCCATCATATGCCGGCCGCGTTCCTGTGCCGCCCGGCACTGCGGCTGTCAAACCTGCCGCTACGCAGACCTGTGCCACCTGGCGCGAAAAATAAATGACCCGGAAGCCATTTTTACTCAACAAGGCCAAAAAATATACTAGGGGCAGTATTTTTAAACAGCCAGAAAAAATGAGGCCCGGCAGCTGATTTTCATCATATACCCCCACCAAATCGACTCAACCAGCCGCAACCGGCGCCATGCCAGCCGCATGTTGCCGCTCGCCATCCGCCACAGTTGCGATATGCGGCCGACCACCTCCGGCCGCGAATCCTCTACAATCCGGTATCAACCGATTTCATCCATCAGGAAAACATGACCCTGTTCGTTCCCAACCCGGCCATTCTGTCCACCGCCCGCGATACCCTGCTCACGCCGTTCAGCCTTGACGAAAGCGCATTGCAGCGCGCGCTGGGCGAAGTGTTCGCGCACCGCGTCGATTATGCCGACCTGTTTTTCCAGTTCACCAAAAGCGAAAGCTGGAGCTTGGAAGAAGGCATCGTCAAGACCGGCAGCTTCGCCATCGATCAGGGCGTTGGCGTGCGCGCGGTGTCCGGCGACAAGACTGCGTTCGCCTATTCGGACGAAATCTCGGCTGCGGCGCTGACGAAAGCAGCGCAAGCCACGCGCACCATCGCACGCCAGGGCGCGGGCAGGGTCAAGGTCGCTGCCGGCATGCAACACGCCGGCGGCCGCTCACTGTATCTGCCGCACGATCCGCTGGCCTCACTCGACGCCACAGCCAAGGTGGCGCTGCTGGAAAAGATTGAACGCATCGCCCGGGCGAAAGACCCCCGCATTGTGCAGGTGATGGCCGGCCTGGCGGGCGAATACGACGTAGTACTGGTCGCGCGCAGCGACGGCTTGCTGGCGGCTGACATCCGCCCGCTGGTGCGGCTATCGATCACCGTCATCGCCGAACAGCATGGCCGGCGCGAAATGGGCACCGGCGGCGGCGGCGGGCGGGTCGATTATGCGTATTTCACCGACGCGGTGCTGGAACAATATGCCAATGATGCGGTGAAGTCCGCGCTGGTGAATCTCGAATCGCGCCCGGCGCCAGCCGGCCCGATGACGGTCGTGCTTGGCCCGGGCTGGCCCGGCGTGCTGCTGCACGAAGCGGTCGGCCACGGGCTGGAAGGCGATTTCAACCGCAAGGGTTCGAGCATTTTCTCCGGCAGGATCGGCGAACGCGTCGCCGCCAAGGGCGTAACCGTGGTCGATGACGGCACGCTGGCCGACCGACGCGGCTCGCTCAACATCGACGACGAAGGCAACCCGACGCAGTGCACCACGCTAATCGAGGATGGCATCCTGAAAGGCTATCTGACCGACATCATGAATGCGCGCCTGATGAAAATGCAGCCGACCGGCAATGCGCGGCGCGAATCGTTCGCGCACCTGCCATTGCCGCGCATGACCAATACCTACATGCTGGCCGGCGACAAGGATCCGCGTGAAATCATCGAATCGGTCAAGCACGGGCTGTATGCGGTCAATTTCGGCGGCGGCCAGGTCGATATCACCAATGGCAAATTCGTGTTTTCCGCCAGCGAAGCGTACATGATCGAGAACGGACAAATCACCTATCCAGTCAAGGGCGCGACGCTGATTGGCAACGGGCCGGACGTACTCAACCGCGTCAGCATGATCGGCAACGATCTGCGGTTGGACTTCGGCGTCGGCGTCTGCGGCAAGGAAGGCCAGAGCGTGCCGGTCGGCGTCGGTCAGCCCACGCTGCGGATCGAAGATGTCACCGTCGGCGGCACCGGCGCGTAGCAAGCGCAAGGCATTTCGGCCGCAGCGGCCCTGCGCGCCCGGGATTTGCGGCACGGTGGAATCTCTGCTATAGTTGTCAAGTTGAACAAAAGAAACGAACGATGTCTGTCTTCCGCTTTTACTTTTTTTACTTTTTTAGCTACTCCAGCCCAATGGCGGTGGATCGGCGGAAAGCACGCGACTAAGCAGCAAACCGAATTCCAGAAAAACCGCCAGCGATGGCGGTTTTTTTTCATTTAACCGTTTTGACAGGAAATTCCATTTCCAAATCATTCGCAGCAAGGCGAAGTCAACAACGCTGCGGGAAATCTGGAAATGGAATGATAACCAGGAGAACACCATGCCTCGCACCGACGATTTACGCATCCGTGAAATCAAGGAACTGATGCCGCCGTCGCACCTGATTCGCGAACTGCCGTGTACGCCGAAAGCGGCCAAGACCGTGGCCGATGCGCGCATCGCGATGCACCGCATCCTGCACGGTCAGGATGACCGGCTGATCATCGTCATCGGCCCGTGCTCGATTCACGATACGAAAGCGGCAATGGCCTATGCGCACCGGCTGATGCGCGAGCGCGAGCGCTTCATCAACGAACTCGAAATCGTGATGCGGGTGTATTTCGAAAAACCGCGCACCACCGTCGGCTGGAAAGGGCTGATCAACGACCCGTATCTGGACAACAGCTACCAGATCAACGATGGCCTGCACATGGCGCGCGAAATCCTGGTCAACGTCAACGACATGGGCTTGCCGGTCGCAACCGAATTCCTCGACATGATCAGCCCGCAGTACATCGCCGATCTGGTCAGCTGGGGCGCGATCGGCGCGCGCACGACCGAATCGCAAGTGCACCGCGAACTGGCGTCCGGCCTGTCGTGCCCGGTCGGCTTCAAGAACGGCACCGATGGCAACGTGAAAATCGCGCTCGACGCGATCAAGGCCGCCTCGCAGCCGCACCATTTCCTGTCGGTCACGAAAGGCGGCCACTCAGCCATCGTGCGCACCGCCGGCAATGAGGACTGCCACGTGATCCTGCGCGGCGGCAAGGCGCCGAACTATGGCGCTGACAGCGTTGAAGCCGCGTGCAAGGAAGTGGCCGCCAGCGGCATTGCCGCGCGCATCATGATCGATGCCTCGCATGGCAACAGCTCGAAAAAGGCGGAAAACCAGATTCCGGTCTGCGCCAACGTCGGCCAGCAAATCGCGGGCGGCGACCGCCGCATCGTCGGCGTGATGGTCGAATCGTATCTGGTTGCCGGCCGTCAGGATCTGGTCGCCGGCCGCGACCTGACCTACGGCCAGTCGGTCACCGATGCCTGCATCGGCTGGGAAGAATCGGTCGATGTACTCGAAGGTCTGGCCGAAGCGGTGAAACAGCGCCGGCTGAAGGATACCGGCGACGAGCTGGAATAAGCCGCTCTCGCGCTGAAAACAAAAAGCGGCCTTGGGTGCCATCCCGGGCCGCTTTTTTTATGCACAACTGTCTAGAAGCGTTTTTTCAGCGTCATCGTATCGCCATCGCGGCGCATCTCGGTGCGGTTCAGAAACGACATCCCCAAAAGCGCCTGACTCAGCCCACGCTCCTGCACGATGGCGTCGATCTGGTGCAGCGTGATGCCGCCGACCTTCACCGTATCGAGCTTGACCATGTAGGCTGGCGCAATGCCATTCGCGGTGCGAACCTGCACCGGCCGGCCCTTCTTCTTGTAATCGACGCCAATGCGCGCCGCGTCGTAGGCCGGCAGGGTAATCATGGTCGCGCCGGTATCGACCAGCATCCGCACCGTGCCGCCGTTGACCTGCCCGTTGGCGATGAAGTGACCGCGACCGTCGGCATACAGCGTGGCGCTACCGGCATCCGAATCGCCGCTGCCGGCGTGCTGGCCCATCGCAATCTTCCGCTTGCGGCCTTCAACCTCAAGCACCGCTCCACCTTCGTCGGCGGAGATCAGCTTCACGCCGGGGATCACGTTCGCGCCAACCGCATACGCGCGCGGATTGCCGCCGTTGACCACCAGCACCGCCTTGCCCGGAAACAGACCGACGACGGCGATTTCAACCGCCTGCGCGGCCAGCGCGGACAGCGCGGACAGCGACAATGCGACAGCAAGCAGCAGGCGGCGCGGCATGGCTCAGTCGCGGAAGTTGTTGAATTCCAGCGGCAAATCGACATCCTTTTTCAGCATTGCGATTGCCGCCTGCAAATCATCTCGCTTCGCACCGGTCACGCGCACTGCATCTCCCTGGATGCTGGCCTGCACCTTCATCTTGCTGTCTTTCACCAGCTTGACGATTTTTTTCGCGTCGGTTGAATCGATGCCATTTTTCAGTTTAATCACCTGCTTGACCTTGTCGCCACCGATCTTCTCGATCTTGCCATCCTCAAGAAAACGCACGTCGATATTGCGCTTGGTCATCCGGCCCAGCAACACGTCGCGCAACTGGTTCAGCTGGAATTCCGAATCCGCATACGCGGTCAGTTCGTTTTCTTTCTGCTCGACCCGGGCATCGCTGCCCTTGAAATCGAAACGGGTCGCAACTTCCTTGTTCGCCTGATCGACCGCATTCCTGACTTCGACCATATTGGCTTCGCTTACTACGTCAAACGATGGCATGGCATTCTTCCTTTGATTG
>JAGTRJ010000045.1 GCA_018261755.1 Burkholderiaceae bacterium
GACGCGAAGGGGATCATCAACCGCTTCACCGTCGGCACGACCAACGTGCCAATCGCCATCGGCCTGATCCTGATGATGTACCCACCATTCGCGAAGGTGCGCTACGAAGAACTGCCGGACGTGTTCCGCAACCTGCGCGTGCTGCTGCTGTCACTGGTACAGAACTGGCTGGTCGGGCCGCTGCTGATGTTCGTCATCGCCATTGTGTTCCTGCCGGACAAGCCGGACTACATGATCGGCCTAATCCTGATCGGGCTGGCGCGCTGCATTGCGATGGTAATCGTCTGGAACGAGCTGGCGCATGGCGACAGCGAATACGCGGCCGGACTGGTGGCGTTCAACAGCGTGTTCCAGGTGATCTTTTTCAGCGTCTATGCGTGGTTTTTCATCACCGTGCTGCCGCCGCTGTTCGGCCTCAGTGGCGCGGCGGTGAACATCACCATAGTCCAGATCGCCGAAAGCGTATTCATCTACCTCGGCATTCCGTTTCTCGCCGGTGCGCTGACACGCTTCATCGGCGTGAAGATCATCGGACGCGAACGCTATCACGCGGTGGTGGTGCCGAAAATCGGCCCGCTAACGCTGATCTCGCTGCTGTTCACCATCGTGCTGATGTTCAGCCTCAAGGGCGAGCTGATCGTGCAGATTCCGCTCGACGTGGTGCGGATTGCGATCCCGCTACTGGTGTATTTCGTCATCATGTTCCTGGTATCGTTCGTAATGGGCAGAAAGCTCGGCGCCGATTACGGCAAGACCACCACGCTGGCGTTCACCGCCGCCAGCAACAATTTCGAGCTGGCGATTGCGGTCGCGATTGCAGTCTTCGGGCTGGATTCCGGCGCCGCCTTTGCTGCGGTCATCGGTCCGCTGGTCGAAGTGCCGGTGATGATCGGGCTGGTCAACGTCGCCTTCTGGTTCCGGCGACGATTTTTCGAGCATGAATAGCACGAATCAGGTTGGAACATGCATACCAGGAAACTCAACCTGAGCAGCATCAAGCCGCTAACCAATATCGATGAAATCCGATCGCTGCTGGCCGGCTGCGGGTTGCCGGTGACAGACATATCCAACGCCAGTGCAATCCAGTTCTATGGAATCGAGGAACACGGGAAGGCGGTCGCGGTCATCGGGCTGGAGAAACTAACCGATGTCGGCCTGCTGAGATCGTTAACCGTAGCAGAGGCGTTTCGCGGGCAAGGTCTGGCTCAACGGCTCGTCGCCTATGTGGAACGCATGGCACTTGATGAAAATTTGAAAGCCATCTACCTGCTGACCCAAACAGCCGCGCAATTTTTTGAGAAATTGGGCTTTACTCCTCTTTCCCGCTCGGAAGCGCCAGCTGCGATCCAGACTTCATCCCAGTTTTCCTGTTTATGCCCGGATTCGGCAGCCTTGCTACGCAAGCCCGTCAAAAATCTTGAGGATGGAAGGTGAACCGCATGCCAGACAAGTCGCTCTATGTCTGTGTGAGAAATTCCTGGCGCCAGCACGAAAGCGAGCTGCGCCGCTTCCTGGCGCACAAGCTGTCCGACCCACATCTGGCGGAGGACATGCTGCAAGAGGTGTTCGTCAAGGCGATGCATCGCGGCAGCGGTTTCTGCGATCTGACCAGCGCCCGCGCGTGGCTGTTCGAAGTGGCGCGCAATGCGGTGGCCGACCATTTCCGCTTGCGGCGCGAACTGGTCGAATTGCCGGATGATCTGCCGGACGAAGCCGATGGCCCGGCCGCGGTCGATCTGCTAGCCGCCTGCCTGCCACGGGTGCTGTCCGAACTGACCGAAGAGGACCGCGAAGCGATCACGCTGTGCGATTTGCAGGGGATGACGCAGGAAGAATTCGCGCGCAAGAAAGGACTGTCGTTGCCCGGCGCGAAATCGCGCGTGCAGCGGGCACGCAAGCGGCTGATGGCACGGATGACCGACGCCTGCCAAGTGCAATTCGATGACAATGGCCAGATCATCCATTTCGTGCCGCGCCCGCCAGCCTGATCGTCGAAATTGACCGGGGTATATGCCTGAACACATTGGCCGGGCCACATATTCCGCGGCACTTTTAAAATACTGCCCCCTGTATTTTTTGGCGCCTGTGGGGAACAAAAAATTCCCGCCCGGCCTGCATCCTTTTGCCCACAGCCACGTCTTCCTGCATGAAACCATTCAGAAAGCCATCACCATGACGCTTGCACACCTCAAAAACTGGCCCGCCAGACACCCGCACCTGTTCCTGCTGACCGCCGCCGCGGTCTGGTTCGCGCTGTACAAGTCGTGCGCGCCGCTGTCCGAATGGCTGGTCGGCAGACTGCTGGTGGACGGGCTGTCGCTGGAACGGGAATCCCATCTCGCGCACGCGCTGCAATTCTTCCTGTACGACACGCCGAAAGTGCTGCTGCTGTTGACCGGCATCGTGTTCGTGATGGGCATGGTGAATTCGTATTTCACGCCGGAACGCACACGCGCGCTCTTGGCCGGCCGCAGCGAAGGCGTGGCCAACGTGATGGCGGCCACGCTTGGCATCGTCACGCCATTTTGCTCTTGCTCGGCCGTGCCGCTGTTCATCGGTTTCGTGCAGGCCGGCGTGCCGCTGGGCGTGACCTTTTCCTTCCTGATTTCCGCGCCGATGGTGAATGAAGTGGCGCTGACACTGCTGTTCGGCCTGTTCGGCTGGAAGGTGGCGGCACTGTATCTGGCGCTCGGGCTGTCGGTCGCCATCGTTTCCGGCTGGATCATCGGCCGGCTGAAAATGGAGGCGTATCTGGAGGACTGGGTGCGCGACATGCCGGCGATTGCGGCCGATACGGGTGAGAACCGGCTGAGCTTGCCGCAGCGGATCGAGGCCGGCTTTGCCAGCGTGCGCGAAATCGTCCGCCGCGTCTGGCCGTACATCGTCGCCGGGATTGGAGTCGGCGCCGGCATTCACGGCTATGTGCCGCAGGATTTCATGGCCGGCATCATGGGCAAGGATGCGTGGTGGTCGGTGCTGCTGGCGGTGCTGGTCGGCGTGCCGATGTATGCCAATGCCGCCGGCATCATCCCGGTGGTGCAGGACGATCATCCTGCGCAATGTGCTCAAGCCGCGACTGATCGCCACCTTCGTCGGCGTGGTCGCGTTCGGCATCCTGATCGTAGGTTATGTTTTTAACGCCGTACTGTAATTTTCCCCATTCATTCAAGGAGACAAACATGGAGGTCAAGGTACTCGGTTCCGGCTGCGCCAACTGCAACCACACCAC
>JAGTRJ010000028.1 GCA_018261755.1 Burkholderiaceae bacterium
CACCTTCGCGAATGGTGGGTACATCATCAGGATCAGGCCGATGGCGATTGGCACGTTGGTCGTGCCGACGGTGAAGCGGTTGATGATCCCCTTCGCGTCCGGCGACAACCAGCCGATGAAAATGCCGAGCGCCATCGCGCCGAAAATCCACCAGGTCAGGTGGCGGTCCAGGAACGATAGCCCCTGGCGGACGCCGCTCCTGGAAAGCGCGCTCTGGCATGCGATGTCATTGTTCGCGACATTGCTCACGATTTTCTCTCCACGTTCTTCATTCGCCGCTCATGCCGGCTTGATGGCGGCTATTTCAGCCGAAACCACATAGTTTTCAGCTCCGCTGCCCGGTGCCCAGTCGCGGATGAAGGCGCGGCTTTCTTCTTTGGGCGTGATGCGTATCTGCGCGAAACCGGCCGCCAGCAACGATGCTTCCAGTTCACTGACGAGCGAAGCGCCGGCCATGCAGCCAGAATACAGCGCCATGTCTTGCTTGATGCTGTCTGGCAGTTCGGCCGTGGCGACTACGTCCGAAATCGCCAGCCGTCCGCCCGGTTTCAGCACGCGGAAGGCTTCGGCAAAAACCCGCGGCTTGTCCGGCGACAAATTGATCACGCAATTGGAAATGATCACGTTGGCCGTGTTGTCCGCCACCGGCAGGTTTTCGATTTCTCCCAGACGGAATTCCACGTTGGTGCAACCGGCGCTGACGGCGTTGGCGCGCGCTTTGCTGACCATTTCCGGCGTCATGTCGATGCCGATGACGCGTCCGCTGCTGCCGACCTGCCGCGCGGCCAGAAAACAGTCGAAGCCGCCGCCGCTGCCGAGATCGAGCACGACTTCGCCCAGTGTTAGCGCGGCGATGGCCTGCGGGTTGCCGCAGCCCAGCCCCATGTTGGCGCCATCGGGCACGGATTCCGCATCCTGCTGCGAGTAGCCCAACGTTTGCGCGGAGATGGACGCGGGTTGGGTGCCCGTGCCGCAGCAACTGCTCGGTGTGCATCCGCATGCGGCCGGGGCAATCGCCACCTTGCTGTAGGTCTGGCGCACTTGCGTGCGGATTTGATCATTGTGTGACTCATTCATCGTCAGCCTCCTTCGATGGCAGGGTGGTTAACTTTGGTTTTCCAGGATGATGCGCGCGGCCAGCTCGACCGCCAGGCCGGTGTAGCCGGCGCAGCGTTCGCGCCGGCCATTCTGGCCGAAAACACGGTGCGTGGCCGCGTCATTCGGGTTGTAGGCCAGCAGCACATGGCAGTCTTTTGCGCCACATGCCTGCTCGAATTCACTCACCAGGCGCTGCGTTGCCTCGCGCGCGGTCTGTATTGAGTCACCGGTTTCGACGCGGCCGAATGCCAACCCCAGCCCCATCACCGCGCCCGTGAGCGCGCCGCAGGTGCCGCCGGTCAGCGCCATGCCGCCGCCAAAGCAGGTGGCGATGCGCGGCATCAGCGGCGATTCGACGCCCTGCATCCTGGCCAGCGCCAGCAAGGCGCTTTCCGAGCAGCTCAAGCCTGACAGGAACAGCTTTTCCGCGGCCTGTCTGGTGTCGGTCAGTTTGCTTTCATCCATTTTTGCCTCTAGTCTGGTCAGGCCATCAGACAGCCAATGTTGTCTAGTTCCGTTTTCGGTTGATCCGGGTTTTGCCGCAGTGCTTGCAGCGGCAACGGGAGCAAGGTTTCAATCCCGGCGCGAAGTGGTTGAATGTGGCTTCGCCGAGAATCGAGCGGCACGAATTGCCGGTGCACAGAAACAGGATGTTCACGACGTTTTCCCTTTGGTTTTGCGGGTCAGCGGCGGTAACACCGTTTCAGCACAGGAAGAAGCGGCTCGCAGCGATGCGCATTGCCCGCTGTCGGCCGAGCAGCATTCTTCGGTCAGGTAGGCGATCAGTTCCAGCATCAGCGGAATGTTGGCGCGATAACGCTGGAACCGGCCTTCCTGTTCGACCGTCAGCAAGCCGGATTGCGTCATGCCTTTGAGGTGGAACGACAGGTTGTTCGGCGGCAGGCCGAGTTCGGCCGCAATCTGGCCGGCGACCAGGCCGTCAAGCCCGTGCCGGACCAGCAGGCGGTAAATGTCGAGCCGGGTGCCGGAGGCCAGCGATTCGAACAGTTGAGTGGCGATTGGCTTTTCCATGTTTCAACAATACAAGAAGTGTTGAAGCGACGCAAGGTTCGCGCCATTGTTTTTCCGGCATCCATGTCGTGCTGCGCTACAATCTCGTCTTTGTTTGGCCGGCGTCTGGCGCAAACGATTGCGTTAGCCGGTTCCGCCGATAAACCCCCGCTTGTAAATTTTCGCCTTTAAATTTTGTTGGTAAACCTTCAACCCGCAACCAAAATGAACTTCAGGAATTTTGCTATCACCATCGCCTTGACCGCGGCATCGCACGCTGCGCTGGCTGGCGGCTTCGACGGCCCGTTCGTGCAGGCTGGTGCCGGCCTAGCGCATTCGAAAACCGACATCCGCTTCGCCGGCTGGTTTGATGCCAAGCCGGGCAATGACGATTTCAACGGCGTGATTGCCGGTGGCTATTCGAAATCGTTCGGCCAATTCAATCTGGCGCTCAGCGGCCATTACATCCTGGGCCATCAGAACGCTGGCAAGACGACGCAAAGCTATAACGCGGTCGATTTTGAAGATGTCAGCATGAAGCTGAAGCACAGTTGGGGCGTCAGCTTTGAGCCGGGCATCAATCTGAGCGAAAAAACGCTGGCCTACGCTAAGCTCGGCTACGGACAGACCAGTGGCACGTGGCTACTGGCGCGGCATGCGGTGAGCGATTACCACTCCGGTGAGCCGACCTTTCGCGGCTTCAGCTTCGGCGCGGGTGTGAAGCACAAATTCACCGCTAACCTGTATGCGTTTGGCGAAATCCAGCAAACCAATTACCGCCGGAAGGATGTCCAGATGACGGTGCTGGGCGTGACTTATACCGATTCGTTCAAGCCTGAAACCCTGACGGCATTCGCCGGCATTGGTTACCGCTTTTGAGGCGGAGGCGTACAGGGAGCCGTCGCGGTTCCCTTCGCCGGATTCCGTTAGTTGGCGGAGTATGTGGTTAAAACATGCTCCCGGGCCTCAGTTTTGATAGCTATTTTTAAATACTGGCGGGAGTATATTTTTGGCCCTTGCTGACTCAAAATGCAGTTTTGGTCAGTTATTTTGGCCTGCTGCGTGTGCGCCTCTGGCTCGGCTGTCTGGAATGCGTTAGCGCATTTCCGATTTATTTGCTTGCGCACCATCTCCACGCCGTTGCCACAGCGCAGGTGGAGGCTGGCATGACAGGTAGCGTGACCTCACACCGAACAAACCTTCTGTCCTTGCAAGCCTCAATAAGGCGCGTCATCGATTAAACCCCAAACGTGTAATCACGTCTTACAAAAAAATTGCCCCAGAAAATCCAGGCGGACTTTCTGGGGCATGCATCGGGCAGAGCCCGGGAATCAGTCAAGGTACCGGTGCCCGGGTTGGCGTGCCAACTTACTCCTTCACATCGCTTTTTGCTTTGCCGCCGCAGTACGGGCAGAACGTGTAGGTGTCCGCTGGCAGCGGTTTGCCGCAAGCCGGGTTCGCGCACACGGAAGGAACCGGACCCAGTTCGACCAGCAGTTCGCCTTCGCGCACCGGAACCATCTTCTTGCTGCCGCTGTAGTCGGCCGTTTTCAGCACGCGCTTGACGATGCCGTCCATCGGTGCGAGCACGGCTTTTTCCTGCTTCATGATGGAAATGTTGAACAGTTCGTCGCCCTTGCGTACGACCTGGCCCGGGCTGACATACGTCACCCACAGGTCGCCGTTGCTCGGTGCGCCGACGTGATACGGATTGTCCGGATCGGCCTTGGAAACGTTTTGCTTGCCACCGGCGCCGCCCTTGGTCACTTGCACCTCGGTGCTCATGATTTCGGAGTCGAGCACGTAGCGGACGATGGATACGCCGTTTTCGTCAGGCTTGCGAATGCTCATCAGCGACAGGTGGTGCGGTTTTTCCTGGCTGTCGGTGAAGTTCAGTTCGTCGCCCGGCTGCAAGCCCTCGAACCAGACGTCCAGCGGCAGGTTGTTGGGGTTGCCGTAGTTCACGCGGAATTCAAAGGTATTCAGCGCGTCTGCCGGGTGGTTGAGGTACAGCAGCAGTTCTTCGTCGGACGGATCGCGGTGCAGGTGCTCGCGCAGCGCCGCGCGCTCCGCGTCGAAGTCCGCATCGGGCAGGGAATCGAGCGGCGAATGCTCGGTGCGCTTGGCAATCGCATTCTTCCAGTCTTCGCCGAATACGCTTTGGTATACCCAGTCCGGCGGGAAGCCGAGCGGCAGCTTGCCGTATTCGCCCAGCAGTAGTCCGCGGAAGGCATCATTGCAATCCTTGTAGATGTCGAGCCGCGCTTCTTTCATTTCCTTCGACAGCTCATTTTCTGGGGTGTGTGCTACATGTTCGAGCACCTGCAGCAGGTGTTCCACCGCCGGCGTGCCGCCGCGCCGGTGCGCGCCGGTGACGGCGAGGAAGGCCGTGTTCCAGGTGATTTGCGAACCCGGGGTGACGTCATGGTAGTGAACGATCTGCCTCAGGCCGGCAAGGAAGCGCAGCATCTGCGGCAGCAGGTGGATATAGCCCTGGTTAAGTGCGCCCTGCTGCGACGAAGACGTGGCGCCGCCAGGCATGCCATGGCTGACGACATCATAGTCGATGCCCTGGAAGTACGGTGCCGTGTAGCGGTCGTAGTAAGGCATGATTTGCTTGAGCACGAAGTTGCACTCGCGCAGCATGTTCTTGTTGAGATTGGTCTTCAGGCCCAGCTCTTCCAGATACGCGGCTGTGGACAGGATTTCGCCTTGACCATACCAGCGCATCGCAGCACCCATCGAGGTGTCGATGATGTGCGCTCCTGCCTTGGCGGCTTCGGCCACCGCCGGCACGAACAGGCCGTCGGTGTAGTGGCGATGGTGATGCAGCACCAGTTCCGGCCACTTGTTGCGCAGGGCCGTGACCAGTTCGCGCATGAAGTGCGGCGGGCAGTTGCCGGCCATGTCCTTCAGGCCGAGGATGATGTTCCTGGATGCTTCATGCAGATCCGAACCCAGGATTTGCGCGGTCTGGCGCAGGATTTCCTCGGTCACGCCGAGGTAGTGTTCCACCGTGAAACCGCGGCCATAGGTGAGCGAGAGCGAGGGTTCGAAGATCACGCCCTTGTTATGCAGCACCACCTCGGCGAAAGGCTTCATGTTCTCGATGTGGTTCAGGAAATCGAAGCTGCGGATGACGTGGAATTCTTCGCAAATCTTTTCCGCCGTTGCTTGCATCACGTTGCGCGGCTGTGGACGATAGCCGAGCACGTTGGTCGAGCGGACCAGAATCTGCTTCATCGTCTTCGGCGCGACCCGGTTCATTTCCCTTGCCTCGACGAACGGCGAGGTCATGTTGGCCATCAGGTTGACGTGGAAGTGCGCACCGCCGCCGGTTTCCAGCGAGAAGAAGTTGCAGTTGTCCAGATATGGCGTGACGAGCAGATCTTCCGCCAGGCGGAAACGGTTGCCGCTGTTCGATTGCGTATTGTCGCGCGTGGTGGTGTCGGTGAAGTGCACAAAGCCGGAATCCCGCACGTAGGACAGCAGGGCTTTCCGGTCGCCACGCGGGTACGGCGACGATTCATCGCGGACGGCGTTTGGAATCGGCGGCAGTACCGGCTCGAATTTGGGCATGCGCGGTGTGGTGCTGGTGCGGTATTCGCCCAGCTTGACGAAGCGGTTATAGCCCAGAGCGGAGATATCGGCAATCAGGCGCGCGGTGCGTTCCGATTCGCGTGCCACATCGGGATAATCCATCAGATCCGGATGCGCGGCAATGAAACGGGTATCGCATTCGCCCTGGCGGAACAGCGGGTATTTCAGCACCTGGCGGTAGAACGGGATCGTGGTCTTGATGCCGCCGACGGTGTATTCGCCCAGCGCGCGTTCCATGATGCCGAGCGTCTTGGTCCAGTCGTGCGCATAGGTGATCAGTAGCGCGCCGGCGGAGTCGTAGTTGGACGGGAATTCATAACCTGCGCTCAGATTGGAGTCGATGCGCACGCCCAGACCGCCAGGGGAAACATAACGGCTGACCAGACCGGAATTGGGCGAGAAGCCCTTTTGCGGATCTTCGCAGTTGATGCGCACCTGCATTGCATGTTGCAGCGGACGGGTATTCTGTTCGGTGAAACGCAGGCCGCTGCCAAAGGCGATCGCGATCTGCTCTTCCACCAGGTCGATGCCGTAGCGGCATTCGGTGATGCCGTGTTCCACCTGCAGACGGGTATTGACCTCGATCAGGTACGGCGTGCCTTCGGCCGTGACCAGGAATTCGACCGTGGCCACCGAATGATAGCCAACGGCCAGAACCAGCTTGCGCGCATATCCCTTCAGGGTTTCGCGCAGTTCAGGCGTCAGCCCTTTCCACGGCGACGGCGTGATTTCGATCAGCTTCTGGTTATTGCGCTGCAGGCTGCAGTCACGCTCGTCGAACGCGAACACGTTGCCGTATTTGTCGGCGATGACCTGAATTTCAATGTGGCGCACGTTGGTGAGGAATTTTTCCACGTAAACGCGCGGGTTGCCAAACGAAGCCTGCGCCATCGTGGATGCCTTGAAGAAGGCGTCTTCCAGTCCGGCTTCGCTGTGAACCTCGAAAATGCCCCGGCCGCCGCCGCCGCCTTCTGCCTTGAGCATGACGGGGAAGCCGATTTTGGCGGCGATTTCACGCGCCTTGGGCACGTCCACCGCGCCGTCCGAACCGGGAACTACCGGAATGTCCAGCGTTTTTGCCAGCGCGCGCACTTGCACCTTGTTGCCGAGCAACCTCATCGGTTCTTCTTCGGCGCCGATGAAGATCATGCCGGCTTCCTTGCAGATGCGAGGGAAACTTTCGTCTTCCGAGGCAAATCCCCAGCCAGGATGGATGGCCACGATGCCACGTTGTTTGGCAAGCCGCACGATCCGGTCCAAATCCAGATAGGCGCGCGGATTTTCGCCCAAGAGCAGCAATTCCTGCGCCGCCGACGCGGCCGGGGCTGTCTTGTCGATATCTGTCGCGGTCATGACGGGAATCGCATCGAAGCTCTCCCGAATGGAACGGCAGATCCGGCGCGCCGGGATACCCCGGTTGGCGACTAGGATTGGCTTTCCTCGTAGTTCCTGCACAACTTGCTCAAACGTTTTCCTGGACATGCTAATTTCTCTCTTTACTTATATTGATAAACAGCGCATCGTGGGGCGCGATGACAAACAAAATCTGTAAACCACATTCCGGGCAGCTCAAGCCCGGGCCAGACTCCCTCTGAAAAGTTCATGCGATCTTCCATCAGAAGTCCGTAAACATAATCCGCCAGCGGGGCTTATGCCTTCCAGCATGCCGCTGAGCAGAGTGCCGTCCGTGTCGGAGACGGTGACGGATTCACCTCTCCAGGTAAGAAACGGCTCGACCAGATCGGGTAACGCTTCGGCCGTTGCGTTGGCGAACGTCTGGTCATATGTCGAAATTGCTTCCCTCACCAGCGCTTGCCATAGCGCAAACGGTGCGAGGGGGGCTGGTTCTCCATACTGCGTCAGCAGCAATCCGGCCGGGGCGGCTCGCTCACGCCGCAATTGTTGCACATCAGGCAGGGCGCGGAGATTGACGCCTACGCCAGCCAGCAACACACCGCCTCTGTTTTCCAGCAGAATGCCGGCCGCCTTGGCCTGATCCCGATTCAACAAATCATTGGGCCACTTGAGCCGCAGCGGATAGCCAAGGCGACCCAAAGCCATTGCCAGTAAAACGCCAGTGACCAGCGCCGGCGCACTGGTTTGGAACAGCGGGTTATCCGGCAGGCGGAAAGTGACGTACAGATTGCCGCGTGGCGATTGCCACTGTCTGCGCAGTTGTCCTTTGCCTGCCGTCTGGCACGCAGCCAGCACCGCGCCCCATGTTGGCAACGCGCCTTTTTGCGCCAGCGCATGCGCCACGGCGAAGGTGGATGTGACTTCGTCGCAAAGATATACCGGTGCTGGCACGTTGAAAAAATCGGCCGCCGCTTCGTCCGACTGCGGCATGGTGGGGCCAAGCAGGGCCTCTACGCCGAAAAGTGCTTCAAGCGAAAAAGAAACAGCCTCCCCGCCCAAACCTTCGGTAAGGGCAAAACATCCTGACGCAGCCGGTTTATCCGGCAAGGATGCGGACAGGAAATTACTGGAAAAGGGAGCTTCTGACAAGCGCAACTACTCGACGGAGATTAAAAATATGGACAAAAATTTGATGAACATCCTCCAGTTTATTGGAGAAGGCGGCCTGATGGCAAAGGTTATTACATATTAAACCCGATGAACCGTATTTTTTCGCAACAGAGTTTGCATATTGTCATCAAATGTTGTTGCTTTGATATATTATTCCACTGTCACGGATTTTGCCAGGTTGCGTGGCTTGTCCACATCGGTGCCGCGTACCAGCGCGGTGTGGTATGCCAGCAATTGCAGCGGCACCACATGCAGGATCGGCGACAGCAAGCCGTAATGTTCCGGCAGGCGGATCACATGCACGCCGGCGCTGGGCGTGATGCGCGAGTCTGCGTCGGCAAACACATACAGTTCGCCGCCGCGTGCGCGTACTTCCTGCATGTTTGATTTCAGTTTGTCGATAAGGTCGTCATTCGGTGCAATGGTCACCACCGGCATTTCCTCGGTTACCAGCGCCAGCGGGCCGTGCTTCAACTCGCCGGCAGGGTAGGCTTCGGCGTGGATGTACGAAATTTCCTTCAGTTTCAGTGCGCCTTCAAGCGCAATCGGGTAGTGCAAGCCGCGACCGAGAAACAGTGCATTTTCGCGCCGTGCAAAACTTTCCGCCCAGGCGATGATTTGTGGTTCCAGCGCGAGCACGGCCGAAATGGCGGCCGGCAGGTGGCGCAGGCGGCGCAGCAGCGCGGATTCGTCTTCGGCCGTCAGGCGGTTTTTGATTTTCGCCAGCGTCAGCGTTAGCAGGAACAGTGCCGCCAACTGGGTGGTGAAGGCCTTGGTTGACGCAACGCCAACCTCAATCCCGGCGCGGGTAATGTATGCGAGAGCGCATTCGCGCACCATTGCGCTGGTGGCGACGTTGCAAATCGTCAGCGTATGCGCCATTCCCTGCTCTCTCGCATGGCGCAGCGCGGCCAGCGTGTCGGCGGTTTCGCCGCTTTGCGAGATGGTGATTACCAGCGTCTTGGGGTTGGGCACGCTGTAGCGGTAGCGGTATTCGCTCGCGATTTCGACGCTCACCGGCAGGCCGGCAATTGCCTCGATCCAGTATTTTGCGGTCAGTCCGGCATAGTAGCTGGTGCCGCAGGCCAGAATCAGGATCGAATCGATCTGGCGGAAGATGTTACCCGCGTTGTCGCCGAACAGTTCTGGCACGATGCCTTCGATGCCTTCGAGCGTATCGGCGATTGCGCGCGGCTGCTCGAAGATTTCCTTTTGCATGTAGTGCCGGTACGGGCCAAGCTCGGCCGCTGCCGTGTACGCCTGCACGGTGCGGACTTCGCGCTTGGCCGGGTTGCCATCGGCGTCGCTGATGCTGTAGCGATCGAGGTGCAGGTCGGCGACGTCACCCTCTTCCAGGTAAATGATGCGGTCGGTGGTGCCGGCCAGCGCCAGCGCGTCTGAGGCGAGGAAATTTTCACCGTTGCCAACACCGACGATGAGCGGCGAGCCGGCGCGCGCACCGACGATGCGATCAGGTTCGTCGCGGCAGATGACCGCGATGGCATACGCGCCATGCAGGCGCTTTACCGTCTGTTTGACCGCGGCGCACAGATCGCCGGCATACAGGTGGTCAATCAGGTGGGCGATGACTTCGGTGTCGGTCTGGCTTTCGAATTCATAGCCGAGGCTTCGCAGTTCATCGCGCAGTTCGTCGTGGTTTTCGATGATGCCGTTGTGCACCAGAGCAATCCGGCCGCGCGAGAAGTGGGGGTGGGCGTTGGTCGAGGTTGGTGCGCCGTGCGTGGCCCAGCGGGTGTGCGCTATGCCAAGCAGGCCCGCCTGCTGCGTTTCGGCCACTTGTTTTTCCAGTTCGGCTACGCGGGCGGTGCTGCGTGCTCGCTGCAGTTCACCATCAACCCGCAGTGCGATGCCGCATGAGTCATAACCACGGTATTCCAGCCGCTTCAGGCCTTCAATCAGTACAGGAGTGATATTGCGTTGCGCGATGGCGCCGACGATGCCGCACATAAACAATGAGTTTTCGGATGAGAAGGGATAACGGTTGCCTTGCGAACCGGACAGCTTTGCTATTTTACCGTCAAAAACGGCACGCCCTAAGCCGTGTCGAGTTATTTCAATCGGTGATGGTCAGCCTGGCAACCTTCGGCAATAACCTCAGTCGGCCTGGGGTTGCAGCCATTTGTACTAATAGAAAGTGGCAAAGCGCCCTAATATATATAGAGGCACGGACCAGATGCACCTCCATTCCAGGTGGCGCAGTTAGATGATGGTCACGACGCTGGCTAGGGTGGTAAGGAGTAACGCGCGCCAGCCTGTGTTCTTGAGTCGCTGGGAAGGCCTGTTTGCTCCGGATATTGTCAAACAGGTTCGACATTTCGATGTCATGCCGACGAAATCCGGAAAATTGACCAGGGTCAATCGCTTGTCGTGTGTGTAGCGAAATAGGCTTGAAATTCGTATGGTATCTCGTCGAAAATTTGGCAAATTGACCTACGTCAACCGTTTTTTTGCATTCCATACGTCATACTTAGAGAGCACTACGCCTTTTATTTATAAAAGCACCCTGCGTTTCAACAATCAATGAAGAAGAGAGGATCCTCTTATGAGCACTGAGAACGAAGTAGAATTGGTCGACGCATTTTATATGCTGATTGAGAGCCTGAAAAATAACGGTATCAAGAACATCTTTGGTATTCCTGGTATTCCAATTACCGCGCTGACCCGCTCCTGGCAGGCTGATGGCGGCAAATACTTTGGTTTCCGTCACGAAACGAACGCTGCTATGGCAGCAGGTGCTTCCGGTTATCTGACCGGCGTACCGGGCGTTTGCTTGACCACTCCGGCACCTGGCTTCCTGAACGGCCTGGCAGGCGCTGCTAACGCCACCCAGAACGGCTTCCCGATGATTCTGCTGAGCGGTACTGCTGGCCGTCGTGATACCGACCTGCAAAAAGGCGCATTCGAAGAAATGGATCAGCTGGCTGCTGCTCGCCAGCACCTGAAGGGCTCCTTCCGCGTTAACCATATCGAAGACCTCCCAATCGCCCTCTCCCGTGCAGTACGTTTGGCCGTTACCGGCCGTCCAGGCGGTGTATACATCGACCTGACGCACGAAATGCTGACCATGACCCTGCCGAAGGCTAAGGCTGACGAACTGCTGTTCAAGCCAGTTGACCCATGCCCTGCGCAACCGGCGGATCCGGCTGCTATCGCTCGTGCGGTTGACATGCTCAAAGGCGCGAAGAAGCCGATCATCCTGCTGGGCAAAGGCGCTGCTTATGCGCAGTGCGACGACGCTATCAAGGCACTGGTAGAAGATACCGGCATCCCGTTCCTGCCGATGTCGATGGCAAAGGGTCTGATCTCTGATCTCCACCCACTGAACGCTGGCCCGGCACGTTCCTTCGTGCTGCCGGAATGCGACGTTTGCTTGATCATCGGTGCTCGTATCAACTGGCTGCTCGGCCATGGTAAGGGCGCAACCTGGGGTAATAAACTGAAGAAATTCATCCAGGTTGAAATCAAAGCAGACGAAATCGACAGCAACGTACCAGTTGCCGCACCAGTCGTTGGTGACATTAAATCCGTCGTTGCTCAACTGCGTGAAGGCCTGAAAGGCATGCCGAAAGCTGATGCTGAGTGGGTTGGTGCTATCCAGTCCCGCGTAAACGCAAGCAAGGAAAAACTGGCTCCGACTCTCAAGAAAGAGACCGCTCCTGGCATGATGAACTATCGCAACTCCCTGGGTGCTGTGCGTGACGTTCTGGCTAAATATCCGGAAACCATCCTCATCAACGAAGGCGCTAACGCACTCGACAACACTCGTATGATTGTTGACCAGTACCTGCCGCGCAAGCGTCTTGACACCGGTACCTGGGGTATCATGGGTATGGGTCTGGGTTCCTGCATTGGCGCAACGGTTGCGACCGGCAATGCAGTTGTTGCAGTTGAAGGTGACTCCGCATTCGGCTTCTCCGGTATGGAAGTTGAAACTATCGCTCGTTACAAACTGCCGATCACCATTGTTGTCATGAACAACGGCGGTATCTACAAAGGCAACGAGGAAAATGCTGGTGGCTTCGATGATCCGTCGATTTCCAGCTTCACGCCGGGCGCTCGCTACGACATGATGATGTCGGCATTCGGTGGTGTTGGTGTTTCCGTTGACACGCCGGCTGCACTGGCTGCTGCCATTGAAGAAGGCATCAAGTCCCGCAAGCCGACGCTGATCAACGCGATCATCGACCCGGATGCAGGTGTTGAGTCTGGCCGTATCTCGAACCTGAACATCGAGCGCAAGAAAAAAGCCTAAGTAATTAGAGCCGAAGGAAGCTGTATGGTCTGACCAGAAAGCTTCCTGCTTGCAGGTTATGCCCCTTGGACGCAAGTTCAAGGGGCATTTCTTTTTGTGGTTGCGTACTGCTGCGCATAAAAAAACCGGAACTGCGGTTCCGGTTTTTTTATCGAATGAACAGGTCAGGCCAGGTTTAATCTTCTTTCTATGCCTGCGTGCTGAGTGTTTGCTCGATATGGGCAGCAACGTTGATAGCCCAGTATGCACGGTCAAAATCAAAGGGCGAGTGCTCTGGATAGGTTTGCAGCAAAGCCGGCTCAATGGTCACGCCGACCTCATTAAACTTTTCTGCCTTGCTGGGTTCGACCACCTTGCCAGAGGTTTTATTGATCAGCTTCATGCTGGGCAGGATAATGAAGTCGCCATGTTTTGTTTGGGTCGTGCCGCCAAAAGCCTTGAGGAAAGGAAGCACGACGCCTTTCTGCATGGCTTCATACATCCATTTGTCAAAGGTTTTGACCTTGTCCAGGTTTTCTTCCGAGATTGGCACATCAGTTGTGGGCAAGGTGTTATCGAGCTTCCACAGCGTATGTGCAAAGGCGGATGGCAACACCTGCTTGTGCAAGTTGGCGGCAAAACGGTTCTGGGTTACTTTCGGCTCGGCCTTGTATCCGTGTGCCGCCAGTACCCAGACTTCCTGCATATGTTCTTCTTCACCATACGATGCCAGTCCGACTGGCGTGCCTAAAGACAGCACGGAGCGCAAATCGCCGGCGGCAATCCATGAATTGCTGTTGAGGATGAATCCAGGGTGGAAAATGAATACCAGATCCGGTGCTGGACGATTGACTCTGGCAGCCATGTATTCGCCCAGCGTATGGGGAAAGCGACGTGGCGCCTCAATGTGCGCTACTTTGGCGGCCATGGCGGATCTTTTCGGTTCCAGTGGAAACGCATTGCCGCTGAAGACTTCCGGTACATTCGAATCCAGTCCTTTGCCAACCAGATCAACCGTGATCTTCATGTCCGGTTTACCCAAAAAAAGCGGCAAAAACCGGTACCAGCGACCTTCGTCGAGCGTATCCATGCCGTGTGCTGCGCCTGCGATCACAATATCGAGTGCGGCCTTTTCCTTTAGTGCAGGCGCAAATTCGTCAATCCACAAGGAGATGGCGGCAATCGGCGCAAGCGCATAGCTCAGCGCATCATTCGGATAGTTCGCCAGTGATCTGCCTGGCGACGATCGGAGAAAGTCGCGCAGTACATAGCGCCATTCTTTGTGCGAAGTGAGGGATTTGGTCATCTACTGCCTTTGCTGCGGGTCGCTTAGGAGTGAGCAGAATATACTGCATCAAGGAAAAACACCCCCGACCGGGGGTGTTTTGATCAGAACGCCTGTGAGTTACTCGCTATATAGATGATATCTATGGTTGAGGAACATCACATTCCGGGCTACATGCGGACGGATCCTTAAGAAAGCCTACTTTTTTAGGGCCGCATCAAAAAATTCCGTGATCCGTTTCTGATACCGGTCGCCATAACGCTCCGTCATGGCTGCCAGGTGCCGTCCTTGCGGAATCAGTTCGAGTGCTTTCGGCTCTTTTGCCTCAGCAAACAGTTGCTCCGAGTACTCGTGCGGCATGATGCTGTCGCGTGTTCCATGGATGATCAGGAGTGGAATGGGAGAGAGTTGGGATACATACTTTGCACCGCAGTATGCATCGTCTGCCTCATAAGTGAACCCCTCGCCCGGGCGCCTATCATCAACCATGGTTGAGTAGGAATAAAAGGGCGATTCGACAGCAACCGCGCGCACGCCTTCCGGATTGATGGCTGCTGCGGCAATCGCCAGTGAGCCGCCGAGGCTTTGACCAAAAATGAAGATTTTGCTGGTGTCGATGTCGGTGCGCGTACGAAGATACGAGATGGCCGCAACCGCATCGTCCAGGATGCCTTTGGGTTCGGCCGTGCCAAAGGACTTGCCAAAACCGCGATAGTCAAATGCGAGGATGTTATAGCCCTGATCAGGCAGCCAGCCGGCAAATTGCCAGGTAGATGCGATGTTGCCTGCGTTGCTGTGCATATGGATGACCGTGCCTTTGGCTTCTTTGGGGCTGCTTACCGTGGTGGCGGGAAGAAACCAGCCGGTCAGCTGTTGGCCATCCTTGCTGCTGAAGCGGACGTTTTCAAAATCGAGACCAAACCGTTCCAAAGGCGTGGCGCCAAGGATGTTGTCGGGATAATAGATTTTTTTGTACATGATATGTGCGAAGGAAAAAGGGTAAAAAAAGGCAGAGCAAATACCCCTGCTGCATACATGGGATGATGCCTTGCTTTAGTCGCTAACTTATGAATTGTAGCACTTCAAAATGCGATATTTAGGTACCGGACAGTAAGGGAATTCGAATGTAGGGAAATACATGATGCGCCAGGCTCAGGTTACAGCAGTGCTTGTTCAAAATGGTCGATCATCATGTCCTGGTATGTGGTGCCATAGCGTTCGGTCATGATGTCGAGATGGTCTCCGCCTTCAACGGTCACCAGGCGTTTTGGCTCGCGCGCTTCGGCCAGCAGCATTTGTGAATGCGAGTAGGGCACGATTTTGTCACTCGTGCCATGGACCAGCAGCAAGGGAACAGGAGCCAGCTTGGCGACATGGGTCGTTGCGCTCCAGCTTTCGTCCACGATCTGTCCCTCGCCTGGAGTCCGGTCATCGGATAGCGCCGTGTAAGAATGAAAGGGCGCCTCGGCCAGCACGGCGCGCACGCCCTTCGGGCTGGCACCAGCGGCAGCGATGGCGATCATGCCGCCCAGGCTTTGACCGAACACGAAGATCTTGCCCGTGTCGATGTCCGGGCGCGAGCGGACATAGTCAAGCGCCGCCACGGCATCTTCGAATACGCCCTTGGGATCCGGTTTGCCGTGCGATTGGCCATATCCGCGATAGTCGAACACCAATACGTTGTATCCGCGCGCTGGCACCCATTCCACGTAAGGCCATTGCGCCGTCATGTTCTGGGCATTGCCATGCATGTGTACCACCGTTCCGCGGGCATTCTTTGGCGATGCCATACCCGCGGCAGGCAGGAACCAGCCGGACAGTTGCGTCCCGTCGGCACTGTGGAAAACGACCGGCTCGAACGCCAGCCCGGCGCGTTCTGGCGAATCGTACTTTATGCGATCAGGAAGATAGAATGAGCTGTACACCGGCAATGCGCGTTGAAGATAAACCTTGGTGCCTGCTGGAATGTGACGGTAACTGCATGGCCGGTGCGAGAAGATTCTAGCCCCCGGCCCCTACGCCCAGAACGCAGCACTTTACCAGACTAAACAACACCCCGAATTCGTCGAGGCAGTGATTCCTTGCTACGGCGAAACCTTGTAACTATAGCAGGGATTTCTTTAGTCCACTAGGTGGAAGCGAAAGAATCGCGCCGGTCACCATCTGAGCGCCGGCGCCGACGATGCTGCACATAAAAAAGCTCTCCATCCAGAAAAAAAAGCCCGGTTCCGCTTTGAAACCGGGCTTGCACTGAATTGTGTCGGGAGGAAGCGTTATTTCTTCGACTTTCCTTTCTTGGTCGAACTTCCCAGACCCCACTTCCAGTCGCGGATTTCTGGCATGTCATCCCCATGCTGTGCTACATACGCCTTGTGCTCCAGCAGCTTGTCGCGCAGCAGCTTTTGCAGGTAGGCGGCGCTGGAGCCGAGCTGCGGCAGGCGGTCGATCACGTCCATCACCAGGTGGAAGCGGTCGAGGTCGTTCATCACCACCATGTCGAACGGGGTGGTGGTGGTGCCTTCTTCCTTGTAACCGCGTACGTGCAGGTTGCCGTGGTTGGTGCGGCGGTAAGTCAGGCGGTGGATCAGCCACGGGTAACCGTGGAACGCGAACACAATCGGCTTGTCCTTGGTGAAGATCATGTCGAAATCCTTGTCCGACAGCCCGTGCGGGTGTTCGGATTGCGGTTGCAGCGTCATCAGGTCGACTACGTTAACCACGCGAATCTTCAGGCCGGGCAGGTGTTCGCGCATGATTTCGACCGCAGCCAGCGTTTCCAGCGTCGGCACATCGCCGGCGCAAGCCATTACCACATCCGGTTCGCCGCCCTGGTCGTTGCTAGCCCATTCCCAGATGCCGACGCCGATGGTGCAATGCTTGATCGCTTCATCCATCGTCAGGAATTGTGGCGCCGGTTGCTTGCCGGCCACCACGACGTTGATGTAGTGGCGGCTGCGCAGGCAATGATCGGTGACGGACAGCAGCGTGTTCGCATCCGGCGGCAGGTAGACGCGGGTGATGGTTGCCTTCTTGTTCATCACGTGATCGAGGAAGCCTGGGTTCTGATGGCTCAGGCCATTGTGATCCTGCCGCCAGACGTGCGATGACAGCAGGTAGTTCAGCGACGGAATTTGCCGGCGCCACGGGATGCGGCGCGAAATCTCGAGCCATTTCGCATGCTGGTTGAACATCGAATCGACGATGTGGATGAATGCTTCGTAGCAGGAGAAGAAACCGTGGCGGCCGGTTAGCAGATAACCTTCGAGCCAGCCCTGGCATTGGTGCTCGCTCAGCACTTCCATCACGCGGCCATCCGGCGCGAGGTGATCGTCGTATGGATGGATCGTTTCGGTCCAGGTGCGGTTCGTGACTTCCATTACCGCATTCCAGCGGTTCGAGTTGTTTTCATCCGGGCTGAACACGCGGAAGTTGCTCATGTTCTGTTTCATCACGTCACGGATGAAGTTGCCCTGTACGCGGGTTGCTTCCACTTCGACCGTGCCGGGCTGATCGAACTTGATTTCATATTTGCGGAAGTCCGGCATTTTCAGGTCGCGCATCAGGATGCCGCCATTTGCGTGCGGGTTGGCGCCCATCCGGCGGTTGCCTTTGGGTGCGAGTTCAGCCAGCTCAGGCAGCAGCTTGCCGTTCTTGTCGAACAGTTCATTGTGCTTGTAGCTCTTCATCCATTGTTCGAGCTGTTTCAGGTGATCCGGGCGTTTCGCCAGTTCCGACAGCGGCACCTGGTGTGCGCGGAATGTGCCTTCGACTTTCTTGCCATCGACTACTTCCGGGCCGGTCCAGCCTTTCGGCGTGCGCAGCACTATCATCGGCCAGGTCGGACGTTGCTTGAAGCCTTTGGTGCGCGCGTCCTTCTGAATCTGCTTGATTTCTGCGATTACGCTATCCATCGTTGCCGCCATCCGCTGATGGATGCCGGGCAGATCGTCGCCTTCGACGGTGTATACCTTGTAGCCGTAGCCTTTGAACAGCGACTCCAGTTCGTCTTTCGGAATGCGTGCCAGCATGCACGGGCCGGCGATCTTGCCGTCGTTCAGGTGCAGGATCGGTAATACCGCGCCATCGGTGACCGGGTTCAGGAACTTGTTCGAGTGCCAACTGGTCGCCAGCGGACCCGACTCTGCTTCGCCATCGCCGACTACGCAGGTGACGATCAGATCTGGATTGTCGAATGCGGCGCCGTACGCATGCGACAGCGCATAACCCAATTCGCCGCCTTCGTGGATCGATCCGGGCGTTTCCGCTGCCACGTGGCTCGGAATGCCGCCGGGGAATGAGAATTGCTTGAACAACCGCTTAATGCCATCCTCGTCCTGCGATACGTTCGGGTAGAACTCGCTGTAGGTGCCTTCGAGGTAGGTATTTGCCACTAGCCCCGGACCGCCATGCCCCGGGCCGGTGATGTAAATCATGTCCAGATCCTGTTCGTTGATGATTCGGTTGCAGTGGACATAGATGAAGTTCAGTCCGGGTACCGTGCCCCAGTGGCCCAGCAGGCGCGGCTTCACGTGCTCAAGCTTCAGCGGCTCCTTCAGCATCGGGTTGTCGAACAGGTAGATTTGGCCAACAGACAGGTAATTCGCCGCCCGCATGTAGGCATCCATTTTTTTCAGCAAATCGGGGGAAAGGGGTTTGTCTTTGGCGGCGGGGGCTTTGACGTTCTTCTTCATCTTCCAGATCCTTTTCTTGTTTTGATGGCCATTCTGTTTGCCTGAAATCGGCGCGGAGAGCGGTGCTATGGCGAAACGGCGGTCTTGCGACCGGATGATGCGGGAAACCGGTATCGTGAAACGATACACCAGCGCATAGCAATCATGCAATGCAGAAAGGTTTGTATCTTGATATGGATTAAACCTTGGCCGCGCTACCGGCGGATGACGTCGGCATGGCCGAAAGGTGACGTTTTGAGGGGCGAATCAGCGCATTGCGCAGCCAGGGCGCAGCAAAACAACTTGGGGGGTACGCCAAAATCGCGTGAGAGTCCGAAATTCCTCCGGGCCTTGAAAATAGCCGTCGGGCACGAGATTTATTTCTTTTTTGCCGGGCGTTGCCAGTCTTCGCGGGTGGTCGGTTTGGCGCGCGTGACCACCAGCGAACCTGCAGGGGCGTCGCGGGTCAGCGTGGTGCCGGCGCCGATGGTTGCGCCTTTGCCAACCGTGACTGGGGCAACCAGTTCGCAGTTGGTGCCGATGAAGGCGTCATCCTCGATGATGGTTTCGTGTTTGTTGGCGCCATCATAATTGCAGGTGATGGCGCCGGCGCCGATGTTGACGCGCGAGCCGACGGTCGAATCGCCGACATATGCCAGGTGGTTGGCCTTGCTGTGCGCGGCGATGCGGCTGTTCTTGACTTCGACGAAGTTGCCGATGTGGACGTCTTCGCCCAGCGTTGCGCCAGGCCGAAGGCGCGCATACGGACCAATGATCGAAGCTTCGCCGACGACTGCGCCGTCGATGTGGCAGAAGGGGCGGATTTGCGCGCCGGCCTTGATGGCGGCATCCCTGATGACGCAGTGGGCGCTCACTGATGCGCCATCGCCGATGGTTACCTCGCCTTCGAAGATGCAGTTGACGTCAATGCTCACGTCGCGGCCGCAGGTCAGCGTGCCGCGCACGTCAATGCGCGCCGGGTCGGCCAGTGTCACGCCCTGTTCCAGCAGCGCATGGGCGATATTCTGCTGGTGGATGCGCTCCAGTTCAGCCAGTTGTACCTTGCTGTTCACGCCCAGCGTTTCCCATGCGGCGTCCGGCTGCGCGGCAACGACTTCGATGCCATCGGTGACGGCCATCGCGACAATGTCGGTCAGATAATATTCCTTTTGCGCATTGTCATTCGACAGCGCCGCCAGCCATTGCTTGAGCTTGGCGGTCGGGATTGACATGATGCCGGTATTGATTTCGTTGATCACCCTCTCCGCCGCGTTGGCATCCCTTTGCTCGACGATGCGTGAAATTACGCCATTTTGGCGGACGATGCGGCCGTATCCGGTTGGGTCTGGCAGGTTGACGGTCAGGATTCCCAGCTTGTCGCTGCCGGCAATCGTCAGCAGGCGGCGCAATGTGGCGATGGCGGTCAGCGGCACGTCGCCATACAGCACCAGCGTGGGGGCGGCGTCGTCCAGGTGGGGGGTAGCCTGCATTACCGCGTGGCCGGTGCCGAGTTGCGGTTCCTGCAGCGCGAACACGAGGTCGGGCGAAGCGAGCGCTGCCGGAACCTGGTCGCCGCCATGTCCATAAACGATGCACAGAGCCGATGGTGACAGCGCGCGTGCGGTATCGACCACGTGTGCCAGCAGCGGTTTGCCGGCCAGCGGGTGCAACACTTTGGGCAGGTTCGACTGCATGCGCTTGCCCATGCCGGCAGCGAGGATGACAATATTCATGAGGGTTTGCGGCGGCGCTGCCGTAGATTCAGATTTTGCCCTGATTTTTCAGGCGGCTCAGGGTTTCCGCGGACAGGTTCAGGTACGACGCCAGCTCTTTTTTGGGCATCCTGTCATACAGATCGGGGTTTTTGCGCAGGAAACGATGCACTCGGCCCGGGGCATCCAGCAGGTGCAGCGTGATCGTGTGCGCCATGATGCTGCTCATGATATTGAGTACTTCCAGCTCGAATCGCTGTTTGATTTTCGGGTGTGCCTCGATAAAGGACACCCATTGCTGCAGCGGCAGCTTGGCCACGCGCGTTTTGGTGACGGCCACGACGCTGAACGGAGCGGGTTTGTTCAGCCGCCAGGAGGCATAGGTTGCTTCCATGTTGCGCTCGCTGGTGAAGCGCAGAATCATTTCCTTGGCGTTCTGGTTGGCGACCGAGCGTTTCAACACCCCGTCCAGCACAAAGATGACATCGAGATCCCTGTCGCCCTGATGCAGCAGGCAGTCGCCCTTGACATGGTCTTCGATATCCAGATAGGGCTCCAGTTCGGCCATTTCTCTCGCGTTCATGCACTTCAGAACAGCATTCTGGGTGAGCTGTACGCGGATGATGTTTTTTTCCGGATGATTCGATATCAAGGCCATGAATTAAATTCGGTCCTGTTGGCGTAGACCGATAGCCTATCCAGAAAATTGACGGAGGTCAAGAATCAAAATAAAGTGACTTTGAAAATTGACTGCGGTCAAGAAAGCATCCGTCAAGTAAACGCTATGATAGTAATTGGCTTAAAAAAAACAGGTGGTTGGCGCTGGATAATGGCTGTGTGTTTGACTTGATGCGCAGCGGTTTGAAAGCCCGATTTTCGGGTCGTTTTTAGGCATGCCAGGCAAAGCCGGGTGTTTGGGTGCGGTTCTGGTAATTGGAGTCGATTTTAAGCGTCGCAGATATTAGGAGCACGGTTTCATGCAAAAAGCAGCTTGTAGCAAGATAGAGATGCGTAGCGAAGGGGCGTGCATGGCTGGTGTTTGCGTCATCGACCATGCGGTGATTGGTAGTTAAGCAGCTGGCAAGACCAATGGGGGAAGTGTTTACTTCCCCCATTGTACAAAAGGGTACGTAAGTACTTGAAAACACAACTAACTGATTCATTGGAGGTAGTTTAAATATGGGTAAGTATGCATTAACGGGCGTGCGCGTCCTCGACATGACTCACGTTCAAGCGGGTCCGACCTCGTCGCAGCTTCTGGCCTGGATGGGCGCAGACGTTATCAAGTTCGAGCCGCCGGGCACGGGCGACATCACCCGCTCGCAGCTGCGTCACGTTAAAGATCAGGACAGCTTGTACTTCACGATGCTCAACAGCAACAAGCGCTCGATCACGGTCAACATGAAGAGCAAAGCTGGCTGCGAGGCGTTCGAAGCACTGGTCAAGAACAGCGACGTCATGATGGAAAACTTCGGTCCTGGCGTTCTGGACCGTTTTGGTTACACGCTGGAAAAGCTGCAAGAAATCAACCCGGGCATCATCTACGCAACGCTGAAAGGCTTCGGCGCATCCGGCCCGTACGCAAACTTCAAGGCCTATGAGCCGATCGCTCAGG
>JAGTRJ010000011.1 GCA_018261755.1 Burkholderiaceae bacterium
AGCCGAATTCAGGATCGCGATCTGCTTTTGCTGCATCTCGGCCACCGTTTCCGGCGTCTGCCGCCATTTGATGTCCGGATTGCGGCGCAGCGTGCCCAGCCCGCTGCACGGCGCATCGACCAGCACGCGATCGAGCTTGCCGGCGAGGCGCTTGATGCGCGCATCGTTCTCATGCTCGATCCTGACCGGATGTACGTTCGACAAGCCGCTTCTCGCCAGCCGCGGCTTGAGCTTGCCCAAGCGCTTTTCCGAAATATCGAACGCATACAGCCGGCCGGTGTTGCGCATCAGCGCGCCCAGCGCCAGCGTCTTGCCGCCCGCGCCGGCGCAAAAATCGGCCACCATTTCACCGCGCTTCGCACCAACGATGTGCGTCAGCAACTGGCTGCCCTCATCCTGCACCTCAATCGCACCATTCTTGAACAGCGGCAGGTTTTGCAGCGCCGGTTTCTTCTGCACCCGCAAGCCCAGCGGCGCATAGGGCATCGGCTCGCTCTCAATCGGTGCGGCTTTGAGCGCGCCGATCACCTCCTCGCGCGATGCCACCAGCGAATTCACCCTCAAATCGAGCGGCGCGTTCTGGTTCAGCGCCTGCGCCAGTTGCTGCGTTTCCTGTTCGCCATACTGCGTAAGCAGACGTTCGTACAGCCATTGCGGCAGATTCGCGCGCACTTCCGGCGGCAGCAATCCGCGGTCGGTACCCATCACGCCGCGCAGCCACTGTTCCTCGCTTTCGCTCAGGCCGGGAACGGTATCGACGCCGACATGCTCGGCCAATCCAAGCAGCGCCAGCTGATGCATCGACGGCGTATTGCCGCTGCCGACAAAATCGGTGAAGAAGCGCTTGTTGCGCAGCACCGCGTACACGGCTTCGGCAATCGCGCCGCGTTCGCGCGAACCGAGCTTCGGATGGCTGCGGAAATAGTACGACAGCGTGCCATCGGCCGGACCGGCAAAGCGCAACACTTCGCGCAGCACGTCTTCAATATGGGTCACGATCCAGGGAGGCAATCTCATGCGGGTTCCTAACTAAAAAAAGCAAAAAGTCACGACAGGGCCGCCATCAGGCGCGGCTCACCCTGCCCTGCGAAACGGTCAGGCGGCCTTCGACAAAGTCGAGCACCGCCTGCGGGTAAATCAAATGTTCCTGCGCCAGCACGCGCGCGGCCAGCGTATCTTCGGTATCGCCGTCATTCACCGACACCGCCGCCTGCGCGACGATTGGGCCGTGATCCAGTTCGGCCGTGACGAAATGCACGGTCGCGCCATGCAGCTTCACCCCCGCATCCAGCGCCTGCTGGTGCGTGTGCAAGCCCTTGAAACTCGGCAGCAGCGATGGGTGGATGTTCAGCATCCTGCCTTCGTAATGACGCACGAAAGATTCAGTCAGTATACGCATGAAACCGGCCAGCACCACCAGATCCGGCGCGTAACGATCAATTTCCGCTTGCAGCGCGGCATCGAACGCCTCGCGTGACGGAAATTCCCTGCTGGGCACCACCGCCGTTTGAATGCCGTTGGCGGCGGCAAATGCCAGCCCGGCCGCATCGGCGCGATTGGCGATCACGGCCGCAATCCGCGCCGGCCAGTTGCCAGCCTGCGATGCGCGCACGATGGCTTCCATGTTGCTGCCGCGCCCGGAAATCAGGATAACGATATTTTTCAAGATAACTCCCACTTGAATCTAAAAACAAAAAGCCGACCTCGCAGTCGGCTTGCGCAATTCAGTTCGCAGCCAGCGTTACTCGAACGAATAAAACACCCGGAACTGCACCTTCTTGTCGCCCCAGAAATCGGCGGCATCACGAAAAACATCAAGCAGCTTTTCCCGCGCCTCCTTGTCGAATTTGGCCGTCTCGGGCAAATGTTCCAGCACCACCACAAAACCAGGCTGAGCGCCGGCCTTGTGCGTCAGGTCGGTCAGGCAATCGGCCAGTGCATCGAAATTCTTGCCGAAATATTTCGGGAAGTGGAACGATTCGGCAATGCGCGTCAGCACCTGCTGCTTGGTGTTCGTGCCCGAACAGTGCGCATACAGGAAATGCTGCCCCAGCCTTGCCGCCTCGGCCTGCAAATCGGCCACGCGGAAGGCGCGGATCGACTGCACCAAGTTCGGCGGCACGTTGGCAAACAGGCTTTCGCTGGAAAATTGAGCGGTTGTCATTAACATTGGACTGACCTTGGTCATTCTCTTATGCGTCTGAAAGTCTGGTAATGATCGGCAGTGTAATAGTATTCGCCCGACAGTTGCGGCTGGCCACCGGCGATGATCCGGCGCGCGCCGCGGTTTCTCGCCCTGGGCGTTTTCACCGTGTATTCATGGTAATAGCCGCGCTTCTGCTTCGGCAATGCGCCTTCGTAATTGCCGAACACGGCGCCATCCTTCGCATACGGAAATGGCCCGCCACGCTTGATCAGCACCAGCGTCTGCTGCGCTTCCGGCGGCAATTCGCCAACTGGAATCTCGCCCGGCAAGCCCTTGGCCTGCACCGCCAGCGAAAAAAACGCCGCCGCCAGGAACAGCGACCATTTTCTGAAAAAAGCCTGATTCACACTTGTCCCGAAACAGATTGTTGCAAAACGGCAACTTCAATATTCGCAAAACATTAGGTTAACTTGTTGCACAACAGGAATCAACCGCTTTGTCATATTGCGCGTTGCACTTGCAACAAGCCGCCGGTAACCCGCTCCAGCCCAGCCAGATCGCGCCAGCTTTGCACTTGCGCAAATTGCGCCGCCACCAGCAGCGCGCGCACAGCTTCCGCCTGATCGTAGCCATGTTCCATCAGCAGCCAGCCACCGGGAACAAGGTATCGCGGCGCACCGGCAATGATGGCGCGCAATGCGGACAAACCATCCGCGTGGTCGGTCAGCGCATCGGGCGGCTCGAAACGCAAATCGCCCTGTTGCAAATGAGCATCATTTTGCTCGATATACGGCGGATTCGACACGATCAGCTCGAACCTCGCTCCATCCGGCAGCGCCGCATACCAGTCGCTGTGGATGAAATCGACCGTCTGCCGCGGCAGCAGCCGCGCCGCATTGCCGCGCGCCACCGCCAGTGCCGCTTCGCTGGCATCGACCGCCGTCACCCTCACATCCGGCTTCGCGTGCGCTGTATCTGCGGCCATCGCCACCGCAATCGCGCCCGAACCGGTGCCGAGATCGAGCACGCGCCCGCCTGGCGGCAAGCGTTCGAGCGCCAGTTCGACCAGCAATTCGGTTTCGGGCCGTGGAATCAGCACGTCGGGCGTGACGCGAAACGCCAGGCCGTAGAATTCGCGCTCGCCGACGATATACGCCACCGGCTCGCCCGCGATCCGGCGCGCCAGCAGCGCGCGCACCCGTTCCGCTTCGCCGGCAGTCAGTTGCCGTTCGGATTGCGTAATCAGTTGCACGCGGCTCAGTCCGAGCGCGAACGACAGCAGCACGCGCACATCCACCGGCGCCAGTGAATCGGACGCCGCCTGCCGCTGCACTTCGCCGACACGGATGCCGGCCACGATGTCAGCCAGCGGCACGCGGTTCCTCATGGCGCAACGCGAGCCAAATCAGCACGACGGTGAAAGCCGAAAACGACAGCAGGCCCCACATCGGCAGCGACAGCCAGAACAGGCGGAAAGTGTCGTCGGCGCAGTTCCCGTCCGCATACAGCATGAACGGCAACCAGTTCGCGCTCGGCAACCGGTTGACGAAGGTTTCCACCGGATCGAAGCCGCACAGCACGCCCGGCGTTGCCCGTACCCACAACTGGTACGACGCCAGCCCCAGGCCGGAAAGCGAGGCCAGCGCAGCCAGCGCAGCGCCAACGCGCGGCCAGCCGATAACCGCGCCGGAAAGGGAAAACAGCGCCACCGCCAGCAGCGCGTAGCGTTGCAGCACGCACAACGGACATGGCAGCACGTCCTTGAAATGCTGCAGCAACAGCGCGATGCCAAGAAAGCCGATGCAGGCCGCGCCAATCAACCCCAGCAGGTGGCGCGAGCGGATGCCGCCCTTCAGATAAGCAAAAATATACTCCATGGTGTATTTTCAATCAGCCTTGGGAATTGTGGCCCGGCAATGCATTTTCATTCCATACCCCCTCGTTTTCGCAAAACAGGGCGAGATCGGCAAAAATAACTGACCGAAAAGTAATTTCGTTCAACAAGGCACAAAACATACTCCCCACAGTATTTTTAAACAACCAGCAAAACTGTGGCCCAGCGCAGTGTTTTGGATATATACCCCAGCTATATCCAGACGATGGCAGCGCCATGCGACACGCGGACTATTCATCCATCCCGGCAGCGCGGGCTGGCAACCAGCTTACCCGGCTTCGCCCAGTTCCGCCAGCAATTCCGCCTGCCGCTCGGCCGCCAGCGCGGTCGTCAGCTCGTTCAAATCGCCATCCATGATGAAATCGAGCTTGTACAGCGTCAGGTTGATGCGGTGGTCGGTCATCCGCCCCTGCGGGAAGTTGTAGGTGCGGATGCGCTCGCTGCGGTCGCCGGAACCGATCAGGCTCTTGCGCGTGGCCGCTTCCTTCGCCTGCTGCTCGCGCAGCTTGACATCCATGATCCGTGCCGCCAGCACCGACATCGCCCGCGCCTTGTTCTTGTGCTGGCTGCGATCGTCCTGACATTCGACCACGATCCCGGTCGGCAAATGGGTGATGCGCACAGCCGAATCGGTCTTGTTGATGTGCTGGCCGCCGGCGCCGGAGGCGCGGAAAGTGTCGATCCGGATTTCGGACGGATTGATGTCGACTTCATCGACCTCGTCGGCTTCCGGCATCACCGCCACCGTGCAGGCCGAGGTGTGGATCCGCCCCTGCGCCTCGGTCGCCGGCACCCGTTGCACGCGGTGGCCACCGGACTCGAATTTCAGCTTCGAATACGCGCCCAGACCGGCAATACGCACGATCACTTCTTTGTAGCCGCCCAGATCGGACGCCGATTCGGAAATCATTTCCACCTGCCAGCGGTTGCGCTCGGCATAGCGGGTGTACATCCGCAGCAGGTCGCCAGCGAACAAAGCCGATTCATCGCCGCCGGTGCCGGCGCGGATTTCAAGAAAGATGTTTTTTTCGTCGTTCGGATCTTTCGGCAGCAGCATTTTCTGCAATTCGTCCGCGCTGTTTTCCATCCGCTCCTTCGCAGCGGTGATTTCATCCTGCGCCAGCTCCTTCATTTCCGGATCGGACAACATTTCCTGCGCGGTTTTCAGGTCGTCGTCCGCCTGGCGGTAGTCGTGGTAGCGCGCTACCAGCGGCGCCAGTTCCGCGTGTTCGCGGGTCAGTTTCAGGTATTGGTCGCGGTCGGAAGCGACACCTTCCTGCATCAGCAATTCGTTCACTTCAGCCAAGCGATCCGCCAGTTGATCGAGCTTGGCCAGCATCGAGGGTTTCATAGATTTCCTGCGTAAAAAATGCGAAAACGGCGCGGCACTGCGCCACGCGGTGAAAAAGAAAAAAGAGAAAGCGGCGCTAGCGCCGGGTGCGGAACAGTTGCGGCAGCAGTTCGGCCAGACGGGCGCGCTCGTCGCCCTGCGCCTCGCGCAGCGCCCGCTTCGAACCATGCAGGAACTTGGCGCTCAGCCCTTTCGACAGCGCTTCGAGCACGGCGTCAATATCGTCGCCACGCGCCAGCCGCTTTCGCGCGCGCGCCAGTTCGCGCAACCGCATCGCTTCGCCCTGCTCGCGCAGGCTGCGGATTGCCGGCACTGCGGCGCGGCTTTCGACCCAGTGCATGAACGACTGTACCCGGGTTTCGATGATCGCTTCGGCCTGCACCACCGCCGCCTGACGGGTTTCCAGCCCGGCGGCCACTTCCGCCCCCAGATCGTCGATGGTGAACAGCGACACGTTTTCCAGCCGCGCGATTTCGGCTTCCATGTCGCGCGGCACTGCCAGATCGAGCAGCAGCATCGGCTTGCCGCCGCGCGCAGCGATTGCGCGCTCGATCATGCCCAAGCCGATGATCGGCAGCGTCGCGGCCGTGCTGGAAATCACGATATCGTACTGCGCGATGCGTTGCGGCAAATCAGCCAGCCGCATTGCGCTGCCGCCATTGCTGGCGGCCAGCGCCTCGCTGCGCTCCAGCGTGCGATTCGCAATCGCCAGCGCTGCCGGCTGCTGCGCGGCGAAGTGCGTCGCGCACAATGCAATCATTTCGCCCGCGCCGATGAACAGCACGCGCTTGCCGGCCAGATCGCCCAATGTGCGCTGCGCCAGCTTGACCGCCGCCGCCGCCAGCGACACATTGCTGGCGCCAATGTCGGTCGTGCTGCGCACTTCCTTCGCCACCGCGAACGTGCGCTGGAACATCCGGTTGAGGTAAACCCCCAGCCCGCCCGCTGCCTGCGAACGGCGCACGGTATCCTTCATCTGCCCGAGAATCTGCGGCTCGCCCAGCACCATCGAATCCAGCCCGGAAGCAACCCGAAACGCATGGCGCACTGCATTCTGCTGCGGTAGCACATACAGATGAGGCCGCAGCCGGTCGGCCGGCAGCCGGTGGAAATCCGCCAGGAAACGCACGCCTGCGCCCAGCGGATCGGGCGCAGCGCAAGCGGCATACAGTTCGGTGCGGTTGCAGGTGGAAAGAATCGCCGTCTCGCACGCGCTGCCGCAGGCATCGCCACGGCCAAACCAGTCGCGCGCCGCCGTCACCGCCGCGCCAATCTGCTCAGGCGCTAACGCCACCTGCTCGCGCAAGGCGAGCGGCGCAGTGGTGTGATTGAGGCCGACGGCGATGAGTTGCATTCCGCGAGGGGGATTGTTTATCAATGTTTTCAATTATATCGGCAAGCGGCTGGCTGCGTATGGCGCGCTTCAGCCGGGAATCTGTTCCAGCAGATAGCCGTAACCATAAACCGGCGCCAGGCGCCAGCCATTGGCCGGCCGCAAGCCAAGCTTGGCGCGCACGCGCGACACGTGCGTATCGATGCTGCGGAAAGTCGCTTCCTGCTCGCCGCCCCAGACCGATTCGAGTATCGTCGCGCGCGACAGCGGTTGCCCCGCGTGGCGGAAAAACAGCAGCGCCAGCGCGAATTCCTTTTGCGTCAGCTCGACCGGCCTGCCATCCACGCTCGCATGGCCTGTTTGCGCATCGAGCAGGCATGTCCCCAGCCGCAACTGTTCCTGCTCCGCCCGTTCAGGCCAGGCACGCCTGAGCAGCACCCGCACGCGCGCCAGCAAATCGCGCTGGCGCACCGGCTTGAGCAGGTAATCGTCCGCCGCCAGCGCCATCTCCGCCAGCATCGGGTCGGCATCGTCAAGCAGCAGCATGATCGGCAGCACGCCACCCGCCGCCGCCCTGGCATCCCGCAGCAGCGCGAGCGCAGCCTGTCCGTCTGTGGCATCGGCAACCAGCAGTTCGCAGGCGTCAACAGACAAGCCCTCGAGCAATGCCCTGACGCTGCGGTAGGCGGCGCAATCAAACCCGGCCGCGCTCAATGGTTCGTACACGGCGCGCACGCCAGCATCAGCATGGTGGAATATGGCAATTTTCATCGTCTCAGGCCAGCCGCCTTGCGCCAGCGGAAAAGTTTTTTGATTGCGCGTGGCATTTGCCGCTTAACAGCCGCGATTGTAACCGTTACTATTATCGATGCTGTCCTGAATTTCAAACAAGAAGGAATCCCTTATCGAACGTTTTTTTGACAGGTAAACCAAATTGGATAATCACATCAAGCACGCACAATTTTCCGGCAATCTGGTGATGGTCGGTTTTGGCAGCATCGGACGCGGCGTCCTGCCGCTTTTTCTGCGCCACCTGCAAATGGATCCATGGCAAATCATCATTTATGCGCCTGAAGGCGATCCGGAAGGGATTGCCCGCAAATACGGCGCCACATGCGAACGGCTTGCCATTACCGAAGAAAACTACAGGAGCGTGCTGGAACCGCATCTGAACAAGGGTGATTTTCTGGTGAACCTGTCGGTCAACGTTTCCAGCCTGGCCTTGATCGAACTGTGCTGGCAGCGCCATGCGCATTACATCGACACCTGCATTGAACCGTGGGAAGGCGGCTATACCGATACTGCGCTCACCGCCTCGCAACGATCTAATTACGCGCTGCGCGAACAGGCGCTCGAATTCAGCCGCGGCAAGCACAAGGGGCCGACCGCCGTCATCTCGCAAGGCGCCAATCCCGGCCTCGTCTCAGCGTTCGTCAAGCAGGGCCTGATGAATATCGCGCACGACAATGATCTCGAGATCGAACGGCCGGATACCGCCGAAGACTGGGCCAGGCTGGCGCAACGACTCGGCATCAAGGTAATCCACATCGCCGAACGCGACACGCAAATCCCATCGCTGCGCAAGCGCCGCGGAGAATTCGTCAATACCTGGTCGATCGACGGCTTCGTCAGTGAAGGCATGCAGCCGGCCGAACTAGGCTGGGGCAGCCATGAAAAACAGTGGCCGGAAGAAGCACGCCGCCACGACTACGGTTGCGACGCAGCGATCTATCTCGACCGCCCCGGCATTCACACCCGCGTCCGCAGCTGGACGCCAATCGAAGGACCGTATCACGGCTTTTTGATCACGCATAACGAAGCGATTTCAATCGCCGACTATTTCACGCTGAAGGATGGAGATACAGTCATCTACCGCCCGACCGTGCATTACGCCTATCACCCGTGCGACGACGCGGTGCTGTCGATCCACGAAATCGCCGGCAAGAACATGCAGATGCAGGCTGGCACACGCCTGATCCGCGACGAAATCGTCAGTGGCACCGACGAACTCGGCGTGCTCCTGATGGGCAACAAGGAAGGCGTGTACTGGTATGGTTCACGCCTGTCGATTGAGCAAGCGCGCCAGCTCGCGCCGCACAATAATGCGACCAGCCTGCAAGTCGCGGCCGGCGTGCTGGCCGGCGTGGTCTGCGCGTTGAAGGATCCGGATCTCGGCGTGGTCGAACCGGATGACATCGACGAGGAAGAAATGCTCAAAGTGGCCGAACCCTACCTCGGCGACATCGTCGGCGTGTATGGCGACTGGACCCCGCTACAAGATCGCACCGCGCTGTTCGACGAAGATATCGACCGCGACGACCCGTGGCAATTCAAAAATATTCTGGTGAAATGACCGCCTGAACCTGCCGGCAGCGCACTGCCCGTCAGCGCCTGCCGGCCCGCGCCAGTATCCCTTCAGCCTGCAGCAGCACCGGCTTGTCGACCATTTTGCCATCGACCTGCACCGCACCCTGCACACTCGATACCATTGCCACCGCTGCCACCACGCGCTGCGCCCAGTCGATTTCCTTTTCTGTCGGCGCCATCGCGCGTTCGGTGGCGACAACCTGCCGCGGATGAATGCACAGCTTCGCACCAAAACCGAAAGCGCGCGCAAACGCCAAGTCGGCCAGCAATACCGCTTCGTCGTCAATCGCCAATGTCACGCCAGCCACTGGCGCGGCAATGCCGGCGCAACGCGATGCCAGCGCAATCTGGCTGGCCGGATAAATCAGCCCGCGCTCGTCGCCGGACAGGTTCATGTCCAGCGCATAATCGATCGTGCCAAACACGATCCGCTGCACGCCAGCCGCAGCGGCAATTTCCTCGACACGGCGCACGCCGCGTGCGGTTTCGATCAGCGGCAAGACTTCGCCGTCTTGCGGCAGAGCTGCCAGCACAGCGACAACGTCATCCGCCGATTCGGTTTTCGGCAGCATCACCAGCCTGATCCGGCTGTCGCGCAGCAGCGCCAGATCGTCGGCAAACCACGGCGATTGCCGGTCGTTGATGCGCAACACGATATTGGCGGCATCGTTTTGTGACGAACACCAGCGGGCAATCTCGTCGCGTGCCGCCGCCTTGCTGTCTGGCGCGACCGCATCTTCCAGATCGAGAATGATGGCCCCCGCTCCGGCAGCCTGTGCCTTGACAAAACGCTCCGGCCGGTTGCCGGGAACAAACAGATAGGTAAACGGAAGCATCATTTTTGCGACTTGAAACCAATCCGTTGATGGCTGTTATCGCAAAATGGCTGGTTGCCGGTGCCACCGCAGCGGCACAGCGCCGCGCGGCCGGGGGTCGCGATTTCCGTGCCGCCTTCATCCTGCAGCGTGAACTGCCCCTGAAGCAACAGCGGCCCGTTGCGGCTCGCCTGAATCGCCGCACCGGTCACCGCTTCGACGGTGGTCTTCTGTTCCGCGACGCCTTCGCGCAGATAGGTCAGCGCACCAGACGGACATTTTTCGATGGTTGCCATCACTTCCTCGACCGAAGCGGCGCCGGGCAGCACCCACGGCCGGCGATGGACATCGAACACCGCCGGCAAGGTTTTCAGGCACACCGCCGAGTGATAGCACAGATTCGGATCAAAATTCACCGTGATTCCCGTCGCGCTGTACGACTGCAGCGGCTTTTTCGGCGCAGTTGCCGATTTTGCTGCCGATTGTGTTACCGGTTGTGTCACCGATTGCGCCACCGTTTCCTGCTGCCGGCTCTTTTCCTTCAGGTAGCGCTCGGTCGCATCGCGCGCAACCGCGGACGAACCGATGACTTCACCTGCCCCGTTTTTCACGATGGCGAAACTGACGTCGATGTACAAACGCTCTCCGCTCTTGCTCAACGCACGGGTGATCATCGAACCGCCCTTGTGCCGCGTTTCGCCGTGCGCAATCGCCCGGCGGTAGCCATTCCAGTGCGCGTCGCGCATCGCTTCGGGAATGATCAGATCCAGGCTGTGCCCGATGGCCTCGGTCGCATCAAAGCCGAACAGCGATTCCGCGCCATGATTCCAGATGCGGATGATGCCCTCGCGATCCGCCAGAATCAGCGCTTCCGGCATTGCAGCCAGCACATCCCGGTAAACATTTTCGATTTCATTGCCGCCGTGGTCTGCCATGCTTCGTTCTCCAGAAATTTTCGACGCCATCGAAACGCATTCTGCCAGCAGGCTGGCGCAGGACGTTGCGTCCGTTCAAGCCTCGAATGCCGCGCCTGTCGTGAAAAAACTGCCGCCGGCAACGTAATGGATGGTTTTCATTTCCTCGGCCGGGAAAGTCCAGCGGCCATCGTTGAATACGCGCGGATCCGCCCAAGCCGCGACAATCTCGCCAAAGAGCAAATCGTAGTGCTGCTGGTTGTGCGCCTCAGGAATGAGACGGCACTCAAGCCAGCCAACGCAACCATCAACCAGCGGCGCGCCGACTTTCGACGCTGGCTGCGTGCCAATCGCATATTTCGTGAATTTGTCGACATCCCTGCCTGACTCGGAGCCGACCGACAGCACGCTGGCTGCCATTGCTTTCGATGGGATGTTGACCACAAATTCGCCGCTGGCCTCGATCAGCTCCCGGCTATAGGCGGCGCTGCTGATCACAACCGCTACCTTTGGTGGAGAGAAATCCAGCGGCATGGTCCACGCCACCGCCATCACATTCTGTTTGCCGGCATGCGCGCTGGAAATCAGCGTCACCGGCCCATGGTTCAACAGCAGGTAGGATTTTTCCAAAGGAACCGCTTGTCTGGCAGACATTTATCTTCCTTTCCATTCAGGTTTAATGCAGGCCGATTTTCTTCAGCCCGGCGAACAGGCCGCTTGCCATCTCGCGATAGCCTTTGGCATTCGGATGAATCGCATCCGCGCGCAAATCGGCTTGCGCCAGCACGTTCGAAAACACGTCGACAATCACCGGCAATTTTTCTTCCTTGCCAAGCTCGGCGTAAATGGCGGCATCGGATGGACGCTTGGCCACCGCCGCCATCAGCGACGGTTCCGGCACGGCAACCAGCACGGCTGTTGCACCGCTTTGCCTGATGGTCGCCAGAATCGCGCGAAGATCATCCTTCACCGCTTTCTGCGGACGCCCGCGAAGAAAATCGTTGCCACCAATTTCAACTATCACCAACGCCGGCCTATGCTCGTCGAGCAAAGCCTTAATCCGGCCCTTGCCCGCGTCCGCGGTATCGCCGGGAATGCCGGCGTTGATGATCCGCCAGCCGGTCATGCCGGCCAAAAGCGTCGGCCAATCCTCGCCCTGCGATGCGCCGGTGCCATAAGTCACGCTATCGCCGAACGCCAGTACGGTGCTGCCGGCCGGCACAGGCGCAAGCTTAGGCGCACGTGAACATGCAGCAAGCATCAATACGGCGAACAGGAAAGCAAAGTGGCGATAAAACATGGGCAGTTGCCGCTATAATCGGGAAATTGCAGAATTCCCACTATAACAAACTGGCGAAAGCATATGAACACATTCCGTTTCAAGAACAACGAACATTATGAAGGTGAAACCTTGTTCGGCGGCTGCGGCTACGTCAACCGCAATGTCATCCATTTGCTGAAAAGAACCAAGAACTACATCATTTATCGCGATCAGTGGGGCAAGACGTATAAAACCCGCCGCATGTACCACATCAAATGTGAGTTTTTCAGCAACAACTTCGAGAGCTTCTACGCTGATTCGATTGGCGAACACATGCGGTTCAAACTGGACGAGGCTTGATGATCGTTCGCCGGTAGAACAAGGATACACACCATATCCCAGGACGACGTTCCAGCGCCGCACGCGCATGTGCTGCCAATGTTTACGCCGTCCTGCTCGCCACTCTTAAGCCGTCAATCAAGCATTCAGACGTCACCACTGCCCGCCGATGGCGGCGATCAGCGCCACGTTGGCGATGTACTGCCTGTTCTTCACTGTCCACAACGTGTTTTCCGCCGTGATGCGGCTGTTCTGCGCCGTCAGCACGTTGATGTAGCCGACAACGCCAGCGTTGTACTGATTCAACGTAATTTCTTCCGAACGTTTGGCCGCAGCCAGCGCCGCTTCCTGCAACTCGGCCTGCTGTTTGAGCATCGTTTGCGCGCTCAGATTGTCTTCGACTTCCTGAAAGGCCGTCAGCACCGTCTTGCGATAACTGGCCACACTGGCATCGTAACTGGCGATCGCCTGATCGCTCTGCGCGTTACGCAAACCCGCATCGAAAACCGACAGCGCCAGTTGCGGCCCTATCGACCAAATACGGTTGGGCAGGCTAATCAAATTGGCCAGCGTCGAATTGCGGTAGCCGCCGCTGGCCGACAAGCTTAACGTCGGGAAGAATGCGGCCTGAGCCACGCCGACCTGCGCGTTGGCTTGCGCAACTGTACGCTCGGCGCTGGCGATATCCGGACGCCGTTCGAGCAAGGTCGAAGGCAAACCCGGCGGAATAAGAGGCAAATGCGGCGCATGTTGGCTCACCGGCAGCGAGAAACTCGCTGGCACCTGCCCCAGCGCAACCGCAATTGCATGTTCCAGTTGTGCACGCGTCAATCGCTTGTCGACCGTTGCCGCTTGAGCCGTCTTCCACTGGCTCTCGGCCTGAGCCACGCTGGCATCGGAAACGTAACCGGCGTTGTACTGGTTGCGCGTAAGTTCCAGCGTTTCCTTCAACGCGTTTTCGCTGGCCTGCAATTGTCCGATTTGCAGATCGGCCACCACCAACTGCAAATAGGCTGTCGCCAACTGTGACTGACTGCTCAATCTCACCGCCGCCAGTTGTGCGGCGCTGGCTGCCGCCTGGGCTTCGCCGGCTTCGACGTTCCGGCGTATGCCGCCCCACAGATCCAGTTCCCAGCTGACATTGCCGCTGACGGAATACTGCGAAGTCACGGCTGAGCTGGAACTGGACAGCGTACCACGCGTCTTGCCTGCAGAAACTGACAGCGACGGGAACAGACTAGCCTCTGCTTGGCGCAACAATGCCTGCGCCTGACGGTATTGGGCTTCCGCCTGTGCGATGGTTGGGCTTTGCCTGTTCAAGGTATCCATCAGCTTGTCGAGTTGAGTATCCTGATAAATGCGCCACCATTCGCCACGCTTGATTTCGTCATTTGGCCTGGCGGTTTTCCACAAGCCATCTTCCTTGTATTGGGCGGGAACATCCATTTTCGGTTTGACGTAGTCCGGCCCCGCCGCGCAGCCGCCCAGCGCCAGCAGACAGGTACCAAGCACCAACGCGCCCCAGGCGCCGACCTGTCGCATTGGAAAAAATGGGCCACTCTCGGGCGACAGCCTGTTCAGCGTTTCGCGTGTCGTACGCGCAGGGATTTTCATAGCATTTATTCCTTATTCTCGGCCATGCGGGCGTAACGTCTTGACTCACGCCATTGCAGGCACCACAGACGGAAACGATCGAGGTAGATGTAAACCACAGGCGTGGTATACAGCGTCAGCAACTGGCTCAGCAACAGCCCGCCGACAATCGAGATGCCCAGCGGCGTTCTCATCTCGGCGCCGTCGCCCCGCCCCAGCGCCAGCGGCAGCGCACCGAACAGGGCAGCCATCGTCGTCATCAGGATCGGACGAAAACGCAACTGGCAGGCTTGCAGAATGGCTTCCTCCGGTTTGAGTTTCTGCTCCCGTTCGGCCACCAGCGCAAAATCGATCATCATGATCGCATTTTTCTTGACGATGCCGACCAGCAGCAAAACACCAATCAACGCGATCACGCTGAAATCGGTTCGTGCAATCATCAATGCCAGCAACGCACCAACGCCGGCCGACGGCAGTGTGGACAGAATCGTGATCGGGTGCACCACGCTCTCATACAGCATGCCAAGCACGATATACATCGCCACGAAGGCAGCCAGAATCAGCAGCGGCTGATTCTTCAGCGATTCTTGGAAAGTCTTGGCCGTACCCTGGAAGCTGCCGTAAATGGAACTGGGCAAACCAATATCGGCCACTGCATGCTGGATGGCGTTGGTCGCATCGGACAACGAGGCGCCTGGCGGCAGATTGAACGATATGGTGCTGGCGGCAAACTGGCTTTGATGGTTGACGGACAGCGCCGTATTGGCCGGTTCCCAGCGTGCAACGGCCGACAACGGCGTCGCTACACCGCTGGATGTTTTCAGGTAGATATGACGCAACGCATCAGGATTTTGCCAGTATTCCGGCGCCACACTCAACACGACACGATACTGATTGAGTTCATTGTAAATCGTTGAAACCTGACGCTGTCCGAACGCATCGTTCAGAACGTTATCGACCTGCTGCTGGGTCAAGCCTAGACGCGCCATCGCATCCCGATCGAACACCAGTGTCGTCTGCAATCCCTTAACTTCCTGATCGGTATTCACATCGACCAGCATCGGCAATTTGCTCAGCGCCTGCTGAACCTTGGGCGTCCATTCGCGCAATTCATCCAGACTGTCGCCTTGCAGCGTGTACTGATACAGTCCGCCACTTGAACGACCGCCGACGCGAATGTCTTGAACGGCTTGCAGGAGCAGGGTCGCACCTGCTTCGCCGGACAGTTTCTTCCGCAACCGTGCCATGACCTCATCAATGGTATCGCTGCGCTGACTTAACGGCTTCAGGCTGACGAAGACATTGGCGACATTTCTTTGGCTGCTGCCGGTCGAACCCATCGCCTGATCAACTGCCGGATCGGCACCGATGACAGAAACCACCCGCTGCAGCTTCTTCTCCATCGCCTGGAAAGAAATACTCTGGTCGGCACGGATCATGCCAACCATGCGCCCGGTATCCTGCTGCGGGAAAAATCCTTTTGGTATTGCGATGTACAGACAGACGTTGAGCGCAATCGTCCCCAGCATCATAAGCATCATGCTGCGCTTATGGTTCAGCGCCCATTTGAGCGAGCGATGATATGCCGCCTGCATGGAAGCGAAGAGCCGTTCGCTGGCTGCGAACAGGCGCGTCTGTTTGCGCTCGTCATGCGGTTTCAGCCAGAGTGCGCACAGCATCGGAGTCGTGGTCAGTGAAATCACCAGCGACACGAGAATGGCTACCGACAAAGTCAGCGCGAATTCACGGAACAGCCGGCCGATGATCCCGCCCATCAGCAGAATCGGGATAAATACGGCAATCAATGAAATGCTGATCGACATCACGGTAAAACCGACTTCACGCGCGCCCTGCAAGGCGGCATCAACCGGGCCCATCCCGTTTTCGATGTGCCGCGAAATATTCTCCAGCACGACAATCGTGTCGTCCACCACGAATCCGGTCGCAATGGTCAGCGCCATCAGGCTGAGGTTATTAAGCGAAAACCCGGCTAGATACATGATGGCAAAAGTACCGACCAGTGACACAGGTACCGAGATGGCCGAAATCGCCGTCGCACGGGCATTCCTCAAAAACAGGAAAACCACCAGAATCACCAGCGCAACGGAAATGATCAGCGACAGTTCAACGTCGGCCAGAGACGCACGAATGGTCGAGGTGCGATCCATCGCAACATGCATATCGATAGCAGCGGGAATTGACGCCTTCAGTTGCGGCATTATCGCCTTGACACGATCGACCGTTTCAACGATGTTGGCTCCGGGCTGGCGAAAAACCACCAGCATGATCGACGGCTTCTCTCCGAACAACCCAGCATTGCGCACATCAAGCACGGAATCCTGAACTTCCGCGATGTCTGACAGCCGCACCGCCGCACCGTTCTTGTAGCTGACAATCACCGGCAGATAATCGCTCGCCTGTCGCGCCTGATCGTTGGCATGAATCTGCCAGTGGTGCTGCTCGCCGTCAATTCCCCCCTTGGGACGATTAACATTGGTACTGACAATAGCAGAGCGCACCTCCTCAAGGCCAATGCCGTAATGACTGAGCTGCATCGGGTTGACGTTCACGCGAACGGCCGGCTGTGATCCACCGCCCATGGTAACGTTGCCGACACCTTCCACCTGCGCCAGTTTCTGCCCGATAACGGTATCCGCCACGTCATACATTTGACCGCGTGTCAGCGAATCGGATGTCAGCGCAATAATCATGATGGGCGCGTCGGCCGGGTTCACCTTGCGATAAGTCGGGTTCGACGGCAATCCCGTCGGCAGCAAAGCCCGCGCTGCATTGATTGCGCTTTGAACATCGCGCGCCGCACCATTGATGTCGCGATCCAGATCGAACTGGAGGGTAATGTTGGTCGACCCCAGCGAGCTGTTCGAGGTAATTTCCGTTACGCCGGCAATTCTCCCCAACGCGCGTTCCAGCGGCGTGGCCACCGTTGCCGCCATCGTTTCCGGGCTGGCACCCGGCAGTCTGGCACTAACGGAAATGGTCGGGAAATCAACCTGCGGCAGCGGCGAAACCGACAGCAGCCGGAAAGCGACAAAACCGGCCAGCAAAATCGCCAGCGTCAGCAAGACAGTCGCGACCGGTCGGCGAATGAAAGCGGCGGAAAAGTTCATGCTTTGACGCCATTGCCGGATGCCGCGTCCTTGCCGCGCCCGAAGCGGAGCGACATTCTGTCGAACGCCAGATAAATGACGGGCGTGGTAAACAACGTCAACACCTGACTCAGCATCAGCCCGCCAACCATCGTAATGCCGAGCGGATTACGCAATTCTGAACCCATGCCCCTGCTCAGCATCAGCGGCAATGCGCCCAGCAGCGCGGCCATGGTCGTCATCAGAATCGGACGGAAGCGCAGCAGGCAAGCCTGGTAAATCGCTTCGCGCGGACTCAGCCCCTGATCGCGCTCTGCTTCCAGCGCAAAATCGATCATCATGATCGCGTTTTTCTTGACGATGCCGATCAGGAGAATGATGCCGATAATCGCAATCATGCTCAGATCGCTTCTGCAAACCATCAGCGCCAATAACGCGCCAATCCCGGCCGACGGCAAGGTCGACAGAATCGTGATCGGGTGAATATAGCTTTCGTACAGCACACCGAGCACGATGTACATGGTGACGATGGCGGCCAGAATCAGCCACAAGGTGCTGCTCAATGAACTTTGAAAAGCCATTGCTGCCCCCTGAAAGCGCGTTTCGATGCTGGCTGGCAGATTAAGCTCCCTTTCTGCCATGCGAATCGCATCCACCGCACCGCTTAATGATGCGCCATCCGCCAGATTGAAGGAAACGGTCGCGGTCGGGAATTGTCCGAGATGATTGATGGTCAATGCGGTCGATCGCTGCTCGACACTGGCCATTGTTTCCAGCGGAACCGGAACGCCGCTTGCGGTCGGCACATAGATGCCTTTGATCGACAGCGGATCGCGCTGTTCCTGCGGCGACACTTCGAGCACCACGCGATACTGGTTGGTCTGGGTAAAGATCGTGGACACAAGCCGTTGCCCGAATGCGTTATACAAGGCATTGTCTATGGCGGCAGTGGTCACGCCCAAACGTGCGGCCGTATCGCGATTGATATTCACATATGCCTGCAGCCCTTTTTGCTGCAAATCGCTGGCCACATCAGTCAATTCCGGAATTTGCCGCAAACGCTCGATCAGCTGGGGCGTCCAACCGGACAATTCCTCCAGGCTCGTTGCCTGCAAGGTGAACTGGTATTGGGTACGACTGGACTGGCTGTCGATGCTGATGTCCTGCACGGGCTGCAGATACAATGCCATGCCGGGCATATCTGCAATGCTTTGCTGCAGACGCGCCATGACCGTGCGAATGTCGTCACGTTCATTCTTCGGCTTGAGATTGATAAGCAGTTTGCCATTGTTGAGAGCAGCATTCGTGCCATCGACCCCGATGAACGACGACAGGCTGCTGACGGCCGGGTCCTGCAGCAGCTTGGTGGCCAATGCTTCCTGCTGGCGCGACATCGCGCCAAAGGAAGTCGTTTGCGACGTTTCGCTGACCCCCTGGATGACGCCAGTATCCTGCAGCGGGAAAAAACCTTTGGGGATTAACACATACAGCAGTGCTGTCATCACCAGCGTTCCAACCGCGACTGCCAGCGTTAATTTTTGCCGCTCTAGCACCCAATTCAGGCATTTTCCATATTCGCCGATGATGCGGTCGAAAATTCTGCCGCTGGCATGGTAGAAGCGGCTCTGTTTTTCTTCGGGTATGTGTCGCAGCATCTTCGCGCACATCATTGGCGTCAGCGTAAGGGAAATCAGCGCCGAAAGGAGAATCGACACCGCCAGGGTGACGGCGAATTCGCGAAACAGACGTCCGATCACATCGCCCATGAATAGCAGCGGGATCAAGACCGCTATCAGCGATATCGTCAGTGAAACAATGGTGAAGCCGATCTGCTTCGAACCTTTCAGCGCTGCCTCCATCGGCGCCTCGCCTTCTTCGATGTAACGCGAAATATTCTCAATCATCACGATGGCGTCATCGACAACGAAACCGGTCGCGATGGTCATAGCCATCAGTGTCAGGTTATTGATGGAAAAACCCATCATGTACATGATGCCGAAAGTGCCCACCAGCGATAGCGGCACGGCAACGGCAGGAATGATGGTGGCCGGCACATTGCGCAAAAAAAGGTAAACGACCATGACAACCAGGGCAATCGACAGCATCAGTTCGAATTCGACATCATCGACCGAGGCGCGAATGGTTACCGTGCGGTCGCTGAGCACCTGCACGTCCACCGATGCCGGCAAACTGGTCTTAAGCTGCGGCAGCAGTTCCTTGATGCGATCCGTAACCTGGATCACATTGGCTCCAGGCTGGCGCTGCACATTCAGGATGATAGACGGCGTGCTGCCAGCCCACGCGGCCAGCCGGTTGTTTTCCGCTGAGTCGATCACGGTTGCCACATCGATTAATCTGATCGGCGCACCATTTTTGTAGGCAATGATGACGTTCTTGAATTCATCCGCCGATTTGAGTTGATCGTTGCCATCAATGGTCGATCCCTGCAAAGGGCCGTCAAGGCTCCCCTTTGCCTGGTTGGCATTGGCAGCAACAACCGCGACGCGAACGTCTTCCAGTGTCAAGCCCTTGGCCGCGAGCGCCTTGGGATTGCCCTGAATGCGCACGGCCGGCCGCTGGCCGCCGCTAATGCTGACCAGGCCGACGCCGGGGACCTGCGATATTTTTTGCGCCAGCCTAGTATCGACATAATCTTCCAGCTTGGTCAGCGGCAGCGTCGGTGAACTGACGGCGATGGTCAGCACAGGCGTGTCTGCCGGGTTGACCTTGCTGTAAATCGGCGGATTCGGCAAATCCGATGGCAGCAGGTTGCTGGCGGCATTGATGGCCGCCTGCACTTCCTGCTCTGCCACATCCAGCGTCAGCTTCAGATTGAATTGCACCGTAATGACCGAGGCACCGCCTGAACTGGTGGAGGACATTTGCGACAATCCCGGCATTTGCCCCAGTTGCCGCTCCAGCGGCGCCGTAATCGACGAAGTAATGACTTCGGGACTGGCACCCGGATAGAGCGTGACTATCTGGATGGTCGGGTAATCAACTTCCGGCAAAGCCGATACCGGCAAAATGCGCCAGGCCACCAACCCCGAAAGAAACAGCGCCACCATCAGCAACGTCGTGGCAACCGGCCGGAGAATAAACGGACGTGAGGGATTCATTCCGCTGCTTTCGACTAATTGGACGACGATGCGCGGCTCTGGGCGCGGGCATCTGGCCCGCTGGCCGCATTGCGTTTATCCGGCGGTGTGCCCGCTTGCGCGGAAGCTGATGCGTTGTTTTGTGATGCTCGTTCAATGACCTTTATTTTTGCGCCATCACGCAATTTGTCCAACCCATCGATGACGACTTTCTGTCCTGGAGCCAGCCCTTCTTCGATGATGGTGTTGTCACCCGACGTTGCTCCCGTCTTCACCTTGGCGAGGCTGACTGTCATGTCTTCATTGACGGTGTACACATAGCTGCCGACCTTGCCCAGTTGAATGGCGACAGTCGGAACGGTAATCGCATTGAGTTGCGCCCCCAGCTGCAAGTGAACATTGACGAACTGGTTGGGAAACAGTTCCTGCTTGTCATTAGCAAAAACCGCCTTGATGCTGATCGTGCCGGTGCTGGTGCTGAGCTGGTTGTCGACCGCCATCAACTGGCCATCGGCCACTTTCGCACGGTTTTCGCGATCCCACGCCTCCACCTTAAGCGGCTGCTTTTGCGCTGCCTTGGCCTGAAGCACCTGAGTCAGACTGACTTCGGGAATCGCAAACACGACATTGATCGGCTGGACCTGGGTAATCACCACAATACCGTTGGTATCCGTCGAATGCACGATATTGCCGAGGTCAACTTGCCGCAGGCCGACCCGGCCGCTGATCGGTGCCGTGATACGGCTGTATGCCAACTGCAGCCTCGCATTGTCCACTGCGCCTTTGTCCAGTTTGACCGTACCCTGATATTGACGCACCAGCGCCGCCTGTGTATCGACCTGTTGCTTGGCGATGGATTTCTGCGACAGCAACAACTCGTAACGGGTCAAATCCAGCCTGGCGTTTTGCAACAAGGCGGTATCACGCACCAGTTGCCCTTCAGCCTGCGTCAACGCGGCCTGATAAGGACGTGGATCCAGTTCAGCCAGCAGTTGCCCTTCCTTGACCAACTGACCTTCCTTGAAATGGATTTTCATCAATTGCCCATCGACCCGGCTGCGCACGGTTGCGGTATAGGTCGAATTCACAGTCCCCAGCGCATTGATTTGGAGCGGCGCATCCTCTTTTTGTACTGTGGCGACACTGACGGCAACGGTGCGCACACCGTTCTGCTGCCCTTTTCCATACTTGAAGATAAACCAGTAAAGACCGGCGGCGATGAAAAGCAAAATCAGAAGGGAAACCGCGATGATGAGGATACGGCGTTTTTGTGGGTTCAATTCCAGCATTTTCAATTCCGTGAATGGCATGACATCTTTGTTATGGCCGCATATTCGCATCAGCCATTTTCTTGATATCCGCTATATTAGCTTTGACATTGTTTCAAAGAATTTCACTGCTGCGACAAACGCATGCATTCGACCGTTTAGTCAATCCTATGGGCAGCACTTTCAGGAAAACGCATAATCACTTCCAGTCCGCCGCCGATTGCATCATCGAGCGCCATTTCACCATGGCACATTTCGACTATGCGATGTACGATTGCCAATCCAAGACCGCAACTTCCTCGCGTAGCCCGCGCTGGCTCGATTTGAACGAACGCATCAAGCACGCATCGGCGATGTTCAGGCGGAATTCCCTGGCCGTGGTCACGTATCCGTAATGTCACGACACCTGACTGCTCCACGGCGAGGGAAACATCTACCGGGGGCGCACCATATTGGAGTGCATTATCAATCAGATTATCCAGGATGCGCTGCAGGTTCCCGCGGTCGATCATGACCTTGCTGGCCACAGCTGAAGCGCTGACGTTCAGATTGACCTGTCGTCCCATGTCTCGATGGCGCGCCAACTCATCATCAACTGCGGTCGCCATCGTCAAAGGATCTGAAGCTCTTGTGCCATGATCTTCGCTGCGCAAAAAAGCCAGACATTGGCCAACAATGCGCTCCATGTCATCTGCATCGCGCATCAGGCCATTCGCTTCATCCTCATTTTCCAGCAATGCCAGTCGCATTCGCAATCGGGTCAGCGGCGCACGCAAGTCATGCGTCAAACCAGCCAGCATTTCACGGCGCTCCGCATCGGCTTTGGCCAATTGCGCAACCATTGCATTGTGGCATTCGGCCAAACGCCGCACTTCTGTCGGGCCTTCTGGCACGGCTGTGTGCAGCCGGCCATCTGCCGTTGCGTTCACAACTTCAGCCAGACGAGCCAGCGGTTTGATTATGCTAAGCACGAACAAGCCGGCAAACAACATGAGTGACGCCAGCGAGAACGCCAGCCATAGCCACATATCGTACGGGATATCGTACTGCTCAAAATTCCGCAAGGGCCAAACCAGCCACCAGCGCTCCTCTCCGGCCGTGAATCCAATCCACAGACTGCGCTGCGACTCACGGCAATCCAGACGGATGACCGCTGGAACGTCGAGCAATGGGTCGAGCGCGGCAACAAATTTTTTAACAAAATCGGAATCCGGCTTCTGGTCAGGTACAGAGTCATTGTCCGTGTGCAACTGCAGTTTGCGTTCGCCAAGCTCAAAGCCTGATAGTCGCTGGTGCGTTTCACGATCGACACCTGGCAATATGACTTGCAATATCCTTATCTGCCCAGCCACAAGCCTTGCCGCCTTATTGGCATGCTCCACTTTCCTGTTGCCCATGAACAGCGCGAGTGTAGCCATCTCGGCGATAAGCACCACAGCAATGACCAGCAGCACGGTACGTGCGACCAGCGAAGAAGGAATCAGCCTGGACAAGGTCAAGTTTGCACTCCTGCGCCATTTTCTCCGGCGTGTACAAATACGTAACCAACCCCTCGCACTGTTTGCAAATAACGTGGCTGAGTCGAATCGACCTCAATCAGCCGTCGCAGACGATGCACCTGCACATCGATAGCCCGGTCGAAAGACTCACTATCATCACCATGCGTCAACTCAAACAGACGTTCACGCTTCATCGGCCGATTGACATTGGAAACCAGTACGTTAAGCAGCGCAAATTCGCCGCTGGTCAAAGGCACCTCTTGTCCGTTGCGGGAAAGCTGGCGGGTCGAACGATTGAGCGCCCAATCACCAAAACAGAAAACTCCACCATGAGCAACCGGTGCCGCTGCCGGCTGCGTTCTCCGGCGCAGCACGGCAGACACGCGGGCAACCAACTCACGCGGATCGAACGGCTTGCCAACATAATCGTCCGCCCCCATTTCCAGGCCAACAACACGATCTGTCGGCTCATCACGCGCCGTGAGCATGATGATCGGCAACGATGCATCCTTTTCGCGCAAACGTCGGCAGGCGGCCAAACCGTTTTCGCCCGGCATCATCAAATCGAGTATGACGAGATGCGGTTGGTAGCGTTCCAGATAAGCATCAATCTGCCTCGTATCGGGCAGCAGCAGCGCATCGTATCCGTGACGCCCCAGATAAGTCGCAAGCAACTGGCGCAAGTCCGGATCGTCATCGACGATAAGTATCTTTTTCATGCTTCAACCGGCATCTTATCCTCCAAAGATATTCATTCTATAGCGACAAGAGGTCGACAACCGGTGGATGAAACATTTTGAAATGCAATGTTGGCAATAGGCGTTTTTGAGAATAACAAAGCTCTATGCGCTGCTGCCATCAGCTAACCGCAACTGCCTATCGCACCGCAGGCGGTGCAGAAATCGCAACCATCCTTCCTGATCAAGGCCATATTGCCGCACTCGCGGCACAGCTTGCCATGAATCACTGGTGCCGGCCTGGCGGTGTGATGTTTCGGATCTTCGGTCACGACGCCCATCTTGATCACAGGCATCCCTTCTTCATCCAGAATGCCGAGCATCGCATAACGGTGAATCACCAGTTGCGCCATATAGGCGACCGTCGATGGATAGCTCGCCATCTTTTCGCTTCCCGGCACACGAGCGAGAAAATCGCCGCGAGGTTCGGCATAGTTCAGAAGCTTGCGCAGCTTCATGCCGATCCATGCCGGATCGATAATGCGCATATCAACCGACAACAACTTGCACAGACCATCGAGCGTGCGCGGATGGCCGCCGGTCAGTCCCATGCTGTATGGCCGGCGCGTGCCATCCGGCATTTCCAGTTCCTTAAGCATCAGCACAAAATCATCGTCAGTCGATGGATTGCGCACGTCGGCCACCCATGCCAGCGTGCCATCGGTGCCGGTTTTCGGCTCGTGCGGCGAAAACAGCGCATCCAGCACCGGCGTCGAATCGCTGTCGCTGTAATCCAGCGCACCGAGCTGGTTGTAACGCCACTTGACCAGTTTCGCCAGCGCCGCGGTCGCGCTCGGCACCTGCACCATTTCGCCATTCGGCGGCATCGGCATCACGAAAGGATCGCCATATGCCTGCTCCAGCATCGCAAACCGTTTGCTCAGCCAGCCACGATCATTCGCGCGCATGTCGGTTGACAGTGTCTTGGCGATCGCATCCAGCCCGCGCGGCGGCTGCCCGCCCAGCACCCAGACTTCGAACGGAATACCGCCGTGATCAGAAACAACGACCGCAAACTCGCCCTGCGGCGTCATGATCTGCTCGCTGACCCAGCCTGTCGCTCCGGCAGGCAGTGTCGGGCGCGAAGGCCAGCGCAACGAGGCCAGCGGCGGCGACATCACGACCTCCTTTAGTATCATCCGCCGATCCTGCTCGGACAGCATCAGCGACGGCGCTGTTTCCTGTGCAGTCTCGGCCACCGGCACCGACAGCACCGCCCCCAGCACGCTGTTCGGACGGTAGGTAGTAATGCCTTTCAAGCCCTTGCGCCACGCTTCCAGATACAGATTCTTGAAATCTTCGTATGGATAATCCTCGGCCACGTTCACCGTTTTCGAAATTGCTGCATCGATATACGGTGCAACCTCTGCCACCATCGTCATGTGATCGATGGCTGAAATTTCCAGCGCCGAGACGAATGCCGGTGGCAGGTTATCGGTATCGTTGCCAAGAGCGCGATAGACGCGATACGCATGATCCTCAACCGTATAATCCTTCTTGCTGCCGTCCGGCATCCGCTTGGTGCGGTTGTAGAACCAGGAAAATGCCGGTTCGATGCCGTTCGAGGCATTGTCGGCAAACGCGAGCGAAATCGTGCCGGTTGGCGCGATTGAGGTCAGATGCGAATTGCGTATGCCGTGCAGGCGAATGCCTGCCTTGATGGCTTCCGGCAAACGCGACGCAAAACCGCCTTTCAGATATTTCTCGACCTCGAGCAGCGGGAACGCACCGCGTTGCACGTGCAATATCTGCCGCCAGTTTTCGCCCGGCTTCCGAATCGTAGCGCACGCCAAGCATGATCAGTGCATCACCCAGCGCGGTGAATCCGAGGCCGACACGCCGCTTCGCTTCCGCTTCCTTCGCCTGTTCCTCCAGCGGCCACTTGGTTGCGGTCAGCACGTTGTCCAGCATCCGCACCGCCACGCCAGTCACCTTTGCCATCAACTCGAAATCGAATTCCGGCTTGGCCGAAAACGGCGCTTTCACATACGCGGTCAGGTTCAGGCTGCCAAGACAGCAGCAACCATAATCCGGCAGCGGCTGCTCGCCGCACGGGTTGGTCGATTCAATCAATTCACAGTAGGCCAGATTGTTTTCCTGATTCACGCGATCCATGAACAGCACGCCCGGCTCGGCCGCGTTATAGGTGCACTGCATGATCAGATCCCAGACTTCGGAAGCACGCAATTTCTGGTAAACCCATTTGCCGTCATTGCGACGGTAAGCACCGCCTATTTTCAATTCATCGTTCGGCTCTGCCTCGTGCGCTAGTTCAAAATCGCCATCGATCTCGACCGCGCGCATGAACTCGTCGGTAATGCCGACCGAAACGTTGAAATTGTTCAGCTGTCCCTTTTCCTGCTTGACGGTGATGAATTGCAGGATGTCCGGATGGCTGATGTTCAGCACCGCCATCTGCGCGCCGCGGCGCGCGCCGGCCGATTCGACCGTTTCGCACGAGCGGTCGAACACCTTCATGTACGAAATCGGGCCGGATGCGCTGCTGCCGGTCCCCTTGACCTTCGCGCCTTTCGGCCGGATGGCGGAAAAGTTGTAGCCGACACCACCGCCGCGCCGCATCGTTTCCGCCGCCTGCGCCAGCGCGGTGTAAATGCCGGGCTTGCCGCCAGCATTATTCGTGATCGAATCGCCAACCGGCTGCACGAAACAATTGATCAAAGTAGTTTCAAGACCGGTGCCAGCGGCGCTGGAAACACGTCCGGCGGGAATGAAACCATGCTGCATTGCCCAATGAAATTCTTCCGCATGTTTTTTACGGCTTTTGACCGGCTCAACTTCGGCCAGCGCCCGCGCCACGCGCGCGATCACCTGCTCGGTGGTGGTTTCGTCACCCTTTGCGTATTTTTCGATCAGGACTTCGGTCGAGATTTCCTGCGGCTCTGCCAGGGCGGCAATGGTGGCACTTGTCTTGTCGAGCATTCATCACTCCTTCAAACATGGTGGAACGGGCTGTTTTTAATGCATGAAGCGCTAGTGTAATGCGAAACAAAAAACAATGCAGACACAAGATGTAGTGTTTTTTTCCAAAGCAAATACTATATATGGCACAGAAAGCGGGGTTTCGCTGCTACGCTCCTACGCATGCCAAATATTGGGCGCGAATGAAAAAAGCGCGCCGAACATGGTTCAGGCGCGCTCAAAAAAATGACAAGAAAGACGGGATTAACCGAGCTCGGTCAGCAGTTGCGGCAGGATTTCGAACAAGTCGCCGACGATACCATAATCAGCCACAGCAAAAATCGGCGCTTCCGGATCCTTGTTGATGGCGACGATGGTTTTTGCATCCTTGATACCCGCCACGTGCTGGATCGCGCCCGAAATACCGACCGCGATGTAAAGCTGGGGCGCGACGATCTTGCCGGTCTGGCCGATCTGCCAGTCGTTCGGCACGTAACCGGCATCGACTGCGGCGCGCGAGGCGCCGAGCGCACCGCCGAGCCTGTCAGCCAGCTTCACCAGCAATTCGAAATTCTCGGCTGAACCAACGCCGCGCCCGCCGGCAATGACTACCTTTGCCGCCGGCAATTCCGGCCTGTCTGATTTCGCCACTTCACGCGCAACGAAGCGAGATTTGCCGAAATCGGCCACTGCATCGACTGATTTGACTGCCGCCACGCCACCAGTTGCGGGCGCCGGCGCAAAACAGGTAGTACGCACCGTCAGCACCTTGACCGCATCAGACGACTGCACGGTCGCAATCGCATTGCCGGCATAAATGGCGCGATCGAAAGTGTCCGGTGAATGGACTTTGAGAATTTCCGAAATCTGCTCCACATCCAGCCTCGCCGCCACACGCGGCAGAACATTCTTGCCAAAGGCTGATGCCGGCGCGAGGATGTGCGAATAATTGCCAGCGACTGAAATCGCTTGCTCGGCTACATTTTCGGCCAAGCCGTCGGCCAGATACGGCGCATCGGCAACCAGCACCTGCGCCACACCAGCAATGGCAGTAGCAGCCTGTGCCACGGCGGCACAATCGTGACCAGCGATCAGCAGATGGATGTCTCCACCACACTCAGCGGCCGCGGTAACGGTATTGAGGGTGCTTGCTTTCAGCAAAGCATTGTCGTGTTCGGCGATAACGAGTACGGCCATGTTTTTTTCCTGAATTGATGCGGCAGTGCCAAAGCACCACCCGCGATGATTAGATGACTTGCGTCTCGGTTTTCAGCTTGCCGACCAGCGTCGCGACATCCGGCACGATGACACCGGCGGAACGGGCCGGCGGTTCACAAACCTTGAGCGTTTTCACGCGCGGCGCAATATCCACGCCCAGCTCAGCCGCAGGAATAGTTTCGATCGCCTTTTTCTTCGCTTTCATCATGTTCGGCAAAGTCACGTAGCGCGGTTCATTCAGACGCAAATCGACTGTAACGATCGCCGGCAGCGTCAATTCCAGTGTTTCCTGTCCGCCATCGACTTCGCGCATCACCAGCACCTTGTCCCCGTCAATCACGACTCTGGAAACAAACGTTGCCTGCGGCCAGCTAAGGAGCGCTGCCAGCATCTGACCGGTCTGGTTGGCATCGTCGTCCGTCGCCTGCTTGCCAAGAATAATCAGCTGCGGCTGCTCCTTCTCCGCCACAACCTTCAGCAGCTTGGCCACGGCCAGCGGCGTCAGTTCAGCCTCCGTTTCAACCAGAATGCCACGATCAGCACCAACAGCCATCGCCACGCGCAGCGTATCCTGCGACTGTGTGGCACCGCACGAAACTGCAACCACCTCGGATGCCTTGCCACCTTCTTTCTGGCGCACCGCTTCCTCGACCGCAATTTCGTCGAACGGGTTCATCGACATCTTCACGTTCGCGACGTCAACGCCGCTTCCATCGGATTTGACACGCACCTTGACGTTGTAATCGACCACCCGCTTGACTGGCACCAGAATTTTCATTGTTTTGCCTCTAGAACTTATATGAAACCGAAAAGTAATTCCGCCGCATTATAAAAAGAGATGTCACATTCGTCACTTGCCCCACACACTGGAAGCAAAAGACAAAAAAAACACCATCAGCAGACAAATTCACGCATTACGTCTTTATCTTCAGCCTTTTGGCGGCAAAATAACGCCAGAAGCAAGGCCGCTGACCCTGATATTCTTTTGTAATAAGCAAAGAACGAGCCAATAGATAGAAATGCGCTCACCTCAGCCAGCACAGCCTGAATAACACCTGTAAGCCGGATACAAAAAGGCCAGATATATACTCCGGCAGGTATATTTACACCACCGCAGAATATCTGGCCCAGAGGGGTATTTTTGTCACATACCCCTGATTAATGCGCAATGATGCCCGACTGTTCGAATGTTTGCTGCAGTAGCAGGATTATTTGCGGCGCAAATAAAACTCGTACTCGTTCTCGCGTTCGTCCTGCTGCAACAACTCGTTGCCGGTCTGCTTCGCAAATGCCTGAAAATCGCGCAGCGACCCTTTGTCGGCTTTTTTGGCCCGCAGGATCGGCAGCGGGCAACTCAAGCCGCGCGCATCCACATCAACGTCGAATTCCATGCTGTTATTCCCGTGCCATGCCAAATTATTAGCCAACGCGCTCGCCGACCCATGCCGCCACGCCTTGCAGCGCCGCCGCCAGACCGGACGGATCAGTGCCGCCTGCCTGCGCCATGTCCGGCCGGCCGCCGCCTTTGCCGCCGACCTGCTTGGCGACGAAGTTCACCAGCTCGCCCGCTTTCACCTTGGCCGTGGTATCGGCCGTCACCCCCGCAATCAGGCTGACCTTGCCGTCAGAAACGCTGGCCAGCACGATCGCCGCCGTTTGCAGCTTGTCCTTCATCTTGTCCATCGCCGTGCGCAGGCCGGCCACATCGGCGCCGTCAAGCGTTGCCGCCAGCACTTTCACACCATTGACGTCGACCGCCTTGTCCAGCAACTCGTCGCCCTGGCTGGACGCCATCTTCGCCTTCACCGTCGACAGTTCCTTCTCCAGCGATTTCATCTGGTCCTGCACTTGCAGGATGCGCGGGATCAGCTCGTCCGGCGCGGTGCGCAATGCAGCCGCTGCCTCGTTCACGCGGCGTGACAGATCCTGCACCAGATGCATCGCGTTCATGCCGGTGACCGCCTCGACCCGGCGAATGCCGGCAGCAATGCCGCCTTCGCTGACAATCTTGAACAGGCCGATGTCGCCAGTGCGGGCAACGTGCGTGCCGCCGCACAGTTCGCACGACGAACCAATGTTCAGTACCCGCACCTGATCGCCATATTTCTCGCCGAACAGCGCCATCGCGCCGTGCTTGACCGCATCGTCGAACGCCATCACCTGCGCCATCGTCGCCTGGTTTTCCAAAATCTCGCGGTTCACGATTTCTTCCACCTGACGGATTTCATCCGCCGTCATCGGCGCGTTGTGGCTGAAGTCAAAGCGCGTGCGCTCGGCGTTCACCAGCGAGCCTTTTTGCGCCACGTGCGTACCGAGAATCTGGCGCAGTGCCTTGTGCATCAGGTGCGTGGCCGAGTGGTTGCGCACCGTCTGCTCGCGCTGAAGCACATCAACAGTCGCGCTCACCTTGTCGCCAACCGACAGCGTGCCCTTGGTCAGCAAGCCATGGTGGCCGGACACTTCCGGCTGGATGCGCTGCGTATCTTCCACCGCGAACGCCGCGCCAGCCGACACTATCACACCAGCATCACCGCACTGACCACCGGATTCAGCGTAGAACGGGGTCGTATCGAGCACGACCATGCCGTGCTGGCCGGCTTCGATTTTCTGTACCGGCACGCCATCAACGTATAACGCGATCACCTTGCCTTCGTGCGCCAGCGATTCGTAACCGACAAACGCCGTTTTTTCGCCATGATACTCAACCCCGGCTGCCATCTTGAACTTGCCGGCCGCGCGCGCGGTCGCACGCTGACGCTCCATTGCGGCTGCAAAACCGGCTTCATCGACCGCAATCTCGCGTTCGCGGCAAATGTCGGCCGTCAAGTCAAGCGGGAAGCCATAGGTGTCATACAGCGTAAACGCGGTTTCGCCGTCGAGATTTTTCTCGCCTTTGGCCAGCGCCGCTTCCAGAATCTTCATCCCGTGTTCCAGCGTCTCGCCAAAACGTTCTTCCTCGTGTCGCAGCACGCGCTCAACCTGATGCGCAGCTTCCGTTAGTTCCGGATAGGCCGCACCCATTTCCTTGACCAGGTCATTCACCAGCTTGTAGAAAAACGGCTTCGGCTGGCCCAGCTTGTGGCCGTGACGCAGCGCGCGGCGGATGATGCGGCGCAGCACGTAGCCGTGGCCTTCGCTGCCCGGAATCAGGCCATCGACGATCATGAACGCGCAGGCGCGGATATGGTCGGCAATCACCTTGAGCGAATTGTTGGTCAGGTCGGTGGCGCCAGTTTCGCGCGCAGCCGCCTTGATCAGATTCTGGAACAGATCGATTTCATAGTTGCTGTGCACATGCTGCAATACCGCCGCCAGACGCTCCAGCCCCATGCCGGTATCGACGCACGGCATCGGCAGCGGATTCATGTTGCCCGCTTCGTCGCGGTTGAACTGCATGAACACCAGATTCCAGATTTCGATAAAGCGATCGCCATCCTCTTCCGCGCTGCCCGGAGGGCCGCCCCAGATGTCCGCACCATGATCGTAAAAAATTTCCGTGCACGGGCCGCACGGGCCGGTATCGGCCATCTGCCAGAAATTGTCCGACGCATAGCGCGCGCCTTTGTTGTCGCCGATGCGGATGATCCGTTCTTTCGGCACTCCGACTTCGTTCGCCCAGATGTCGTACGCTTCGTCATCCTCATGGTAGACCGTGACCGTCAACTTTTCCGCCGGCAGCCCATATACCGTGGTCAGCAAATCCCACGCATAGCGGATCGCGTCGCGCTTGAAATAATCGCCAAAGCTGAAATTGCCGAGCATCTCGAAAAACGTGTGATGGCGCGCGGTATAACCGACGTTTTCCAGATCGTTGTGCTTGCCGCCGGCGCGCACGCAGCGCTGCACCGAAGTCGCGCGGGTATAGGCGCGCTTGTCGGTGCCGAGGAACACATCCTTGAACTGCACCATGCCGGCATTAGTCAACATCAGCGTCGGATCGTTGGCTGGCACCAGCGAACTAGAGCGCACCACCGTGTGGCCCTTGGATTCAAAAAAGCTCAGGAATTTCTCGCGGATTTCGGACGATTTCATGTTTATGCAGAAAATGAAGGCAAAACAGCCAAAGGGAAGATTATAAGGGATGCTTGCGCCGGATTAGCCACTCATGCATAGAATCACCCCATGATGCAAACAAAATGCTTACAAATACGCATAACAGGGTTCAAATTCAGCCCGCCGTCTGCGCAAAGGCGCTTTTGGCGTCATAAAGACCGGACACCAACACAACCGTTGCCGCAAAGCAACAATCAAAAATTCGCGGCAAACCACATCTCAAGCCGCCACGCAATTCCCCCAAAGCGACATACTCCCATCAGTATATTTTCTTGCCCAACAGAAACCATAGCTAAAACCAATAATTTTAAATATACTCCTGAAGAACACTGTTCAAACCGAGGACAAGGACTTGCCTAGGCTTGACAAAAGTTGCAAAAAATCAACTTGTGATTAAAGGCAATCCGCGAAACAATTTCGCTTTACTGAACACAGTTTTACCTCAGCCAAGTGAAATTATTTTTTGATATGCATTTGAGTTTTTTCTATCTGGAGCGTTCATTGATGCACGCGCTACGCAAGACCACCTTGCCGTTTGCATGTTTCCAGATAGAAATTTCATCAGCAGGCAGCGTTTCCCCTTTCTAACAAGGATGCGCAACTGACATGCACGGCTCCTCCGACATCCGCAAGCAACTGCTGACAGCACGCCTGCCCGCCCTGCCGCAGATACTTGCCAAGCTGATCGAATATTGTCAGGAAGATGACGTCGGCATGGACAAGCTGGCGGAACTGATCGGCAAAGATGCGGCTATCACCACCAAAATTCTGACGACTGCCTCCAGCACGGCATACCGCCGCAGCAATTCTTCCAAATTGCAATTGGAACAGGCGTTGATTTCACTCGGCACCGATCTGATCCGCACACTGGCAATCAGCGAATCCATCTTCCAGACCTTCGGGCGCTTTGCCGGCTCAAGCATCGCTGACCTGCGACGCTTCTGGAAGCATTCACTGACTGTTGCCGCCATCGCGCGCGACATGGCAAAAGCGATTGGCTACCTCAACATTGACGAAGCCTATCTTGGCGGCCTGCTGCACGATATCGGCCGTCTGGCTTTCCTCGCGGTGGCGCCAAGCAAATATGCACCGACGTTCCATCTGCCCGACAGCGACAGCCTGTGCGCAGCCGAACAGTCTGCGCTGCATATTACCCATCAGGAAGCAGGCGCTTGGCTGATCGAGCGCTGGAAACTTGAATCCTGCCTGACCGACAGCGTGCTGTATCACCACGAGCCGATTGCACGGGTTGAAACCGCCCATCTGCTGGTACGCATTGTTCATGCGGCTCACCTGCTTTGTTGCAAAGGGGCAAATGATAAACTGGCACAACAGTCAGGCGCGTTGTGCGGGCTGGATGCCGACATACTTCACACCATCAGCAACAACGCTGGGGCAAAAGTGCTGCAAGCGGCCGAATTCCTCGGCATCGACCTGACCGGCATTGACGATGCGCCCGCCGAAACGGCGGAACCGCCGCGCGCTCAGCCACAGATGGACAACGAGTTGCACAACATTGTGCTCGCATCCGAAGCCGGCCGGACTTTTGCGCTGCAAACCGACAAGACCGAACTGTGCGAAACCGTCACGCGTTCGGCCTGCATCCTGTTCAACCTGGATGATGCCATCGTGTTTGAACTGGATCATGAAACGCAAACGCTCATTCCAGCCGATGAACGCCGCCAGCGCCTTCCACGGCTGTCACTGCCATTGTCGAGTGGCGGTTTGGCAGCGGAAGCCGTGTTGCGCCAGCGCCCCGTATTCGCCAGCCGCGAGCAAACCCTGATCGGCATTGCCGAAGCGCAATTGCTGCGCACGCTGAATGCAGAGTCACTGGTCTGCGTGCCGCTAGTCGTCCGCCGATATTGCACGGGCGTGCTGATTGGCGGCGCTTCGACGCTGCAAATACACAAGCTGGAACAGACGCCACGCTTTTTGCTTTCCTTCGCCTCGCAAGCGGCTTCTGCCATGCGCGCACTGAATGCAAAACAGCAGACGGCCACACTGCAAGCGGAGCAGGAAGCAGAGGAATTCCGCCTCTCCTCCCGCAAGATGGCGCACGAAATCAACAATCCGCTGGCCATCATCAAGAATTATCTCAGTCTGCTGAACGATAAACTGATGAAGCAGGAACCCATCGGCGGCGAGATTGTGATGCTTGATCAGGAAATTGACCGCGTCAGCAAAATCCTGCGCCAGTTCGTCAATCCTGTTCCACCCGGCAGGAAACAGGCTTCCGACGTGAATGCGATCATCCGCGAAGTCGTCCGACTATTTGATGACACCGGCTTCACCTCGCCGGACATGCAAATCATCGCGCAGACGCAGAACCAGCTGCCGCACGCAGACTGCGATCAGGACATGCTGACGCAGATATTGACCAACCTGATCAAGAATGCCATTGAAGCAATGCCGCAAGGCGGCCAGCTGCGCATCACCAATACCGGCCATGTGCAGCGCAACGGCAAACTTTTCTTGCGCCTGACGGTTGCCGATACCGGCCCCGGCATCCCGACCGACATCCTGGAAAATCTATTCCACCCGATACGCAGCATCAAATCGGTCGAGCAGCATCGCGGTCTTGGCTTGTCCATCGTGTACGACCTGATCAACAAGTCAAACGGGCAGATTGCCTGTCATAGCGACCAAAACGGCACCACATTTGAACTGCTGCTGCCGTCCAGCAGCCGCGCGATGGCCGCGCCGGAGGCATCATGACCGACAGAAAATTTCCTGTCAGTTTTCCGCTGCCATACGGGTTTGGCATGCCTGCGCTACCTGAAATCGACCGGCCACCGCGACTGTTGCTGGTGGATGACGATCCGGGCATCCTCGGTAGCCTGAGAGAATTGCTGCACCCGCACGGGTTTGAACTGGTGACGGCATCAAACGGCGAAGATGCCACCCGACAAATAACCGAACAACGATTCGATCTGGTACTGCTCGATCATGGGCTACCAGACATGAGCGGTCTTGATGTCATGGATTTCATCAAGCGCGAAAACATTGAAGTCAGCGTCATCGTCATCAGCGGCGATACGGAAATCGATACCGCGATTGGCGCGCTCGAACGCGGTGCGTTCAACTTCCTGCGCAAGCCTTTCCCGCCGGAATCGCTGCTCAAGACCATCAACAATGCGCTGCAGAAACGGACGCTGGAAAAACGCAACCGGCAAATCGGCTGGCAACTGGAATACTCGGAAAAACTGTACCGCAACCTGATCGACAACTCGCCGGACATCATCTGCACGTTCGATCAGGCTGGCCGTTTCACCTTCGTCAATGATCGTGTACAGCAAACGCTTGGTTACCGGCCGAACGAACTGCTCGGCAAGCATTATTCGCTGCTGGTGCATGAAGATGATCTGGGGCGCGCGCATTACCTGTTCAACGATCGGCGAACAGAAGCACGCGCACAGCGCAATATCGAATTGCGTTTGCGTGGCAGACACAATATCGCCGACGAGCGCATCTTCGACCTGACGCTGATGACGGTATCGTTCAATTCGACCGGCATGTACATTCCGGATACCCTGGGCAATGAACGCGAATATTCAGGCGCCTACGTCATCGCGCGCGACGTATCCGACAGAAAACGCGCCGAAGAACTGATTTCATACCAGACGCACCACGACATCCTGACCGACCTGCCGAACCGCCTACTGTTCAAGGAGCAGCTCAGCCTGGCCATCATCCAGGCCCGGCGCAAGGAAACGCTGCTGGCCATCATGATGCTCAATCTGGATCGTTTCAAGCTGGTCAACGATACACTGGGGCACGTCAAGGGTGACGAATTGCTGCAACAGGTCGCCTACCGCTTAAGGCAATGCCTGTGCGAAGAAGACATGCCGGCCAGACTGGGAGGGGACGAATTCGGCCTGATCCTGCCCTGCCTGACCAACCGGGAAGAAGCATCCGCGAAGGCGGGCAAAATTCTCGCCAGCCTGAATCAGCCTTTCGTGCTCGACGGCTTTGATGTCCACATTTCCGCCAGCATCGGCATTGCCATCTACCCTGAAGATGGCGAATCGTCCAACGACCTGATCCGCCATGCCGATATCGCGATGTACCAGATCAAGGCACAAGGCAAAGATGGCGTCGGCTTTTACGACGATTCAATGCAGGATCTGTCGCATGAAACCATCACGCTGGAAAAGAAACTGCGCAAGGCGCTGGAAAACGGCGAACTGGAAATGTATTACCAGCCGCAAACTGAAATTTCCACCGGCAAAATCCTCGGCGTCGAAGCATTGATGCGCTGGAACCACCCTGAACGCGGGGTGGTGTCGGCGGGCGAGTTCCTGCCCATCGCGGAAGAATGCGGCTTGATGCTGCCGCTAAGCGACTGGATGCTCGGCGCCGTCAGCCGCGATATCCTCGCCTGCCAGGCAGCAGGCTGCCCGCCAATCCGGTTCGACGTCAACGTTTCGCCACAATCGCTGGAACACCGTGATTTTTGCGAAAAACTGAACACAACCTTGGATCGGTACAGAATTTCGCCCGAACGCATCGGCATCGAAATTACCGAAAACATCTGCATCCGCAACCCGCAAAACGCGATTGAGCAACTGAACAAACTGTCGCATCTCGGCATCAATGTCGCGATTGATGATTTCGGCACCGGTTACTCGTCGCTCGCCTATCTGCACCGTTTTCCGATCGGCACCATCAAGCTCGACCAGATGTTCGTGCGGGAAATTCAGTCGGCGGAAGGTCATTTCCCGGTCGTGCTGGCCATCATCTCGATTGCCCGTGGGCTGGGCCTGCGGCTGGTGGCCGAAGGCGTCGAAACGGAAATCCAGTCACGCTATCTGGAACAGGCCGGCTGCCAGGTCATGCAGGGCTACCTGCTGCATCGCCCGATGCCGCGCGGCAAACTGATCGAACTGCTGCTGTTGCAGGCGACCAGTCAGTCGAACTGATCAGATTCATTTTCATCACACTATTCGGCAAAACGCCGCTGTTCGGCCAGATGATCCAAGGCCCCAACAGATACTCATCCCGATATATTTCCCGCGCACCTGGTTGATGCAGGCGTCGCCATGCCCCCTGCAGCCCCGCCTTGCGCCTGATTGCCACTGGTTGCGGCTGACGCGCTTGTCAGCCGCAAAAAACGGGTGCGCGATCGCATAATTACATGTATATTAAAACATGTGTATTGCTGTTTTGACGCATGCACGTCGCAGTACCCCCTTCCCCGTCATCTTGCCTGTGTGCTGACGAATGCATGACATTCGCCCGGCGCGCTCATGCTGAGCCTGACGCGGAAGGCATTTGGCAACACCCGTTTTTCCAATAACTTTTCATCACAACAAAGGATTCACGTATGCTGTTCAAACGCTCGCTTCTTTCCGCCGCCATCGTTTTGGGCCTGTTCGCCGGCCATGCCGCGGCTGCCGATCACGGCGCACACTGGGGATACGAAGGCAAGGAAGGTCCTGCCCACTGGGGCGACATGAAGGCTGAATATGCAACCTGCAAACTGGGCCAGGCGCAATCGCCGGTCGATATCACTGGCGCCGTGCCGGCAAATCTGGATTCGATCAAGTTCAGCTACCAGGCCACGCCGCTGAAACTGATCGACAATGGGCATACGATCCAGGCCAACTACGGCAAGGGCAGCTCGATCACGGTTGATGGCAAACAGTACGATCTGATCCAGGTGCACTTCCACCAGCCGAGCGAAGAGCTGGTCGATGGCAAGGCCTATCCGATGGATGCGCACCTGGTGCACAAGAGCAAGGATGGCAAGCTGGCCGTCGTCGGCGTGCTGATGAAAGAAGGCAAGGAAAACCTGTTCCTGCAAACGCTGTGGGAAAACACGCCGAAGAAACAGGGCAAGGAAGTTGCAGTGAAGGATGTCCAGATCCATCTGGAAAACCTGCTGCCGAAAACGCGCTCGTATTATTCGTTCGCCGGTTCGCTGACCACGCCGCCGTGCAGCGAAGGGGTGAAATGGATGGTCATGACCACTCCGGTCGAAATGTCGCCGGAACAAATCAAGTTCTTCGGCAAATACTACAGCCACAACGCACGTCCGGTTCAACCGCTGAACGGCCGTGTAATCCAGGTCAGCAAATAATCCCTGCAGCCACAAACCAAACGCCCCGTAACGCGGGGCGTTTTTCATTGGGAAGCATTGAAACAATGCCTGAACGCGTTGCCATCGATTGGCTCACCAGCCGAGTTACTTTTTACCGTAAGCCGCCAGGAAAACGCTGACCGCGTTTTCGACCGTACGCGCCAGCACCTCGTCAGTCACGGTTTCATCGACGCCATACAGTCGCCGTTCCTGCACATCCGCCTCGAGCAAGCCGCGGAAATGCGCGGCGGCAATACTGGCATCAGCTTCGCGCAGGCGTCCCTCATCCATCGCGCGGCGAAAGAATTCAGCAATCCGTTCCATGCCTCGCTTCGGGCCGCTTTCATAATAGAAACGGCCGATGTCGGAACGCCCGGCCTCGGCAATCAGCAGGCGGCGGATTTCCAGCATTTCTGGCGCGCAGATGAACTGGAGCAATTTTGCGCCAAAACGGCGCAAGGCGACGGCGATATCCTCGTTCGGGTGCTGCAATTCCAGAAACAGTTCATCAACCTTGTGCTGGCAATCTTCGGTCAGCGCCGGGAACCGTACCTCAAGAAATGACACCACCTGTTCTTCCTGCTTCGAGGCAAGCTCGCGCACCACTTCGAGGAAGATTTCGCTTTTGGACGGGAAATAGTTGTACAGCGTCGCTTTCGAGCCGCCCAGCCGCGCAGCGATCTCGTTCATTGACGTATTCTGGAATCCCATTTCGCGGAATACCTCGGTCGCAACCTTCAGGATGGCCTGTTTTTTTGCTTCTGTCTTTTTCCTCATCTCTTTTCTGAACCAGCCTGTACAGTTTTTTGTTGACAACAAAAAATCTCCATACAATAATTATACCGTACAGTACAGTTATGCAAAAGGAATTCTGTGTTTATCCCCCGACGTTATCCCTTGTTTGCCCGTCCCAGACGGGCTTCTTTTATATTGCTTGGCCTGTGCGCGACGTTGGTTGCCGGTTGTGCGCAACTGCCGCCACAGGATAAAGCGCCCGAACTGAAAGCTGCCAGCCAGTATCCGGCTGAACAGACTTTCTCCGCCGCCTCAAAGCCGTGGCCGCAGGAAAGCTGGTGGCAATCCTATGGCGATGCGCAGCTGGACGCGCTGATAACCGAAGGTTTGAAGGAATCGCCGAGCATGGCGATTGCCCTCGCCCGCCTGAAACGCGCCGAGTCGATGACGCAAGTAACCGGCTCGGCCTTGCAGCCGCAACTGGATGCGCACGCGAAGCCGACGATGGAAAAGCAAAGTTACAACTATCTGTTCCCGCGCTCGGCCGTGCCGCAGGGCTGGAATGATTACGGCCAGGCGACACTGAATTTCAGTTGGGAAATCGATTTCTGGGGCAAGAACCGCGCCGCGCTGGCCGCCGCGACCTCGATGCAGCAGGCAGCGGCAGCCGACGCGGCACAAGCGCGGCTGACGCTGACCACCTCGATCGCCGCCGCCTATGGCGAACTGGCGCGGCTGCATGCAGCGCATGACACCGCCAGCGCCGCAGTGAAGGTGCGCCAGAAAAGCATGGAACTGTTCCAGAACCGCTTCCAGCACGGGATGGAAACGCTGCTGAGCGTAAAGCAGGCGCAAGCCAGGCTGGCCGGTTCGGAAGAAGAACTGCTGGCGCTGGATGAACAGCTCGCGCTGCAGCGCAACAAGCTGGCGGCGCTGCTGGGCACCGGGCCGGATCGCGGGCTGACGATTGCGCGGCCAAAACTCGATGTTGCCGCCGGTTTCGGCCTGCCGCCGCAATTGCAGCTTGAATTGCTCGGACGGCGGCCTGATGTAGTGGCCGCACGCCTGCGGGCCGAGGCATCCGAACAAAGCGTCGAGAAGCAGCAGGCTGAGTTCTATCCGAATGTCAATTTGTCGGCGATGATCGGCGTGCAAACGCTTGGTCTGAACATGCTGACCAAATCGGGTTCCGACCTGGGCAGCATCGGCCCGGCGATTTCGCTGCCGATCTTCAATGGCGGCCGGCTGCGGGCGCAACTGTTTGGCGCGCGAGCCGAGCATGAAGAAGCCATCGCCAGCTACAACCAGACCGTAACGCAGGCGCTGCAGCAAGTGGCCGATGCCGCCGTCAGCCAGCGTTCGCTCGGACTGCAACTGGCCACGGTTGCGCGCGCCACCGATGCCGCGCGCGAAGCGTACCGCATCGCCAGGAGCCGCTACGATGGCGGCCTGTCGAACTACCTCGAAGTGCTGACGGCCGAAGAAACGCTGCTGGCCAGCCTGCGCACGCAAAGCGACCTGCAGTCGCGCTCATTCACGCAAGATGTGGCGCTGATCAAGGCGCTGGGCGGCGGCTATCGCGCGCCATCGAAGAATTGAACATTGAAGGAAAGTAAAAATGACTGACAAGGCACTCAAGGTACCTGAGCCGGGCGAAGGTTCCCGCCGCAAGAAACTATTTCTGACGCTGGGCGGCACCGTCGCCATCTGCGCGCTCGCTTACGGCGCATACTGGCACTTCTTCGTCTCGCGCTATGTCTCGACCGACAATGCCTACACCGCAGCCGAAGTGGCGCAGGTGACGCCCTCGACCGGCGGCACGGTAAAGGAAGTGAAAGTGGTCGATACCCAAAGCGTGAAGCAAGGCGAGGTGCTGGTGGTGATTGACGACACCGACGCCAAACTGGCGCTGGCACAGGCGCAGGCCGATGCCGAACGCGCCGCAGCGCAACTGGCAAGCGCGGAGGCTGATCATGCACGTGCCACGGTCGATCTGAAGCGGCGCGAAGCGCTGGTCGGTTCCGGTTCGGTTTCCGGCGATGAATTGACCAAGGCGCAAAATGCATTCACCTCCGGCAAGGCGGCCATCGCGGCGGCGAAAGCGGCAATTGCACAGGCAAAAGCGAAAGTGGATCAGGCGAAGGTCGATCTGGCCCGCACCACGGTGCGCGCGCCGGTCGATGGCGTGGTGGCGAAACGCACTGTGCAGGTCGGCCAGCGGGTGCAGGCTGGCGCGCCGCTGCTGGCGGTGGTGCCGGTGCAGGACATCCACGTCGATGCCAACTTCAAGGAAATCCAGCTTGAGCGCGTGCGCGCCGGGCAAAAGGCGGAACTGATCACCGACGTGTATGGCAAATCGGTGGTCTATCACGGCACGGTTGAAGGCTTTTCCGGCGGCACCGGCTCGGCCTTTGCGCTGATTCCGGCGCAAAACGCCACCGGCAACTGGATCAAGGTAGTGCAGCGCCTGCCGGTACGCATCCGGCTTGAACCTGAAGAACTGAAAGCCAATCCGCTGCAGGTCGGGTTGTCGATGACGGTTACGATTAATACCCGCGACAGCGCGCAAGGCAAGTAATCCTCATGCAAACCGGACTGGAAACGGCGACCAAACAGCCGCTGAAAGGCAACATGCTGTGGTTTGCCGCGCTGATACTGGCGGCGGCCAACTTTATCGCGGTGCTGGACATGACGATTGCCAACGTCTCGGTCGCCAGTATCGCCGGCAACCTGGGCGCGACCACCAGCCAGGGCACCTGGGTCATCACGTCATATGCGGTGGCGGAAGCGATCACCGTGCCGCTGACCGGCTGGCTGGCGTCGCGCTTCGGCGCGGTGCGCGTGTTTGTGACCGCGATGGGCATGTTCGGCATCTGCTCGGCGCTGTGCGGCTTTGCCGATTCGCTCGGCCTGCTGGTTGCGGCGCGCGTGCTGCAAGGGCTGGCCGGCGGGCCGATGATGCCGCTGTCGCAGACGCTATTGATGCGTATTTTCCCGAAGGAAAAGGCAGCGGCCGCGAACGGTCTGTGGGCGATGACCACGCTGGTCGCGCCGGTGGTCGGGCCGGTGCTCGGCGGCTGGCTGTGCGACAACTATTCGTGGCCGTGGATTTTCTACATCAACGTGCCAATCGCGCTCGCCTGCGGCTGGATTGCATGGCAAATGCTCAAGCGTTATGAACAGAATCTCGACCACTCCCGGATCGACAAGGTCGGACTGGGGCTGCTCATCATCTGGGTTGCCGCGCTGCAAATCATGCTCGACGAAGGCAAGGATCTCGACTGGTTTTCGTCACCCATCATCGTCGGGCTAGCGATTGTGGCCGTGGTCGGATTCGTCGCCTTCCTGATCTGGGAGCTGACCGAAAGGTATCCGGTGGTCGATCTGCGCGTGTTCCGGCATCGCGGCTTTTCCGCCAGCGTGCTCACCATCAGCCTCGCGTTCGGTGCCTTTTTCGCCGCCAACGTGCTAACGCCACTATGGCTGCAAACCAACATGGGCTACACCGCCACCTGGTCCGGCAAAACCACCGCCTGGAGCGGCGTGGCGGCGGTCACGGTGGCGCCACTGGCCGCCTTCCTCTCGACCAAAATCGACCCGCGCAAGCTGGTATTCTGCGGCGTGCTATGGCTCGGCATGGTCACCTTCGGCCGCAGCATCCTGACCTCGGACGTGAACTACTGGTGGATTGCCGCGCCAATCTTCCTGATGGGATTCGGCCTGCCCTTCTTCTTCGTGCCGCTGACCGGGCTGGCGCTGGCCAGCGTCGATGAACCGGAAATGGCCTCGGCCGCCGGGCTGATGAACTTCCTGCGCACACTCTCGGGCGCGTTTGCCACCTCGCTCGTGAATACCGCGTGGGAAGACAAGACCAACTACAACCACGCCGAACTGTCCGGCCTGGTTGATGGCGCCGGCGTTTACGGCCACGCGATGACGGAGGCCGGCATGACGCCGGAGATGGCGCGCGGCTTGATCGACCAGCTCACCACCAGCCAGAGCGTGATGCTGGCGACCAACGAAATCATGATTTATGCCAGCATCGCGCTGGTGATCGCCGCGTTCGCCATCTGGCTCGCGCCGAAACCGACGCGCGTGGTCGATGCATCGCAGGCGGGGCATTAGCGCCGCCGTGAATCGCACATACTCCCGTGGGTATTTATGAAAACCAAGAAAACATGAGGACGGGAAGCTGATTTTTTCTCATACTCCGTCAATTTCAGCCCAAAGATGACCGGTTTTGGCAAAATAATTGACCCGAAGTCGATTTCGGGTCAGTTAGGCCAAAAAAATATACCCCCTCCAGTATTTAAAAACAACCAGCAAAACTGTGGCCTGGCTGGCTGTTTTCACTATATACCCCAACATATAACATTCGGCTCTTGGTGATTTACAGTGGGTAAATTGCCAGTTGGATGGTGCTTATTCAGCTTGCGCCCTGGCTGAAGTGCAAGCAGCCTGGTTGCCGCCGGTTTTCATCCGCTTGCGACGCTGCCGATACCCACTATTTGTTAACGCCATAGGCTTGAGGAGCTATCCGCTTACCCACACCAAACCACCAAGAGCCCAACATTCCCGGCTGTATCGCAATGGGCTATTGCGAAAAATCGTCCAGCGAACGGAAATGGAGGATGGCGAACCGGCGCAACTCCTTCATACCAGACAGCCCCAGCTTGTCGTTGATGCGGGCGCCGTAGCTTTCGACCGTGCGCACGCTCAAGTCGAGCGCCTCGGCGATGTCGCTGTTGCCTTTGCCTTCCCCCAGCATTTTCAATATTTGCAATTCGCGCTCGCTGCAACGTGGCAGCGACGACATTTCGCTGGGGCGGCTTTTGATTGCCTGCCGGATGCGCGGGCTAAGGTAATCGCGGCCCTGAATCACTTCCATGATGCCGTGCAGCAGCGTGTCGGAATCCTCGCGCTTGCTGATGTAGGCATTGGCGCCGCATTCAAGGCTGCGGTCAATGTGGCCGCCATCTTCGTGCATCGAATAGACCACCACCGGTATCCGCCGTTGATGCAGGGCGGCGATCAGGTCGAACCCCTTGTCGCGCTCGAAAGAAAGATCGACCACCGCCAGATCGATTTCCAGCGACGGCAGGCGCTGCATCGCCTCTTGCGCGCAATCGGCCTCCACGCTGGCCGCGAACCCGTGGCGTTCGAGCAGCAGCGACAGCACTTGCCGCATCGCCGGATGATCATCAACCAGAAACGCGCGCCACGGCTGCTCATTCATATTCGGATTCCCTCCAAGGAAGCGGATGGTCTTGATCGCCCATTGTGGCAAATTCCTGCGCGCCGCGCGAGAGTGGTTTCCCGGACAGCGCTCACCCGGCGCGTGCCAGCACGAAGCGAACGCAAGTGCCGCCCTCCGGCCGCGACAGCAGGCTTAGCGTGCCGCCAATGAAATCGGCATGGTGCGCCATGATCTTGCTGCCCAGCCCGCCCTTGCTGGGCGCGGCCGCCCGCAGGCCGATGCCATCGTCTTCCACCAGCAGTTGCAGCCGCGCGCCCATCCCGTCGGGAAAATGGCGCAGGCTGATGCGGGCATGCCGCGCCCGCGCATGTTTGACGATATTGCTCAGCGCTTCCTTCGCGATCAGGAACACATGCTCGCGCTGAGCCTGCGACGGCGCAAAGCCATGCATCTCGTGCTCCACCGTCACGGCAATGCCATGCTCGGCCGTCAGCTTGTCGCCCAGCTCCTTCAGCGCGCGCGGCAAATCCGCGATCTCCATCCCGACCGGCCACACCCCGCGCGAAAGTTCATACGCCTGATCGACTGCGCCTTCCAGCAGCTCGGACAGCTTGCGCAACTCGGTGCTGGCGCGCATCTCCGGCGCGGCAGACTGCAATAGCGAACAGCGCAGCCGCGCCGCCGTCAGCTCCTGACACAGGCCATCGTGCAAGGCCCGGCTCATGAAACGGCGCTCTTCCTCGCTGACGGTATTCAGTTTCTGCTCCAGCCGGTTCCTCTCCGCGATTTCCTGCCTGAGCGCGCTGTTCTGCCGCTCCAGTTGCGCCGACAACTGTTCGGCCGCGGCAAACGAACGCGAAAAACGGTAAGCCAGCAGGCCGGACTGGCACAGTATGAACGTCAGTGTGCCCAATGGCGTCAGCCAGATGCTGTCGATCACGCCTTTCGCCAGCAGCAAGTCGTTGATGCCGCTGGCCACCATCGCCAGATAGCCCAATAGCAGCACCGCCGCGCCGGATTCGCGCGCAAACGATGCCCGCGCCAAGTTGACGATGGAATAAACCGAAACCAGCAGCGTGTAGCCAAACAGCAGGCTGACGGCCAGGCCGGTGATGCCATATACCAGCTCGAACAACAGGCAAACCATGCCAGCGGCAATCAGACCATACAACCCCACGAGCGGAAATTGACGCGGCAGCACCTGACGGAAAAACGCCTGCAGAAAAGAAAACGACAGGGTCAGGCCGAGTAAGCCAATCATTCCCGCCAACTCCATGTCGAGTGAAGGCATGAAGAACAGAATGCCCCAGCCGCTGCCTTCCGAAAACAGCGAATTGACGGTGCGCAGCAAGCAATAAATCGCCAGAAACAGCGAAGCCCAATGGCTGCCGCGCGAAATGAAGATCACCAGGTGATACAAAAACATCATGAACAGCGCGCCGCATACCAGCAATGCGCCGTGCCGGTACGAAGGGCTGAACGCCGATTCCGCGTGCGCCACCGCCGGCAGCAGAAGCGCATGCAAAAACAGAACGCAAAGAGCGGCAAAACGGCGGAGTCGCTGAATCATGGTTGGGACGAGGAATATCGAGGGCCGTGCTGGAATCGAATGCCCATCATACCAGCCCATTACATCGTTCTTGCGCGCTGATGCCACCTTCACCGCTGCCCAATGCCTAGATTCCGGCACGAACAAACCCACGTGCGAACCGCAAACAAAAAAGGAAGCACGCCCATGCGGTTCGCCTGATGAATGCGGCCATTCACAGGAATGCATCAAAACAGCGGTTTGTTTCCCTTGCAAAGCATGACGCTGACCGCGCCGCGCGAACATGCAGATGCGCTGACCTAGGGCCTCATCCCCAAATAACTGACAAAAATGACTTTGGGGTCAATAAGTCTGAAAAATATACTCCCGCCTGTATCTAAAAACAGCCAGCGAAAATGTGGCCCAGCGCCGTGTTTTTACCACATACCCCAGCCAAATTCTGCTTTGGCGCAGGCCGCGCATCCGATGCCAGCCAATGCGCGCCACGCGGCATCACTCAACCACCAGCCGGTTGCGCCCTTCCCGCTTGGCCTGATAGAGCGCATCATCCGCACGGCGCAGCAGTGCGCGCATGGCGAGGTCGTCCGCCTGCATCGTCGTCACCCCGGCGCTGACGCTGAAGTCGAGTTGGCTGCCATCCTCGATTGCCACCCGCGCGGCGCTGACCGCATCGAGCAGACGCAGGCCCGCCTGCCGTGCGGCGGCGCTGTCGGCCTGCGGCAGCAATAGCGCAAACTCCTCGCCGCCGAGCCGGCCAACGCAATCCGAGGCACGCGATTGCGCCGTGAGGATGGCCGCCAGTGCCAGCAGTACGCGGTCGCCGGCTTCATGGCCGAGGGTATCGTTGACCAGCTTGAAGTGGTCGATATCGACCATAATCAAACTGAGCGGCTGGCCGTAGCGCCGCGCGCGGTCGATTTCCTCCTCCCCGCGCGCGAGGAAATGGCGGCGGTTGAACAGACCTGTGAGCGAATCGGTGGTCGCCAGCCGGCGCAGTTCGGCTTCGAGCCGCTTGCGTTCGGTGATTTCGCGCCAGACCAGCAGCCGTCCGGAAAAACGGCCGTCGGCATTGTTCAGTGGCGCCACGCGCACGTCGTAAAAATGTTCGCCCAGCGCCACTTCGCCGCGATGCTCGCCGGCCGCGCTTCGCAGCAACTCCCGCGCCTGCGGCAGCAGCACCGCCAGCGGCTGACCGATGTTTTCCATCGGCGATGGCGGCAGCAGGTGGTGCGCCGGCCCGTTCAAATCCTGCAGCCGGTCGGCATCATCAACCACGAATACCGCATCTTCCAGACTGCGGTAAATTTCGTGCGCGGTCACCGGCGCGAGTTCGAACATCCGCTCGCGCTGCAGGCTGCGGATGAACACGAACACGACCACAATGAACGCCGCCGGGGTCAAATCCATGTTGCGCATCGGCACCAGCCGCATCATGTACAGCCCGTTGGCGACCAGCGGCAGCGCCAGCGAGGCAATCAGCAGGTAAATCTGCCGCCGCTGCGGCGGCTGCAATTCCCCCAGGCGACGGGCGAGAAAACCGCCCGTTACCAGCGCCAGCAGGTTGCAGTAGGCGGCATAAATCCACAGCAGCGGGCCGTGCGTGTTGGCCAGCGTCGGGATCGGCGTGCTCATGTCCATCTTGACCGTAGCCCAGATCCAGCCATGCCATTCGTTGGTCCATGCTGCCAGCAGCGTCGCAACCGGCAGAATCGACAGCGACAGCACGCGGCGAGTCGTCAGCAGGTGGCCATGGCCGACATATTCGATCGCAAACAGCACGGTGACCAGCGGCGTCAGCGCCACGCCGAAATAACCGATTTTCCAGACGAACAGGATGCCGCCCGGCGGCAAGCCGACAAAACCGGCACCTTCACCAAACGCCCAGCAGACCGCCGTGACCGCCACCAGCCACAGCAGCAGGCCGCCGCGCTGCTTGCGGAATCGCCACACCAGCATCGCAACAAATGCCATGCCGAAACACGCCAGCAGATTCGGCAAGACATAGGCAAAGCGCCACAGTGCGAGGTTGTCGGTCATCTGGATGGCTATGAGGAAAACGGCGGCAGGCAGTCCGCCGCGCGATTATGGAGGGGAAAAATGGAATTATTCTACGAAATGATTCCGCGCAACAAGAAAATTTGGCAATCAAACCGCGCCGGGGCCGCTTTATTTCACGCCGCGCAGCAGCACGTCGGCATAGGAAAACAGCGCTGGGCCGCCGCCGGTGTGCCAGAACAGCACATTATCGCGCGATGAAAATTCCTTTTGCCGGATCAGGTCGATCAGCCCAGCCATTGCCCGGCCGGTATATACCGGGTCGAGCAGAATGCCTTCGTGCCGTGCCAGCAGCGACACCGCTTCGCGCTCGGCCTCGCCGACCACGCCATAGCCCGCGCCGGTGTATTCGGAGCGCAGCCGCACGTCATCCGGCGTGAATCGCGCCCCGAGTTCCAGCCTTGCCGCGACCGCATTCGCCAGCGAGAGGATCGCGTCGATAAAATCCAGTTCGTCCGCCACCGGCTGATCGATCCGGATGCCAATCACCTGGCAATCCTGCGCGCACAACCGCCGGCCAGCAAGCAAGCCGGCATGCGTACCGCCGGAACTGGATGCAAACACCATGTGCGACATGCGCTCACTCATTTCGGCCTGCTGCGCAAACAATTCCTGCGCCGCCAGCACGTAGCCAAGCGCGCCGACCGCGCTCGAACCGCCGTAAGGCACGATGTACGGCTTGCGCCCGGCCGCTTGCAGGCGTTCGCAAATCAGCGGGATATCCTCGCCCTTGCGCTTTTCGCCGCACCAATGCACCTGCGCCCCCAGCAACTGATCGAGCAGCAGGTTGCCGTTGATCTCGTCCGGCGCATGGCCCCCCAGCGCCAGATGGCATTCAAGGCCGGAGGCAGCGGCGGCAGCGGCGGTTTGCCGGCAGTGGTTCGACTGCGCCGCGCCACCGGTCACCAGCGTGTCCGCCCCTTGCGCCAGAGCATCGCCCAGCAGGAATTCGAGCTTGCGCGTCTTGTTGCCGCCGAATGCCAGCCCGGCCTGGTCGTCGCGCTTGATCCAGATGCGCGGGCCACCCAGCAAGGCCGACAGGCGCTTGAGTTCAACCAGCGGCGTCGGCAGAAAACCGAGCGGCTGGCGCGGCAGTTGTTGCAGAATTGTCATTGCGTATCGTTGCCCTTCATGCTGCACCACAACCGGAGATTACTCGGCCGGGCAGACAGCGGCAGCATCGTCGCGCGCATCGCGCACCAGCACTACCGTCAATTTCTCTTCCACCTTCGTTGCCGTTTTTTCGACCGACTTCGTCACTTTCCGGCCGGACTTGTCCAGAAAGGTCGCCACGGTGCAAACCGTCACGTCAATTTCGGCCGGCTTGGCCACGCCCTTCACCTTCGCACGAAACGTGTACGGCCCCATGCGCGCGCCCCCCAGATGCACGAACTGGTTGCCGAAACGGATTTCGGCATCGGCGGTTTCCGGCAATACCAGTGTCGATGTCAGCCACTGCTGCGTCACCGGCTGCGCGCGGAGCAGCGATGCGACATCCTCAAAGGCGACCGATCCGCCCGCATGGCACAGGCCGGAAACGAAAACAGCCAGCAAGGGAAACAGCTTATGTCGAAAACTAATCATGGTGTATGCCTCGATTGAACATTGAAGTTGAACAGCGGCCGCCTGTGCGACCATGCAGTGGCGCGGAACCATCATAAGTGCGCGCACTGTTCTTGTCCATCAGGCTGACGACAACAGACGCTCGCAATCCTGCCGCCGCCAGGCGCAATGAGGAACATGTAAGAAAGTGTGAAAATGAGCATCAAATGTAAGATGGCGCCAACCGTGGCAGGAAGCTGCCTATAATTCCCTTGCAGTCCGGTTCGAATCATCCGCGCCCCGACAACACTTCTGCCACGAGATACCATCATGAAAAAAATCCTGTTCGCACTTGCCGTCCTGTTCTCCGTCAATGCACTGGCTCAACCCGTTCCCCCGCCACCACCGGAGCATCACTATTATCGCCACGGCCTGCGCAATGACCGCTACCCGGCACACCTGTATTACTACCACCCGGCAGAGAGGCGCTACTATCGCCGTGTCTATATTCGCTCCCACCGTCATGCACGCTGCATGGATGGCGTCGTGCGTCCGGCCAGCCCGAGCGCCTGCCGCTATCACGGCGGCGTGCGCTATTTCTGGTAACGGACAGGCGTCCACGGTTCCGGCAAAATTCATCGGCGAGCGCACAGAAAAATACGCGCTCGCCCGACAGCAACCCATACCGCCACTTATGCACGCGCCAGCGGCAATTCGTCCCAGCTGGTCGTATAGCGCGGCGTGCGGTTTTCTGAACGCCCCTGCCAGCGCCGCTCCAGACCGGGCGAACCAAGACGAAGCATATCCCGGCCATAACGCGCATTGACCGCATCCAGCGCCACCATCAACTGTGCCGAACGCGCATCGTCAACCACAGGGCTGAACAGGCGGTGCTGACATACCGACGAGGGCGACAAATCCAGCAGCACCACGCCAGCCTTCCTGTAACGACAGCCATCACGGAAAATGCGCGCCAGACCTGACAACGCCGCGCCAGCCAGCGCACGGCTATCGCCGGTGGCTTCAGGCAAGGCAACCGTGATGCCATTCAGGTACCTTTGTTCGGTGTCGGCAAAGCGGCTGGTGGCAATATTCACCTGCACCGCACCGCACACCAATTGCTGCCCACGCAGGCGCTCTGCCGCGCGCGACACATGCGTCGTGATCGCTTCGCCAAGTTCTTCGACCGTTCTCACTGGCACGCCGAACGAACGCGATGCGATCAGTTGCTGCCGCGGCTGCTCGACCTCCTCCAGCGAAAGGCAGGGAATGCCGCGCAATTCGCTGACGATGCGTTCCATCACGATGCCAAATCCGGCGCGCAAGCGTTTCAGCGGCGCAGCGCGCAATGCGCCCGCCGTCACGATACCCAGCCGTTGCAGCCGATCTGCCATCCTGCGCCCGATGCCCCAGATTTCGCCAACCGCGATCTGCGACAATTGCTGCTGCAGCATGGATTCCGTCATCGCAGACAAATCGCACACACCATCAAAATGCGGTTGCGTCTTCGCGATATGGTTTGCCAATTTCGCCAGCGTCTTCGTCGGCGCGATGCCGACGCAGACCGGCAGGCCGGTGCATTGCAACACGCGACGACGCATCGCCTGCCCGGTGGCAACCGGCGATTCAGCTCCGGCACAAGCGCCGCCCAGACCGACAAAACTTTCATCGATCGAATACACCTCCACTTCGTCGCTGAACTCGCGCAGCACTGCCACCACGCGATCGCTCATGTCGCCGTACAGCACGAAATTCGACGACAGCGCAACGATGCCGTGGCGACGCGCGACATCCTTCATCTGAAACCACGGCGTTCCCATCTTCACGCCCAGCGCCTTGACCTCGTTCGAGCGCGCCACCGCGCAGCCATCATTGTTCGACAGCACCACCAGCGGCCGATCGTGCCAGCGCGGGTTGAACACCCGTTCGCACGAGACGAAAAAATTGTTGCAATCTACAAGTGCGATCAATGCCGGCGCACTCATATCCGGTATTTCCGCACCATGCCGACCACCACGCCCCAGATGCGCAACTCCTCTCCTTCGCGCAACCTTATCGGCGCATAGGACGGGTTTTCTGCGCGTAATTCGAGCGTGCCGCCACGTCGATAAAGGCGCTTCAGCGTGTATTCGCCATTCACCACCGCCACCACGATATGCCCATGCAGCGCCTCGACCGAGCGATCCACCAGCACCTTGTCACCGTCGAAAATGCCTGCGCCGCGCATGCTGTCGCCAGCAACGGTAAAGTAAAACGAGGCGGCACGGTGGCGCACCAGATAATCGTTGATGTCCAGCGCATATTCGCCACAGTCGGCTGCTGGCGACGGAAAACCCGCCGGCATCTTTTGCAGCGGCAAAGGCAAGGAACAAGGCATCGTCGTTTCGGATACCGGCATGCACCGCTGCGCCAGTGACTTATGTGATACCGACGAATCAGGCAACGATGGAGGAAAAGAAATCATGATCGCACCAATAACACTGTATTTATTAACAGTATAAAGGTACGCGATACAGCCAACAAGGGAAAGGGAAATACCGCCTGCTCCGGCAGGCAGAAATGTTCATCTCAAGTGAAAGAAGCCAGCACAATGGCTGGCTTCCGGTATTGGTGTTGGTATTTATCATCCCGCCAACTCCGGTTGAATAAAAAGATTTTAAGCGGCATTCATGACTGGCTGATGACTGCCACCGCACCAATACCCATGTGCAAACAAAACAGGCATAAAAACAACCAATCTAAAATTCGTCCCAATCCTCGCCTTTGCCGGCACCGGTTCTGTTTGCCGCGAGTTGCAGTACGTTCGCCGGTGCCGCCAATTCTGCCGCCGGTTTGGCTACCGTTACCGATTTTTCAGCCTGTTTTGCGACTGCCTTGGGCGAGGCCACACTTCGATGAATGGCCCTGGCCGCCACATTTTCCTGGCCGGTCTTGAACATGCTGACCACTTGCACCAGATTCGCCGCCTGATCCTGCAACGATTCCGCCGCCGCAGCGGCTTCTTCCACCAGTGCCGCATTCTGCTGCGTTACCCGATCCATCTGGCTGACTGCCTGGTTCACCTGCTCGATGCCTTCGCTCTGCTCACGGCTGGCAGCCGTGATCTCGCCCATGATGTCGTTTACCTGCTTGATGCTGGCCACCACTTCTTCCATCGTCGCGCCAGCCTGTTCGACCAGCTTGCTGCCGGTATCGACTTTTTCAACCGAATCGTCGATCAATGTCTTGATTTCCCGCGCCGCCGATGCGCTGCGCTGTGCCAGGCTGCGTACTTCGGTTGCCACCACCGCGAAACCGCGTCCCTGTTCGCCTGCGCGTGCAGCTTCAACCGCCGCATTCAGCGCCAGAATGTTGGTCTGGAATGCAATACCATCAATCACATTGATGATGTCGGCCATCTTGTGTGACGATTCGTTGATGGCGTTCATCGTTTGCACAACTCGCAACACAACCTCCCCGCCCTTGCTTGCGACATCGGACGCATTCACCGCCAGCTGGTTCGCATGGCGCGCATTGTCTGCGTTCTGACGCACGGTCGAAGTCAGTTCCTCCATCGACGATGCTGTTTCTTCCAGCGAACTGGCTTGTTCCTCGGTGCGCGATGACAGATCCTGGTTGCCTGCGGCAATCTGCGCCGACGCAGTCGCGATCGTGTCGGTGTCAGCCCGCACTTTGCCGACGATGTTGAGCAAGCTGTCGTTCATGTTTTTCAGTGCCTGCATCAAATGCCCCGTTTCGTCGGTCGAATGCACTTCAATCCGGTGCGTCAAATCGCCTGACGATACCGTATCGGCAATCCTGACCGCTTCATGCATTGGGCGTGTAATCGAGCGGGTTGAAACAAACGCCACCACGGCAGCCATGGCAACAGCAATCCCTCCTAGCACCAGCAACAGAATGCGAGCCACTTTATAGGTATCCGTTGCCTGCTGCTCTGCCTTCTTGATCAGGTTTTCCTGAAAAGCGATGAACTGTTCCAGCACCGCAAAATAGGCGCTCTGCATTTTCCGGATATCCTTCAACAACAAATCTCTCGCCTCGTCCTTCTTGCGCTCGTCCATCAATTTCATGAAGCGCCCAACTGCTTCCACATACGGAGCGCGAATATCGGCCAGCTTCTTGAATATCGCCCGTTCTTCTTCCGTCGTCGCCTGCTTTTCAAGCTTGAGCATCAGATCGGCGATCGCCTTTCGCGATTTTGCCATCCTGTCCAGCTCAAATTTGACTTGTTCTGGTTCAGTCACCAGCAAAATATTGCGATTACCGCGCGCAATCAGATTCAATTCATCCTTCACATCCCGCGCCATATCCACTTTCGGCAGCCGCTCCTGAACAATATGCGTTGATGAATCGTTCACAAGTGCCAACCGGTTGATGCTGACTCCAATCACTACCATCAACAACAAAACAACCAGCGCAAACCCTATTCCCAGTCGAGTACCAATTTTCCAGTTTTTCATTTTTTTCTTACGAGTAACAGAATGCCAAATTGTAACAAATTCGTTTCCCCAAAGAAATGTTTTATTGTACTTTGCCTTCAATTATCTCGCTGAAAAAACATGAGAACCGAGCAACGCCATCCGCCAGGCATGCTCACACGATGGATTGCGCAAAGGAATTTGAGTGGGAAAATCAGCGTATCGGTTTGATGTATCAACTCATGGAACGCAAACCGATTTTCGGACGTATAAAAAAAAGCGCCCGCTAATCGCGGGCGCTTAAAAACTGGGGTGGCTGATGGGGATCGAACCCACGACAACAGGAATCACAATCCTGGACTCTACCAACTGAGCTACAGCCACCAATGGTGCCCTCAACTGAGGGAACTTGCAATTATACCGAAAACTCACGCATGATGACAAGTATTACGCTATCAATGCTTGAGCAAACCATTCACCCGAACCAAATCATCTTCTTTCAGAATTCCGGCCGCGGATTTCAGCTTCAATCCATTCATGATGGCATCATACCTTGCCTTCGCCAGATCCTTGCGGGTTGAATACAGCTGCTGCTGTGCGTTCAGCACATCGATATTGATGCGCACACCGACTTCGTAGCCGAGCTTGTTCGAATCGAGCGCCGACTGGCTGGATACCTCTGCCGCTTCAAGCGCCTTGACCTGCGCCAAACCACTGGTCACGCCAAGGAATGCCTGTCGCGCACCATGCGCGGCGCTGCGCCGCGTATATTCGAGATCGTTGCGCGCCTTGTCTTCCAGCGCTATCGCTTCACGCACCTTGCTGCTCACGCCCATGCCGGCAAACAGCGGCACCGTCCATTGCACGCCAATCGAATTGGTAAAACCGCTGCCGCTGACATTCGCGCTACCGGGTCCGGTGTATTCGGTATTGCCGCGCTTCGCCACCAAATCAACTGTCGGCAAATGACCTGCGCGCACTCTGGATATTTCACGCTGCGCGATTTCCAGCACCAACTGCGCCCCAATCACGCCGAAATTCTGCTTTTCTGCATAGCCAACCCAGGCATCGATTTTCATCGGATCGGGCGAACTGATTGTGATGCCGGTTCGCAGCGGAGACAAATCGCCAGGCACTTTGCCGATAATCTGGTGCAATGCATTACGCTTGACCTCCAGATCATTGATGCCGGCAATTTCCTGCGCCACGGCAAGGTCGTAACGCGCCTGCGCCTCGTGCGTATCCGTGATGGTGGCCGTACCGACTTCAAAATTGCGTTTGGCGGAAGCAAGCTGCTCGTCAATGGCCGCTTTTTGCGCCTGCACGAACGTAATCACGTCCTGCGCCGCCAGCACATCGAAATAGGCCTGCGCGACGCGCACAACCAGATCCTGCTGTGCCTGCGCAAACGCCGTTTCGCTGGCGGCAGCGACAAGTTTTCCTTGCCGGTATTGCTGGATATTCGCCCAGTTGAACAACGGCTGCGTCAGCGCAACCCCGTAAGTGTTGGCGTTATAGCGCGGAAGGTTTTCCGGCGTGATGCGGGTATAACTGCCTGATGCGCCAACCACCGGCAGCAAGCCCGACAATCCCTGCCACTCCTTTTCCTGGCCAGCAGCAAAGCTGGCGCGCGCGCTGGCATACTGTGCATCGTTGGTCAGCGCTTCCTTATACACCTGCAACAGGTCAGCCGCCTGTGCGTTCAGTGCAAGAAAAGCGCCGGCAATCAGCGAGGCGACGAGCGATTTACGCATGATGTTCTCCGCGATGATATCTGCTTGATCTCAAATATGTGGTCAGCCATGTTCACAGCCGAAACAACGGCGAATGCTCCGCCTGCCGCAACGGTTTGACGCATGTATCGAATAATGTCACCGTTTCATAGGTCGAGCCAGAAACGCGTGTAACAAGCGTAGCCGCCATCAATGGCGCCGAACCAATAAACGCCGCAACCCTGCCACCGATCTTGACTTGTTTCAAGAATGATTGCGGCAGTGCCGGCAACGCGCCGGATATGACAATGATGTCGTATGAGTCCGCCGCATCACCCCATCCTTGCGCGCCATCGCCCAGTACCACCTCGACATTCACCACACCATAGTCCGCCAGATTCTTTTCGGCCAATTCCTTCAGCGCAGGCTCGATCTCGACCGTCTGCACATGGCGTGCACGATGCGCCAGCAGCGCCGCCATGTAACCCGAACCAGTACCGATTTCGAGCACGTTTTCATGGCTCTTGACAGCCACCGCCTGCAAAATCCGCGCTTCGCACAATGGCGTCAACATGTTTTCGCCGCACGGCAACGGTATTTCGATATCGGCAAAGGCCAGATTGGCCAAGGCAGATGGCACGAAATGTTCCCGCCGAACGACCGTGAACAGATCCAGCACCTCCTGTGCGCAAACGCCCGCGGGACGAAGCTGCTGTTCAATCATGTTGAAGCGGGCCTGCTCGATGTTCATTTCTGAAGTCCCGGAGAGGAAAAGCCAGCGGACATTCTATCAAATGCCTTCCTGTTCCTGCTGCTGTTTTTCGCCAAACCACTTGCGCTTGCCCCACTCGGCCCAGTCATCCAGATAGGTGTACAGCACCGGCACGACGACCAGCGTCAAGAGCGATGACGTGATAATGCCGCCAATCACCGCCTGCCCCATCGGCGCGCGCTGTTCCGAACCTTCCGCCATGCCGAATGCCAGCGGCACCATGCCGAAAATCATTGCCAGCGTGGTCATCAGGATCGGCCGCAACCGCACGTCGGCTGCCTTCAGCAGCGCTGCGGAACGCGCCATGCCTTCCTTGCGCGCCTGATTGGCGAAATCGACCAGCAGGATCGCGTTTTTAGTCACCAGCCCCATCAGCATGATGAAACCGATGATCGAGAACATGTTCAGCGTCGAACGGAAAAACAGCAATGCCAGGAATACGCCGATCAGGGTCAGCGGCAACGATGACATGATGGCAACCGGCTGCAGGAAACTGCCGAACTGCGATGCCAGAATCATGTAAATGAAAATGATCGCCAATAGCAGCGCCGATACCGCATAGCCGAACGATTCGTTCATGTTCTTGGTTGCCCCGCCAACCTGGAAGCGATAGCCGGGCGGCAATTCCATCTGTGCCAGCGACTGTTTGATGTCGGCACTCACCTGCCCGGCGGAACGACCAACCACGTTGGCCGACAATTCAATTTCCCGGTTCAGGTCGCGCCGGTTGATCTGGTTTGCTCCCAGAGACGGCACGATATTAGCCACCTGTCGCAGCGGCACCATCCTCGTCGTTCCATCCGCATTCTGCTGCGAACTGGCGATCATCAGTCGCGACAGATCGTCGATGTTGACGCGATCCGCCGGCGACAGGCGCACCTTGACGTAATAGTTTTCATCGTCCGGCCCGCGCCAGGTGCTCGCATCCTCGCCCGCCAGGAACGGCCGCAACGCGGTGCCGATCTGCGCCACGCCTGCACCAAGATCCGCGCCTAAATCACGCTTAGGCTCAATCGAAATCGTCGGCTTTTCCGCCTTCAGGCTGGAATCGATATCCACGATGCCGGATATCGCGCGCATCCGCCGCTGCACTTCGTCCGAAATCGACGCCAGCTGCTTCAAATCCGGCCCGAGCACGCTCAGGCGAATCTGCTTGTTGTCCCCCCCGACACCATCGAGCGATCCGATGTGCGTGATGGTGATGCCCGCAATTTGCGACAGCCGCTCGCGGATCGGCTGCGCCATCTCGGTCGTGCTGCGGTCCCGCTGGTTGCGTGGCTTCAGGCGCACGAACACCGACGAGTAATTCTTGCCCTGCAGCGAACCGGTGTTGATGCTGGCATAGGTATCGAGCACTTCCGGAAATTCGCGCAACACGGTTTCGACCTGACGGGCCTTGCTTTCAGTCAGTTCAAGCGAAGACCCGACCGGGGTATTGAAGGTGACGCCAGTTTCGGAATAATCCGCCTGCGGCACGAACTCGGAGCCAATCAAACCGCTGGCCGGCATCAGCAGCCCAATCACAAACGAAGCTGCAGCAATCACCATCGTCATGCGGCGATGTTCGAGCGACCATTTCAACAGTACCTGATAAGTATCCGACAACCATTGCACGAAACGATCGAATGCCACCAACACGCGCCCGATGGTTTTTTCATACCAGCCATCGCGCTTGCCGCCTTCGCCATGCGTATCCGGATCGGGCCAGACCGATGACAGCATCGGATCGAGCGTGAATGAAACGAACATTGAAATCATCACCGCCACCGTGACCGTGATGCCGAACTGATGGAAGAAGCGGCCGATGATGCCGCCCATGAAGCCGACCGGCAGGAACACGGCCACAATAGAAAACGTGGTCGCTAGCACCGCCAGCCCGATTTCCTGTGTGCCGTCGAGCGCTGCCGTCTTGTGATCCTTGAACTTGGCATCGACCATCATCCCTGCATGGCGGACGATGTTTTCGCGCACCACGATCGCATCGTCAATCAGCAGACCAATGCACAGCGACAGCGCCATCAGCGTGATCATGTTGATGGTAAAACCGAACGCATACATGAACAGGAAAGTGCCGATCAGCGCAATCGGCAAGGTCAGCCCGGTGATCACGGTCGAGCGCCATGAATTCAGGAACAGGAAAACGATCAGGATGGTCAGCACCGCGCCTTCAAGCAGCGTGCTGCGCACGTTGTCGACGCCGACGCGAATCTGCCGCGAACCATCGCGGATCACCTCGACCTTCACGCCGGGATACAGCGCCTTCAACTGCGGCTCCAGCTCCTTGATGGCCACTATCAACCCATCGGTCACGTCGATCGTGTTTTGTCCTTGCGCCTTCAGGATATCGAGCGCCAGCGTGCGTTTGCCGTTATACAGCGCCAGGCTTTCCTGCTCTTCCTGTCCATCGACAATGGTTGCCACCTGCGACAGGAATACCGGCTGCGAACCGCGCCGCGCGACGATGATGCGCCCGAAGTCGGCCGGATTCTTGATCCGTCCCTGTACCTGCACCACCTTTTCGTTCGCCAGCGAACGCACTGCACCCGCCGGCAGTTCCTGATTTTCGTTGCGCACAGCATTGATCACCTGCTCGACGCCAATGCCAAGCGATTCCATTTCGCGCGGCTTGACGTAAATCTGGATTTCACGCTTGATGCCGCCCACCAGCGTGACCGAACCGACGCCGCGCACGTTCTCAAGGCGTTTCTTCACCACCTGATCGGCCACCGTGGTCAAATCGCGAAAACTGCGCTGCTTGACGTTTTCATCATTCGTCACCGAAATCGAAAAAATCGGCCGGTCCGCCGGGTCATAACGCGTGACTTTCGGCTCCTTGACTTCCTTGCGGAACGCAGACTTGACCAGCGCCACCTTTTCGCGCACATCCTGCGCCGCCTGCGCCGGATCAACTGTCAGCACGAATTCAATGATCACCACCGAAATGCCTTCGTAAGAACGCGATGTCAGGCTGTTGATGCCGTTGATGGTATTGACCGATTCCTCAATCTTGCGCGAAATGTCGGATTCGACCGATTCCGGCGAAGCGCCCGGATATTCGGTCTGCACCACCACCACCGGGAAGGTCACGTCGGGAAACTGGTCAACCCGCAAACGCTGGTACGAAAACAGGCCCAGCACCAGGAGCGCGGCCATCATCATGGTCGCAAACACCGGATTGTTGATGCTGACGCGGGTAAACCACATGATTCACTTGCCCGTTGCGGATGATGCGGCAGACGAGCCAGCAGTTGACGCAGCCGGTGCCGGCTCAACGGATTTGGCAAACCGCACCGGCGTGCCGCCCAGCAGGTTGCCAAGGTTCACCTTCACCACCTGCGCATCCTTTTCCAGTCCGCTGACGATCTCGACCGCATTGCCTTCGCCATCGTCGCCGCTGATGCCAACCGTCACTTCCTTCTGTGCCAGCCTGCCGTTCTCAATCGCATACACGATCGGCTTGCCCGCTTCGGTCTGCACCGAGGTTTCAGGTACGCTCAGCACGCCGGAACGTTTGGTCAGCGTCAGCTTGCCCTCGGCGAACATGCCCATCTTCAGCGTGCCTTGCGGATTGTCGATCTGGATGTAGGCCAGAATCGAACGCGAGCCAGTCTGGATCGACGGGTTGATGCGCACCACCTTGCCGATAATCATGTCCGGCACGCCTTCGATTCGGAGCTGCATCTCCTGCCCAACGGCGACGTTCACGATATCAGCTGCAGGCACGGCCGCTTCCATTTCCATTTGGCGCAGGTCGACAATTTCCAGCAGCTTGTTATCGGTCGCAACCTTCTCGCCCGGCTGCACCGCACGAATACTGATCTGACCGGAAATCGGAGCACGGATTACGGTATCGTCCAGCGCCTTTTTGGCTACATCAAACGCCCCTTTGGCGGATTTCACGTTCGATACCGCAATCTGGTACTGGCTTTGCGCATTGTCGAATGCGTTTTTCGAGATGAAATTTTTTTCCAGCAGTGCCTTGTTGTTGTTGCGGGTCTGAGTCGCGATGTCGAGCTGGCCTTGGGCTGCCTGCCATGCGCCCCTGGCTTGATCAAGTTTGGCCTGGTATTCGCTTGCATCCATCCGGATCAACACTTGGCCCGCCTTGACCGTTTCGCCTTCGCGCACCAACACTTCGCGCACCTCGGCACTGACCTTGGCCTTGACCGGCACCTGATTGACCGCGCGCAACGAACCGGATAATGGCAGCGTCCGGCGCAGATCACCCAGCCTGACCTGCGTCACATCGGCTGGCTGGAATTCAAGCGCGGCCGGCACCTTTGCCTGCGCCGATGCCGCCTCAGTTTTGGGCGAACGCTTCAACCCAATCAGAACAGCACATACCAGCAACAGCAAAACGGCAATGCACAACCATTTCTGCCGACGCGTCAGCTGTTTCACTCTCGACAGCAATGGGAATTTCATGACTATCCGGTTGCTTTTTCATTCAGCAAACCATGCAGACAGAGGTCGATGAAACTATCCATGTACGGTTCTGGTGATACCGGCGCAGCATGATATGCGCTGGCAGAATGCCGCCACATCATGAGCATCACGATGGGTGCAACGATAATCTGGGTCAGCTGTTCGGTATCCACTGCGCGGAAATCGCCGCGTTCAATGCCAATTTCCAGCACATTCCTGATCATGGCCCGGCCGCGGAAAATATATTCGTCGTGGTAAAAACGCGCCAAATCCGGAAAATTCGCGGCCTCGAGCATCATCAGGCGGCTGATGCCAGCCAGTTTGGTATTGCCGATGCGCTGCCACCAACCCATGATGATGGTACGAAACAATTCAACGCTGCTCATGTCATTGTGCGCGACCATTTCTTCCGCGAAATCGAGTACTGACACCAGATTTTCCCGCACAACCGCCTTGAACAGTTCTTCCTTGCCAGGGAAATACAGGTAAAGTGTCCCTTTCGACACACCAGCGCGCTCGGCAACATCTTCAAGCCGCGTCGTCGCATACCCGTGTTCGACGAACAAATCCAGCGCAGCGGCAAGAATTTCTCCCGGTCGCGCTCCCTTGCGCCGTGACCAGCGCGGCGTTTTCTCGGTTTTCGACGAATCAGCCATGGCATTTAAATTTAAATAACCCAGAAGTCAGAAATATATGACCACCAGTTCCAAAACGTCAAGATATTTGTAGCGAGAGGCAACAGCTTGTTACAAAACATCAAATCACGTTTGATACCATCCATTACAATCCAAGACTCACGCACTCTTTTCGTACGCACATGAAATTCGACCCAAGCTGGTTACGAAAATGGCAGTTCTGGCTGGCGACTGGCGCCATTACGCTGGTCGTGATCGTTGGCCTGACGTTTGCCTTGTCCGGCAGTTCGGGACCGGAATACAAGATCGCGAAAGTCGAAAAAGGCGCGGTAACCGCAACGGTTTCCGCTTCCGGCACACTGAATGCGGTCGTGTCGGTGCAGGTCGGATCGCAGATATCCGGCCAGATCAAGGAACTGTTCGCCGATTTCAACAGCGAGGTGAAGGAAGGTCAGTTGATCGCCCGCATCGATCCGGAAACTTTCGAATACAAGGTGCGCCAGGCACAAGCCGACCTCGACGCCGCGCGGGCGCAAATCATGATGCAGCGTGCCGAAGCGACGCGCTACCAGGTCAATGCCGCCAATGCAAAGCGCGATTATGAACGCAACCAGCAACTGTATGAAAAGGGTTTCATCTCGATTGGCGCACGCGATACCTCGCACACTAATTACAGCGCAATGGCCGAGCAGGCAAAGAGCGCCAAAGCGCAGGTGGCAGTCACAGAAGCTGGCCTGAAGCAAAAGGAAGCGGTGCTGGCGCAGGCAAAGGTTGATCTCGGGCGCACGGCCATTCGCGCACCGGTCAATGGCGTCGTGATCAAGCGCAGCGTGGACCGAGGCCAGACCGTTGCCGCCAGCCTGCAATCGCCGGAACTGTTCGTTATTGCCGAAAACCTGGCCGACATGCAGGTGGACACTTCCATCGACGAAGCCGAAATCGGCCGCGTACGCGAGGGGCAAAAAGCCACGTTCACCGTCGATGCATTCCCCGGCCGTACGTTCGAAGGCACGGTCAAGCGCATCCGCAAATCGGCGCAGATTGCATCAAACGTCGTTACCTATCTGGTGGAAATCGCCACCGCCAACCCGGACAAGGAATTATTGCCGGGCATGACCGCCAACGTGCGCATCGTAGCTGATACTCGTGAGGATGTGCTGCGCGTGCCAAATGCTGCCCTGCGTTTCCGGCCGGCCGGCACATCGGCCAAGACGGCTGCCAGCGGCAATGCCGGCGCGGCGCAGATGAAAGCGCAGCGCGAGCGGCTGGAAAAGGAATTGCAACTGAGCGACGAGCAAAAGACCAAGCTCGACGGCATGTTCAACACGATGCGACAGAAGATGGGCGCAGCGCGGCAAGCGCAGGAAGCCGAACGCAAGAAATTGATTGAGCGCGCGCGAACCGAAATGAATGCACAGATTGCCGAAATGCTGACGCCGGAACAGAAAGCAAAGTTCGATGAAATCAATGCCGAAGCCTCCAGCCGGCGGCAGGGAGGCGGCACGACCGCCGGACGCATCTACGTGATGGAAAACGGCCGACCGAAGGAACTGGCGGTACGTGTCGGCCTGACCGACGGCACGATGACCGAAGTGAACGCACCCGAGCTGAAGGAAGGCATTGAAGTGATTGTCGGCACGGTGCAGAAACAGTCCAGCTCGACAACGGCAACGCCGCCTGCCGGTCCGCGGATGTTCTAACGTCTTTGCACCTGCCGCCATGTCAGCGTTGATCGAAACCAGTCACTTGATCAAGGAATACGTGATGGGCGAGCATCACGTATTCGCGCTCAACGATGTGTCGATTGCCATCGACGAGGGTGAATTCGTTGCCATCATGGGCGCTTCGGGTTCCGGCAAATCAACCTTCATGAACCTGCTCGGCTGCCTCGACGTGCCCACCGCCGGCGACTATTTCCTCGCTGGGGAAAAAGTATCCGATCTGGACAACGATGCACTGGCCGCAATCCGCAACCGGCGGATCGGTTTCGTGTTCCAGCAATTCAACCTGCTGCCGCGCACTTCGGCGCTGGAAAACGTCGAACTGCCGCTGCTGTATTCGAACGTGCCCGCGCCGGAACGCAAGCAACGTGCGCGACACCGTCTGCAACAGGTCGGTCTGGGCGAACGGATGGCGCACACGCCAGCCGAACTGTCCGGCGGACAGCAGCAGCGGGTTGCGATTGCGCGCGGGCTGGTGAACAATCCGTCGCTGATCCTGGCTGACGAGCCGACCGGCGCGCTCGATTCACGCACCAGCGTCGAAATCATGGCACTGATGCAAAAGCTCAGCCATGAAGGCATGACCATCGTCATCGTCACGCATGAACGGGAAATCGCCGAATTCGCGTCGCGCATCATCACCTTCCGCGATGGCCGCGTGGTCAGCGACGCGCCGAACGAGCCTGAAGATGCGGAAGCCATGCTGGCGAAAATATCACATCCGGGGACACAGCCGTGAACCTGAGAGCCACATTCCGGATCGCGATCATCGCCTTGCGGCTGAACAAGCTGCGCTCGTCGCTGACGATGCTAGGCATCATCATCGGCGTCGCGGCCGTAATCGTGATGATCGCAGTCGGCGGCGGCGCGCAGGAACGCATCCAGAACCAGATCAAGAGCCTGGGCTCTAACCTGATGATCATCCTGCCCGGCTCGACCACCGCTTCCGGCGTGCGCCTCGGTTCCGGCGCCAACCTGAACCTGACTGAAGATGACGCGGTGGCGATCGCGAAGGAAGTGTCCGAAGTGCAGTTCGCCGCACCATCGAACCGCGGCGGCGCGCAAATGATCGCCGGCAACAACAACTGGTCAACGCAGGTTCAGGGCGTCACACCGGATTACTTCGATGTGCGCGAGTGGCCGCTGGCCACCGGCCGGATGTTCGAGCAAAACGAACTGGCCGGCTCAGCCAAGGTGGTCATCGTCGGCCAGACAGTCGCGACACAACTATTTGGCGATGCCGATCCGCTCGATCAGACGATACGAATCAAGAACGTGCCGTTCACCATCATCGGCGTGCTGAGCAAAAAAGGCCAGAGCATGCTGGGGCAGGATCAGGACGATATTGCGATGATTCCGATTTCAACCCATCGCAACCGGCTGTTCGGCACCACGCAGGGCAAACTGCGCCGCGTCGGCGTGATTCAGGTAAAGGTGTTTGAAGGCGCAAGCATGAAGGATGCAGAGGAAAAAATCCGCGACCTGATGCGCCAGCGGCAACGCACGCAACCCGGGCAGGATGACCAGTTCACCATCCGCAACCTGACTGAAATCCTGCAGGCGCAGGAAGAATCGTCGCGCATCATGGCGCTGCTGCTGGCGGCGGTCGCGTCGGTATCGCTGGTCGTTGGCGGCATCGGCATCATGAACATCATGCTGGTGTCGGTGACCGAGCGCACGCGCGAAATCGGGCTGCGGATGGCGGTCGGCGCCAGAAGCCGCGACATCCTGAACCAGTTTCTGGTCGAGGCGGTCACGCTATCCTTGATTGGCGGCTTCATCGGCATCGTCATCGGCATCAGCGGTTCGCTCATCATCGGCAAATTCGCCGGCTGGGCGACCAGGCTATCGCTGCACGCGATCCTGCTGGCGGTCGGCTTCTCTGCCTGCATCGGCATTTTCTTCGGCTTCTATCCGGCGCACAAGGCCTCGAAGCTGCTGCCGATTCAGGCGCTGCGATATGAATAGTAGCGGCACAGGACTACAATAGCGCCTTTTCAAGCAATACACCGCAACATCATGGATATCGCACTCGTCATCAAAACCATCATCATGGGGCTGGTCGAGGGATTCACGGAATTCCTGCCCATTTCCTCCACTGGCCACCTGATCCTCGCCGGCAGCCTGCTCGATTTCTCCGGCGAAAAAGAGAAGGTATTCGAGATCGCGATCCAGTCTGGCGCGATGCTATCGGTGGTGTGGGAATACCGGGTGAAAATCTGGTCGGTGCTGCGCGGTCTGTTCAATGATCGCAACGCGCAGCGATTCGCCGTCAACATCATCGTCGGCTCTATCCCCGCCATTGTGCTTGGTCTGCTGTTTCACCGCAAAATCAAGGATGTGCTATTCGCGCCGATTCCGGTTGCGCTGGCATTCATCATCGGCGGCGTCATCATCCTGTGGGTAGAACGCAGCCGGCGCTTCAGCGATTTCAGCGCACGCATCAAATCGGTGGATGACATGAGCGTTTTCGATGCATTCAAGGTCGGTTGCGCGCAAGCGTTTGCACTGATTCCGGGCACCAGCCGCTCTGGCGCCACCATCATCGGCGGCATGCTGTTCGGCATGTCGCGCAAGGCAGCGACCGAATTTTCATTCTTTCTAGCCATCCCGCTGCTGTTTGGCGCAGGCGGCTACTCGCTGTACAAGGAGCGCGCGCTGCTGTCCATGGCCGATTTGCCAATGTTTGGCCTCGGCGGATTGGCCGCGTTCGTGTCCGCCTTCCTGTGCGTGCGCTGGCTGCTGCGCTATATCAGCACGCATGATTTTTCGGCGTTTGCCTGGTACCGCATCGCGTTCGGCATCTTCATCGTCGTCAGCGGCTATCAGGGCTGGGTCGTCTGGGCTGATTGACGCCCAAAAAGCAGCGCCTCCCGCCAGCGCCTCTCCTGAATTCGGCATGAATATTGCATGACTTGTGTGCCACGACTGGCATACAAGCATGAATATTTATGGGGGGCAGGAAAATGCCGGGTTATACGGTATCAGGCAATAACGCTTTGACAACGAAGCATTCAAGCGAGCAACAGCGCAACATCGAGCTGATCACCATCTATGAAATCAGCAAGCTGCTGGGCTCGTCGCTCGATTTGTCGAAAACGTTGCGGGCGATATTGAACCTGCTGAGCGTGAACCTGAAAGCATGGCGTGGCCTGATCTGCCTGGAAGAGGATGACGGCGAACTCGGTCTGGTGGCCGTCAGCGGCGTTTCGCCGGAATTACTGACACAGGAACGCTATCAGGTCGGCGAAGGCTTGACCGGCAGGATTTTCAAATCGGGCATGCCCATCGTCGCGCCCGATGTATCGAAAGAACCGCTGTTCCTCAACCGCTGGGGCACGATGGATGATTCCAAGGATCGGGCGGTGGCCTTTATTGGCGTGCCGATCAAGGCGGCGCAAGCCACGCTGGGCGTGCTGTCGTTCATGCGCCTGATGGATGACCGCGCAAAGCACAGCTTCGATCATGACGTGCTGTTCCTGACCATGGTGGCCAACCTGATCGGCCAGACTGTGCGGCTGTACCGCAGCATCAATGCCGAACGCAAGCAGCTTCTGGAAGAGAAGCGCATGCTGAAAAAGGAATTGCAGCGCAGATACAGCATCGACAACGTGATCGGCTCGTCCAAAGCGATGCAGGAAGTGTTTGCCGAGGTGCATCAAAGCGCGCCGTCGCGTTCAACCGTGCTATTGCGCGGCGAAAGCGGCACCGGCAAGGAAGTCATCGCCCGCGCCATCCACTTCCTCAGCACGCGCAAGGATGGGCCGTTCATCAAGCTCAATTGCGCCGCGCTGTCCGAAAGTCTGCTCGAATCCGAACTGTTCGGGCATGAAAAAGGCGCGTTCACCGGCGCGCATGCCGGCCGCAAGGGACGGTTCGAACTGGCGCACGGCGGCACGCTGTTCCTGGACGAGATCGGCGACATTTCGCCTGCGTTTCAGGCAAAGCTGCTGCGGGTGCTGCAGGAACGCGAATTCGAGCGCGTCGGTGGCACGCAGCCGATCAAGGTCAACGTGCGGCTGATCACCGCCACCAACCGCGATCTGGAACAGGCTGTCACCAAAGGCGATTTCCGCGCCGATCTGTACTACCGCATCAACGTGGTCAGCATTTTCATTCCGCCGCTACGCGAACGGCGCGAAGACATTCCGCTGCTGGTCGAACACTTTCTCGAACGGTTCAACCGCGAAAACAAGCGAAACATCCGCATTTCGCCGGATGCGATGAGCAAGTTCCGCGAATGCAACTGGCCGGGCAATGTGCGCGAACTGGAAAACTGCATCGAACGCACCGCAACCATGGTACAGAGCGACCTGATCGACGAAGCGGATCTGTCATGCATGCACAGCAAATGCATGGGACAACTGCTGCATTTCCGCCCGGCAGCCGGAATGCCGGTGACGATGATCACGCCGGTATCCGAGGCCGACAGCGATGACGCAAAGCTGCCCGAGCATGAAAACGACACCCCCGTCCGGCATGCGCCGGCCACCGAGCGCGAACGGCTGATCTGGGCGCTGGAACAATGCGGCTGGGTGCAGGCAAAAGCCGCCCGCCTGCTGAACATCTCGGCACGGCAAATGGGCTATGCGCTGATGAAGCACAACATCGAAGTCAAAAAATTCTAGAAAAACCCAGGGGTATATAGCTAAAACCCCATGCTGAGCCACATTTTTGCTGGCTGTTTTTACATACTACCCAGAGTATATTTTTTGGCCTTATTGACCCCAAAAGTGGTTTCGGTCAGTTATTTTGATGTCCCCGGCATTGTCGCGTTTCTGACAATCACCGTACAATCCCTGCATCATTTGTTCATCAAAGCAGAAATGCCCCTCCTCAGGCAGGAAGAAATGAGCGCAAGCATTTGATTTACATATGAAACTTCCGTTGGCATGAAACTCGCTAATCAGGAGGTAACAGACGCCGCGGCGTCATTACCTCCAGAGGCGACCATGCAATCCAGCAAAGTTATCCGTTTACATGAAATCCCGTCCGGCAACGCTGAAATCGCCGGCATCGCCTCCAGTCAGCTTTGCACCAGCAGCGGCACCGGCGGCAATTGCGGCGGCGGCAAGCGCCCGGACAACCTGTCACCGGAAGTGTGGGACAAGGTCAAGAACCACCCGTGCTACAGCGAATCGGCGCATCATCATTTCGCGCGGATGCACGTCGCGGTGGCGCCAGCGTGCAACATCCAGTGCAACTACTGCAACCGCAAGTACGATTGCTCGAACGAATCGCGCCCGGGGGTGGTGAGCGAGCGGCTGACGCCGGAACAAGCGGCGAAAAAGGTGATGGCGGTGGCCAGTCGGATTCCGCAGATGACGGTGGTCGGCATTGCCGGCCCCGGCGATGCGCTGGCGAATCCGGAAAAGACCTTCCGTACCTTCGAGCTGATTTCCGCCTTCGCGCCGGACATCAAGCTGTGCCTGTCCACCAACGGCCTGCTGCTGCCGGAATACGTCGATCGCATCGCGACGCTGACGATCGAACATGTGACCATCACCATCAACATGGTCGACCCTGAAATCGGGCAGCACATCTACCCGTGGATTTTCTTCCAGCACCGCCGCTGGGAAGGGATCGAAGCCTCGCGCATCCTGCACCAGCAGCAGATGAAAGGGCTGGAAATGCTGACCGAGCGCGGCGTGCTGTGCAAGGTCAATTCGGTGATGATCCCCGGCATCAACGACCGCCACCTGATCGAGGTGAACAAGGCGGTGAAGGAGCGCGGCGCCTTCCTGCACAACATCATGCCGCTAATCTCGGAACCGGAGCATGGCACCGTGTTCGGCTTGCGCGGACTGCGCGGCCCGAGCGCCCAGGAATTGAAGGCGCTGCAGGACGAATGCGAAGGCGAAATGAACGTGATGCGACATTGCCGCCAGTGCCGCGCCGATGCGGTCGGCATGCTGGGCGAAGATCGCAGCGCCGAGTTCGCAACCGAAAAGGTCGAAACGATGGCCGTCGCCTACGATGCCGATGTGCGCCGCCGCTATCAGCAACTGGTCGAACGCCAGCGGCAAAACAAGCTGGCCGAAACGCAGGCACAACTCGAACATTTGCCGTCAACGGCGCAAGACATCCGCATTCAGGTGGCGGTGGCCAGCAAGGGCGATGGCAAGGTCAACCAGCATTTCGGCCACGCGAACGAATTTCAGGTATACGAAGTTTCAGCCTCCGGCGCGAAATTCATCGGCCACCGACGGGTCGATCTGTATTGCCAGGGCGGCTATGACGATGAAGAAGCGTTGCCGACAATCATCCGCGCGCTGAACGACTGCCATGCGGTGCTGGTGGCGAAAATCGGCGCCTGTCCGAAAAGCGAACTAGCCAAGGCTGGCATCGATCCGGTCGAGGGCCACGCGTTCGAATTCATCGAACCGGCGGTGATTGCCTATTTCAGCGCCTACCTGCAAAAAATTGCTGCGGGTGAAATCGTGCATGCCGAGCGCGGCGATGCGCAAATCCGTCAGGGCGCCTATACCTCGGCTGCGTGAAATCGCAGCATTCGGAGAAAACCATCATGGCTTACAAAATCATCGCCTCCAAATGTACCGCCTGCGCTTCGTGCGAAGACGTCTGCCCGAATCTCGCCATCCGCGAAAAGGACGGGTTTTTTGCCATCAATCCGAAAAAATGCACAGAATGCAGCGGGCATTTCGACACGCCGCAATGCGTGGCCGCCTGCCCAGGCTACAAGACCATCGTGCCGGACGCGTAAACGTGCCGCTTTCCTGAACCCAGCCATCAAAAGGAGCTGAAAATGAACATTGTTCGCGACTCGGATGTGGTGGAACTCGATGGCCCGCCAGCTTTCAGCTATGGCGAAAAAGTGCGCAGCCGCAAGATGGTGCGCAATGACGGCACTTTTCTCGGACGCGAGATCGGCGAAACGCTGGTCGAGAAAGGCGACGAAGGCTATGTCGTCAGCATCGGCACCTTCGTGCAGCAGTTCTACATCTACGGGGTTGAATTCGTTTCCCGCGGCTATCGCGTCGGCATGAAGGCGCGGGAACTGGAATCGCTTGAAGCCGTAACCGGCATGGTGCAATCATGAACATTCCGAGAGAACCCAAATACGCATGGGGACAGCGTGTGACTGCTGCCATTCCGCTGACCAACGACGGCAGCTATCCCGACAGCGAGCCGGATGCGCTGCTGGTCAACCAGGGAGAACCGGGTGAAGTGGTGCAGGTCGGATTACAGGTAGAGCTGAACCTGCCGGTATATCTGGTCGAGTTTTCCGGCAACCGCGTCGTCGGCTGCGTGGAAGAAGAAATAGTGCCGGCATGAGCGCAAGGAGGCCAGACGATGCATACCGCACTCATCTCGCCTCGCCTGCACGATGCCGATGGCTGCCATCCGAATGAACTAGACCTGCGGCGCATCGCGCACATGCTGGAAAAACGGACACGCTACCGTTACGTTCCGGTCGAAGTCGTGCCGGCTACCAACGGTTACCGCATCGTCAGCCCGTGCTGCTCACGAACGGTTGATCCCAATGGCGGCAAAATTGACATTGCGCTGATCGAGTTCGACCAGCAGTCGAACAAATGGAAGCTGTTCAACAAACTGCATGAGCGCAACATCTGGCTGTTGCATCTGTGCGCCGACAGGCTGCAGCAACTGCTCGACTGCCTGAATGAAGACCCTGCCCGACTGTTCTGGCAATAAGCCGGATCAGACATGCGCCACGCCAGAAATCTCGCATCACCGAATCATCAACCACCATTTTGGACAGGAGTCAGCAATGAAAGTCATGGTACGAAAAAACGCCGGCAAGCTCTCGATCTACGTCGCCAAGAAAGACCTGGAAGAACCGATCGTCGCGATGGAAAAAGACACCCTGTGGGGCGGCATCATTACGCTGGCCAACGGCTGGCGGCTGGAGTTGCCCGACATGGCGGCCGACACACCACTGCCGATCACGATTGAGGCGCGCAAACTCGGCGACTGATCCCTGCCCTCCCCGCATGCCGGACACTCCGGCATGCGCTCTCATCGCACGCGGCATGGCCGTGCCGCAAATTCTCCTCCATTATCCCCGACCGCTTGCGGCCAGCGCCGTCGCCTTTCCCCGCGACCTGCAGGCGCAACACGCATCATCCAATGCATGCAGCACTTCCGAAACGCACTGTGCTTTTTCCTACAGACAGACCGCGATTTGTGCCGTTTGCAACAAGCGCACAAAGCACCTCACTCAACACAAAAATAAACGATTTCTCATTATTTATCAATCACTTGCAAACAACAAAACGAACTGGCACAGCTATTGCTCAATGTTGATTGAACCGACCCTGTTTTGCCGAATGCGTAACTTGATTCGAGGAGCATGAAATTCGGAGGCAGCTGGAAACCGGTTGCGTGTGCATCTTACAAATCGGCATACACCATCAACCTGCTATTTACTGAAGGAGAATCAAAATGGCTGCTGTTAGACAAATCGCCTTTTACGGAAAAGGTGGCATCGGCAAATCGACCACGTCCCAAAACACCCTGGCCGCGCTGGCCGAACTGGGTCAGAAAATCATGATCGTCGGCTGCGATCCGAAAGCGGACTCGACCCGCCTGATCCTGCACGCAAAAGCGCAGGATACCGTGCTGGGCATGGCGGCGGAAGTGGGCGCGGTCGAGGATCTGGAAATCGAAGATGTAGTGAAAATCGGCTACCGCGACATCCATTGCGTTGAATCCGGCGGCCCTGAACCTGGCGTCGGCTGCGCTGGCCGCGGCGTCATCACCGCCATCAACTTCCTGGAAGAAGAAGGCGCTTACAAGGGCAAGGACTACATTTCCTACGACGTTCTCGGCGACGTGGTTTGCGGCGGTTTCGCCATGCCGATTCGCGAAAACAAGGCGCAGGAAATCTACATCGTCATGTCCGGCGAAATGATGGCGATGTTCGCCGCCAACAACATCGCCCGCGGCATCCTGAAATACGCTAATACCGGCGGCGTGCGCCTTGGTGGCCTGATCTGCAACGAACGCCAGACCGACAAGGAACTGGAACTGGCCGAAGCACTGGCCAAACGCCTGAACACGAAACTGATTCACTTCGTACCGCGCGACAACATCGTGCAGCACGCCGAACTGCGCCGGATGACGGTGGTCGAATACGCGCCGGATTCGAAGCAGGCCCAGGAGTACCGCGAACTGGCTCGCAAGATTCACGAGAACGCCGGCAAGGGAACAATCCCGACGCCGCTGTCGATGGACGAACTGGAAGAACTGCTGATGGAACACGGCATCCTTCCGGCGGAAGACGAATCGTTGGTGGGTAAGGCAGCCGCTGCTGCCTAAGTAGGGAGAGGCCGCCCGCGCAGTCTGGCGGGCGGCTTTGCAAACCGGACAAGCACCATCAGAAAAATCAGCAATTTAATAGGAGGGCGAGATGAGCCTCACGATTGAAGAAACCAAAGCACGGAACAAGGAACTGATAGACGAGGTTCTCCAGGCCTATCCTGAAAAATTCGGCAAGCGCCGTGCACGACATCTGAACACGTTCGAAGAAGGCAATGCCGATTGCGGCGTGCGTTCGAACATCAAATCGGTCCCGGGCGTGATGACCATTCGCGGCTGCGCTTACGCCGGCTCGAAAGGCGTGGTCTGGGGGCCAATCAAGGACATGGTGCATATCAGCCATGGCCCGGTCGGCTGCGGACAGTATTCGTGGTGGTCGCGCCGCAACTATTACAACGGCACCACCGGCGTCGATGCGTTCGGCACGATGCAGTTCACGTCCGACTTCCAGGAAAAGGACATCGTTTTCGGCGGCGACAAGAAGCTCGACAAGCTGATGGATGAAATCCACGATCTGTTCCCGCTGGCACGCGGTATCAGCGTGCAGTCGGAATGCCCGATCGGCCTGATTGGCGACGACATCGAAGCCGTTTCGCGCAAAAAATCGAAGGAATTCGACGGCCTGCCGATCGTGCCGGTGCGCTGCGAAGGTTTCCGTGGCGTGTCGCAATCGCTCGGCCACCACATCGCCAACGATCAGATTCGCGAATGGGTGCTTACGCCTGGCGAAACGAAACATGCGGACTTTGTATCCACGCCGTATGACGTCGCCGTCCTCGGTGACTACAACATCGGCGGTGATGCCTGGTCTTCCCGCATCCTGCTGGAAGAAATGGGGCTGCGCGTGATTGCGCAATGGTCCGGCGACGGCACCATCGCGGAAATGGAGCGCACGCCGAAAGCGAAGCTGAATCTGCTGCACTGCTACCGCTCGATGAACTATGTCGCGCGCCACATGGAGGAAAAATATGGCGTGCCCTGGGCAGAATACAACTTCTTCGGCCCGTCCCGCATCGCTGCCAGCCTGCGAGAAATTGCCAGCCATTTCGATGACAAGATCAAGCAAGGCGCGGAAAAGGTGATTGCCAAATATCAGGCACAGGTCGATGCCGTGGTCGCCAAATACAAGCCGCGCCTGGATGGCAAGAAAGTGATGCTGTATGTCGGTGGCCTGCGTCCGCGTCATGTGATTGGCGCCTATGAAGACCTCGGCATGGAAGTGATCGGCACCGGCTACGAATTCGCGCACAACGACGACTATCAGCGCACCACGCATGACATCAAGGACGGCACACTGATTTACGACGACGTCACCGGTTATGAATTCGAGAAATTCGCCGAAGCGATACGCCCAGATCTGATCGGTTCCGGCGTCAAGGAAAAATACATTTTCCAGAAGATGGGCGTTCCCTTCCGCCAGATGCACTCCTGGGATTATTCGGGTCCTTACCACGGCTACGACGGCTTTGCGATTTTCGCCCGTGACATGGACATGGCCATCAACAGCCCGGTCTGGAGCATGACCAAGGCACCGTGGAAATAACTATCGAGTGAACCACGGTCAGCGGGGTGCAAGCTGCCCCGCTCAACCTGAGCCCGCCCGAATCTCACACTGGAACAAAGGATACACATCATGTCTCAAACTGCCGAAAAAATTGTGGAACACGAGGAGTTGTTCCGCCAGCCGGAATACCAGGCTCTGTTCGAAGGCAAAAAAGCGTTCGAAAATGGCCATTCCGCCGAAACCGTCGTCAAAATCTGCGACTGGACAAAAACCAAGGAATACCAGGACAAGAACTTCGCCCGCGAAGCGCTGTCCATCAACCCGGCCAAGGCGTGCCAGCCGCTTGGCGCGGTGTACGTCGCCGCTGGTTTCGACAAGACCCTGCCGTTCGTGCACGGTTCGCAAGGCTGCGTCGCCTACTTCCGCTCGCACTTCACGCGCCATTTCAAGGAGCCGACCTCCTGCGTCTCGACTTCGATGACCGAAGATGCCGCGGTGTTCGGCGGCATGAACAACATGATCGACGGTCTGGCCAATGCAATGAGCCTGTACAAGCCGGAGATGATCGCGGTCAGCACCACCTGCATGGCTGAAGTCATTGGCGACGATCTGGATGCCTATATCAAGAATGCGAAGGAAAAAGGCAGCATTCCCGGAAATTTCGATGTGCCGTTTGCGCATACGCCCTCGTTCGTCGGCAGCCACATCACCGGCTACGACAACATGCTCAAGGGCATCCTGACCCACTTCTGGGATGGCAAAGCCAAAACCGTGCCGCCGCTGGAACGCAAGCCGGGAGAATCGATCAACTTCGTCGGTGGTTTCGACGGTTACGTCGTCGGCAACAATCCGGAAATCAAGCGCATGATGAAGTTGATGGATGTCGATTGCACCATGCTGTGTGATCCGTCCGACGTGTGGAATACGCCGACTGACGGCGAATTCCGGATGTACGACGGCGGCACCACCAAGGAGGAAGTCACCAAAGCCATCGATGCCAAAGCCACCATCCTGTTCCAGGAAATCTGCACCACGAAAACCGGCGACTACATTGCCGACAAAGGTCAGGAAGTCGTGCGTCTGAATCATCCGATGGGCGTCGGCGGCACCGACAAATTCCTGATGGAAGTGTCGCGCATCACCGGCAAGCCGGTTCCGGCGGAGCTGGAAAAGGAACGCGGCCGGCTGGTCGATGCCATCGCCGATTCGCAAGCCTACCTGCACGGCAAACGATTCGCGATTTATGGCGACCCGGATTTCACGCTCGGTTTGACGGCGTTCCTGCTGGAACTCGGTTGCGAACCGGCACACATCCTATCAACCAATGGCGATGACGAGTGGGCAGCCAAGGTGCAGGCGCTGCTGGATGCATCGCCATTCGGTGCCGGCTGCAAGGTCTATCCGAAGCGGGATTTGTGGCACCTGCGCTCGCTGCTGTTCACCGAACCAGTCGATTTCCTGCTCGGCAGTTCGTATGGCAAGGCGCTGGAACGCGACTGCGGCGTGCCGCTGATCCGTCTCGGCTTCCCGATCATGGATCGCCACCATCACCATCGCTTCCCGATCTGGGGTTATCAGGGCGGCCTGCGCGTGCTGGTTTCGATTCTGGACAAGTACTTCGATGTCACGGACGAGCAGGCGAAGAACACCACGAGCTTCGATCTGGTCAGGTAATGCCTCAGTAACTGAGCAGCACCGGGGGCCCTTTCCGGCCCCCGGCATGGCAATACAACGCGGGAGAGCATCATGCAAACCAACCTGTCCGCAAAAGTGCAAGCGGTCTTCAACGAACCTGGCTGCGATCACAATCAGGCCAAGAGCGACAAGGAACGTAAAAAAGGCTGCTCGGTGCAGCTCAAGCCAGGCGCCGCTGCCGGCGGCTGCGCATTTGATGGTGCGAAAATTGCACTGCAACCGTTCACCGATGTCGCCCATCTGGTGCATGGCTCGATCGCCTGCGAAGGAAACTCGTGGGATAACCGCAACACCCCTTCCTCCGGCCCGCAACTGTTCCGTACCAGCTTCACCACCGACATCAATGAATTCGACGTGATCTATGGCGGCGAAAAAAGGCTGTTCAAGGCCATCCGCGAGATCGTCGAGAAATACAATCCGCCAGCGGTATTCGTTTACCAGACCTGCGTCACCGCTATGATTGGTGATGACATCGAAGCCGTTTGCAAGGCTGCCAGCAGCAAGCTAGGCAAACCGATCATTCCGGTCAATATTCCAGGCTTTGTCGGCGTCAAGAATCTGGGCAACAAGCTGGCCGGAGAAACATTGCTTGATTACGTCATCGGCACCGAGGAACCAGCACTGACCACGCCATTCGACATCAACCTGATTGCCGAATTCAACGTCGCTGGTGATCTGTGGCAGGTCAAGCCGCTGTTCAACCAGCTTGGCATTCGCGTCCTGGCCAGCATTGCCGGCGATGCGCGTTACAAGGAAGTCGCCTGTTCGCACCGCGCCAGGGCGGCGATGATGGTCTGCTCGCGCGCGATGATCAACGTCGCGCGCAAGATGGAAGAACGCTACGGCATCCCGTTTTTCGAAGGATCGTTTTACGGCATCGGCGACATGTCTGATTCGCTGCGGCAAATCGCCACGCTGCTGGTGCGCCGCGGTGCCCCCTCTTCACTGCTGGCGCGCACCGAAGCGCTGATTGCTGTCGAGGAAGCGCGCGCCTGGGCGCGGCTGGAGCCCTACCGCGAACGGCTGCAAGGAAAACGCGTGCTGCTGATTACCGGCGGCGTCAAATCCTGGTCGATGGTGGCCGCACTGCAGGCGCTCGGGATGGAAGTAGTCGGCACCAGCGTCAAGAAGTCGACCAAGGAAGACAAGGCGCGCATCGTCGAGATCATGGGTGACGATGCGCACATGATCGATGACATGCGACCGCGCGAAATGTACGCAATGCTGAAGGAATCGCGCGCCGACATCATGCTGTCCGGCTCGCGTTCGCAATTCGTCGCGCTGAAAGCCAGGATGCCATGG
>JAGTRJ010000029.1 GCA_018261755.1 Burkholderiaceae bacterium
TTCCACTGCGATGAAGCTCAAGGCTTCTACTTCGCCGCGCCGATGACGGCAGAAGATTTCACCACCCACCTGAAAAACGCCGGCATGCTGTCGCATTAGACGGGCGGGTGCCACGCCAAAATGCGGCAATGGATTCCAGCCTGCGCTGGAATGGCCGCGCAGGCAGCACCAACCCGGCATTACCAACGCCAGCGTGCGCCGTCCGCTTTTTCAACCGTTAAATGCGACACAGCCTGAAATAGATTGGGGGTATATAACCAAAACCATACGCCATGCCCCAATTTTGCTGGCTGTTTTAAAATACTGGGAGGAGTATATTTTTCTGGCTTACTGACCGAAAACGGCCCATCAGTCAGTTATTTTAACCCCGGCAGGCAAACCTCTCCGAATGCTTCAGCGCGCCGGATTCCGTCCTGACGCAGCAACAGGCGTCGTAGCGGCAGACATCTTGGCGGCAGCGGTAAACGGCTTCAGGCCCGCATCGGCCGCGCCTGCTGGTCCGCCAGAAAATCGAGCAGCGCCGCCATCATCCGGTTCACCTCGGCATAGCTCGACGGCGACACGGCGCGCAAGGCCGCTTCGGTCTGCACGAATTCGGCCGACACCAGTTCGTCACGACAATGACTGATGATCGCGTCGGCGCTCTCCGGCGTGGTTTCCAGATGAAACTGCAGCCCAATTACGTTCTGGCCCAGCTGGAAGGCCTGGTTGTCGCACGCGGCGCTTGATGCCAGCCGGATCGCGCCCGGCGGCAAATCGAAGGTTTCGCCATGCCAGTGAAATACCCGGGCAAAGGGCGGCAACTGGAACAGCGAGGCGATGCCCGAGGCCACGTTTTCAATCGGCAGCCAGCCGATTTCCTTTTGCCGGTTCGGATACACGCGCGCGCCGAATGCGCTGGCGATCAGTTGCGCGCCGAGGCAGATGCCCAGCACCGGCTTACCGGCGCCAATCGCCTTCCGGATGAACCGCTTTTCATCGGCCAGCCACGGCAGGGCGGTTTCGTCGTTGACGCTCATCGGCCCGCCGAGCACGATCAGGAAATCGACTTCGGCCAGCGCCGGCAGCAGCGGATCAGCGTAAAACCGGGTCCAGCCGACGGTCGCTCCGCGCGCATCGAGCCACGACTGGATGCTGCCCAGCCCCTCGAACGGCACATGCTGCAAAACGTGTACTTTCATGCTTCTCTCCAGTGGTGTTAGGTCACGCAGGCTGTTGCAAGGCTCATGCCAGCCCGTCAGGCTTCACCGTGCGCCACCGCCAGCCGCAGATTTTCGATATCGCGCCGAGGCGGCGCGCCAAACAGCCGGCTGTATTCGCGGCTGAACTGCGAAGGGCTTTCATAGCCAACCTGATACGCTGAGCTGGCCGCATCCAGATGCGCATCCAGCATCAATCGCCGCGCTTCGCTCAGGCGCAGCCATTTCTGATACTGCAGCGGGCTCATGCCGGTCAGCTGACGGAAGTGATGGTGAAAAGATGACGAACTCATTTGAACCCGGCCAGACAGTTCATCAATGCTCAAGGGCGTGCTGTAGTTGAGCTTGAGCCAGTCAATCGCCTTGGCTATGCGGTGACTCTGGCTGCCGACCGAAACAATCTGCCGCAACCGCGCCGCCTGATCGCTCATCAACAGGCGATAGTAGATTTCCCGCAGGATCAGCGGCGACAGCACCTCGATCGCTTCCGGTTCGTCCAGCAAATCGAGCAGACGCTGGAATGGCTCCAGCACCTGCGGCGTGAGCACACCAATTCCCATGCCGCTGTCGGACAATTTTCCCCGTGGCGAAGGCAGCCCGCTATGCGCGACCAGCTCGGCCATGACGCGCAAATCCAGCTTCAGCGCCAAACCGAGGCAGGGTTGCGCCGGACTGGCAACGACCACTTCCGAATTCGCAGGCAGTTCAAGCGAGGTGATGAGGGTGTGGCCCGTATCGTAGTCATAGGCATTGCCGCCCAGCCACATCCGCTTTTTCCCCTGAACGACGAGAACGACACTCGGTTCCACCAGGCAGATTGCCGGTTCGGTTGGCGCTTCGCGCCGGAAGAAGGTAAGGCTTGCGATCGGGGTTGAACAATCTTCCACCCCGCGCGTCCATCGTTCGATGATGGGCACCAGCATCATGTGCAGTTCGACCAGCGGCGGGCGGTGGCGCGGTTGAGTCTGGTCTGGTAATGGCATGCCGACCTCCAGGGCATTTCATGGCAACGAGGCCTCCAATGATGCCAGATTACGCGCCTGAAATCCTCTCGCTCGTCGGATTAGGCAAGATATCCGCAGGATTGTTCTATTGGATTTGTTTCGTCTTCGGGAAAATAGGCATCGGCAGTCATCATCCTGCAGCGCGGAGCTGGCAGGCTCATGCCGTCTGGCACCATGCCATGACCGGCAAACCCCGCTCCGAAGCGGCACACCACAAGCGGAAGGAACATCATGGAAAATTTTACCTTTTTTAATCCGACCCAAATCGAATTCGGGATCGACAAGGAAAAGCAGATCGGCCAGATTCTGGCGCAATCCGGCGTTAAAAAAGTCTTGCTCTGTTATGGCAGCGAGCGCATCAAGCGCGAAGGCCTTTTTGCCATCGTGAGCGGCAGTCTGGCGGAGCAAGGCATCGAATGGGTCGAGCTGGGCGGCATCATCAGCAACCCGGTCATCTCGAAGGTGCGCGAAGCCATTTCACTGGCACGCTCGCACCGGGTCGATGCCATCCTGAGCGTGGGCGGCGGTTCCGTGCTCGACAGCGCCAAGGCGATTGCAGCCGGCGTCAATTACGACGGCGATGTGTGGGATTTGTTTGTCGGCAAGGCCGACATCGAGTCCGCGCTGCCGCTATTCGATATTCTGACGCTGGCCGCCACCGGCAGCGAAATGAACTGCGGCGCCGTGGTCACGAATGAAGCCACGAAGGAAAAGTTTTTCATCTCGGCGCCGGCCATCTTCCCCAAGGTTTCGATTGTCAATCCGGCGCTGATGCAAGGCGTATCGCGGGACTATCTGGTGTATTCCGCCTCGGACGTGATCGCGCATGTGATCGAGGTCTATTTCACCGCGAGCACGTATCCCGCGCTGCTGTCGCGGCTGGTCGAATCGATCATCAATACGGTCATCGAAACAACCGAGGCGCTGCTTGCCAACCCGGCGGACTATGACGCCCGCGGCCAGTTCGCCTGGGCCTCGACGCTGGCCTTGAACGGCCTGACGTCTTCCGGCGCCGGCGCCTTCAGCTATCCCAACCACGCGATCGAACACTCGCTCTCGGCCCTGTTCAATGTGCCGCATGGCGCCGGTCTTTCGGTCGTGATGCCGGCGTGGATGAAGTGGTATTCCAGCCGTAATCCAGCCCAGTTCGCGCGTTTCGCCAAAAACGTGTTTGGCGTCGATAGCGGCGAGAAAGGCATCGCCGCGCTGGAAGCGTGGTTCAACCAGATTGGCACGCCCACGCGCCTGTCGCAGTTGGGAATCAAGGCAGCGGATTTGCCTGCCATCGTTGAAAACGCGGTGGGAAATGCCCACGGCTTCGGCATCGCGGACATCTATACCCGCGACGTCATCAATGCCATTCTGACCGCGGCCTTGTAGCCAAGCCGGATGTGCGCGAGGCGCTGATTTGCCGGGGCTGCCATTCTTGATGCCCCGGCAAAATAGCTTGCGCCCACCATGCGGCAGCGCGCTAAACCAGCCGGTCGTAGCTGACGGTCAGCGGCGCATGGTCTGAAAAACGTTGCTCCTTGAACACGCTGGCCGTTTGTGCGCTGGCGGCCATGCCCTGTGTGGCCACCTGATAATCGATGCGCCAACCGACGTTGTTGGCCCATGCCTGGCCGCGATTGCTCCACCAGGTGTACGCTTCGCCGGTCGCCTCCGGATGCAGCCGGCGATAGACATCGACCCAGCCGAGGCCATCGAACACCTGCGTCATCCACGCACGCTCCTCCGGCAGGAAGCCGGAATTCTTCTGGTTGCTTTTCCAGTTCTTCAGATCGATTTCCTTGTGCGCGATGTTCCAGTCGCCGCACACCACCACGTCGCGCCCGCTGGCCATCAATTGCGCCAGATGCGGCAGAAACGCATCCATGAAACGAAACTTGGCTTCCTGCCGCTCGGGCGAGGATGAGCCGGACGGCGCATACAGCGAAACCACCGACAGTTGGCCGAAATCGCAGCGCACGTAGCGGCCTTCGGCATCGAATTCTCCGCCATCAAAACCGATCTGCACCGCATCCGGCTCGACCCGGCTGTACAGCCCGACGCCGGAATAGCCTTTCTTTTCGGCATAGTGGAAATGGCCGTGATAGCCGGCTGGGGCGAGGAATTCCGGCGTCATGTCGGCCGCCTGCGCCTTCAGTTCCTGCACGCACACGATGTCGGCCTGCTGCGCGCCCATCCAGTCGAAAAAGCCCTTGCGCGCGGCGGAGCGGATGCCATTGAGGTTGGCGGTAATGATTTTTTTCATGCCGGCATTATCCAGCACGTAGCGTAAATCGCGCTACCATCCGCGCTACAATGGCGCTTTGATTTTCGATCTTCGAGGTTCATCTTGAGCAAGCTGCAACAGGAATTCATCCAGTTTTCAGTCGACGCCGGCGTGCTGCGTTTCGGCGAATTCATCACCAAAGCTGGGCGCAAGTCGCCTTATTTCTTCAACGCCGGTCTGTTCAACGACGGCGCCACGCTCGGCCGGCTGGCCGGTTTCTACGCGCAGGCGCTGCTCGATTCCGGGGTTGAGTTCGACATGCTGTTCGGCCCGGCGTACAAGGGCATCACGCTCGCCGCTGCCACTTCGGTCGCGCTGGCGGGCAAGGGACGCAACGCGCCGTTCGCCTACAACCGCAAGGAAGCGAAGGACCACGGCGAAGGCGGCACCACCGTCGGCGCGAAGCTGCAGGGCAGGGTGGTGATTGTCGATGACGTGATTTCAGCGGGCACTTCGGTCGGCGAATCGGTCGAAATCATCCGCGCCGCCGGCGCCACGCCATGCGCGGTGCTGATCGCGCTCGATCGGATGGAGCGTTCGGGCAAGGATGATGCGCTGTCGGCCAATTCGGCGGTGCAGGAAGTGAGCAAGCTGTATAACATGCCGGTGATCCCGATCGCCAACCTGAACGACCTGATGGGCTACCTGTCCGGCTCCGGCGCGGGCGCGGAACTGGCGCAATACAAGGAGGCGGTGGCCGCCTACCGGCAGAAATACGGCGTAGCATGACGATTTGAGGCTTGACTTGCGGGGGTATACCATCAAAACACCCCGCCAGGCCTCGTTTTTGCTGGCTGTTTAAAAATACTGCCTGGAGTATATTTTTCAGCCTTATTTCACTCAAACGCCGTTTGGGTCAGTTATTTTGGCCTTGCCGGCCTCGGATGGCATTTTCCGTCGCTGCCGCAGCCAGCTCACGCTTTGCCAGCCAGCGCCGACATCATCCCTTCAGTTTGGCAATTACGCCATCGAGTACATCCAGGTTGGCGAAGTCGATGATCATCTGGCCGCTGCCTTTCGCGCCGACCTTGAATGACACAGTGGTCGCCAGCAGGTCGGACAATTCCTGTTCGAGGTTGGCGATGTCGCCCGATTTTTCCTTTTGCCGCTTGCGGTTCGCGGCCGATTTGTCGCTCAGGCTTTTGGTCACCAGCTTTTCCGCTTCGCGCACCGACATCCGCTTGGCCACCACCTGGCTCGCGAGCGTGATTTGCATCGCGCTGTCCGCCGCCAGCAGCGCGCGCGCGTGGCCCATGTCGATGTCACCGGCCATCAGCATCGTCTGCACCGGCTTGACCAGATTCAGCAGACGCAGCAGGTTCGACACCGCGCTACGCGAGCGGCCGACCGCGGTCGCCGCCTGCTCGTGCGTGAAGCTGAAATCGGTGATCAGCCGGTGGATGCCTTGCGCTTCTTCCAGCGGATTCAGGTCTTCGCGCTGGATGTTTTCAATCAGCGCCATCGCGGCCGCGGTCTGGTCGTCCACTTCCTTCACCAGCACCGGCATGTCGGCCAGCCCGGCCAGTTGCGCCGCGCGGAAACGGCGTTCGCCGGCGATGATTTCATACGCGTCGGCGCCATTCTTTTGCCCCAGCGGACGCACCAGAATCGGCTGCATCACGCCTTGTTCGCGGATCGAGGCCGCCAGCTCGTTTAACGCGCCTTCATCCATCCTGGTTCGCGGCTGGTAACGGCCAGCCTGCAACTGCGTCATCGGCAGCGTGGTGGTGGTGCCTTGCACTGCCGCTTCGGCAAATTCCGCCGGACCGCCCAGCAGCGCATCCAGCCCGCGTCCCAGCCCTTTTTGTTTTTTGGTCGCCATTCGCTTTTCCCTGTTCACATGTTCTTGATTCGTTCCAGCATTTCGGCGCCGAATTCGATGTAGGCTTTCGCGCCGCGCGAAGCAGGGTCGAAGCTGACGCCCGGCATGCCGTACGAGGGCGCTTCAGCCAGCCGCACATTGCGCGGAATGATGGTTTTGAACACCTTGTCGCCAAAATGCTGTTCGAGCTGGGCCGATACCTGCTGCGACAGTGTGATGCGCGGGTCGAACATCACCCGCAGCAGCCCGATGAGCTGCAATTCGCGGTTCAGGTTCGCATGCACCTTTTTGATCGTGTTCACCAGATCGGACAAGCCTTCGAGCGCGTAATATTCGCACTGCATCGGGATGATCACGCCATGCGCGGCGCACAGGCCGTTCAGGGTCAACATCGACAATGCCGGCGGGCAGTCGATCAGCACGAAATCGTAGTCGGCACTCACTTCGGCCAAGGCTTCCTTCAGCCGCGCCTCGCGCCGTTCCAGATCGACCATTTCGACTTCGGCCCCGGCCAGTTCACGGTTCGACGGCAAGACATCAAAACCGCCGGATTCCGATAGCTGGCGCGCGCCGGGAATGTTGCGCGTGCCCAGCAGCACCTGATAGGTAGAAGCCGACAGGCCGGACTTGTCGATGCCCGCGCCCATGGTGGCATTGCCTTGCGGATCGAGGTCAACCAGCAACACGCGCTGCTGCAATCTTGCCAGACCGGCGGCGAGATTGACGGTGGTGGTAGTTTTACCGACGCCGCCTTTCTGGTTGGCGACACAGAAGATTTTGGCCATGTGAAATCAGTTGAACGAGAGTTTGATGCCGAATCCAATCAGGAAAAAACCGGCCGCTTTTGCTGCAAAACCGGTGATGCGCCGATTACGCGCAAGCCGTTTGGCAACGGTGTTGCCAACCAGCACCAGCATGCTGACATACAGCAGCGTGCAGGTCGAAATGATGGCCGCCATCAGCATGAAAGTCATGCTGCCACGGTGCTGTGCCGGGTCGATGAACAACGGAAAAAACGCCATATAAAACACTATCGCCTTTGGATTGATGAGCGTCACCAGGAAACCGCGGCGGAAATCCGCCATGTCATCGAACGGCACCGCCGCCGCCGGTGTCTGGCTGTTATTCAGCAACAGTTTCAACCCAACATAGACCAGATAGGCAGCGCCCAGATACTGCACCGCCTGAAACAGCAGCGGGTGCGCCTGCAGCAGCGCCGCCACGCCGATTGCTGCCATCAGCATCAGCACTGCGTCGCCGAGCATCAAGCCGGCACAGGCGGCAAAACCGCCGCGAAGACCGTGCTGGCCGGTGCAGGTCAGCACGCAAAATGTACCCGGTCCCGGCAGCATCAGAAATATCATGGCGGCAATAACCAGTTGCCACACGTCTGTTATGCCATAAAAGGGTAATGACATCATTGCTTTCCAACCTCGGCGGAAGCCTTCAGCACATTAGCGGGCAATCGCTGCTGGGTCTTGACCAGCTTCGTTACGTCAAACCCCTGTTTGGCCGCTTGCTGCACTGCCTGCTGGTAAACCGGTTCGGGCAGGGTAGGCGTGCGCGCCAGCAGCCACAGAAATTCACGGCTAGGATCGCCGACGACCGAATAAGAATAATCCGGCGCCAACGCAATGATCCAGTAATTGCCCCAGACTCGCGGCAACCATGACAGCCAGGCCGGCACAAACCGGACTTTCAATTTTGCATTGCTGGCCGGATCCACAATCACCGCCTGGCCCACTGCCTGTTCAAACGTATTGTCCGCCTTTCTGCACCGATTCACGACTTCCAGCGAGCCATCATCGAGCTTGCGGTAGTCGGCCGAAACATCGCCGGCGCATTTGGTTTGAAACCAAGTGGGGAAACGTGCCACCTCGTACCACTTTCCTGCATAACGGTCGACATCGACCGACGCTACCGTGGCAACTTCGGTTGTAGACGGTTGTGCCTGCACAGCCGCAGCCAGCAGCAACATCATGACCAACGGCAGGAATCGGTGTCTCATGTTTTTTCCCGAATCAGGAATATCAAATGTCGTTCGGCCTGCAAGGCTGGCACCGTTACCGGCCTGATTTCAGCCACTTTCCAGCCAGCCGGCAAAGCCACGATTTCATCTTCCGGCACGACGCCCTTGAGCGCAATGAAGCAGCCGCCGGGCGCGAGCAGATGTGATGACAGCGAAACGAAATCCGCTAGGCTGGCAAATGCGCGCGACGTGATCGCGTCGAATTTTTCCTCCGCCGGCAGTGTTTCGACCCTGCCAGCATGCACTGTAACATTGGCCAGCCCCAGTTCGGCTTTTGCCTGCGTCAAAAACGCTGTTTTTTTCTGCACTGTGTCAATCAGCGACACTTTCATTTCTGGCCGCGCAATCGCCAACACGATGCCGGGCAGACCGCCGCCAGAACCGACATCCAGCACCGATTTCACCTGTGCGAATGCCGGCACGACCGCGAGCGAATCGAGCAGGTGCTGCGCCACCATCTGTTCCGGATTGCGCACCGCAGTCAGGTTGTACACGCCATTCCACTTCGATAGCAACGCCAGATAATCGAGCAGTTTTTCCTGCTGCGCATCGGCCAGCGCAAACGGCAATTGTGCAATGCCATCAGCCAGCAGGCGTGTCAGGGCAGGGCGATCAAATCGGTTCATTTGTTTCCTTCCTGCATGAAGCCGACCCAGTTGCGTTTTTTCAGATACACCAGCAGCAGCGAAATCGCCGCCGGCGTGATGCCGGATATGCGCGATGCCTGCCCCAGCGTTTGCGGCCGCTGCTGCGCCAGCTTTTGCCGCACCTCGATCGACAGCGCCGCCACGTCGGCATAATCGAGAGCGTCCGGCAGCAGCATGTTTTCGAAATTGCGGTGCCGCTCTATTTCCTTCGCCTGCCGTTCGATGTAACCGGCGTATTTAATCTGTATTTCAACCTGTTCGCGCACATCGGCTTCCGGTTCGCCCGGCCCGCCGAGATTGTGGCCATCGACACCGGTCAGCGTCAGCAGCTGGTCGTAACGTACGTTGGGCCGGGTCAGCAGCTCGGCCAGCGCATATTCATGGTCGATATTCTTGCCCAGCACCCGCTCGGCTTCGGCCGCAGCGATGATGTTCGGATTGACCCAGGTTGATTTCAGCCGTTCGATTTCACGTGAAACAGCATCTCGCTTGCGGCTGAATCGGTCCCACTGCTGATCGCCGACGCAACCGAGCTTGCGCCCGATTTCGGTCAGCCGCATGTCAGCGTTATCCTCGCGCAAACTCAAACGGTATTCAGCCCGGCTAGTAAACATGCGGTATGGTTCGGTCACGCCCTGCGTCACCAGATCATCAACCATCACCCCCAAATAAGCTTCGTTGCGGAGTGGCGTCCATGCTTCTTTTTCCTGCGCCAGCAATGCCGCGTTGATGCCGGCCAGCATCCCTTGTGCCGCCGCTTCTTCGTAGCCGGTGGTGCCGTTGATCTGGCCGGCAAAGAACAAGCCTTGTATCTGTTTCGTTTCCAACGAGGCTTTCAAGCCGCGCGGATCGAAGTAATCGTATTCGATCGCATAACCCGGACGCAGGATATGCGCATTTTCCAGCCCGACCATCGAATGCACGATATCGAGCTGCATATCAAACGGCAGGCTGGTCGAGATGCCGTTCGGATAGTATTCATGTGTGGTCAGCCCTTCCGGCTCAAGAAAAATCTGGTGCGAATCCTTGCTGGAAAAACGGTGGATCTTGTCTTCAATCGACGGGCAGTAACGCGGGCCGACACCTTCAATCACGCCGGTAAACATCGGGCTACGATCAAGGCCACCACGAATAATGTCGTGCGTATGCGCATTGGTGTGCGTAATCCAGCACGGCATTTGCTTCGGATGCATGTGCACATTACCCATGACGGAAAATACCGGTACGGGATCAAGGTCGCCAGCCTGTTCTTCCATCCTGGAAAAATCAATCGAGCGCCCATCTATCCTTGGCGGCGTACCTGTTTTCAATCGGCCTTGTGGCAGCCTGAGTTCCTTCAACCTGTGCGACAAACCAACCGCTGGCGGATCACCCGCTCGACCGCCAGGATAATTATTCAAGCCAACGTGGATTTTTCCATCTAGGAAAGTGCCGGCTGTCAGCACCACTGTTTTGCCACTGAAAATGATGCCGGCCTGAGTCACAGCGGCCGTAACCCGATCGCCATCGAACAGCAAGTCTTCCACCGCCTGCTGGAATAGCCACAGGTTTGGCTGGTTTTCCAGACGACCACGGATGGACTGCCGATACAGCACGCGGTCTATCTGCGCCCGGGTCGCGCGCACCGCTGGCCCTTTGGATGAATTCAGGATGCGGAACTGGATGCCGGCTTCATCTGCCGCAATCGCCATTGCACCCCCCATTGCATCCACTTCCTTAACCAGATGCCCCTTGCCGATACCGCCAATCGACGGATTGCACGACATCTGCCCCAGGGTTTCCAGGCTATGGGTCAACAACAGGGTTTGAAGACCCATACGAGCGGCTGCCAGTGCGGCTTCTGTTCCTGCATGTCCACCGCCAATGACGATGACATCAAATGTAATTGGATATTGCATTCACTTCTTTAGCAAATCTACAGGAGGCGAATTATAAAACCATTCCAGCAAACCTGTTTTCTGTTTCACGTGAAACGTTGTGAACAGCTTTGTGGATATCCTCTTAACTATATGTGCCTTACCACCGAAAAGCGGCAGGCTCAATTTTTGTCCAACTTCGAGCATGAAAATTTACATCGCTTATGCGGTTCTCATCATGTTGAAATTCAACGGAATATTCAGGTTATCCACCAAAACTGCCGCGTATCATCATCAATTTCTATATATAAAAAACATTAATAACCAATAACGACTTAACCAACCAGTTGCCACGACATCGTTTCACCAGCATTCAACGGCACAACCATGGATTCACCAAATGGCACCTGTTCAGGCAATATCCATGGCTCGCGTTTCAACGTTACCTTGTCGTGATTTCTTGGCAAACGATAGAAATCTGCACCATTGAAACTGGCGAATGCTTCCAGCCTATCCATTGCTCCAGCCTGATCGAATGCCTGCGCATACAGTTCCAGTCCATGCAAGGCTGTATAGCAACCTGCACAACCGCACGCATGTTCCTTCAATTCCTTCGGATGTGGCGCTGAATCCGTACCAATGAAAAATCGTTTGCTGTTGCCGGTGGCTGCTGCCACCAGCGCCTGCCGGTTGGTTTCGCGCTTTAACACTGGTAAACAGTAGTAATGTGGACGGATTCCACCCTGGAAAATCGCATTGCGGTTGTACAGCAGATGGTGAGCAGTAATCGTTGCTGCAATTTCACCTTCAGCTTCAGTTACATATTGCGCTGCTTCTTTGGTGGTGATGTGTTCAAAAACGATGCGCAATTCAGGCATGGTCTTGCGCAACGGCAACAGCACGCGATCAATGAAAACAGCTTCGCGATCGAACAGGTCGATATCAGGATCAGTCACTTCACCATGCATCAACAATGGCAGGCCAACTTGCTGCATCATTTCCAGCGCCTTAATGCAATGCTTCAAGTCAGTCACGCCGGCATCCGAATTCGTGGTTGCCCCAGCCGGGTAAAGTTTAACCCCATGGATGAAACCGCTTTCTTTCGCGTACTTGATTTCTTCGGCAGTTGTATTGTCTGTCAGATAAAGCGTCATCAACGGTTCAAACGACATGCCCGCTGGCAATGCCACCAGAATTCGTTCACGATATGCAATTGCCTGCTCGGTGGTTGTGACTGGCGGCCGCAGGTTCGGCATGATGATTGCGCGCGCGAACTGTCTGGCTGAATGAGGCAGCACGCTTTTCAGACCGGCTCCATCACGCAGGTGCAAATGAAAGTCATCTGGGCGGGTCAGGGTAATTTGCTGTGTGTTCTGGCTGGACATGTTATTTCCTTGGTTAAAGATGGCACAATTTTACTCTGAGCACGAAAAATGCACGAATTTGTCGGATTTTCGTCAAAAAAAGCGTGGTATAAGCAAATTTTATGTGTTGCATATAGGAAAAATAAATATTTTAAAATACACTACCCAGTATATTTATTACTAAAAAACAACAATCCATAAAGCTTAAACGGGTTTCTACGCATGGTTCAGCCTTACCATGATTCCACTAACCGAATTTGTTAATGACTGACATGGGCAACCGTCTTTCTAAAATTGTTACTCGTACCGGCGATGATGGCACGACCGGGCTTGGCGATGGCAGCCGGCTAGGCAAGGGCACGGCGCGCATTGATGCGATTGGCGATGTTGATGAGCTGAATTCCCACCTGGGGCTGCTGCTGTGCGAATCCTTGCCAGCTGGCATACGCGAACCCTTGCTGGCAATACAGCACGATCTGTTCAATCTGGGGGCTGAATTATCAATCCCTGACCATCAGGTGATGAAAGAGGAACATGCGTTGCGGCTTGAACAATGGATCAAGGAATCAAACGCTGGTTTGCCACCGTTGAAAGAGTTCATTTTGCCGGGCGGGAGCAGGGCAGCGGCGCAGGCCCATGTATGCCGCGCGGTCTGCCGGCGGGCGGAACGATCGCTGGTTCGTTTGCACAGCAAGGAAAGAATCAGCGAGCCGGCGCGGCAATACCTGAATCGTTTGTCCGACTGGCTATTCGTGTTGGCGCGGGTTCTTAATCAGCGCGCTTCGCGCGATGAGGAATACTGGGAAAAATTGCGCGAAGAAATGTACCGATAAAAAAACGGCGCTATCAATGGCGCCGTTTTTTTTGGGAGTTCAAATTGCGTTCAATCGCGCTTGTCGCATTCAATCATCGCGTAAGCAGAATGATTGTGGATCGATTCAAAATTCTCCGCTTCCAGCGTGTAGGCGACGATACGGTTGTCACCATTAAGCATGCCGGCCACATCGCGCACCAGATCCTCGACGAATTTCGGGTTGTCGTAGGCGCGCTCGGTCACGAATTTTTCATCCGGACGCTTCAGCAAGCCATACAGTTCGCATGAAGCCAGTGCTTCGATTTTGGCAATCATCTCGTCAAACGGGATATTCTCTGCCAGCAGTGCGCTGACTGTAATGTGCGAACGCTGGTTATGCGCACCATAGGCGGCAATCTTTTTCGAGCATGGGCACAGGCTGGTGACGGGCACCAGTACCGTCTGCGTGATTTCAACTTCGCCTTCGGCAATGTCGCCCGTCAGCGCAACTTCGTAATCCATCATGCTTTGTACGCCGGAAACAGGCGCGGTCTTGTTGATGAAATACGGGAATGACACTTCAATCTGGCCAGCTTCTGCTTCCAGCAGCGTTAGCATCTTGCGCAGCATCTGGTCGAGCACAGTAATATCCAGCGGCGCAGCATCGGCATCACCAAGCTTTTCCAGTAATGCGATGAAACGGGACATGTGCGTGCCTTTTTTCGATTCAGGCAGGCGCACGGTCATGTTCCAGGTGCCGACGGTGGATTGAATTCCGCTCGGTGTTTTCAGGCGGATAGGGTAACGCACGCCCTTGACACCTACTTGCTGGATAGCAATTTTTCGGGTATCAGACAGGTTTTGTACGTCAGGTATGCTGGTTTTGACAGGATTCACAATAATATTTTGCTTGTTGGTATTGTTCTCGGTATCCAACGGGTGTTCATCACAGGTAAAGCTGCAATCGCGGGAATTCATTATGCCTTCGCTCAAAATGCAGGGTTGGGGCAACCCGAAAAAAATCAATGGTTGACAACCAGCCTGGGTTCGCCATTCATGAACCGCTGCTGGATCGAAGCCGCGATTCCGTTGGCATCCAGCCCGCACAGCGCCAGCAAATGGGCAGCATCACCATGATCGATGAATTTGTCCGGCAGCCCCAGATGCAGGATAGGTTTGACAATGCCGGCTTCCGCCAGCGCTTCGGCCACCGCCTCACCCGCGCCACCCATGATGCAGCCTTCCTCGACCGTTACGATAACATCGTGGCTGCGAGCAAGCTGCATAACCAGCGCGGTATCCAGCGGTTTGATAAAGCGCATGTTGGCCACGGTTGCATCCAGCTTGTCGGCTGCTTGCAGCGCGGGTTCGAGCATGGTGCCAAATGCCAGAATGGCTATCCTCTGGCCGTTGCGGCGGATTTCTCCCTTGCCAACAGCTATGGTTTGCAAATCGCTGTCGGGAACGGCGCCAATGCCAGCACCACGCGGATAACGTACCGAAGCGGGGCCATTATAGTGGAATGCGGTCGAAAGCATCTGGCGGCACTCTTTTTCATCCGACGCGGCCATGATCACCATGTTCGGGATGCAGCGCAGGAACGCGATGTCGTAGTTGCCGGCATGGGTTGCGCCATCGGCGCCGACCAGGCCGGAGCGGTCAAGCGCGAACGTGACATCCAGATTTTGCAGCGCCACGTCGTGTATCAGCTGATCGTAGGCGCGCTGCAGGAAGGTCGAATAGATGGCGACCACCGGTTTCATGCCTTCGCATGCGAGGCCGGCGGCAAAAGTGACAGCATGCTGCTCGGCAATACCAACATCGTAATAGCGATCCGGATATTGCTGTTCGAATTCAACCATGCCGGAACCCTCGCGCATCGCCGGCGTGATGCCAACCAGGCGCTGGTCAGTCGCTGCCATGTCGCACAGCCAGTGGCCAAAAACCTCGGTGTAGGTCAGTTTGGGACTTGGCGCAAGCTGGATACCCTTGTCCGGGCTGAATTTGCCCAAACCATGATAGGCAATCGGGTCGGCTTCGGCCAGCTTGTATCCCTGACCTTTTTTCGTTACCACATGCAGGAAAACCGGGCCTTTGATGTCGCGGATGTTTTGCATGATCGGGATCAGCGCATCCAGATCGTGCCCGTCAATCGGGCCGAAATAGCGGAAACCGAATTCCTCGAACACGGTCGCGGGGGCGATCACTTTCTTCGCCTGCGTTTCGATACGCTTGGCAATGTCGGCCATTGGTTTGGGCAGCATGGCCTTGGCGGCATTGCGGGTTGCGGCGTAAAACTTGCCCGACATCAGGCGCGAGAAATAGCGGTTCAACGCGCCGACCGGTGGCGAGATCGACATGTCGTTGTCATTCAGCACCACCAGCAGGTTGATGTCATCGTACACGCCAGCGTTGTTCAGCGCCTCGAACGCCATGCCGCCGGTAATCGCGCCATCGCCGATGACGGCAATCGCGCGCCGGTTTTCACCCTTGCTGCGCGCCCCCAGCGCCATGCCGAGCGCGGCTGAAATCGAGGTTGACGAATGCGCGGTGCCGAAGGCGTCGTAAACGCTTTCATCGCGTTTCGGAAAACCGGACATGCCGCCGAACTGGCGCAGCGTGTGCATCCGTTCGCGTCGGCCAGTCAGAATCTTGTGCGGATAGCATTGATGTCCGACATCCCAGATCAAGCGGTCTTCCGGTGTATTGAACACATAATGCAGCGCGACAGTCAGTTCGACCACGCCAAGGTTCGACGACAGATGGCCGCCGGTTTTCGATACCGAATGCAGCAAGTATTCGCGCAACTCGTCGGCCAGCTGGACCAGTTGCGGTTGCGTCAGCTGCCGGAGTTCAGCCGGGTCATTGATGGTTTCAAGCAGTTTCATGTTCAGGCATTCCGGTGCACGATGAGTTCCGCAATCAGACGCAGGCGTTCGGCCTTGCTGCCGAACGGAAGCAGCGCGGATTGCGCTTGTTCGAGCAACTTTTCCGCCAGTTGGCGCGAAGCGTCCAGGCCAAGGATGGAAACATAGGTTGGTTTGTTGTCGGCCGCGTCCTTGCCCGCTGTTTTGCCGAGCGTAGCCGAGTCGGCGGTGGCGTCGAGAATGTCATCGACCACCTGAAAAGCCAGGCCGATCGCTTTGGCATAGGCGTCGAGCGCGGCTTCTTCCTCAGCGGTCAGTGTTTTGCCGCACAGAGCGCCCAAGAATACCGAAGCCCGCAGCAGCGCGCCGGTTTTCAGTCGGTGCATCTGTTCGAGTTCTGGCAGGGCCAGTGATTTTCCGACGCTGGCCAGATCGATCGCCTGGCCGCCACACATGCCGGCGGAACCAGCCGCCTGTGCCAGCAGCCGCACCATCGCCAGCGTGCGCGCCGGATCGCCGCTGCCTTCGGACAACACGGTAAACGCCTGCGCCTGCAATGCATCGCCAACCAGCAGTGCGGTCGCTTGATCGTATTTCACATGCACAGTCGGCTTGCCGCGCCGAAGCGCATCGTCGTCCATGCACGGCATGTCGTCATGCACCAATGAATATACATGGATCATTTCGACCGCCGAGGCGGCCCGCGCCAGCAGTCCAGCATCGGCATCGAACAGCGCGCCAGCGGCAAATACCAGCAATGGCCGCACGCGCTTGCCGCCATCTAGCGCGGTATACCGCATCGCTTCATGCAGGCGCGCGGGCACCGCCTGCGCCGATGGCAGGTAAGACGACAGCGCGCCTTCCATCGCACGCTGGCTTGACAGCATCCAGTCGTTGAAACCTTGACCGTTCGTCATTCTTCCGCTCCGGCATTGTCTGCAAATGGCTTGAGCATCTCGCCTTCCAGCACTTTGACCTGGCTTTCGACCTTTTCCAGTTGTACCGCGCAGTATTTGACCAGTTGCGCGCCACGCTGATAGGCGGCGACAGACGCATCCAGCGGCAGTTCGCCCGCTTCCATGCGTGCAACCAGTTGTTTCAGTTCGCTCATCGCGTCTTCAAATGACGCTGGCTGACCGGCGGCGGATTTTCTGGACATAATCGGCTAAAACAGAATCAGGCGGCCATTGTAAAACAATTCGCGCCACCGGTTAGGTTCCAGAAAGATCGGCAGGATTCAATAGATCCGGTGATCCGGTCTTTTGCTGCCCAGCCATTTGTACAAATGGACCAGAGCAGACTTGATGCGGTTGTTCATGATACGTTTGGCTTGTAATACAAAGGGATAATACAACCTGACATTATAGGCCGACTTTGACCGACTGGCACCAGTTTGATGGTTTTTGTCGCAGTAAACGGCGAAAATCGGAGTATCATCGGCGATTTCCGCATTTTCAGCCCGCTTCTGGCGTGTGCCGCGTTTCACCGTTCCTTCATTTCCGTCGCATCGCATGCAATCACTCTGGATGTTGTTTGCCACCTTCCTGTTCTCGCTGATGAGCGTGTGCGTGAAGTTCGTGTCCGATTCCTATTCCACGGTCGAAATCGTGATGTACCGCAGCCTGATAGGTGTGGTGGTCATCGGTTTGCTGATGGCGGTGCGCGGCGCGGCCTTCAAAACCCGCTTTCCGCTGGCGCACCTGTGGCGCGGCGTGGTTGGCGCGACTGCATTCGGCCTGTGGTTTTTTTCGGTGGCGAAGCTGCCGCTGGCAACGGCCATGACGCTGAATTACATGTCGCCGATCTGGATTGCGGCAATGCTGTTCGGCATAGGCTGGTGGCGCGGCAAGATGCATTTCGAATGGCGGCTGGTGGCGGCTGTGCTGACCAGCTTTGTTGGCGTGGCTTTGCTGCTCAAGCCGTCGATCCACGCCGATCAATTGCTGTGGGGCGCGATAGGCCTGTGCTCCGGCATGCTGGCTTCGCTGGCCTATCTGCAGGTACGCCAGCTTGGCATTCTGGGCGAACCGGAAGACAGGGTGGTGTTCTACTTCTGCATCACCGGCACCGTCGGTGGCGCGATTGCATGCTGGATTGGAGCGATCCTGCCGGGCAGCGATGGCGTGGTCTGGCATGCGCACGACTGGCGCGGGTTCATGCTGCTGACCGCGATTGGCGTGTTTGCCGCCGGCGGTCAGATGGCGATGACACGCGCTTATCATCTGGGCAAGACGCTGGTGACGGCGAACCTGCAATATACCGGCATCGTGTTTTCCAGCATCTGGGGCATCCTGATCTGGGACGACAGCCTCGGCTGGATGGGCTGGCTTGGCATGACGATCATCATCGCCAGCGGCGTGGTTGCGACTTTCTTCGACGTGCGCCACAAGCAGGCGGTCGCGTTTACTGCCGCCAAGGACATGCTGGTTGCCGCCGATGGCACCGAAGGTAGCAAATACACCAAAGGCAAGGCGGCCGATTGACCTTGCTCAAGACGGCAAGGGCTGTCCGTGAACGATGGCGGCAACGATGGTATGATGGCGAATCTCCGAGGAGCGTTGCGACACGCGCAGCAAGCGTGCCAGGCTCGGGGAACTTAACTTTTGCAACGGCGCTCACGTAACTTTTTTCTGGTTGATAATGAAAGGAGAAGCGTGATGACGACTGCACGCAAAGACGACTACCAAATCGCCGATATCACCCTGGCCGAATGGGGTGACAAGGAAATCCGCATCGCTGAAACCGAAATGCCGGGCCTGATGGCAATCCGCGAGGAATTGAAGCGCTCGGCGCGCGGGTGCGCTGGGCCTCGTGCAACATTTTCTCGACCCAGGATCACGCCGCGGCCGCGATTGCCGCTGGCGGCACGCCGGTATTCGCGGTCAAGGGTGAAACGCTGGACGACTACTGGGAATTCACGCACCGCATTTTCGACTGGCCCGATGGCGGCTATTCGAACATGATTCTGGACGATGGCGGCGATGCGACGCTGCTGTTGCACCTGGGTTCGCGCGCGGAAACCGATCCATCGGTGCTGAACAATCCGGGTTCGGAAGAAGAAGTCTGCCTGTTCAATTCGATCAAGCGTTATTTGGCCAAGGATGGCAGCTGGTATTCGAAGCGTCTGGCCGAAGTCAAGGGTGTGACCGAGGAAACCACTACCGGCGTTAACCGCCTGTACCAGATGCACAAGGAAGGCAAGCTGGCGTTCCCGGCCATCAACGTCAACGACTCGGTCACGAAATCGAAGTTCGACAACCTGTATGGCTGCCGCGAATCGCTGGTCGATGGCATCAAGCGCGCGACTGACGTGATGATCGCCGGCAAAGTGGCGATCGTGGCCGGTTATGGCGACGTCGGCAAGGGTTGCGCGCAGGCGCTGCGCGCGCTGTCGGCGCAGGTGTGGGTGACTGAAATCGACCCGATCTGCGCCTTGCAGGCAGCAATGGAAGGCTACCGCGTGGTGACGATGGATTATGCGGCCGAACATGCGGACATTTTCGTTACCGCCACCGGCAACTACCACGTGATCACGCACGATCACATGGTGAAGATGAAGGATCAGGCGATTGTGTGCAACATCGGCCACTTCGACAATGAAATCGATGTCGCTTCGATCAAGCAGTACCAATGGGAAAACATCAAGCCGCAGGTGGATCACATCATCTTCCCGACCGGACGCCGCATCATCCTGCTGGCCGAGGGCCGGCTGGTGAACCTTGGCTGCGGCACCGGCCATCCGTCCTACGTGATGAGCTCGTCGTTCGCGAACCAGACGATCGCGCAGATTGAACTGTACAGCAACACCAAATCGTATCCGGTTGGCGTTTACACGCTGCCGAAGCATCTGGATGAAAAGGTCGCGCTGCTGCAGTTGAAAAAGCTGAATTCGCAACTGACGCGGCTGACGGCGGAACAGGCGGCTTACATCGGCGTGCCGGTCGATGGCCCGTACAAGCCGAATCATTACCGCTACTGATTTCAAGCACGACCCCTGCCGTGCGCGGCAGGGGGCAATACCTGCAATTTGCGACAGGGCACACGAAAGGCAAACGATGCGACTGCTGATACTTTGGGCCATCAATGCCGCCGCGCTGCTGGCGATTCCATATCTGATGGATTCGGTGCAGGTGGCGAGCATCGGTTCCGCGCTGGTCGCGGCCGCGATCCTCGGGCTGGTGAACACGCTGATCCGGCCGATCCTGCTGGTCTTGACGTTGCCGGTCACTTTCCTGACGATGGGGCTGTTCATCTTCGTCATCAACGGCATCACGTTCTGGCTGGTGGCGCAACTGGTCAGCGGTTTCCAGGTCGCCGGCCTGTGGTCGGCGATCGGCGGCGCGCTGCTGTACAGCGTCATTTCGTGGGCACTGTCGACCCTGATTTTGAAAGAATAAATGGCACAACCTACATTCAGCATCGAATTCTTCCCGCCGAAGACGCCGGAGGGCGTGGAAAACCTGCGCGGCGAGCGCAACCGGCTGGCGGAAATCGGCGCAACTTATTACTCGGTCACGCTGGGCGCGGGCGGATCGGCGCGGTATGGCAACAACGATACCGTGACGGAAATCCAGAAAGAGGGCCGCGAGGCGGCGCCGCACCTGCTGTGCATCGGCTCGAAATGCGACGATGTGCGCACCCGGCTGCACGAATACAAGGCGCAGGGCATCCGCCATCTGGTCGCATTGCGTGGCGATTTGCCCGAGGGCGAAGAGCGGGCGCAGGGCGAATTCCATTATGCGAATGAACTGGTCGAATTCATCCGCCGGGAAACCGGCGACTGGTTCAAGATCGACGTGGCCGCCTACCCGGAAATGCATCCGCAGGCGGTTTCGCCGCAGGCCGATCTGGCCAATTTTGTGCGCAAGGCCAATGCCGGCGCCGACAGCGCGATCACGCAGTATTTCTACAACGCCGATGCATATTTCCGCTTCGTCGATGAAGCGCGCAAAGCCGGCGTAACGATCCCGATCGTGCCCGGCATCATGCCGATCACGAACCACACGCAACTGGCGCGCTTTTCGCAAATGTGCGGCGCCGAGATTCCGCGCTGGGTCCGTTTGCGGCTCGAAAGCTATGGCGAAGACCTCGAATCGATCCGCGAATTCGGACTCGACGTGGTGACGCAATTGTGCCAGCGGCTGCTGGCTGGTGGCGCGCCGGGTTTTCACTTTTACAGCCTGAACCGGGCCGCACCAACGGTTGCAATCTGGCAACGCCTGTTTTCCGCTGGGAAGTAACAAAACGGGGGTATGGGCGTAAATGCGATTGCCGGGCCAGATATTTAGCGGAAAATTATAAATACTGGCCCGAGTATGTTTTGCCGCTTCGGCCGAGCACGGCGCATTGCCGCAGGTTTGATGCAAGACAGACACAACCGGACGCTTTTCTGACAGAATGCGGCGATATGCCCACCAATGGATGTGACGGGTTTTCCTTGCAAGCAGTGCGCCGATGAAACACATTCCCCCTTCGAGTCAGGAACTGATTGAGCGGCAAAGCAGCCCGATGCGGGTCGTGCTCGCGTATGCGGCGTTTGCCGCGCTGTGGATCATCGCATCCGGCGCCTTTCTGACAATTTCGATGCAGGATCAGACGCTGCAGGGCTACCTCGAGGTCGGCAAGGGATTGCTGTTCGTCGTGGTCACGGCCGCCTTGCTCCATCGGCTGATCAAATGGCACCAGGCAAATGCATTGCGCCTGACCCATCTGTATGTGGCGCTCAGCCAGTGCAATCAGGCGATTGTCCATTGCGAAGATGAACAGACGCTGTTTGCCGCTGTTTGCCGCGCAGCGGTCGAACATGCTGGCCTGCGGATGGCTTGGGTCGGATTCGTCGATCCGGCCACTGGCCAGGTGCGGCCGGTGGCGCAATACGGTGCTGGCAACGAATATCTGGCGAACCTTCGCGTCACGGTGCATGCCGATGAACCCTGGGGGCGCGGGCCGACCGGCACCGCAATCCGCGAGCGGCATGCCGTCTGGTGCCAGGATTTCGGGAAAGATTCTGCCACCTCGCCGTGGCATGACAGCGGCCAGCAATATGGCTGGCGCGCCAGCGCCTCGCTGCCGCTGCTGCGCAAGGGCGCGGTCATCGGCGCGATCACGCTATATGCGGGCCGAACCAATGCGTTCGATTCACTGGCGCGCGAGCTGCTGCTGGAAATGGCGGATGACGTCAGCTTTGCGCTGGAACGGTTCGAACTGGACGAAACCCACAAGCTGGCCGAACAGCAGGCGCGCAGCGCACAGGCGCTGGTGCAGCATTTTCTGGATAAATTGCCCGGCGCGGCGTTCATCAAGGACAGCGATTTGCGGGTGCTGCTGGCCAACCGCGGCTTCAAGACCGTGCTCGGAATCGACCCGGCCAGCATGATCGGCAAGACCAACCGCGAATTGTTCCCGGAACCGTTTGCGAGCAAGATCAGCGACGACGACCGGCGCGTGCTGGCGACCGGCAAAACCGAAACGCTGGGAGAGGAATTGGACTGCCGGCACTTCGAAACGACCAAGTTCGTGATCGAGAGCGAAACCGGCGGCAAGATGATCGGCGGCATCACGATCGATGTCACCCAGCGCCATCTGCTGGGCGCGCGCCAGCAGGCGCTGCTGGAGCTGAACGAGCTTGGGATCGAAATGTCGGAGGCGGAGTTCCTGAATCGCGGACTGGCGATCGCGCAGCGGCTGACCGGCAGCACGCTGTCATTTCTGCACTTCATCAGCGATGATCAGCAAACGGTTGAAGTGACCGCCTGCAGTGAAAAAGCGCACCCGATTGCCTGCGTGGCGGATGGCGGCAGCTGTCTGGTTGGCGATGCCGGCATCTGGGCCGATTGCGTTGCCAGCCGGCGGGTGGCGCTGTTCAACAATTACCGCGCCGGCATCGCGCGCGGGCTGCCGCAGAGTGGCGAACGTCTGATCCGGCTGGTGACGGTGCCGGTGATCGAGGATGGCCTGGTGCGGATGGTGCTCGGCGTTGGCAACAAACCGGCCGATTATGATGACGCCGATATAGTCACCCTGCAACTGATAGGCAACGATCTGTGCCGCATCGCGCGCCATCGCCGGGTCGAGGCCGCGATGCAGCAGCAACTGGCGGATTTCAGGACGCTGAACCAGAAGCTGGAAGAAACGCACAACCAGTTGGCGCAGTCGGAAAAGATGGCTGCGATCGGCCAGTTGTCGGCCGGCATCGCGCATGAAATCAACAATCCGATCAGCTTCATCCAGTCGAATTTTTCATCGCTGTCGAGCTACCTCGACGATCTGCTGGCTATCGACGCCGCCTATGCCGACATCGAAAAGGAACACGGCCAACTGCTGCCGCAGGAATTCGGACACGTGCGCGAACTCAAGCAGGCGATCGGGCATGAATTCATCATCGGCGATTTGCACCAGTTGATTGCCGAGTCGCGCGAAGGGCTGGAGCGCGTGCGCAAGATCGTGCAGGACTTGCGCAATTTCTCCCGTGTTGGCGAAACCGGCTGGCAATGGGCCGATCTGCATGAAGGCATTTCCAGCACGCTGAGCATCGTGCGCAGCGTGATTCGGCCAGAAGTGGTGATCGAATGCGAATTCGGCGAACTGCCGCAGGTGCGCTGCATTCCGGCGCAACTGAACCAGGTCTTCCTGAATCTGCTGGTAAACGCGGCCCAGTCGATCGACGGGCCGGGCAAGGTGACGCTGCACACTGGCCGCGACGGCGATCAGATCTGGGTCGAGGTGCGAGACAACGGTTCTGGCATCGCGCCGGAAAACATGAAGCGGCTGTTCGAACCGTTTTTCACCACCAAGCCGGTCGGTCACGGCACCGGGCTGGGCTTGTCGCTGTCATGGGGCATCGTGCAGCGGCACAACGGCAGGATCGAGGTTGATTCGGAGCCGGGGCGGGGAACCATGTTCCGCGTCGTGCTGCCGCTCGATCCGCTGGCCGAAGCGGCGGCTGGCAAATAGGCGGCGAAAGACGATGAACGCGCAAACGGCAAACGGCGGCATTTTCCACTCGATGGCATTCGTGCACCTGCTGCTCGACCGGCAATGGCGCATTCGCTCGATCAACCGCGCCGGGATGGCCGTTCTCGGCTATGCGAATGCCGAAGATCTGGTCGGCAAGTCGCTCGAAATGCTGGTGCCGCCGGGGCAGTGGGATGGCAAGCGTCTGGCGGCGGCGCTGAAGCTGCTCGAACAGGGCCAGATGCCGCCGGCGTTTGCCTTCGATTTGCAATGCCGCGATGGCCAGACGATACCGATACTGTGGAACCTGGACCAGCCGGCGATAGAAGTCGGCGGCGAATCCGGCATTTTGCTCCTGGGGTTCGATGCGACTGCGATTCGCCACAGCCAGGAAGCGATCGCGCTGTTCCAGAGCGTGGCTGAAAATTACAGCGGCAGCATCGTGATCACCGATGCGCAGTCGCATATCCTGTATGTGAACCCGGCCGCGCAGCGCATCATGGGCTATCCGATCGGCGAACTGTTCGGCCGCTCGATGAAGGATTTCCGTTCCGACAAAACGCCAGTCGAGGTTTACCATCAGCTCAAGGATGCGCTGGCGCGGCGCGAGTTGTGGAAAGGCGAATTCATCAACCGCCGCAAGGATGGCGAACTGTACGTCGAAAGCAAGACCATCGCCGCGATTCAGGATGAAAACGGTGAAGTGCAGTATTACTTTGCGATTGGCGAAGACATCACGCAACGGCAGGAATATGAAAAGCAGATCGAGCGGCTGATGATGTTCGATCAGTTGACCGGCCTGCCGAACCTGGGCGCGTTCCAGCGCGAGATTGCGGCGGCGCAGGAATCGGCCCGGCTGGGCAAACAGCAGATTGCGTTGCTGCATATCGATTTCGACGATTTTAAAAAAACCAACCGCGCCATCGGCAGCGACGCGGCCGAGCAAGTGCTGACCGAAACGGCGGTGCGGATCAAGGAAATCCTGCGCGAACACGACGTGGCTGCGCGCGTTGCCGGTGACGAATTCGCGATTCTGATCGGGCCGGGCAAAAGCGAGGTGCAGGCCGACAGCATCGAAATCGCGCGGCGCGTGCTGGCCGCGATCCGCCGCCCATACCTGCACGCGGGCCAGACGATTACGATCACCGCCTCGATCGGCATTGCCCGCTATCCGGACGCCGAAGGCAATGACGACCTGTTCGGCAACGCGATGAACGCCACGCTGCGGGCGAAAAACGGTGGCGGCAACGACATCCGCGTGTTCGAAGCGGCGATGGCGAGCGACGAGAACTGGCGGCGCGAACTGCTGCAGGCGATCGAGCGCAACGAACTGGTGCTGTACTACCAGCCGCAGATCAACCTGTATTCAGGCGCGATCGTCGGCGTTGAAGCGCTGATCCGCTGGCAGCATCCGGTGCGCGGGCTCGTGCCGCCGTCGGAGTTCATTCCGCTGGCCGAGGAAGGCAACCACATCGTCGAAATCGGCGAATGGGTGCTGGCCGAAGCCTGCCGCCAGATGCGCGCGTGGCAGGATGGCGGCCTGCCGCCGATCAAGGTCGCGATCAACCTCGCGGCGCGGCATTTCCGCCAGCCAACGCTGCCCGGTTCGATTGCGCTGGCGCTGACGTCGCAACGGCTCGATCCGAACCTGTTCGAAATCGAAATCACCGAAAGCGCGATGATGCTGGACATGGTGGCGGCGGTGCGCAACATGGGGCAACTGAAGGAACTCGGGGTGCGCATCGCGCTCGACGATTTCGGCACCGGCTATTCATCGATGGCCTACCTGTCGCGCTTTCCGATCGACGTGGTCAAGATCGACCAGTCGTTCGTGCGCGACATCACCACCAATCCGGCCAATGCGGCGATTGCGAAGGCGACCATCGCGATGTCGCACAAGCTGGGCAAGAAAGTGCTGGCCGAGGGGGTCGAAACGCTGGAGCAGATGACCTACCTGCGGCGCAGCGAATGCGACGAAATGCAGGGCTACTACTTTTCGCGTCCGGTGCCGGCGGGCGAAATCGCGCGCATGCTGCGGCAGGATCGGCGGATTGCCGCGGTGCCAAAGAGCGAAGCGCCGGCGCGCGACACGATCTTGCTGGTTGATGACGAAACCAGCATCCTGTCGGCGCTCAAGCGCACGCTGCGGCGCGAGGGTTACACCATCCTGACTGCGCAAAGTGCCAAGGATGGTTTCGCGCTGCTGGCGAAGGAACCGGTCAAATTGATCGTGTGCGACCAGCACATGAGCGAAATGACCGGCACGCAATTCCTGTCGCAGGCGCGGATGATGTATCCGGAAACGGTGCGCATCGTGCTGTCCGGTTTTTCCGAAATCGCCACCGTCACCGACGCGATCAACAAGGGCGCGGCCTACCGTTTCCTGACCAAGCCGTGGAACGACGAGCAGCTGAAGGAAGAAATCCGCGGCGCGCTGCGCCACTGGCGCGAACTGTACGGCAGGGAGCGCGGCAGCGGGCGGCAAAGCAAGCTGTTTCGCGGGGGTATATAGCCAAAACATGGCGCTGGGCCACGATTTTGATGGCCGTTTTTAGATACTGGCACGAGTATATTTTTCGGCCTTAATGACTGAAATGCTTGTTCTGGTCAGTTATTTCGACTGCCGCAGCCCGGAATCAGCCCGAAAAAGAAGGGGTATGTGGCGAAATCGCTGGTTTTTCCCAGATTTTACGAGGCGGTTTAAAAATACCCCTGCTAGTATGGCTGCTTTCAGGCCGGCGGTGGCAGTTCGGTCACGATTTCATCCAGCGCGATGTCGTGCGGGCCGATGGCGAACGCCGCCTGCTGGCACGCATACGCGATGCCGATGGTCAGCGGGCACGGTTCGCGCGCCAGCGTGCGGTCGTAAAAACCGCCGCCGTAGCCGAGCCGGAAGTGCTCGGCGGTGAAGCCGACGCACGGAATCAGCAGCGCCGGCGGCAGCGGCACAAAGCGCGGATTGGCCGGCGTCGGTACGCCAAACGCATCGGTGACCATCTCGTCGCCGGGCTGCCAAACGGAAAATGCCAGTGGCTGATCTTTGCCGATTACCACTGGCAGCGCGAGCGCGATGCCCGCCTGCGCCAGCAGCGCGTACAGCGGCCGCAAATCCGGTTCGCCCTGAATCGGCCAGAACACGCCCAGATGCCTGACCGCATGCGCGCGCAGCCGCGCTTCGACGTTCTTCGCCAGCGCGGTGTTGGCCGCGCCGCGCTGCGGTTCGACCATCGCACGTCGTGCCGCCAGCAACATGCGCCGCAACGCGCCCTTTTCCGTCATGCTTGGTGGTAAACTCATCGTTAAAGTTCAATTTTCCGAGATGTACAGTGTTGCACTGGCCCAAAAACATCACGCTGGCGCTGTGCGCCGGCAGCGTTCTGGCACTGACCCAGCCGCATCTTCATGCCGCCGAATCTGGTGCCGATCAAACCTTCCTCGCGCTGCGCGATGCCGCCCGCAAGGACAAGGTCGACAAAGCGGCCGAGCTCGCGGCCAGGCTGAAGGATTATCCCATACCGTCGTACGTCGAATACTACCGTCTGAAGCCTCGGGTGAAGGATTTGCCGCACGGCGAAATCCGTGCGTTCCTGAACCGCCATGCCGGCACAGCGATCGCCGACCGGCTGCGCAATGACTGGCTGCTGGAGCTGGGCAAGCGGCGCGACTGGGCCAGGTTTGACGAACAGTATCCGCAGTTCGTGCTCAAGGATGACGTGCAGGTGACTTGCTATGCGCTGCTGTCGCGTGCGGTCAAGGGGCAGCCGGTGGCGGCCGAGGCGCGTGAGGCGTTGACGCAGCCGAAAAAATACGGCGAAGGCTGCGTGGCGCTGATTGCCACGCTGGCGAAGAATGGCCAGTTCACGCCGGACGATGTATGGTTCCAGATCCGGCAGGCGGCGGAATACGGTTCATCCGGCGTGGCCGAGCGGCTGGCGCCGGTGGTGGGCGCGGATGAACGCCAGGTTGGCCGGGCGGCCGATCTGCCGCTGCTGACGCTGGCGCGCGGCGCGCAATCGAGCCGCGCCGCGCATGAAACCTTCATCATCGCGCTTGGCCGTCTGGCGCGGAAAAACCACGAGCAGGCGGCGGCTTACGTGCTGCAGCACGCGGTTGGCAAGTTGAGCGCGCAAGAGCAGGAGCTGGCGTGGTCGCAGATTGCGTTGCGCGCATCGTTTTCGCTTGCGCCTGAAGCATTGTCGTACTGGAAGAAGGCTGGCAACGCGCCGTTGTCCGACGAAGGCCATCAGTGGAAGGTACGCGCCGCATTGCGCGCCGGCGACTGGAAGATGGTGCAGCAAGCGATCGATGCGATGCCGGCTGCCTTGCAGCGCGACCCGGCGTGGATTTACTGGAAAGGGCGCGCGCTCGCTACCGAAGGCCAGCGCGAACAGGCACGCAAGCTGTTCCAGTCGATCAGCCATGAGCGGCAATTCTATGGCCAGTTGGCGCTGGAAGAACTGGGGCAGAAAATCACCATTCCGCCGCGCGCGAAGCCGGTGAGCGAAGCCGAGCTGGCGCCAATGGCGCACAACGGCGGCTTTGCCCGCGCGCGCAAGCTGTACGAGCTGGATCTGCGCTTCGATGGCGGGCGCGAATGGAACTGGGAACTGCGCCGGATGAACGACCGCGAACTGCTGGCGGCGGCGGAATTCGCGCGCAAGATCGGGTTGCTCGACCGGATGGTCAACAGCTCCGACCGCACCAAACATGAATTCGATTTCACGCAGCGCTTCCCCACGCCGCACCGCAAGCTGATGCAGGATGCGACGGGCAAGCTCGGACTGGACATGGCGTGGAGCTATGGCCTGATTCGGCAGGAATCGCGCTTCATCATGCATGCGCGCTCGTCGGTCGGCGCGTCCGGCCTGATGCAGCTGATGCCGGCGACGGCGAAATACGTGATCACGCTCGGTACGAATTATCTGAAGATGGTGCTCGATCAGCTCGACGGCTCGCAGGCGATGGCCTCGGCTGCGTACAACGCCGGGCCGAAGCGGCCGAAGAACTGGCGCACGACGCTGCCGTGGAAGATCGAGGGCGCGATTTTCGCCGAAACCATCCCGTTTTCTGAAACGCGCGGCTACGTGAAAAACGTGCTGTCGAACGCGACTTATTACGCCGCGCTGTTCGAGGACAAACCGCAGTCGCTCAAGGCGCGGCTGGGCAGCGTCACGCCAAGATAACTGACCGGAATGCCATTTTCGTTCAATAGGGCCAAAAAATATACTGGGGCCAGTATTTAAAAACAGCCAGCAAAACTGTGGCCTGGCATCGTGTTTTGGTTATATACCCCATTAAGTTTCGCTGAAAGGGCAGGGAAATGGGCCGCACGAAGATCGAACTCGAACTGGATCACGCCACCGTCGAGGCGCTGGCCGAACTGGCGGCGCGCTGCAACCATTGCAGCGTGGTCGGCGACGGCTTCGCTAGCCACGGCGCGGCTTTCAGCGTGGCCACACTGCTGGCGATGCTGGCCGACGATGCGGCCAAGGTCGTGACCGAGCCGGAATCGTGGCAGGGCGCGAACCTGCGGCAGGTGCTGGCGTCGCACGGCTATCTGGTCAACCGGTTCGAGCAATGAAAACCTATGTCGTCGGCGGCGCGGTGCGCGACCGGCTGCTCGGGCTGCCGGTGCAGGACCGCGACCACGTGGTGGTCGGCGCCACGCCGCAGCAGTTGGCGGCGCTCGGTTACCTGCCGGTCGGCAAGGATTTTCCGGTATTCCTGCATCCGCACACGCGCGAGGAATATGCGCTGGCGCGGACCGAACGCAGCACCGGCCCCGGCTACAAGGGTTTCACCTTCCACACCGCGCCGGAGGTGACGCTGGAAGACGATCTGATCCGGCGCGACCTGACCATCAACGCGATTGCCGAGGAAGAAGACGGCACACTGATCGACCCGTTCGGCGGCCAGCGCGACCTGGCGGCGAAGCTGTTCCGGCATGTGTCGCCGGCGTTCGCCGAAGATCCGGTGCGCATTTTGCGCGTGGCCCGCTTCGCCGCCCGCTTCGCCGATTTCACTGTCGCGCCGGAAACGCTGGCCTTGATGCGGCGGATGGTAGCCGCGGGCGAGGTCGATCATCTGGTGCCGGAGCGCGTGTGGCAGGAAATTTCACGCGGGCTGATGGAAGCGAAGCCGTCGCGCATGTTCGCCGTGCTGCGCGACTGCGGCGCGCTGGCGCACATCCTGCCGGAACTCGATGCGCTGTGGGGCGTGCCGCAGCCGGAAATCCACCATCCGGAAATCGATACCGGCGTGCATGTGATGCAGGTGGTCGATCTGGCCGCCGCCAGCGGCCATCCGCTGCCGGTGCGTCTGGCCGCGCTGCTGCACGACCTCGGCAAGGGTGTGACGCCAAAGGCCGAATGGCCGCGCCACCACGGGCACGAGGCGCTGGGCGTGCCGCTGGTGCAGGCGATTTGCGAACGCTTGCGGGTGCCGAACGAATGCCGCGATCTGGCGCTGATGACCGCGCGCGAGCACGACAACATCGGTCGCGGACTGCAGTTGAGGCCGGTGACGATGGTGCATGTGTTCGAGCGTTGCGATGCGATTCGCCGGCCGGAACGCTTTCTCGACATGGTGAAAGCGGCCGAATGCGATTTCCGTGGCCGCAGCGGCGAACAGCGCACGTTCGTCAACGAACCCTACCCGCAGGCGGCGTACTGGCGGGAGGCACTGGCGGCGGCGCGCAGCGTCGATGCCGGCGCGATTGCGCAAGCGAATCGGGAAAATCCGCCACGCATTCCGCCGGCGATCCACGAGGCGAGGGTGGCGGCGGTGCAGGCGATGGCGCGAAAGGCGGTTCCCGCGCCGGATGTGGGCGAAACCACGGCTTGAGTTTTCACAACGCAAAAGATTTCCGGCTGCCGCACAATCGGCGGCAAACCGCAGGCATAATGTCTGTTGCCACTCGCTTTCTCGAACCGACCGACCATGCCAGCCGACCGATCCGAAAACGAAGATCTTGAATTCCACACCCTTGGCGACGAGGACAACCGGGCTATTGTCTTCATCAAGGAATTGACCGAACGCGACCGCCCGTTCCTGCTGAACCATTTCAAGGCGCTGGATGCGAGCGACCGCTATCTGCGCTTTGGCAGCGCGCTGACCGACGAAGCGGTGGCGCGTTATGTCGACAGCATCGACTTCACCCGCGATACGATGTTCGGCGTGTTTGAAAGCACGCTCAACATTGTCGGCGTCGGCCATCTGTCGCTGGCGCAGCCGGAAGCGTTGCCGGTGCTGACCGGCTGCGAACGGCGCGAAAGCATCGCCGAATTCGGCGTTTCGGTGCTGGCGCCGGCGCGGCGGCTGAATGTCGGCACCAAGTTGTTCGAACGCGCGGTGGTGCACTGCCGCAACAGGAATATCGACACGATGTACATCCATTGCCTGGCATCGAACAAGCCGATGCTGTGCATTGCGAAAAAGGCCGGGATGGAAATCCACCGCGACCACGGCGAAGTGGATGGCTACCTGAAACTGCCGCTGGGCGACCGGGACAGCCGCCGGCACGAAGCGGTCGAAGAACAGGCGGCGACGCTGAACTACATCCTCGGCTGCAAATTCAAAGGCTCGATCGACTGGCTGCGCAAGCTGTTCAATCCCGACGCCAACGGCAAGCCGAAGGCGTGATGCGCCCAGCCTGAGCCGGGGCGGCGCAATCCCGCACGAAAATACCGCCAAGGGTATTTAAAATCCGCGAAATGTATCGCGCGGAGGGTGCTTTCTCGCAGATCCCCCAAGGATTTCATCTCAATCGCCACTGATGCTGGCTGCGCCGGGTGTTATCTCGGACGGCGGTGGCATGAACATTGCACTCATACATAATGGCTGTTTGTTGCCGACCCCAAAGTCAAATATCTGACCCGATTCCAGTAAAAGTCATTAACGCCGGTCTTTGCGTCGTCTTTTTCGGCCAAATGTAACCGGGTGGTGACAAAACAGGCGTAAAATCACAGCCGAATTGCTTGCGAGTAACGTTCAAAACATTTTAATTCTGAGGTAAACCACCTCCAGCCATCATGTCCATTTGCACGCCAGCGGGCTCCGCGCCCAATTCTGTCATCTTCATCGATAGCGCCGTTTCTGACTTCAACACCCTGATCACAGCGCTTCCTGCCGGCAGCGAATATGTTTTGCTCAATTCTGACAGCGACGGCTTCGCGCAGATGGCGGCTTATCTGCAGGGCAGAACCGGCCTCGATTCGGTGCAATTGCTGTCGCATGGTGCATCCGGGCTGGTGCAGGCGGGCAGCAGCACGCTGACGGCAGACAACATCGCCAGCCACAGCGCGCAACTAACGGCGATTGGTGCTGCGCTGAAAGACAGCGGCGATTTCCTGATCTACGGCTGCAACGTGGCCCAAGGCGCGGCCGGCGAAGCGCTGGTGCAGCAGATTGCCAGCATCACGCAGGCCGATGTGGCGGCGTCGACCGATCTGACCGGAAATGCAGCGATGGGTGGGGATTGGGTGCTGGAAGCTACCACAGGCACGGTCGAGACGGTTCTACCTTTGTCTCTAGATGTTATGCAGTCATATCAGCAAGTGCTGGCAACTTTTGATCTGACTGGCGCGACAAGTAACGGCTCGAAAACCGTAAAACAAACTGTCGGTTCCGATGAGATTGTTCTGACGGCAAAAAGCATGGATTGGGTTTTGGGAGATGCTTCTCTTATCACATACAATGACCAATATCTGGCCGGCACGATTGCAGGCCCAGCAGGTTCTGGCGCAGAGTCAGAGATAACAATTACTGTAACCGGCGGAAAGCTTTTTAACTTGTCGTCGCTGGCAATATTCGATACCGATGGTAGTCATCAAACCTTGGTAATTACGTCTGATAAAGGTCAAGTTACATACAATCGAGAAGTATCAGAAACAGGTTATGCATGGTCAGTCACAACAACGGATCAGAACGCACAAGGCGTGAGCTGGGTAAAGCTGACAACGAGTGATTCATCATCTTTCAATTGGTATTTCGATAATGTTGTCCTGAACAACATCCAGTCGCCACCTACCGTTAGCGCGTCTTCCCCCGACTCAGTGTGGGACACGGCAGCCGCCGACACCTTCGCCAATGTGAATGGCACGCTGACGGCAACCATTTCCGCCATCACCAATAGTCCCATCAGCGCCTACGGCATTGTCGGCGGAACAAGCGGGACTTACAGCATTGACGATGTGACTTACGACGTCTCCAAAACCAGCGCCTACGGCACTTTGTACGTCAACAGCCAGACCGGCGCTTACGTCTATGACCCCGACGACGCAGCGATCAACGCGCTCGGGCTTTTCTACAGTGGTGGTGGCGCCACGAGAAGTGATATTTTCAAAGTCACGGCCACGGACAACGTTAATGCCACCGGCCAGACCGATCTGTGGGTTTCCCTCAACGGCGCCAACGACACGCCGATCTTCACCTCCGCCGCCACGGCCACCGTGACCGAGAATACGACCGGCACCGTTTACACCACCACCGCCACCGATTGCGACCGTGAGCACTCCCTTAGTACGAAGGTTTATAGCACCCAGGCGCTCGCATACAGCCTCTCCGGCGGCGCCGATAAAGATCTGTTCAGCATCGACGCCAGCACCGGCGCGGTAACCTTCAAAGCAGCACCCGATTTCGAAGCCCCGACTGACAGCAACCACGATAACGTGTACGACATCACTGTCACCGTCACCGTCACCAACAGCGGTACTGGAGGCGAGAAAACGATAGATACCGCCTCCAAGGACGTGCAGATCACCGTCACCAACGGCAGCGACTATGTGCCGGTCATCAGCAATACCTCGGTGAGCAAAACCTTCAATGAGGATAGCGCCCAAACCTTTACGGCTTCGGACTTCGGTTTCAGCGATGTGGACAGCGGCGACATATTGCAATCCATTACTATCGTCACCGCGCCGGGCGCTGGTGAGCTGTTTATTGATGCCAACGGCGACGGTGTGCGCGGCGCCGGCGATACATTGCTTGGCAACGGGGCGGTAGTCAACGCGGCCGATATCGGCAAATTGACCTTCCGCCCGACAGCGAATGCCAACGGCACGGGTTATGCCTCCTTTACCTGGAAGGTCAGCGACGGCACGGCGTTGTCCGCCAACACGGGCAGCATGACGCTGAATGTTACGCCGGTTAACGATGCGCCAACGTTGTCCAGCGGCGTGACCGTCGCACTGACTCCGACCAACGAAGATGCGACGTCGTCCGCCACCACTGTGTCGTCGTTGCTCAGCAACGCGGGCTATGACGATGCAGACAGCGGGGCGTCCAGCGGCATTGCTATTACCACGACGGCAGGGAATGGCGGCTGGCAATACTCCACCGACAGCGGGGCCAACTGGTTCAATATCGGTACGGTATCTGGTTCATCGGCACTGCTGCTTCGTTCGACGGCGCAGATTCGCTATTTGCCGGACAGCGCCAATGGCGAAACCGCAACCCTGAGTTTCAAAGCGTGGGATCAAAACAGCGGTACGGCAACAGCGGGCGCCAGCAAGGGCCTGGCGGATACGTCGACGTCTGGCGGCAGCAGCGCGTTCTCGACTAATGGCGCCCAGGCGTCGCTGGTGGTGACCAGTGTGAATGATGCGCCCACTGTGGTTAATTCGGTCAGTGCTCAAAGCGCAACCAAAGACACGGCGTTCAGTTTCACGGTGCCGGCCAATACGTTTGTTGACGTAGACAGCAGTGATACGCTAACGCTAAGCGCAACGCGGGCAGATGGTTCCGCGCTCCCAGTGTGGTTGAGTTTTAACTCGGCAACCCGCACGTTCTCAGGCACGCCGGGCAGTGGCGATGTAGGCAGCCTGAACATCCGGATAACCGCGACCGACGGCAGCAATGCCTCGGTCAGCACCACCTTCGGGTTGACGACCAACAACAGTAATCTTTCGCCAGTTGTTTCCAGTCCGGTGACCGATCAGAGCATCTCGCAAAACGGCAGCCTCAGTTTTACCGTTCCGGCAGGCGCCTTTACCGACCCCGATGCTGGCGACACGCTGACGCTAAGTGCAACGCTGGCAAATGGTTCGGCGCTGCCGGGCTGGCTCAGCTTCAACCCGGCAACCCGCACGTTCTCAGGCACGCCGGGCAACAGCGATGTAGGCAACCTGACCATCCGGCTGACGGCGACCGACAGCCATAACGCGTTGGTCAGCACCACCTTCGGGCTTGTTGTCACCAACGTCAACGATGCGCCTGTTGTGAGCGGTGCTCTGGCAGCCCAGACAGCCACACAAAATGACGGTTTCAGTTTTGCCGTACCGGCCAACACCTTTACCGACCCCGATGCCGGCGACACGCTGACGCTAAGTGCAACGCGGGCGGATGGCTCGGCGCTGCCGGGCTGGCTGAGCTTCAACCCGTCAACCCGCTCGTTCTCAGGCATACCCGGCAATGGCGATGCGGGCAACCTGCTCATACGGCTGACGGCGACCGACGGCAGCAATGCCTCGGTCAGCATCACCTTCGGGCTTGTTGTCGCCGCAAGTGGCGGTGGTGACACACAGGTAACGCCACCGACACCGACCAGCACCACCATCGACGGCGCGCTGGTGCAGCAGACCACGACCACCAACAGCCAGACGGGTGTTCCGCAAACCATCATCACGGTGCCGACCATCACAGCCGGCCGGGTGGACGACCCGACCACCGCGCACACCGCGCAGGCCGACATCCCGCTTGGCCCGACCGGCAGCAGTTCATCGATCCTGGTCGGCTTGTCGACCGGCTGCGGCCTGCAAGCCGTCAGCCCGACAGTGGCGCTCACGTCAGGCCAGACGATCACCACGCTAGGCGGCGCCATCGGCCAGATAGCCGGCGTGCTGGGAGGGACAGATCTCTTTGGGGGAATGCAAGGCTACTTTGGCGGCACAGGTGGCACGGGCGGGGCGTTTGCTGCAGGCGTCCTCGCACTCACCGGCGGCACCGGCAGTGGCGGCGCGGGTTCGAGCATCACCCTCACGGGCTCAAGCGGCACAGCGCTGGTGCTCGACACCCTGCAACTGGGCAGCAGCACCTCGATTGTGCTCAACAATGTCGGCTTTGCCGCCATCATCGGTAACGCCACGCTCACCGGCGGCGCCGGCCAGAACTACGTCATCGGTGACGGCCACTCGCAAAACTTCTACCTCGGCGCCGACGACGATAGCCTGTTCGGCGGCGCCGGCAACGACATCATCGGCAGCGCCGGCGGCAACGACTATCTCGACGGCGGCGCGGACAACGACATCGTGTACGGCGGCATCGGCAACGACACCGTCATCGGTGGCGCTGGCGATGACATCCTGTTCGGCGGACGAAGCGACGCTGGCGTATGGCAGTTCTACCTCAAGGATGGACAGATCATTGCGCGGCACAATGCCGAGCTGACGCAAACCGGCTGGGAAACCTTCACCATTAGCGAACTCGACACCACCGTGGAGGCGCTTGGCTTCAGCGGCACCGACGCGGGACGGCTGGCCTCGCTGGCGTTGCTCTATCACGCCGCCTACGGGAGTGCGGCGATACTGGTGGAATTGAATCACTGGGCCCAGAGCGACTGGAGCATCGACAAAATCGCGCAGTGCTTCACGGAAACCACCCAGTGGAAATGGAAAATGGACGGATTGGACAATGAGACATTTGTGCAAACGCTCTACCAGACCGTGCTTGGCCGGGCAGGCGATAAGGCCGGGGCTGATTACTGGGTCGGGCAGCTTAGTGGCAGCGGCACCAGCCAGCTCGGCCGCGCCGACGTGCTGAAAGCCTTTGCCTTCTGCAGCGAACACCAAAGCGTCGCACAAACTGCGAATGGACTAGAACTGGGAGAAACTGAACTCCAGCGCGAACAGGGCTGGATCATCAACAGTGGCAATGACACCCTGAAAGGTGGCGCCGGCAACGACATCATCTACGGCGGAGACGGAATCGACACGGTGCAATACGACGGCAAGTTTTCAAGCTACAAGATACTGCTGGGCGACTATGGCCGCATCAAGATAGTCGACACGGCCACGGGCGACATCGACACCATCAGCGGCATCGAATACGGCGCATTTGCCGATGGCACGATCGATCTGAGCTTTACGCAAACATCCGTCAGCACGCTGCAAAATATCGGGTTGCTGTACCAGATCGCGCTGGGACGCGCGGGCGACCTGGCAGGCGTGGCGTACTGGTCTGGGCAGAGTATCACCGCGGAGCAGATGAGCGCATGCTTTGTTAACTCGGCCGAATTCAAAGAGCTCTACGGGTCGTTAAGCGACATTGATTGCGTGGCGGCGATGTACCAGAATACCTTGCACCGTGCGCCGGATGCCGAGGGGTGGGCATACTGGGAAAATTACCTGCAATCGCATACCAAGGCGGAACTGGTGGCGAACTGGATCAATCAGCCGGAATTCATCGGTAGCCAGTACGGCGCGGATGGGTTGTGGTTGGTGTAGGCCAAAATAACTGACCGAGATGACTTTGTGGTCAATAAGGCTGAAAAATATACTCTGGGCAGTATCCAAAAACAGCCAGTAAAAATGTGGCCCAGCGTAGTGTTTTGGCTATATACCCCGTCAAATTCGCTGCGGCAGTTGCAGGATGGCTTCCGCGTTGGACGATGAAAAGCAGCGGTCGGCTGCTTCGCGGTATGGCAGCCACGCGTATTGCAGATGCTCGCGCGGCGCCAGCACTATCGGTATCTCGCGCGGCACCAAGAGGCCAAACACATGCTCGGTATTGTGCGTCACGCCCGGCGGGTAGCGGTGGCGCCAGTTGGGGTAGATTTCGTAGATGTTGGCCAGTTGCCAGTCGCGCAGGTTTGCCAGCGGCACTTCGCTCGCCGCCAGCGGCGCGCGCTCGACCACCGCAATGCCGGTTTCTTCCCGCACTTCGCGCTGAGCGGTTTCGATCAGCGGTTCATCGACACGATCCTTCGAGCCGGTGACCGATTGCCAGAAGCCGGGCTTGTCGGCGCGTTCGATCAGCAGCACCTCCATCTCGGCGGTGTGAATCACCACCAGAATCGATTCGGGAATTTTGTGGCCCATTTTGGTTGCATGTAACAAAAAAGGAGCGGCAAATGCCGCTCCTTTGATTTTACCGCTGAATGCCGCTTATGCCTTGACCGCAGGTTCGGCGTTGCGCAGCCGGATGTGCAGTTCGCGCAACTGCTTTTCATCCACCGGCGTCGGCGCCTGCGTCAGCAGGCATTGCGCGCGCTGGGTTTTCGGGAACGCGATCACGTCGCGGATCGATTCGGCGCCGGTCATCATGGTGACGATGCGGTCGAGGCCGAATGCCAGCCCGCCGTGCGGCGGCGCGCCGTATTGCAGCGCATCCAGCAGGAAGCCGAACTTCAGCTGCGCTTCTTCGGCGTCGATCTTCAGCGCGCGGAATACCTTGCTTTGCACCGCTTCCTTGTGGATCCGCACTGAGCCGCCGCCGAGTTCCCAGCCGTTTAACACCATGTCGTAGGCTTTGGCGATGCACTTGCCCGGATCGGATTCGAGCAGGTCTTCGTGGCCATCCTTCGGCGACGTGAACGGATGGTGGCAGGCGTTCCAGCGGCCGCTGTCTTCGTCATATTCGAACATCGGGAAATCGACCACCCACAGCGGTTTCCACGTTTCTTCCAGCAGGCCGTTCTTCTTGCCGAATTCGGAATGGCCGATTTTGACTCGCAGCGCGCCCATCGCATCGTTGACCACCTTCGCCTTGTCGGCGCCGAAGAAAATCAGGTCGCCATCCTGCGCGCCGGTGCGCTCCAGGATCGCGGCCAGCGCGGCGTCATGCAGGTTCTTGACGATCGGCGATTGCAGCCCGGCCGCGCCTTGCGATTTGTCGTTGACGCGGATGTAGGCCAGCCCCTTGGCGCCATAGATCGAAACGAACTGGGTGTAGGCGTCGATTTCCGAGCGCGGCATGCCAGAGCCTTCCTTCGAGCCGCCCGGCACCAGCAGCGCCACCACGCGGCCGCCTTCCATGTTGGCGGCGCCGGAAAAGACCTTGAAGTTGACGTCCTTCATCACGTCGGTCAGTTCGGTGAATTCGAGCTTGACGCGCATGTCCGGCTTGTCCGAACCGTATTTGCCCATCGCGGTGGCGTAATCCATCACCGGGAACGGGTTCGGCAGGTCAACGTTGATCGTGTTCTTGAACACCGTGCGCAGCATGCCTTCGAACAGGTCGCGGATTTCCTGCTCGCTCAGGAACGAGGTTTCGCAGTCGATCTGCGTGAATTCCGGCTGGCGGTCGGCGCGCAGGTCTTCATCGCGGAAGCACTTGGTGATCTGGTAGTAGCGGTCGAAGTTGGCCACCATCAGCAATTGCTTGAACAGCTGCGGCGATTGCGGCAGCGCGAAGAAGCAGCCGTCGTTGACGCGCGACGGCACCAGATAGTCGCGCGCGCCTTCCGGCGTCGATTTGGTCAGCATCGGCGTTTCGATGTCGATGAAGCCGTTGGCGTCGAGGAATTTGCGCACTTCCATCGTTACCTTGTAGCGCAGCATCAGGTTGTGCTGCATCTGCGGCCGGCGCAGATCGAGCACGCGGTGCGTCAGGCGCGTGGTTTCGGACAGGTTGTCGTCGTCGAGCTGGAACGGCGGCGTGACCGACGCGTTCAGGATTTCGAGCTGTTCGCAAAAGACCTCGATCTTGCCCGAGGTCAGGTTGGCGTTGGTTGTGCCTTCGGGGCGCGGACGCACGGTGCCGGTGATGCGCAGACAGTATTCATTGCGCACCGTTTCGGCATTCTTGAACACTTCCGGCCGATCCGGATCGCACACCACCTGCACCAGACCCTCGCGGTCGCGCAGGTCGATGAAGATGATGCCGCCGTGGTCGCGGCGGCGGTGCACCCAGCCGCAGAGGCTGACGGTTTGGCCGAGAAGTGCCTCGGTGGTGAGGCCGCAGTAGTTGGTTCGCATGGACATGTCTGTTACCTGTGTGAGATTCGGTGTTGCTTGTGTTGTGAAGATTGCAAAAACGGGAGGCGCGTCAGGATGGCGCGACCACCCCCATCGAAATAATATACTTCAGCGCTTCGTCGACCGACATTTCCAGTTCAATCACGTCGGAACGGCGCAGCATCAAAAAGAAACCGGAGGTCGGGTTCGGCGTGGTCGGCACGTAAATGCTGACGTAATCGCCCGGCAGATGGTTGCGCACATCGCCGCCGGGCGCGCCGGTGATGAAGGCGATGGTCCACAGCCCTTCGCGCGGGTACTGCACCAGCACCGCCTGCCGGAAGGCGTTGCCGGACGATGAAAACAGCGTATCCGATACCTGCTTGACGCCGAAATAGAGCGAATTGACCAGCGGAATTCGCTTCAGCAGCGCTTCCCACGCTTCATGCAGATATTTGCCGACGAAATTGCGCACCAGCAGGCCGGTGATGAAGATCACCGCCACCGTCAGCAAGGTGCCGGAACCGGGGATATGGAAACCGACCAGCGAATCCGGGCGCCAGGCCTTGGGCAGCAGCAGGAGCGAGTTGTCCATCGTGGCGATCACGAGGTGCAGCACCCATAGCGTGATCGCCAGCGGGATCAATACCAGCAGGCCGGTGACGAAATATTTCCGCATGCGCGCAGCCACGGCAGTCAATGCTTCAACCGCAGGGGCCGCCCATGCAGCTGCCGCCGAATGCGCATGGCGGCAGGCCGGCAGGAGCGCCGCTGCCTTCGCCGGCAATCGCAGGCGCGGACAATTGTTTTTTGAAGGCGGACTTGCCGCAGGACGGACATTCCGTCAGCAGCGGGTCGGAAAGTTTTTGCAGCACATCCTGCGCAAAACCGCATTCTTCGCAGCGATAGGAATAAATGGGCATGGTGATTTCCGGAAAAACGTGCAAAACGTTGGATTATAAAGGGTTTCCGGCCATTATTGCGCATATTGCGCTGCCAGCAAAGAATGACGCGGTGCCGGCGGCGAATCGCTGCGCCGGCACGCCGATTCAGCCGACTGCGGCTTCTTCCGCCTGCGGCTGCGGGTTCCCCAGCAGCGAAAAGACCAGCATGCCGGCCAGGCTCATCAGTACACCGACCAGTTGTGGCGGCCAGTAGCCGTCCGGCGCAAAGACTTCCAGCAATATCCACGAGGTCAGCCCGAGCACGATTGACGCCAGCGCGCCATTGCCGGTGGCGCGCTTCCAGAACAGGCCGAAGACCAGCGGCACGAACGCCGCCACCAGCGTGACCTTGTATGCGTTTTCGACCATCTGGAAAATGCTGGAGGCGGAATTGAGCGCGAACAGCGTTACCATCGCGGTGAAAATCAGCACCACCGCGCGCATCATGAACAGCATTTGCCGGTCGCTCTGGTTCGGCAGCAATTCCTTCATGATGTTTTCCGAGAAGGTGACCGACGGTGCCAACAGGGTTGCGCTGGCGCAGCTCTTGATGGCCGACAGCAGCGCGCCAAAGAACATCACCTGCGCGAACACCGGCATCTTGGTCATGATCAGCGTCGGCAGGATTAGTTGCGGGTCCTTGCCGATCAGGCTTTCGACCATCGCCGGATCGATCATCGTGGCTGAATAGGCGAGGAACATCGGCACGAACGCGAACAGGAAATACAGCGCGCCGCCAAGCACCGACCCGTTCTGCGCGATCTTTTCATTGGCGGATGACGCCACGCGCTGGAACACGTCCTGTTGCGGAATCGAGCCAAGCATCATCGTGATCCAGGCGGCGAAGAACCACAGCACTTCCCTGCCGGTGGGCTCCGGCCAAAAATGCAGTTTGCCGGCGTTCGATGCATGTTCGATCACCGCGCTGGCGCCGCCGACCATGCCGGACACTTCCCAGCCGATGTACAGCATGCCGACGATGATGATGATCATCTGCAGGAAGTCGGTGATCGCGACCGACCACATGCCGCCCATCAGGGTATAGATCAGGATGCTGGCGGCGCCGATCAGCATCCCCATCTCGGTCGAGATGAAGCCGCCGGACACGACGTTGAACACCAGCCCGAGCGCCTTGATCTGTGCCGCGACCCAGCCGAGATACGACACCACGATGCACAGCGTGACCAGCACCTCGACCTTGCGCCCGAAACGGTTGCGGTAATAGTCGCCAATCGTCAGCAGGTTCATCCGGTACAGCTTTTTGGCGAAGAACAGGCCGACCAGAATCAGGCACATCGACGAACCGAACGGATCGGACACCACGCCCTTCAGCCCTTCTTTCAGGAACGTGGCCGGAATACCGAGCACCGCTTCCGAGCCGAACCAGGTGGCGAATACGGTCGCGGTCACGACCGACATCGGCAAGGCGCGACCGGCAACGGCGAAATCCTTCGAGTTGTTCACGTAGCGCGCGGCGTAAATGCCGATGCCGACGGAGATCACCCAATAGAGTATGACGAACCAGATCAGCGCATTCATTATTCGGGTCAGGGAATAGGAACGGGTAAAAAATGGCGCATTATAACGGCAAGGCGATGATTTTCAACGAAATGTTGGCAAGTGTATGAATTACGCACAGATGCCCCATTTTGGCGCATCGAAACAGGGCAGTTCGCGTCAGTTCACAGCAGATGCGCGATGCTTGCTACCAGCCGTACTAGCAGGATTCCTGCCAGCAGGCCGCCGCCGAAATAGATGACCGCGCCGAGCCGGCGATTGATGCGTTTTTGCTCCGCTAGCAGCGTTTCGAGCTGCGCCTGATCGTTTGAGGCCGGACGGGCGAGGTTTTCCAGCGCCTGGTGCAGCAGGCGCGGCAATTGCGGCAGCATCTGGCTGTAACGCGGCGCTTCGGCCTTCAGCCGCTCCAGCAGCCCATGCCAGCCGACTTGCCGCTTCATCCAGTTTTCCAGATAGGGCTTGGCGGTTTTCCACAGGTCGAGCTCAGGATCGAGCTGGCGCCCGAGCCCTTCGATGTTGAACAGCGTCTTTTGCAGCAGCACCAGTTGCGGCTGGATTTCGATGTTGAACCGGCGCGAAGTCTGGAACAGCCGCAGCAGCACTTGCGCAAATGAAATGTCTTTCAGCGGCCGGTCGAAAATCGGTTCGCAGCACGCGCGCACCGCGCTTTCGAGTTCATCCACCCGGGTTTCCTTCGGCGCCCAGCCGGATTCGATATGCGCTTCGGCCACGCGCTTGTAGTCGCGGCGGAAGAAGGCGATGAAGTTTTGCGCCAGATAATCGCGGTCATAATCGTTCAGCATGCCGACGATGCCGAAATCGAGCGCGATGTAACGGCCGAAAGTGGCCGGTTCAACCGATATCAGGATGTTGCCGGGGTGCATGTCGGCGTGGAAGAAGCCGTCGCGGAAGACCTGCGTCAGGAAAATTTCGACTCCCTGGCGCGATAGCTGGCTGACATCGACCCCGGCTGCGATCAGCCGCTCACGTTGCGAAATCGGGATGCCGCGCATCCACTCCATCACGATCACGGTCGGCGTGCAGTAATCCCACATCATTTCTGGCACCAGCAGCAGTTCCGAGCCGGCGAAGTTGCGCCGCAACTGGCTGCCGTTGGCCGCTTCGCGCAGCAGGTCCAGCTCGTCGTGCAGCACGCGATCGAATTCGGCCAGCACTTCCTTCGGTTTCAGCCGCCGGCCATCGAGCCACCATTTTTCCAGCCAGCCGGCGGCAATCCGCATCAGCGCCAGATCTCCGTCAATCAGCTTTTCCATGCCGGGGCGCAGCACCTTGACCGCCACTTCGCGCCCATCTTTCAATACGGCGAAATGCACTTGCGCGATCGAGGCCGAGGCGATCGGCTCCGGGTCGAACTGCGCGAACAGTTTTTCCGGCGGCGCGCCCAGCGCCTTGGTGATTTGCGCGATCGCCAGTTGCGAATCGAACGGCGGCACCTGATCCTGCAATTTGGCCAGTTCGTCGGCGATATCGGCCGGCAGCAGGTCGCGGCGGGTGGACAGCGCCTGGCCGAACTTGACGAAAATCGGTCCCAGTTCTTCCAGCGCGCGCCGCAGCCGTTCGCCGCGTGACAGGTAGCCCGTATTGTCGAAATCGAGCGCGCGCAGTGCGCCCAGCGCGCATGCCGTAACCATTCCCCGCGGAGCGAATTTGTCCAGTTCGTAGCGCAGCGCGATGCGCACGATTTTTATCAGACGGAACAGTTTTCGCATGTTCAGATTCGGGATGGTGACAAAACAAAACCGCCTGCAATTTCTCGCAGGCGGTTTCAAGTGTAGCAGTGAAAGGCGGCCCGGCGATTGCCGTGCGCCGCTTTTTTGCGCTGCGTCAGGAATTGAGCTGCTGGATGCCTGCCAGCACCCAGCCGCCCTTGCCGGTCAGCGGACGGGTCAGGTTCCACACTTCGGTGAATGGCAGCGGCTGCGCGTCCGGCGCATCCTTGATGGTGCCGGAAAACTGCACGCTGGCCATCTGCTCGCTGCCGACATCCTCGATGCCGAGCAATTGCGCATCAAGCGTCACCACGTCGGTATTGCTGGGCGACGGGCCGCGTTCTTCCAGTTGCATCTTCAGTTCGGCATACATTTCCGGCGTGGTGTATTCGCGGATGTCGCTCGTATCCGCCTTGTCCCACGAAGCCTGCAGGCGGATGAAGTACGTCTTCGCGCTGCGCAGGAATGCTGGCACGTCGAAATCCGCCGGCACGCCATATGGCGTATAGCTGGCCGGAATGGCGGCGGACGAAGCGGGCTGTTCGTTCTGGAAGGCTGCGGGTTGCTGCGGTTCAAGCCGCGAGCCGATTTCCGGCGTGCCGCTGCCCGATGCCGACGGGTAGCCGCCGGCGTAGGCATTCGGCTGGTACGGCGGCGGTTCTTCCTTCCGGCGGGTGAACATGCGGTAGATGAACATGGCGGCAAAGCCCAAGAGCGCGATCATCAATATCGTGCTGATCATGCCGGCTGCGGCGCCGCCAATGCCCATGTGCGACAGCAGCGCGCCCAGGCCGAGGCCGAGCAGTGCGCCGCCGAGGATGCCTTTCCACGGGCTGGACGGTTTCGGCGGCGTGGCTGCGCCAGGCTGCTGCGTCGCGCCTGGCCGGGCCTGTTGCGCGGGTGCGGCTTGCTGCTGCATCGGCGCTTGCCGGGTTACGGTGGGGGATTGCTTGCCGATGGTGCGGCCGCCGCCCATACGGCGCTGCGCTTCGGCGGCCGACATCGTCAGCGTGCAAGCAATCACGACCAGGGTAATCAGGAGTTTTTTCATAAGCACCTTTATAGATAAATTCAGGTTTTGATGCCGGTATGCAATGCAACCACACCGGCGGTCAGGTTGAAATACCGGACGCATTCAAGGCCGGCATTATGCATCATGTTCTTCAGCGTTTCCTGATCCGGATGCATGCGGATCGATTCGGCCAGATAGCGGTAACTGTCTTCGTCGTCGGCCACCAGTTTTCCCAGTTTGGGCAAGACCTTGAACGAATAGTCATCATACATTTTTTGCAGCGGCTGCCAGACCTTCGAGAATTCCAACACAAGAAGTTTACCGCCGTATTTCAGCACGCGCCGCATTTCGGCCAGCGCCGCGTCCTTGTGAGTCATGTTGCGCAAGCCGAAGGCGACGGTAACGCGGTCGAAGGTATTGTCGTGGAACGGCAGTTTTTCCGCGTCGCATACCGATATGGGGACGACCAGGCCATCATTCAACAGCCGGTCGCGGCCGACCTTCAGCATCGATTCATTGATGTCGGTCAGCCATACCTGTCCGCTCGGCCCCGCCTGGCGGGCAAAGGCGCGCGCCAGATCGCCGGTGCCGCCGGCGATGTCGAGCACCTTGAAGCCGGGGCGCACGCCGGCCTGCGCGATGGTGAACGCTTTCCAGATGCGGTGCATGCCGGCCGACATCAAATCGTTCATCAGGTCGTATTTGCCGGCGACCGAATCGAACACGCCAGCGACGCGTCGCGCCTTGTCGTTTTCGGCCACGGTTTCAAAACCGAAGTGGGTGGTATTGGTCATGGTTGCTTAGGTGATCTGTTGCGGCCAAGTCTAGCGCGTTTTGCGCGCAGGCGTCAGATTTGCGCCAGCCGCCGCGCGATTTCAGCCCGCAGCGCCAGCAGTTTTTCGCGCCGCGCTGCCAGCGTTGCGTTTGCGGTTTCGCGCTGCGCCGCGGCCCATACCGGCGCCGGAAACTGCGCATCGTCGGCAAAGCGCGGGATCACATGCCAGTGCAGATGCGGCACCACATTGCCCAGGCTGGCCAGATTGACTTTTTCCGGCTGCATCACCGCACGCACGGCCGCTTCGACCTGCCACACGGCCTCCATCAGTTCGCCGCGTTCGGCTGGCGACAGGTCGGTCATTTCCCTGACATGCGCGTTCCAGATCACGCGGCAAAAGCCGGGATGCGCCATTTCATCGGCCAGCACCACGCGCCAGCGTGGCGCTTCGAACGCCAGTTCGCCGCCGGGGCGGACGCAGAGTTCACAATGGTCAGAGTTCATTTTTTGTCTTCGTGACGAGAGTTTTCGGGGAGTATGGATAGAAACCGGGCGATGGACCACATATTTGCTGGCTTTCCATGAATACTGCACCCAGTATTTTTCGAGACCGGTGAGCCGGAAAATCACCCTAGCCAGCCGCCGATTTGCCGCCAGACGTGATCCGGCACATGCAGCAGGATCCAGGTCATCAGCACGTAGCGCAGCAACTTGCCGGCCGCCATGTACCAGACGCAGGGCCAGAACGGCAGCTTGAGCCAGCCGCCGAGCGAGCTGATCGGGTCGCCGATGCCGGGCAGCCAGGTCAGGAACATGACTTTCGGGCCGAAACGCTCCAGCCAGCCGAACCAGCGAGTCTTGCGCTCTTTCGCGAACGCTTCATGCGCGCCGTAGCCCATCCAGTAGTTGATTACGCCGCCGATTGTGTTGCCGATGGTGGCGACGGACATCACCGGCCAGAACATCGACGGATCGGCCTTGATCACCGCGAACACGGCCGGTTCCGAGCCCATCGGCAACAGCGTGGCCGAAATCAGCGTAATGATGAAGACCGCAGGCAACCCGATTTCGGGAATCGCAAGCCAGGCCAGCAACCAGTGAACGGCGGATTCGATCATGCGGTGGTCGTTTTATAAAAGAAATGGATGCCATTATAATGACCATCTTGTCCGCAAAGGCAATGCCCGCCTTATCATGACCGATTACCTGAAAAAAATCCTGACTGCGCGCGTGTATGACGTCGCGCAGGAATCTCCGCTCGAACTCGCGCCGCTGCTGTCGGCGCGCCTTGGCAACCGCCTGCTGCTGAAACGCGAAGACATGCAAAGCGTGTTCAGTTTCAAGTTGCGCGGCGCCTACAACAAGATGGCGCATCTGAAGCCGGAACAATTGAAACGCGGCGTGATTTGCGCCTCCGCCGGCAACCATGCGCAAGGCGTGGCGCTGGCGGCGAAGCGGCTCGGCTGCCGCGCGATGATCGTGATGCCGGTGACCACGCCGCCGGTGAAGGTCGATGCGGTGCGCGCGCGCGGCGCGGAAGTGGTGCTGTTTGGCGATTCGTTCACCGATGCCTACACCCATGCGAAGACGCTGGAAAAGGAACACAAGCTGACCTTCGTCCATCCGTTCGACGATCCGGACGTGATCGCCGGCCAAGGCACGATCGGGATGGAAATTCTGCGTCAGCACGCGGAACCGATCCATGCGATTTTCGTTCCGGTCGGCGGCGGCGGCCTGATTGCCGGCATTGCCGCCTACGTGAAGCAGGTGCGGCCGGAAATCAAAATCATTGGCGTCGAGACAGTCGATGCCGATGCGATGGCGCGCAGCCTGAAACAGAAGCGCCGGGTCACGCTGCCGGATGTCGGCCTGTTTTCCGATGGCACCGCGGTCAAGCTGGTCGGGCAGGAAACCTTCCGCCTGGCGAAAAAATACGTGGACGAGATCATCCTGGTCGATACCGATGCGATCTGCGCCGCGATCAAGGATGTGTTCCAGGATACGCGCAGCATTCTGGAGCCGGCTGGCGCGCTGGCCATCGCCGGCGCGAAGGAATACGCGGAGCGGGCGAAGAAGTGGAAGAAGCCGCTGAAGAATGCGGCGCTGGTGGCGGTCGCCAGCGGCGCGAACATGAATTTCGACCGGTTGCGTTTCGTGGCCGAGCAGGCGGCGCTGGGCGAGGCGCGCGAAGCGCTGTTCGCGGTCACGATTCCGGAAGAGCAAGGCAGTTTCCGCCGCTTTTGCGAGCTGGTCGGGCCGCGCAACGTGACCGAATTCAACTATCGCATCAGCGACGATGACGAAGCGCACGTATTCGTCGGCATCGAAGTCACGAACCGCGACGAGCCGGCGAAAATCGCGAAACATTTTGAGCGCCATCATTTCAAGACGCTGGATCTGACCGACGATGAACTGGGGCAATTGCACATTCGCCACATGGTCGGCGGCAAGAGCGCGCTGGCGCACGACGAGTTGCTGTACCGGTTCGAATTCCCGGAGCGCCCCGGCGCGCTGATGCGCTTTTTGCAGAGCATGGCGCCGAACTGGAACATCAGCCTGTTCCACTACCGCAACCACGGCGCCGATTACGGCCGCATTCTGGTCGGGCTGCAGGTGCCGAAAAAGGAAATGAAGGCGTTCCGCGAATTCCTGTCGACGCTGGGCTACCGCCACTGGAATGAAACCAGCAACCCGGTGTACAAACTGTTTTTGGGATAACGATGAGCGAACACAACACGCCGGCAGATTCGCCGCCTGGGGCGGACGGTGCCATTCTTTGGCATCGACATCTGGAATGCGTACGAACTGTCGTGGCTGAATCTGCGCGGCAAGCCGCAGGTCGGGATCCTGACGGTGATCGTGCCGGCCGATTCGCCCAATATCATCGAATCAAAATCGTTCAAGCTGTACCTGAATTCGTTTTCGCAGGCAAAACTGGCGGGCGCGGACGCGCTGTGCGAACTGCTGCGCGCCGATCTGTCGGCCGGCTTCGGCGCGCCGGTGCAGGTATCGGTGGTGGCGCAGGATGCGTTCGCCGGGCAGAAAATCGAGGAACTCGAAGGCTTGCAGCTGGACCGGCTCGACATCGACGCCGACGAGTATCAGCCAAACATTTCGTTTCTGAAAACCAGCCAGGATGACTCGCCGGTCGAGGAAAAGCTGGTGTCGCACCTGCTGAAAACGAATTGCCCGGTTACCGGCCAGCCGGACTGGGCCAGCCTGCAGATTCACTATGTCGGCTTTCCGATCAATCAGGAAGGCTTGCTGAAATACCTGATTAGCCTGCGCACCGAAAGCGGTTTTCACGAACAATGTGTCGAACGGATTTTCATGGATATCCTGCGCCAATGCAGGCCGACCAAACTCGCCATCTATGCGCGCTTCACCCGGCGCGGTGGAATCGACATCAACCCGTGGCGCAGCAATTTCACCACCGGCATGCGGCCGTCGAATGCGCGCCACGCAAGACAATAATGTAGCTGCATGTGATAAATTGCGGCATAAGTTGACAGTTGTTCATTTGTTGCGCGAATTTCAAAGCAGCTTATAATTCGTGCACATTCAACTCGGGTAAACACGGCCGCTCCATTTTTTGGACATGACCACTCTTGCCAAAATTCTATTGCGCAGCAATGTCGCGCTGGATCTCGCGGTTTCGAACAAGCAGCAGGCTTTTGAACAGGCCGGCTTGCTGTTCGAGGCTAGCAGCGGCATTGCTCGCCTGACGGTGACCGACAACCTGCTGGCGCGGGAAGCTCTCGGTTCGACCGGCCTGGGGCATGGCGTTGCCGTGCCGCATGGCCGCGTCAAGGGACTGAAGTCGGCGCAGGCGGCGTTCGTTCGCCTGAAGGAAGCGATTCCGTTCGATTCGCCCGACGGCAAGCCGGTGAATCTGTTGATCTTTCTGCTGATTCCAGAAAACGTCACGCAGCAGCATCTTGAAATCCTGTCCGAGGTGGCGGAAATGTTTTCGAATGCTGATTTTCGCGCGTTGCTGAGCCGCGAACCCGATCCGGCCGTGTTGCATGCGGAAATTCTTGCCTGGCAGCCGGGGCGGAAAAACGCTGCCTGAAAGACCATGAGCACCCTGACAATACAACAGCTCTATAGCCAGAATCACCAGCAGTTGAAAATGGAGTGGGTTACCGGTTTGAACGGCGGCTATCGCCTGGTGTCTGGCAATGCGGCCTCGGCCGCTGACCAGGTTGGCCACCTGAACCTGATCCATCCGGGTCGCATCCACGTGTTTGGTCGGCAGGAAGTCGGCTATTACGAACGGCTGTCGCCCGAATCGCGCGCCTACCAGATTCACGAACTTATCGATGGCAACCCGCCGGGGATCATCATCGCGCGCGGGCTGCCGGTGCCGCCCGATCTGCAGGCGATTTGCGAAGCGAACGATATCCCGATTTTTTCGACCCCGCTGCCTGCCGCCGAAGTGATCGACTTCCTGCGGGTATTCCTGTCGAAGAAACTGGCGCAGCGCGTGATCATGCACGGCGTGTTCATGGATGTGCTCGGAATCGGCGTGCTGATCACTGGCGAATCCGGTCTGGGCAAGAGCGAACTGGGGCTGGAACTGATTACGCGCAATCACGGTCTGATCGCCGACGACGCAGTGGAATTTTCACGCATTGCGCCCAACGTGATTGAGGGGCGCTGCCCGCCGCTGCTGGAAAACATGCTTGAAGTGCGCGGCCTGGGCCTGCTCGACATCCGGGCGATTTTCGGTGAGGCGGCAATGCGCCGCCGGATGCGGCTGAAGCTGATTGTGAACCTGACGCGCAATGCGGGCTTCGACCAGAATGTCGAGCGGCTGCAAATGCAGCACATCACGGAAGAAGTGCTTGGCTTGCCGATCCGCAAGGTCAGCATTCCGGTTGCAGCCGGCCGCAACATGGCGGTGCTGATCGAGGCGGCGGTGCGCAACACCATCCTGCAACTGCGCGGCATCAATACATTGGAAGATTTTGCCGAACGGCAGCGCCGGGCGATGACTTCGGGCTAAGCGATGCATATCGTTCTCATCACCGGCATTTCAGGCTCAGGCAAATCGGTGGCGCTGAACGTGCTTGAGGATGCCGGCTATTTTTGCGTCGATAACCTGCCGCCGCTGCTGCTGTCAAAGTTGGTGGCCACCTTCATGAATGGCGATACGCCGCGGCTGGCGGTCGCAGTTGATTCGCGCAGCGCGGCCTTGCTGTCGCATTTGCCGGAGAACGTGCGCCAGTTGCAGCAGGACGGGAATGACGTCAAGGTGCTGTTCCTGACCGCCGATACGCAGACGCTGGTCACGAGGTTTTCCGAAACGCGCCGCAGCCATCCGCTGTCGCACCGCGGCAGCGACAATGTCGCCTCGCGCACGCTGGTCGAGGCGATTCGCGCCGAGCGCGAGTTGCTCGGGCCGATAGAAACGCTCGGGCATGTGATCGACACTTCTGGCATGAGCGCCAACCGGTTGCGCAACTGGGTCAAGGAATTCGTCGATCTCGAACGCGCGCCGCTGACGCTGTATTTCGAATCATTTGCGTTCAAGCAGGGCGTGCCGCAGGATGCGGCGCTAGTGTTTGATGTGCGCGCGCTGCCGAATCCGCATTACGATCTGGCGCTGCGGCCGTTGACCGGCAGGGATGCGGACGTGGCCGCGTTTCTCGACAGCCAGCCCGAGGTGGCCGCGATGATGGACGACATTCGCGCCTTCGTCGAAAAATGGCTGCCTTCGTTCAAGAACGACAACCGCAGCTACCTGACGATAGCCATTGGCTGTACTGGCGGCAAGCACCGTTCGGTCTATATCGCCGAGCGGCTGGCGCAGTATTTCAGCGCGCGCGAGCAGGTGCTGGTGCGGCACCGCGATCTGGCTTGAATTCCTGCAGCAGTTTCCTCACTGGCGCCGGCAGCGGCGCGTCATCGAGCCGGGCGAGATCGTGCCAGACCATTTCCTGCTGTGTCGCTAGCGTTGCGCGGCGTTCAAGCCGCAGCAGCCACGGTGAAATTCTCAGGCGGAAATGGGTGAAGGCATGGGAAAAGGAGGGCAACGGCTGGCAGCTTGCAACCTGGCCGAAAGCGGTGGCCATCTGTTCAACTGCGGCTGGATCATCTGTTTCCATTTCCGGCAGCGACCACAGGCCGCCCCAGATGCCGTATTCCGGCCGGCGCAGCAGCAATACCTGATGGTTGTCGAGCACCAGCAGCATCGTCACCTGCTTTTCCGGCGTTTCCTTCCTCGGCTTGCGCTGCGGCAGTTCGGCCACGCGGCCGGTTGCCAGCGCGATGCATTGCGCCGCCAGTGGGCAGGCAGGGCAATCGGGTTTGCTGCGGGTGCAGACGGTCGCGCCCAGATCCATCAAGCCTTGAGTGTAGGCTTCAATGTTTTTCTTCGGCAGCAGCGTTTCAGCCCGTTGCCATAGCGCCGTTTCAATCGTTTTTTCGCCCGGATAACCGTCGATGCCGAAGGCGCGGCACAGCACGCGCTTGACGTTGCCATCGAGGATCGCGGCCCTCGCGCCAGCGGAAAAAACGGCGATCGCGGCCGAGGTCGAGCGGCCAATGCCGGGAAGGCTGGCCAGCAGCGCGGGGTCGGACGGGAAAATGCCGTGATAATCAGTGACGATTTGCTGCGCACAACGGTGCAGGTTGCGCGCGCGCGAGTAGTAGCCCAGTCCGCTCCACAGCGCCATCACCTCATGCTGCGACGCAGCCGCGAGAGCAAAGACATCGGGAAAGCGTTCAATGAAGCGTTGGAAGTACGGAATGACGGTCGCGACCTGCGTCTGCTGCAGCATGATTTCGGACAGCCAGATGCGGTACGCATCGCGCGTGTTTTGCCACGGCAGGTCGTGACGGCCATGCCGCTGCTGCCAGCGGATCAAACGTGCGGCTAAATCCACCGGGCACCCTGTCAGGCGGCTGCCTCCAGCGGAACGGGGTTGCCGCTAATGGCCGTTTTCAGCACGTCTTCCTGCACCGCCAGCTTGCCGCGTAGCGCTTCGGTGTCTGATTTCTGGTGTTCGAGCGCATCGATTTTTTCTTCCAGGCTGTCAATCGCCACGTGGATGCGCTGCACCGACTGTTGTCGGTGTTTCAGTTGTTCCTTGTGCTCCCGGATCTGTGCTTCCAGCGGCGCGATTACGACTTTCAGCCAGGCTTCGACATCGCGATTCGATTGCAGGAAGCTGTGCTTGACGCGTGAGGCGATTGAATCGAAGAATTTCTGCATCAGCACCACGCGGGAAGTGGTCAGGAGCGTTGCCGTGCCAAACTGCTTCTGGTAGGCAACCTCGATCTGATCGAGTTCCTTGCGGTATTTTTCCATCGAGAACGGCATTGGCATCGATACGGCCAGCCCGTGCTCGTTGGAAAATTTGCGGTACATCACGCCCATCATTTCGGATATCTCGGAAATTTTCTGGTCTGACAGTTCCAGGTTGGTGCGGGTTTCGTCGAAGAATTGCTTGACCGCGCCGCGCAGGCCGGTCGAGAAGCGGCTGTTGCTCATCGCGTCGCGCGTATGGCTGATCGTTTCCTTCAGCACTTCCATGCCGAGGCTGGTGAAGACGTCTGCCGACAGCCGCGCGAACACGCCGCGTGTGCCCTGCAATTTCAGCAGGCTGCCGTCGAAATCCTTTTTCTCTGCGTCCAGCCGCTTCATCATGTGCTGGATCACGTTCGCATTCTTGCCGCGCAGGCTCTTCAGCTCGAACAGCTGCTCGACCGCGCCGCGGGTGCGCGCCGCCAGAAGCGCATGTTTCGAGTCAATCAGCGCATTGATTTCGGCAACCAGTTGCGCGCGGATGATGTCCTTTTTGGCCGGAATGAGTTCCGACGACAATGCATTTTCCAACAGTGGCAGGCGGCTTTTGCCAAGCAGTTCGCCGTCATTGCCGATTTTCGCCACCAGCCCCTTTTGCGCCGAAACCGGGAACACCTGCTTTTCCTGCAGGCCGAGCATGCTGGCGACGCTGGTCACTTGGCTGTTGATCTGGCGTTCGATTTCTGTTTCAGTGCGCAGTTCGTCCCACATGCTGTCGATCTTGTTCAGCACCACCATCCGGCCCGCGCCTGCGCCGATATGCTCTTTCCACACATCGATGTCGCTCTTGGTCACGCCGGTGTCGGCCGCGAGGATGAACAGTACCGCGTGCGCGTTCGGGATCAAATTCAGCGTCAGTTCAGGTTCGGTACCGATCGCGTTCAGGCCCGGCGTGTCGAGAATCACCAGGCCTTCCTTCAACAGCGGGTGCGGGAAATTGACGATCGCGTGGCGCCAGAGCGAAATTTCAACCAGCCCATCTTCGCCGACGGAGAGGCCGGCATCCGGATCGTCCTCGTCGTACAGACCGTAGGATTTGGCTTCATCAATCGAAACGCGCTTGGTCATGCTGACCTGATTGAACGCTTCCATCATGCCGTCAGCGGAGGTGACGTTCAGCGGATACACGGTCCAGACGTGGCCCTGCAACTTGAAATCGCTGGTCGAACCGGCGCTGGCGCGGGTTTCGATCGGTAGCAGCCGGATCGATGGCGGCAGCGTTTCGTCGTACATCAGCTCGGTTGGGCACATGGTCGTGCGGCCAGCGGACGACGGCACGATGCGCTTGCCGTAGCCGGCGAAGAAAATTGCATTGATCAGCTCGGATTTGCCGCGTGAAAATTCCGACACGAACGCGATCGACAGCTTGTCATCGGCCAGCCGGCCAAGCATGTTGTGGAAGCGTTGATTGCTGCTAGCATCGGACAACCCGGCGGCATCCAGCGCCTGACGGTACTGTTCCAGCGCCGTCACCAGACCTTTGCGCCACTCGCTGTATTCCTTGAATTGCTGGACCAGATTGCTCACTTTAGCCCCAATCTCGCTGTATGTTGAAAAACCACCAAGCACACCAACCGAGCATGCTACTACGATCGTGTTGCCTTTTTTTGACAATTAGCACAATAAAACGTCGAACGCTGTCCCTGGCTGATCTGGCGAATGGCAGCGCCGCACTGATGGCAAGGCTGTCCCGCGCGACCGTACACCTGGCAGTGCAACTGGAAGTAACCCGGCTGGCCGTCTGCGCCGATAAAATCGCGCAGCGAACTGCCGCCTTGCCGCAACGCTTCACCCAGTACCGAACGAATCGCTTCGGCCAGCCTGTCGCAGCGCTTGCGCGTTATCCGTTGCGCCGGCGTTCTGGGGTCGATCCCCGCGACGAATAGGCTTTCCGACGCGTATATATTACCAACACCGACGACGATTTTGCTAGAAAGCAATGTAAGTTTGATATCGGCGCGGCGATTGCGGCATTTTTGATACAAATATTCGCCGTTGAAAGCCCGGTCGAAGGGTTCGATTCCCAGGTTGGCCAGCAGCGGATGCTGTTCCACCGGCACCGTTCCAGCCGGATGCCACAGCACGGCGCCGAAGCGGCGCGGGTCGGTCATCCTGACAGCCTGATCGCCAAACAGCAGGTCGATGTGGTCATGCTTGCCGGCCGGCGTGGCCGCCGGCAATGCGCGCAGGCGGCCGGACATGCCGAGGTGGATGATCAGCGTGCCGTGGTCGAACCCCAGCAGCAGAAACTTGCCGCGCCGGCCGGTGCGGCGCACGGTGTGTCCGGTCAGCAGTGCCGCTAGCTCATCCGGAAATGGCCAGCGCAAACCGCTGCGGCGCAGCACGACGCCGGTGATCGCGCGGCCCTCGACATGCGGCGCCAGGCCGCGACGCGTGATTTCGACTTCTGGCAATTCTGGCATATGGATACAATATGATTCGTTGGCAACGCAGCCGGCATGGGCGCACAACAAGGGCGTAAAATCAGGCCGGTTGAATTCTTCTCCGTTACGGGAGCTCACTTGAAAAACACACTGTTGATTGTAATCCTGTCGGCAGCATTGTCCGCGATCGGTGGAGCGCAGGCATGGGCGCAGGATAAACCGCAGGAAAAGCCGGCCGCCGTTACCGCACAACCAGACGCAGGCAAGGGGCAGGCGGCCGATCCGCTGCCTGAAGTGCAACTGACGCGAGAAATCCTGTTCAAGCTGCTGTCGGCCGATCTGGCATTCCAGCGCGGTTACTGGAAAGCGGCCTACAACACGACGATGAGCGTGGCCAAGCAGACGCGCGATCCCCGCATTGCGCGGCGCGCGGCGGAAATGGCGGCCGCCGTGCAGCGTCCGGGCGAGGCGCTGGCCGCGGTGCGGCTGTGGCGCGAACTGGCGCCGCATTCGGACGAGGCGGCGCGGTATTTTCTCGGTTTCGTGCTGCTCAGCGGCGAGCTGACGGAAGCAAAGCCGGTGCTGGCGCGCCAGTTGAAGGAGGCGCGGCCGCAGGATCGGGCGATCGTGATGTTCCAGATTCAGCGGCTGCTGGCGGGCGTGACCGACAAGGAAAAGGCGTTCTCGCTGCTGGAGGAATTGCTCAAGCCCTATCTGAACACGCCGGAAGCCCACATCGCGCTGGCGCAGGGGGCGTATAACAAGGGCGACCGCGAGCGGGCCACGCAGGAATCACAGCGGGCGCTGGCGATCAAGCCGGATTCCGAACTGGCCGCGCTGACGCTGGCGCAGGCGAGCAGCGATGCCGACCACGCGGAAAAGGTGCTGGCCGATTTCATTGCCGCCCATCCGCAGGCGCGGGACGTGCGCATCGCGTATGCGCGGGTGTTGATCGCGCAAAAGAAATACGACGTGGCGCGGCATGAATTCGAGGCGCTGCTCGAGCTGCAGCCGAAGGATCTGGTGTCGCTGTATTCGCTGGGCCTGCTGTCGGCGCAGGCGAACGATGCCAGAAATGCCGAGCGCTATCTGGCGGCCTATGTTGAAGCTGCAGGTTCGCAAAAGAGTGTCGAGCGCGAGCAGACGCAGGTGCTGCTGCTGCTGGCGCAACTGGCGGACGAGCGCGGCGATATCGATACGGCACTCAAATGGCTGGAACAGATTGAACAGCAGCCGGGCAATCAGGCTGCCTATGTCGGCGCCCGCATCAAGCGCGCGCAGATTGCCGCCAAGCGGGGCGAGATTGGCAGCGCGCGCAAGATCCTGAGCGAAACCGAAGCGCAGGATGAAGCCGGTCAGGTGCAGTTGATCATGGCGCACGGGCAATTGCTGCGCGACGCGAACCAGTTGCCGCAGGCGATGGCGGTGCTTGAAGCCGGACTGAAGCAGTATCCGAAAAACACCAACCTGCTGTACGACTATGCGATGGTGGCGGAAAAGCTGGACCGGATCGTGGAGATGGAGACCTCGCTGCGGCTGATCATCGCGCTTGAGCCGAACAACTTCCACGCTTACAACGCGCTCGGCTATTCGCTGGCCGACCGCAATCTGCGTCTGCTGGAAGCGCAGGAGCTGATCGAACACGCGCTCAAGCTGGCGCCGGAAGATGCATTCATTCTCGACAGCATGGGCTGGGTGCAGTTCCGTCTGGGCAAGATCGATGAAGCCGAAAAGCTGTTGCGGCGCGCGCTGGGCAAGCGTGGTGATGCCGAAATCGCGGTGCATCTGGGCGAAGTGCTGTGGCACAAGGGCCAGCAGGATGAAGCCAGGAAGCTGTGGCGCGCCGCGGCAGCCAAGGATCCGGGCAATGATGCGCTGAAAAGCACACTCAAGCGGCTGAAAGTCGCGCCATGATGGTGAAAATATACTCCGTGCAGTATTTGTAAAACGTCGCGGAATATCCTGCACAGATGCGTAATTTTTTCATATACTCCCTGTTTTTTGCGGTTTTTCTGGCGCTTTCCGGTTGCGTTGCGGTGACGCCGGACACGCCTGCGCCATCCGCCGCGCCGCGCGCCTGCGTTGGCGACATCGAACTCGCTGGCCGGTTCTCGGTGCGCTACTGGCAGGATGGGCGCGAAGAGGCGGCGCACGGCAGTTTCCGCTGGCGCCAGGCGGGGCTGCGTGCCAGCATCACGCTGCTGTCGCTGTTGGGGCAGACGCTGGCGACGATAGAGCTGGCGCCGGGGCGGGCGATGCTGACGCTGGCGGATCAGCCGCCGCGCGTGGCCGCCGACGCCGATGCGCTGGCGGCGCAGGCGCTCGGCTGGCCGTTGCCGGTATCCGGCCTGCGCGATTGGCTGCAGGGCTGCGCACGGCTGGCCGATGGTGGCCGCTTCGTCGCCGCTCCGGGGCGCGAGCAGGCGACTGCGGCGGATGGCTGGCGGCTGAATTATCCGGTCTGGGAGCGGGATGGCGATGCGCCGCGCCCGAAGCGCATTGATCTCGAACGGCCGGCGGATGACGGCGGCATTTCGCTGCGGCTGGTGATTGACGACTGGCAGCCGGGGGCGCGATGACGATGCCGGCGCCGCTCGTTTTGCCGACCAGCCTGCGCAATTGCGCCGCGCCGGCGAAGCTGAACCTGTTCCTGCACATTACCGGCCGGCGGCCGGATGGCTATCATCTGCTGCAGACGGTGTTCCAACTGCTCGATTATGGCGATACGCTGCACTTCACGCTGCGCGACGATGGCGAGGTTCGCCGCGTGACCGACATTCCCGGCGTGCCGGCGGAATCCGACCTGACGGTGCGCGCGGCCCGACTGCTGCAGGCTACGGCCGGCGAGCGTCTGGGCAGGCGCTTGCCGGGAGTGGAGATCGCGATCGACAAGCGCTTGCCGATGGGCGGCGGCCTCGGCGGCGGTTCGTCCGATGCGGCCACGACGCTGATGGCGCTCAATCACCTGTGGCAGGCGGGGTTTGGCCGCGCCGAACTGATGGCGCTGGGGCTGAAGCTCGGGGCGGATGTGCCGTTTTTCATTTTCGGCCGCAATGCGTTTGCCGAGGGTGTGGGCGAGGAGCTGGCGGCGGTCGAAACGCCGGATTGCTGGTATCTGGTGCTTGAACCGGGGGTGTCGATCCCGACGGCAGCAATTTTTGCCGCAGGGGATTTGACAAGGGATTCGAAATCGGTCAGAATTACGGACTTTTCCAAAGGCGGCACAGGATTTGGTAACGAATCGGGTGGCTTTGGGAGAAATGATTTGCAACCCGTCGCCTGCAGGCTGTTTCCGCAGGTGGCCGCAGCGATTGAATGGCTCGGCCGGGTCGGGAATGCCAGGATGACCGGTTCTGGCGCTTGCGTGTTTTGCCCGTTTCATGACGAGGCAGCGGCAGACGAAGCGCTTGGAAAGGTTCCCGGTGAGTGGAAAGCCTGGAAAGCGCGCGCACTGGCGCGGCATCCGCTGGATTTTCTGCTGCGGGCATAGCGGGCTGCACAAAGAATTTGGTTCGTCGTTGATGGCGGCGGACAGCAGAATGTAGGGGAATCGCCAAGTTGGTTAAGGCACTGGATTTTGATTCCAGCATGCGAAGGTTCGAATCCTTCTTCCCCTGCCACAAATACGCTTCGCTCATGGCTCCCACAGACCTGATGGTTTTCACCGGTAACGCCAATCCGGAACTGGCACAAAAAGTGGCGCAAAATCTTGGTATCCCGCTTGGTCAGGCGACCGTCAGCAAGTTTTCCGACGGCGAGATCACGGTCGAAATCAACGAAAACGTGCGCGGCAAGGAAGTATTCGTCGTGCAATCGACCTGCGCGCCGACCAACGACAACCTGATGGAAATCATGCTGATGGTCGATGCATTGAAACGCGCATCGGCCGGCCGCATCAGCGCGGTGATTCCGTATTTCGGCTATGCGCGCCAGGATCGCCGTCCGCGTTCTGCCCGTGTGGCGATTTCTGCCCGTGTGGTGGCGAACATGCTGGAAAAGGTCGGCGTCGAACGCGTGCTGATCATGGATGTGCATGCCGACCAGATTCAGGGTTTCTTCGATATTCCGGTCGACAACGTGTATGCGTCGCCGGTCTTGCTGCGCGACTTGCAAAAGAAGCATCCTAACAACGTGCTGGTCGTGTCGCCGGACGTCGGCGGCGTGGTGCGCGCGCGCGCGCTGGCCAAGTCGCTCGGCTGCGATCTGGCGATCATCGACAAGCGCCGCCCGAAGGCGAACGTGTCTGAGGTGATGAACGTGATCGGCGAAGTCAGGGGCCGCAACTGCGTGATCATGGACGACATGGTCGATACCGCCGGCACGCTGACCACCGCTGCCGCAGTGCTGAAGGAATATGGCGCGACCAAGGTGCTGGCGTACTGTACGCACCCGGTTCTGTCCGGCCCGGCGATCGAGCGCATCACCAATTCGCCGCTGGATGAACTGGTCGTGACCGACACCATTCCGCTGTCCGAAAAAGCCGCTGCCTGCCCGAAAATCCGTCAGCTGACCTGCGCGCCGCTGCTGGCCGAAACGATAAAGCGCATCAGCACCGGCGATTCGGTGATGTCGCTGTTCGCCGAGATGGACGAATACGGCCAGTAATCGCAAGTTTTTCCGGCGCCGGCTTTCCGCCGGCGCCGTTTTTCCATCCCCTGGTCGCGGGGGATTTACCAAGTGGGGCCAGTCCCTGCGAATTTTGGAGTGTTAACCATGAAAATTACTGCATTTGCACGCACTGAGCAGGGGACCGGAGCGAGCCGCCGCCTGCGCAATGCCGGCATGACCCCGGGCATCGTGAAATCGATGGCGCGATCGAACAGGTAATGCTGCGCGATTTCCAGATGCACGCTTACAAACAGCTGGTGATGCACATCGACTTCCAGCGTGTCGATCCGACGCAAAAGATTGTCATCCGCGTGCCGCTGCACTTCGCCAATGCCGACGTATCGCCGGCGGTCAAGCAGGGCGGTTCCAGCGTGCATTACACCATCAATGCGATCGATATCGAATGCTTGCCGAAGGATCTGCCGGAATTCATCACGGTCGACCTGTCCGGCATCAAGTCGAGCCAGATGGTTTACCTCAGCGACGTGGTTCTGCCGGAAGGTGTTACCGTTGTTGCCGGCGACAAGAAACAGGCGATTGCTTCCGCTACCAAGGCCAAGTAATTCCCGTCTCTGCCGCATCAAAACCCGCCGCGCAGTTTTTGCCTGGCGGGTTTTTTGTTGCCTGCGCGGCGCAGCCGGAATTCGGCTGGCATCTGGCCAGAATAGTGCTGCGGACTTCACCCGCGGCGTGGCGCGAATGAAGTCCGTGTCAGGATGAGGTAGTGCAGGCGCTCAGGCGGATTTCAGCAGTGCATCGACGGCTTGGCGCAGCAGCTTGCCGGCTTCGTCGATTTGCCTGTCGGACACGATCAGCGCTGGCACGATGCGCACCACGTCCATGCCGGCCACCAGCAGCATCAGCCCCTGCGCTTCGGCCGCATTGACCACGTCTTTCGAGCGGCCCTTGTAGCCGTCGGCCATCACCAGCCCGAGCAGCAGCCCCTTGCCGCGCACTTCGGCAAACACGTGCGGATAGTCGGCCACGATGCCGCGCAGGGTTTTTTGCAGTTGTTCGGACGCATGGTTCACGCGCGCGAGGAATTCCGGCGTGTTGATGATTTCCAGCACTTTCAGCGCCACCGTGGCCGCCAGCGGGTTGCCGCCGTAGGTGGTGCCGTGGGAGCCGACGGAAAATGTTTTGGCGATTTCAACCGTGGTCAGCATCGCGCCGATCGGGTAGCCGTTGCCTAGCGCCTTGGCCGCGGTCAGGATGTCCGGCGTCACGCCGTAATCCATGTACGAAAACAGCGTGCCGGTGCGACCCATGCCACATTGGACTTCATCGAAAATCAAGAGCGCATTCTTTTCATCGCAAATCTGGCGCAGCGCCTGCAGGTATTCTGGCGTGGCCGGGATCACGCCGCCTTCGCCCTGCACCGGCTCGACCACCACCGCGCACACGTCGTCGGTGATGGCGGCGCGCGCGGCGTCAATGTTGTTGAACGGGATGTGGTCGATGTCTTCCGGCAGCGGCGCATAGCCTTCGGTGTATTTCGGCTGGCCGCCGACCGAAACGGTGAACAGCGTGCGGCCGTGGAACGACTGCAGGCAGGAAATGATGCGCGATTTCTTCGGCCCGAACTTGTCGCTGGCGTATTTGCGCGCCAGCTTGAACGCGGCTTCATTCGCTTCCGCGCCGGAATTGCAGAAGAAGGCGCGATCGGCGAAGGTCGCCTGCGTCAGTGCCAGCGCCAGCCGCAACACCGGCTCGTTGGTGTACAGGTTGCACACGTGCCAGATCGTCCGCGCCTGCGCGCACAGCGCATCGGCCAGGATCGGGTTCGTATGCCCTAGGCTGGTGACGGCCACGCCGGCGGTGAAATCGAGATAGCGTCGGCCTTCCTGATCCCAGACATCAAGACCGGAACCGCGCACCGGCACGACCTGGCTCGGTGCATAGGTCGGCACCATCACTTGGTCGAAGGTTTTCCGGGTAACGATTGCGGGTTTGGCAGCCAGGTTGCTGCCGTTCTTGTCTAGTGTAGTCATGGCTTTTCCATCCAGGCGGGAGTCGGAACAATATCTGCGGCACCGGATCGCGGTGCGCAAATCAACGCGAATTGCCATTATTCCACGAAGCGGCGCGATGCCCAAGCACGAATGGCGGTTCGGCGCGATTTCTTGCGGCCGGACGGCTTGCGCATTGCCGCCGCAACCGATAAGGTGATGGTTTTGCTTGATTCTGGACTGCCCATGTCATCGAATTCGCACGGTTCCCTCAGGGCGATTCTGTACGCACTCGGCGCCAATGGCGGGATTGCCGTGTGCAAGTTCGCCGCGTCGCTGTACACCGGCTCGAACACGCTGCTGGCGGAGGCGATCCATTCGCTGGCCGACTGTGTGAATCAGGTTTTCCTGCTGTTCGGCTTGCGCGAATCGAGAAAGCCGCCGGACAGGGCGCATCCGATGGGCTACGGCCGCGTGGTGTATTTCTGGGCGATGATGGTCGCGCTGCTGCTGTTTTTCATGGGAGGCGCGTTTTCGGTGATGGAGGGCATTGCGCACCTGTCGCATCCCGAACCGATGGCAAACACCACGGTGGCGATGGTCGTGTTGGGCGTGGCGGTCGTGCTCGAGGCGGTGTCGCTGTTTGGCGCGATGAAGGAAATCCGCCGCATCGCGAAAGGCAAATCGTTTTTGCGCTGGTTCCGCGAAACACGGCAGTCCGAACTGATGGTGGTCGCGGGCGAAGACATTGCCGCACTGCTTGGCTTGGCGATTGCATTCGGCGCCGTCACGTTGACGGTTGTGACTGGCAACCCGGTATGGGATGCGCTGGGCTCGATCATGGTTGGCCTGCTGCTGATGGTGGTGGCCGGTTTCATCACGCGCGAAGTGAAGGCGATGATTACCGGTGAATCGGCCGACCCGGAATTGCAGGCCGAGATCAGCGCGCATATTGAAAGCCGGCCGGAAGTCGAGCGCGTGCTGCATCTGATCACGCTGCAATGGGGCGAGCAATTGATGGTGGCGGTGCAGGCGAAAATGGCGCCGCAGCCATCCGATCGTGCGCTGATCGATGCCATCAACTGCGTCGAGGACAGTCTGCAGGTGCGCTGGCCGCAAATCAAATGGTGTTTTTTCGAACCGGACATTGTGAAGGAACAAGAGTGAGGCCGTGTCCATCGCTTACAATTTCCCCGTTTGTTTCCGTTTCCAGTATTTCCGCACAGATGTGCATGAATTCAACCGCAAGGCATATCCATAATGAATTTTGATTCTTCACCCATCGTGGCAATTGCGACTCCGGCCGGACGTGGCGGCGTCGGCGTGATTCGCATTTCAGGCAAAAACATCGATCCGCTGATACAGACGCTGTTCGGCAAGGTGGCATTGCAGCCGCGCCGTGCGAGCTACCAGCCGTTCAAGAGTGCCGACGGCAGCATCATCGATCAGGGGCTGGCGCTGTATTTCAAGGCGCCGCATTCGTATACCGGCGAAGATGTGCTGGAGCTGCAGGCGCACGGCGGGACGATGGTGATGCAGATGCTGCTGGAACGTTGCCTCGAGGCGGGGGTGGCTATTGGCCTGCGACTGGCCGAGCCGGGCGAATTCACGCGGCGCGCATTCATGAACGACAAGCTCGATTTGGCGCAGGCGGAAGCGGTGGCCGACTTGATCGATGCCTCGACTGAAGCGGCAGTGCGTTCCGCTTCGCGCTCGCTGTCGGGCGTGTTTTCGAAGTCGATCCACGAACTGGTGGCGCAAATCACGAATTTGCGCCTGCTGGTCGAAGCGACGCTCGATTTCCCCGAGGAAGCGATCGACTTTTTTCAGAAAACCGATGCCGGTGAGCAGCTGGTGAAAATCCAGTCCGCGCTGGACGCGGTGTTCACGCAGGCGGCGCAGGGCGCGCTGCTGCGCGAAGGTTTGAACGTGGTGCTGGCTGGGCCGCCGAATGTCGGCAAATCGTCGCTGCTGAATGCGCTTGCCGGCGCGGATGTGGCCATCGTGACGCCGATTGCCGGCACTACACGCGACAAGGTGATGGAAACCATCCAGATCGAAGGCGTGCCGGTGAACCTGATCGATACCGCCGGCATCCGTGCGAGTGATGACGCTGGCGACGAGGTCGAGCGCATCGGCATCGAGCGCACCTGGAGCGAAGTGGGCCGCGCCGATGTGATCTTGCACTTGCTCGATGCCGACCGCGGGCCGACCCGCACCGATGAAGAAATCGCCGACGGCTTCCCGGAAGGCGTGCCGGTGATTCGCGTCTGGAACAAGATCGACCTGTCCGGCCATAAACCGGCGGTGGACGTGATGGAAGGGCTGTCCAGCGTTTATCTGTCGTCGTACGAAAAGACCGGCATTGATTTGCTGCGGGCCGAACTGCTGCGCATCGCCGGCTGGCAACCGAGCGGCGAATCGTTGTACTTGGCGCGCGAGCGCCACCTGATTGCGCTCAAGAATGCGCACGAGCATCTGGATCTGGCGGTGGCGCGCGCGGCTGAAAACGATCAGGCGCTGGACCTGTTTGCCGAGGAACTGCGGCTGATGCAGGAACAACTGGGCAATATCACCGGCGCGGTATCGTCGGACGATTTGCTCGGGATGATTTTCTCGCGCTTTTGCATCGGGAAATGAAAGTATTTTTACGGGTTTGCGTCACTTTATAACGGATGTCAGAAAGGTAAAAAATGCGGAAAACGCTTGTTGCAGCAGCGGTGCTTAGTGCGGGTAGTCTGGCACAGGCCCAATCGAATATGACGATTTACGGTACGGTGGATGCCGGCTATGTCAAGTCGACGGGAACCAAAGCGGCGATGGGAGAGAAATACAATAACCGGCTGGGTTTCATGGGGACGGAAGACTTGGGCAATGGTCTGAAGGCGACCTTCCAGCTGGAACAGCGCTTTAACCTGTTTGACGGTTCAAGCGCGAACAGCAAGACGTTTGAAGGCGCATCGAATCTGGGGCTGAAAGGCAGCTTCGGCCAGGTGCGTTTCGGGCGGGTCGATGAACTGTCGACCGAAACCTTCCGGAGAATCGATCCGTTCGAGCAGTACGGCGTTGGCAGCATGTTCAAGACGCACCTGCGTGGCGACAATCTCGAAGGGCGCATCAGCAACACGGTTCGTTACGACAGCCCGAATCTGAACGGCTTCCAGTTGGGCGCGAGCTATACGCTCAAG